>JAFUXB010000001.1 GCA_017477255.1 Bacilli bacterium
AAGAAACGGAAACTTTCTAAATTACTTAAAGTGGCTTCTCTTCCTAGAGCAACATATTATTTCGAACTCAATAAGCCTGATAAAGATATTAAAAATAAGGAAATAATGGAACTAATCCAGGATATTTTCTATGAAAACAAACAAAGATACGGCTTTAAAAGAATAACAGCGGAGCTTCATAATCGTGGTTATTTAATTAATCATAAGAAAGTTCTCCGATTAATGAGTAAACTTGGCTTAAGAGCGGTTAAAAAGAAACAAAAGTATCATTCTTATATCGGTGAAATCGGTCATATCGCGGATAATCTTATCAATAGAAACTTCATAGCGAATAAGCCAAATGAAAAATGGACAACAGATGTTTCTCAATTTAACTGTGCATTTGGTAAATTTTATCTATCTCCGATTATTGATATGGGAATGGGAGATGTTGTTTCATGGGATTTATCATTATCTCCAAATCTAGAACAAACAAAACGAATGTTAGATGAAGCTTTTATAAAATATCCTGATCTAGAAGGACTAATCTTTCATAGTGATATGGGTTGGCAATATCAACATAGCTATTATCAACAAAGACTTAAGGAAAAAGGCATTATTCAATCAATGTCTAGAAAAGGAAATTGCATTGATAACTGCATAATGGAATCTTTCTTTGGAGTAATGAAAAACGAAATGTTTTATGGCCACGAATCAGAATTCAAAACATTCGATCAGTTTAAGAAAGCGGTTGCTGACTATATAGATTATTACAATAACCAAAGGATTAAAAGCAAAACAAAATGGATGCCTCCATCTAAGTTTAGGGAAGCATCCATGTTAGTCTTATGATATAATCCAGTTAACAAACATTTAATGTCTAGGAAACTGGGTACCCATCAAAACAGGCTTCTTTTTTTATTATTTGAGAAGTATAAATGATTAAATACTTTGAAATTTTTAATTTACTTAATATCAGATCTATTAAATATTTCCATTCCAGCAAATAACCATAAAGCACCAAAGCCTAGGTTATTTAATATATTTGAAATAAATAAGGAATTAGATAATTCATAAACTCTAATTGTATTTTCACCAACAGTTTTAGAAGTAATGCTACTAAATGAAATTGTTGATAATGGGTTTATATAAGCAAATATTTTAGAAAATCCTTCTAAAGAATTAGTTTCAGCATTATATCCATTAGATAAAATAATCATTCCAGCAATATTTAATATTAATAAAACAATTAATGTAATAGTAATTGATGGACCAACATTTCTAAATAATGTAGCAATCATAATCGTGAATGAAGTAATACTAAAATAAATAAATACTGTTACTATTAATTTACGAATTAAAAATTCAGGTGTTATTTTAGTTCCGATTAAATCACCAATAATATTTCCAGTATTAGCACTACCATTTGGATCAAATCCACCTATTATTGAACCAAGTGCAAAGCATAATAAAACATAAGCAATCATTATTACAAAAGTAAAGATTAATCCTGATAAGAATAATCCAATATATACTTTTCTTTTTGAATTACCTGCAATAATTTTATTTCTAATAACACCTTGTGTAAATTCAGCTACAGTAAAAGCAATTAAGTTAATTGGAATTGCTAAGCCAAAGTTTTGAATTGGTGATAAAGATGAAAGTAATAAATTTTGACCATTACACATAGCAAATTTAATACCTGTTTCATCTCTTGAACTAAAATCAATTAAGAAATTGATTAAAGTCATTAAAACTGCAACAGAAAGACCAACAATTAATGTAATTCTAAATGTTAAATCTTTTTTAAGTTTAAAAAGGAATGCTTTAATTATTCTATTCATATTAATAGCCTCCTTTAATTAAATTAAGATAATAATCTTCAACATTATTATCGTTAGAATTTAAAGAAGTAATAGCAACTTTTGCTTTATCTAAAGCTTTAACAATTTCGTTAATTGTTATTTCATCATAAATTCTAAATTCATTATTTGGATATTCTTTAAAGTTTTTGAGTTTTAAACTTTCTAAAACTTTTATTGCTTCATCTTTATTGTCTACTTTTAAAGTAATTGATTTATGACATTTATCGACTAATTCTTGACTAGAAATTTCTTCAAGCATTTTGCCATGTAATATAAATCCATAATCAGTAGCAATTTTTTCAAGTTCTGAAAGAATATGAGACGAAATTAAAATAGTAATTCCTTTTTCTTGATTTAATTTAACTAATGTTTCTCTAAGATCAGCAATACCTTCAGGATCAAGTCCATTCATTGGTTCATCAAGTAAAAGAAGTTTAGGTTCATTTATTAAACAAAGAGCAATAGCAAGTCTTTGTCTCATACCTAAAGAAAAGTTTTTAACTTTCTTTTTGCCAGTATTTTCTAAATGAACTAAAGCAAGTAAATTATTTCTTTGCTCTTCAGTAAGTTTTACACCTATATAAGCTTCAGCATATAAAATGTTATCTCTAGCTGTCATAGTTGGTACTAAAGAAGCAGTTTCAACAATTGCTGCTGTTTGGTTTCTAACTTTATAAATATCACTAGATTTATTAGAAACGCCAAACATTGTATATGAACCACTAGTGAGTTCAGCAAGTCCTGTAAGTAAACGCATGATGGTTGTTTTACCTGATCCGTTTTCTCCAACGAATCCATAAATTGAACCTTCTTTAATATGCATATCTACATGATCAACAGCAACAAATTTACCATAATTTTTTGTAATTTGATTTGTTTCTATTATATACATAAAAATCTCCTTGTGATTAGTTTAGCATTTTAATTTATTTAAACAATATTAATAAGTTAGTTCTAGGGTTTAAAAATCTTTGTTTTACATATTTTCATATTTGTTTAATTTGGTAAAATATAAGTAATGAACTATTACTTAAAATAATGAAAATTTTAAAAAATAGTTGAGATTTAGGGGGTTTTTAAACAAAATGAAGACTTTTGGAAATATTCTTTGGCTCATTTTTGGTGGACTTGAAATGGCAATCGGTGCTTTTATTTCAGGTATCGTGTTATGCATTACAATTATTTTTATTCCAGTAGGCTTACAACAATTTAAAATTGGTAAATTCTTTATTTGGCCAATGGGTAAAGAAGTAGTAAAAACAAACCCAAATGGATTTAAGAAATTTCTTAACTTTTTCTGGGCAATTTTATTTGGATGGGAAAGTGCTTTAATTTATTTCTTAGTTGGTATTATTTTTTGCATAACTATTATTGGAATTCCTTTTGGAAAACAATATTTTAAAATGGCTAAATTTGTATTTACACCATTAGGACACGATTTTGTTCAAGCAAATTAATTATGGAAATTAAATCTATTTATAGCAAAGAATTTAAAAAATATGGAGTCATCATTAACGATGATTTTAGCGATATACTCGAAGTTTTAAAGACTAGAGAATGTCCAAAAGATAGAGTTATATATAAAGCTAGTGATGATAAATTAGAAGCTTGTGAAAGCTTTAAAAAATTGCAAGATCAATACTTTGGTTCTTACCCAATTCAACTTGGTTATTGTTCAGGATATAACCATGTAAATACATGCTTAGAGTATCATAAATCAAGTGAAATCAATTTAGCAAATGAACCATTTATTTTACTTGTTGGTGAAAGAAAAGATGTTGTTAATGGAATTTATGATTTATCAAAAGCAGAAGCTTTTTTAGTTCCAAGTGGTGTTGCTGTTGAAGTATTTTCTACAACACTTCACTATGCTCCAATTAGTAATGGAGAATGTACTTTTATTATGTTAGTTGCTTTACCAAGAGGAACTAACGTAGGAGAAGTTAGATCAGAAAAAGATAAACTTTTATGGAGCTGCAATAAATGGCTTATTGCTCATAAAGACTCAAATGAAGCAAAAGAAGGGGCTTTTGCAGGGTTAATTGGTGAAATGATTCATTTATGATACCTTCATATTTAAGTTTACTCTTAGATAAGAAGGATTAACTTTATATATTTTTTTGAAGTTTCTTTCAAAAGTTATTAGATTTGAATAACCTAATTTAAATGCTATGTCAGTTATGCTGTCGTTAGTAGTTTGAATTAGGTTTTTTGCTATTTCCATTTTTTTAACATTTACAAATTCAACAGGTGTATAAATAAATAATTTTTTGAATTTACGCATAAATGATGCTTTAGATAAAGAAGTGATTTCACAAAGTTTATCTAAATTAATTACGTTTTCACTTATTATATTTTTTTCAATATATTCAATAGCTGGTTCTAAATCTTTATAATCAGTTGATTTATTATCAATAATTGGATGATAACCAATATAAAACATTTCTTTTTCAATTAACAATAATAAATCCCATAAAAGATGTTCAATATCTAAAACGTAATCTGGCAAGTTTAATGATGCTAGATCCATTATAGATTGGGTGATATTGTTGATTGCTTTATAGGTTTGTCCTTCTTGTTTATAAAAGCTAGAAAATGAATAAAAGTAGTATTCAACTATTTTTAATTTCATTCTATCAATACTGTTTTTAAACTTAAAAAAGTCATTAATTTCAAAGAAAAACGCCCAAAACTCAACTTTTTTTGAAGAAATTAAGGAAAAAGTTTGTCCTTTCATAATAAGGACAGTAAATGATTTTTCGGTTTTAATAAAATGAACATCATCATTAATTTTTAATTTAACTTTCCCAGCAGTTTTAATCTTGAGTAAACAAAAAATATTTTTATTGAAGTAGGTTGGGCTGTAAATTTCATCGTCTTTTAAATAGCCATGGTTATATAAATAACCATTCTTCAAATTAAGTATATCAAGATTTTTCTTTTTCATTGCATAGTAATTTTACCATTTTTGAGAATATTTGTATACTAAATGAGAATTTTTGTATAACGGAAGAGCATTTAAACCCCTTATAATGATAATGAGGTAAAATTTATGAAAAAAACTAAAATAATTTATAGCTTGTTATTAGCATCTTTATTTGCTACAAGTGTTTCGTGTACTGCAAAAACTCCAAGTAACAATCCTCCTGTTGATGATGGTGGAGATAAAAATGCTTTAGTAAACGATATTAAATATGATGAGGAAGGAAATCCAATATTTGATGGAGTTGAATTAGATTTCTGGTCAATTTCAATCGGTTCTGATGGAATGATTCAACAAAGAATAGTTGATAAATTTAATAAAGAACATTTAGGTGAAATTTCTGTTGCTAGAAGAGAAGTAAGACATGATGAATTCTCAAATACTGTAGTTAATACAATCAATGTTGATCCAAAACATGCTCCAGATTTAGTTGTTGGTCATGGTCCTAGAGTTGCAGAATTAAAGAGTTACAACATTTTTAATAAATGGGATGAAGCAATCAAATATTCGAAAATAGATTTTAACCGTGATCATTATCAAAAAGCAGTAATGGATGATTTCTATTATGATGATGGTTTATATGGAATCCCATTAGATTGTCACTCAAATATTTTAATTTATAGAAAAGATATTATTTTGCAAAATGGATTAGCAATTCCTAGTAATTTTGATGAAATGGTTGATGTTTGTAAACAATTAGCTCAAAAAGCTAAAGCTGGAACTTATCAATTTAGAACATCAGCATCATTTAGTGCTGGTGATATTTCATGGCAAACAAAACCTGCAGGAACTAATCTTTATCCTTATTATATGTGTATTGAAGCTTTAGATGATGAAGCAACTTATGCATTAACAGGTGTTTTACAAAATGGTGGAAAAATTGTTAATGATAAAGGACTCCCAGCATTTAATACTCCAGAAGTAATTAATTATTTCAAGAGAATGAGAACTTTAATGTATCCAACTGATGGTACATTACCAATTATTAACGAAACTAATCCTACTGAATTTATTGATCAATTCTATAAAGGTGAATTAGTTTTTGCTTCAACTGGTCCATGGAACTTAAATGGTATTAAAGATACTTGTAATTCAAAGATTGGATTTGGACAAGATTCATTCAAAGATACTGTCGGTGTTTTACCATTATCAAATATGTTTGCATTTGATACTACAAAAGAATATGCAAAAACAATTTGTGGTATCGCTCACGCATTCAGCTTATCAAAAACTTGTACATCAGCAACAGAAGCTGCAGCAGCAGTTGTATTTGTTGATTGGATGACAAAACAATATACTGAATGGCTTAAAGGTGGCCATTTACCATCACTTGTTAGTGGTATGGAAGATCAAGAATTCTTAAATAGTGATTTTTATCAATCAATCGGTCAATATTTAGGTAATCCAGCAAATATTACTTTAGGTGGAAGAACAAAATATTACACTGAAACATTTGGTAGTGAAACAAATAATGGTATTAATGAAATTTGGCATCAAACTTTCAACACTAATACTCAAAACAAAACTATTGAAGAAATCGTTGATGAACAATATAAGAGATCACTCGCTTTAATTGCTGACGTTCAATAATGTACAAAGTAAAATCAAACGGAATTCATAATAAAGAAAAAGTAAGCCATTATTTTAAAAAATATGGCATTGCTTTATTATTCCTTATTCCGTTTTTTACTTTTTTCGTAATTTTCTTTATATATCCTTTAATAAATGGTATCACTATGAGTTTTTATCATTACAATATGGTAGATCCAAGCGATACTTATTTTGTAGGTTTTAAAAATTATTTTGACTTCTTATTTGTTAAAGAAAAACCAATTATTATCGAAGGGGAGCCAATTTATAACGTTGATGGAACAATAATGACTGAGAAAAATCCATCATTTTATGGATTCTGGTATGGATTACTTTATACAGTTTTATATTGTTTAGTAATTGTCCCAGTTAGTATTATTCTCCCATTCTTTTTAGCTTTAGGAATTAAGAAGAAACCTTATGGATTTAAAATATTTAGAAGTTTAATTTATTTACCTTCTATTTTTGCAGTTAGTTCGACTGGTGCTGCGTTTGCGTTTTTATTCCAGAATGGTGAAAACGGCTTTATAAACCATTTATTTGGTATTAATTATCAATGGTTTAATAATAGATTTTCAGCATGGTTTGTAATTTTCCTTTTATGTTTATATAACATAGGTGGAAATTTTGTAATTATTGCTGCAGGTTTAGAAAATGTTAATAAATCTTTATATGAAGCTGCAGAAGTCGATGGTTCGACTACATGGGATAAAATTAGATATGTCACAATCCCAGGAATTAAATATCAACTTATAATTTGTACATTTAACACAATAATTGGTTATATGAATGTTTATGGTCAAATGAGAGTTTTAACTGGTGGAGGACCTGCTGATCCTCAACACAGTGAAAGACCTGGTTTAACGCATTCAATTGTTTATGTTATTCAAGATAAATTAACCGGTGCAGGTAAATTTTCGACTGCAGGATCAATTAGTGCAATGTGTATTATTTTAGGAATTATAATTGGACTTATTACTACAGTTCAATTAATCGTTACTAGAGATAAAAAAGGAGGAGATAAGTATGAGAAGAAATTCATCCAATACTTCCAAGGAAATAGCCTCTAGAATTATCTTAACAGTCCTATTTACAATATTCGTTGTAATATGGATTTTCCCACTTGTTTGGGTTTTTAATGGTGCATTAAAATCTGCCGATGAATGGGCAACAAATCCAAATAGTTTCTTCCCAAGCATGGGTTATACTTTTGAAAACTTTAAAACATTATTTGTAGGAGCAGATCAAACAACAGCTTATAATTACTCAATTGATAAACAACCAGTTGCTCAATGGGTTTTAAATTCATTAATTGTTAGTGTAAGTCATACAGCTTTATATTTAGTAATTTCATCTTTAGCAGCTTATGCATTTACATTCTTAGAATTTAAAGGAAGAGACACATTATTTTATATATTAATCGCAACAATGACGATTCCAGGCATCGTTTTAACAACTCCACAATTTGTAAATATTGTTAAAATGGGCTTATCATTGAACTTATTATCAATTATTTTACCTGGACTTGGAGGAATCGGAGGAATTTTCTTAATGAGACAATTCTTTAAAGGAATTCCTAAGAGTTTAGTTGAATCTGCTTCAATTGATGGAGCAAGTAAATTTAGAACATTCTTAACTGTAGTTTTACCACTTGCTAAACCAGTTTTATTTGTTCAAGGAATGTTCTCATTTATGGGTGTTTGGAATGATTTCCAATGGGCTCAAATTGTTTTAGGATATGGAAGTAAAGAAACTTGGACATTACAACTTGGTTTAACTTATTTAGTTGACTTAAATAGAGGAACACAAGGTGCTCAAGGTGTTGCACTTGCTGCCTCAGTTATTTCAATGATTCCAATGTTACTTATTTATATTGTTGCTTCAAATCATATTATTGAAGGTGTAGCAATGACTGGTGTTAAGGAGTAATTTATGGCTGAAAATTTTGTTAGTTTAAAAAACGTTAATAAAATATATTCAAATGGGGTACAAGCTGTATTTGATTTCAATTTATATATTAAAAAGAATCAATTTGTTGTTTTTGTTGGACCTTCTGGATGTGGAAAATCTACAACTTTAAGAATGATTGCCGGACTTGAAGAAATTAGTAGTGGTGAATTATATATTAAAGATAAATATGCTAATTATATTGAAAGTAAAGACAGAAATATCTCAATGGTTTTCCAAAATTACGCCTTATATCCTCAATTAAATGTATTCGATAACATCGCTTATTCTTTAAAAATTAAGCATCTTCCAAAAGATGAAATTGAAGCTAGAGTTTTTGAAGCAGCTAAAATTTTAAACTTAGGTGCTTATTTAGATAGATATCCACGTGAATTATCAGGTGGACAAATGCAAAGAGTTGCTTTAGGTAGAGCAATTGTAAAAGAAAGTGAACTCTTCTTAATGGATGAACCATTAAGTAACTTAGATGCAAAATTAAGAGTTCAAATGAGAAGTGAGATTGTTAAAATTCATAGAAATGTCGGAGCAACTACAATTTATGTTACTCATGATCAAATTGAAGCTATGACAATGGCTGATTTAATTGTTGTTATGAATAAAGGTTATATTCAACAAATAAATAATCCAAAAGAAATATATGAAAATCCACGTAATTTATTTGTTGCAACATTTATCGGAACTCCTCCAATGAATATTATTGAAGGAAAATTAGAAAAAGATGAATTAGTTATTAATGATTCTTTAAAAATTAAAATAAGTAAAGAAAAACTTGCTAAATTTGATGAATTTTATAAAGCAAAAATTGAAGAATTTACTCTTTTAAGAATGATTGAGACAAGTAGTGTTTATCAATATTTAATTAAAAATATGTATAAACTTGTAAAAGAAAAATCTAAAGATAAAGATAAAGTTGAGTTTAGTAACAAAATTAAAGAATTAGAAATTGAAAATAGAGTTGATGAAGAGCTTTTAGCTATTGCTAATAATGTAGTTGAAAGTCAATTTAATAAAGAACAAATTGATGAATTATTTAATGTTTTAAGTAAATATGAAAATCTTGTAAGAGATGGCTTAAATAAGATTAAAGCAAGTCAAACATTTATTAAAAAAGAAGAACAAGAAGAACTTGAAAAACCAAAAAAAGAAAAAATAAGCTGGTTTAAGAGGGTTTTTAAGAAAAAAGAGCTTGAAACAATTAAAGAAACTAATGATTTAGAAGAAATAGATTCAATTCTTTCTAAATTAATTAATGATGAAAAACATATCGTTTTAGGAATTCGTCCAGAAAAAATTAATAATGAAAAAGGTGAAATTAAATTATTTAATGGTCAAGTTGATGCTGTTGAATTATTAGGATATGAATTAAATGTTTATTTCTATATTAATGAAAAGAAAATTATTTCTAAACTTGATACAAAAGAATTAGTTAAACCAAATGAAGAAATTAATTTATTTGTTAATGATGAAGATTTATATTATTTCGATTCAATAACAGGTGAGAATATATTGTTTGTGGAGAAAAGTTATGAAGAATAAAAGAGTTGCTTTAGCCTTATTTATTGGAGGAATGTTAGCTATGAGTTGTAAATCTACTCCAGCATTTAATGTTGATGTTGAAACTTTAAAAAAGTTTTATGAACCTGTAAGAGAAGTTTACGAAAATAGCATTTACGATAGAGATAGACTTCCAGGACCAGATATTAGTACAGCAGATCCATTTGTTTTTAGATGGAATGGTAAATATTATCTTTATTGTACAACTGGTGGTGGTAATTGCTCTTGTAGAGTTAGTACTGATTTAGTTAACTGGGAATTAGTTGAAAATGGTAAAGACCCAGCAGGATATTGTTTTTATGGAATAAGTGGTGTTTCAGTACCTTGGGCTCCAGAAGTTACTTATTTTGATGGGAAATTCTATTTAATTACTTCACCAAGTGGTCAAGGTCATATTATTTTTGAAGCAGATAGACCAGAAGGACCATTTACTAAAGTAACAGGAAGTATGCTTGAATGTATCGATGGTTCATTCTTCTTAGATAAAGATGAAAAAGCATACTGTACAATTGCAAATGGTAGTGGAATTATTGTTAAAAGATTTAATGATGATTTCTTAACAGTAAAAGAAGATAGAATCGATGTTTTATATGCAGGAAGTAGAGTTGGTAGATGGAACGAAGGTCCTTATATTACTCAAAGATATGGTAATTATTATTTAACTTGGACTGGTGTTGATTGCTACGCTCCTTCTTATAGAGTTGATTATTGTTTTAATGATGGTTCAACTCCAATTTTTAATGCAGCAGCATTTAAACAAATGGGTGGACATGTTTTATTAAAAACAGGCAATGATTTTAATGGTTTAGGACATAGCGCAAATGTTTTAGGACCAGATTTAGATTCATATTACATTACTTATCACAATCTTGATCTTGGATATAATGCTACAGGATCAGTTAATGTAATTAGAAGATATTATAATGTCTCACGTTTATCATTTAATGGAGCAATGCTTGTTAGTGATAACCCAGATAGAGATGAAAATTTCTATCCTGCTAGACCAGAATTTGAAGCTGAAGATGTTGAAGAATTAGCTCAAGTAGGAAATTTCTATTTAAGTAATACTTCAAGTACAGATACATTTACTTGTGAATATAACTATATTGGTGATGATGCAAGATTTGTATTTAGCTATGTTGATGATAAAAATTATAATTATGCAACAATGAGTAATAGTGGCATCACTTTAAATAAAGTTAGTGGTGGAAATACTTCAAAAATTACTGAAGTTGCATTTAATAGAGAATATGATTTTGAAGATGCATTACATACTTTAAGAATTAATTATGGTGAAGGAAAACTTCATGTTTATTTCGATAACATGGAAAAAATTGCTAACTTCGATGTTAATTTAAAAGGTGGAAAATGTGGTTATTTAAATGCAGATCCAAATTCAATTTATTACACAGCAATGAGTAATGTTGGAAATGGAACAAGTGATTCAAGAGAATATCAAAAGAATCAATCATTAGCTAATCAATATGATAGAAAATTATCTCATTTATCATCAAATTCAGGCTTAGAAAAAATTAGTTATGAAGCAGAAGATATTAATTATAGTGGTGCTTATAACTTAAAACTTGCTGGAAAAGGTGATATTGCTGTTTATAAAGGATATTTTGCTGATGAAGAAATTGATTTAACAATTAGAGTTCCAAAAGAAATGAATGGAAAAACAGTTGGAGTTAGAATCAATGCTAAAGATGTAGTCAAAGTTAAAATTGATGCTGGTAGTGTTAATGAACCAGAATTTGAGTATAATTTAGGTTCATTTAAAGTTAATCCAGAAAGAAACTATGTTTCAATTGAAAATGTTGGAGAAGAAATTAAATTCTCAAAATTATCATACAAAGCTTCAAATAGTGAATTTGAAGGTTATGAAGATGATTTAACTGGTGCTACAAGTGATTTAAAATATGCAGATTATGGTAGACCATTATTTAGTTATGATGGAAGCGGACTTTCTTCAAATAAAGATGATAACTGCTTTGCTTATATAGATGAAGCTACTGGAGTTAGAGATATTTCAGTTAGTGCAGATGTTAGTATTTTTGAAGAAGTAAGTGATAAATTTGTAGAAAATAGAAAGAAATTTAATGGTACATTAACTAGTGATTCAGAAATTTTAAATTATAGATATGGTGCTGGTGTTGCTTTAGGTGTTGAAAATCATGAATATTATTATGGTGGACCAAACTATGAAGCATGCATCAATAATATGCAAGGAATTATTCTTTATATAAATAGTGAAGAAATTATATTAAAAGAATGTGATTATTCACATACTCAAGTAATTCATAAAGAAAAAACCAATATTTCATTAGAAGATTTTTATAACTTAAAACTTGAAAGAAAAGGAAATGTTATAAAAGCTTATGTTGATGGAGAACTTTGGTATTCTTATTCAACAAGTAAATTCGCTACAGGTGGACAAACTGGAATTTACTCGTTCTTTACAGATAGTTTATTTAAAAATTTAGAAATAAATAGTTTATAGGAGGCACACTTATGAATAGAAAATTGTTTATTTTACCTTTACTTACTTTATCATTTATTGGTTTAACTGGTTGTAAAAAAACAGATACTAATACACCTGTTGAACCTCCAGTTGATGATCAAACAAAACCAGATACTGGAGAACATCTTACTTCAGTTGAATTCACACAAACTGAACTTTTAAAAAATGTTTGTGTTGGTGATTCAGGTGGATTTCACGTCAATACTAATTTAAAAGATGAAAAAGGTTGCTATTTTAAATATGAATCAAGTGACAAAGAAGTTTTATATGTTACTAAAAATGGTAAATATAGTGCTGTAAAAGCTGGAACTGTTACAGTTACTGTTAAAGTTACTCGTGAAGAAGAATCAGCAACAGCTTCAATTGAAGTCACAGTTATTCAACCTAACTTTGATCATATTGGTGCAGTTGGAACATCATTTGAACATGAATTTGATGAAACTGATCCATATATCACTTTTGAAGGTGAAATGGATTTGATTTATAAAAAAGTATTTGATACTGCTTGGTATTTTGAAGCTTCATTTACTTTAAATTCAACTGATTCAGACGATGATTATACAAAAGTTGGAATTAGAAGCGTAAGTCCAGAAGCAATGAATGGCTTATATTATTATTTTGATACACCTAGATGGGCAGAAAACGATTGGACTTTATGGGGAGATGTTGGTATTGTCGCTAATGTAATGGGACAAGGCTTAGCTTATAGAGATCAACGTGATGGTGGACTTGGAAAATTAACTGAAGAACAAATGGGCAAAAAATCACTTGCTTATGGCGATAAATTTAGTATGGGTCTTTTAAGAGATGGTGGTGTATTCTATTATTTCTTTAATGGCTATTTTATTGGTAAGATGGATTGTTCTTATTTCTTAGATGAAGAAGAATTAAGTGAACCAAGAATTACTGCTTATAAAGTTCATGCAAAGATTAGTGATTGGAAACATTACACTAAAGATTCACAAGAATTTGCAAATTTAAAAGCCTTAGGAGCATAATAGAATAAATAATGTCTCAAGAAAATTTTGAATTAATTTCTTATCGAAATAGATTTAAAAGTACTGTAATAGACTTTCTTATGTTTATTACAGTATTTCTTGCGCTTTATTTCACAATTTTTGGTTTTGTTTTTAGTAATAAAAATATTGAAGTTTTAAGAAGAGATACATTTAGATATTCTTATTTATATGTTGAAAAAGGTGGAAAAGAAACATTCTTAGAGACAAATGATTATTCAGAATATGAAACAATAGTTAAAAAATATTATGTTGGAAAAGTAAATGAAACTGATGAAGTTAATTCATATTTTACTAGCGAGTTTTATAAAAAACATGGTGGAACAAGAACTAGTAAAACTATTGAATGGTACAACAATAATATTTTAGGTTTAAAAGAAGGCAGTTCTGATTATTTTGAATTAGTTGATAACGACATTAATAAATATGGTCAAATTAAAAGTAGCTGCTATGAAATAGTTGATGGAAATAAAGTCTTAAAAGAAGATGAAAGTAAATTAATTTGTAATTATTTTAAAGCTAAATATGAACAATGCTTTTATGATCTTTATGAAGATGAATTCTATTTAACCGCAACTAAAAAACAAGATTTAAATTATAAATTACGCGCATTTACTTCATTTATTATTCCTTCAATGTCAATTTATTTAATAGTACCTTTATTTAATAAAAATAGAACATTAGGAATATTCTTAGCAAAAGGAGAAATAGCTACAAAAGATGGCTTATATCCAAACAAATTATTGTGTATTGTTAGATATTTGCCACATTTAGCTTTTGCTAGCTTAATGATGATAACATCAAATGTTTATATTTATTTCATAGCTGCGATCTTATATTTCTTATTAGACTTTGTTTTAGTTTCTTATACAAAGAAACGTCAAAGCTTCCCTTGTTTAATTTCTAATACAATTGTTGTAAGTAGAAATGATTCAAAATTATTCCATGATATTGAAGAAAAAAATGAATATGTCAAAGAATTAGAAGAAAAAGCTGAAAATGTAAGCTTTAGGTATTATAAAAATGGTGAATAAAAATAATAAATTAGTAGCAGTTTTTATCGATAGTACGATGAGTTTTTATAATTCAATTATGAATGATAAACTTGCTTATTATTTACAACTTGAATCATATAATGCCTCATTATTCTTCTTGTTTGGTCAAAAGTTAACTTCAAATGATTTCAAAAATTGTATTTCAATGGGAATTACTAAATTTATTTCTTTCTTAGAGTTAGATAAAAAAGTAATTAATTATTTAAATAAAATTGAAGGTATTGATGTAGTAGTTGTTGGAAGAAAACAATCAACAGGTATAGTTAAGTGTGCATATACTGATGATTTTAAAGGTGGAAGAATTGCTGCAGAATATTTATTCAATTTTAAATCAAAGAATTACTATTATTTAGGATATAAAGATAACGAATGTAGTGATCGAAGATATGAAGGATACAATTCATTTTTAAAAGAAAATGGTAAAACTGCATTATTTGTAGATATTACAAAATTAAATAGAGAAACAATTGAAAATATAGCAAAAGGAAACAATTCAATATTTGTTTATAATGATGAAACTTTATTAAACTTTGAATCATTTATCAAAAGAGTTGGAATTAAAGCTAAAAACATTCATTTAGTTGGATATGATGGAATTGGAAAATATTATGAATCCTTTGCTCAATTTGATAGTGTTTATTTTGATTATAATGAAATAGCTAAATCAGTTGTTGAACTTTTACTTAATAAAGTAAACAAAAAATCAGTAGAATTTGATGTTACTTTAAATAGGGTTCATAGTTAAAAATTAAATTAATTAAAAAAGTAAAATTATTATTGAATTAAGAAAAAAATAGGGATTTGCGTGCATTTGCAACCAATAGTTGCTAAAATGAAAAGTAATATAACCTATTTTTTTATTTTTTAATGTCGCAAAATATAGTCGGAGGAAATAATTATGGACACAAAATTTGCTGATCGATTAATTAAATTAAGAAAGGAGCATGGATATTCTCAAGATGATTTAGCTGAGAAGTTAAATGTATCAAGACAAGCTATTAGTAAATGGGAAAGAGGTGAAGCTTTACCTGATACTGAAAATTTAATTGAACTTGCTAAACTTTATAATATTTCTCTTGATGAATTAGTTGGACTTTCAGAACCAAAGAAGGAAGAAAACGATTCTAAAAATGAGAAAAAGAATAAGAACGTGCATGCGAAGATAGATAATGATGGATTTCACGTTACAAATGATGAAAGTGAAGTTCATATTAATGTAAGCGGAATTCATATTAAAGATGATGAAGATGAAGTACATATTGATTCAGAAGGTGTTCATCTTAAAGACGGAGACGATGAATTAGTTATTGATAGTGTTCCTGGTGTCGAGGTTAGAGGTGATAAATTTACTAAAAAAGAAATGTTTTCCGCTATATTTTTTGGATCATTAATGTTACTTGCAACAGTTGCTTATGTTGTTACAGGATTTTTATATAAAGAACCAATTGGAGTATATGGATTAAGTTTCTGGGCAATTGGATGGTTAGTTTATTTATTAGTTTTCTTTATTGAATCAATTAAAGAAACAATAATTTCAAAAAAATTAAAGAAACTTAATGTTAGTGTATTAGTTACTTTAGTATTTGTTTTATTTGGAATGCTTTATGGAATTTGGCATCCATTATGGCTTGTTTTCTTATTTATCCCTGTTTATTATTCAATTGTTGGTCCAATAGATAAATATAATAAACGTAAAAGAAATAAAGATAAAACTGTAGTTTTCACCTACAATGATGAAAAAAACGATTAAAAAACTTGTAAATTTTGCGTATTAATAAAATAATTTTATTAATATGTTTAAAAGATTTATTAGTTACTATAAACCTTATAAGAAACTATTCATACTTGATATGATAGCTTCTTTTTTAATTTCACTTATCGGAATGGGTTATCCTATTTTAACTAGAACTATTTTAAATGATATAGTTCCTAGCGAAGAAATAACACAAGATGACAAGATTAAATTCATTATTATAATAGGAGTTTCTTTACTTGTAATTTATATAATTCGTATGCTTTTACGTTTCTTTGTTCAATATAAAGGTCACGTAATGGGTGTTAGAATGCAATCAGATATGAGAAGAGACATGTTTAAAAAATTACAACAATTACCTTTCTCTTATTATGATGAAAATGAAACAGGAAAAATTATGTCTAGGATGACTAACGATCTTCAAGATGTTAGTGAATTAGCACATCACGGACCTGAAAATTTATTTATTAGTGGAATGAGTTTAATAGCTTCATTTGTTTATCTTTTAACAATTGAGTGGCGATTTGCATTAGTTTTGCTTGCTAGTGTTCCAATTATGGTATTAGTTTCTGTATTTACTAGAAAGCAAATGAGAAAAGCTTTTACAGAAACTAGAAAGTCAATTGCAATGATTAATGCTTCAACTGAATCATCAATTAGTGGAATTAGAGTTACAAAAGCATTTAATAACACAGATAAAGAATTAGAAAAATTTGAAAAAAGTAATAAATCTTATGTAAATGCAAGAAGTGTTGCTTATAAAGCAATGGGGCAATTCCAATCTTCAACAATGTTTATTACTGATTTATTTAATGTAATTTTACTTAGTGTTGGCGGGTTATTAGTTACTTTAGGAACTGGAGATTTTAATGTAACATCATATGTTACTTTTGTAGTCACAGTTGGTTTATTTATTAATCCATTAACAACATTAATTAATTTTGTTGAACAATATCAAAATGGTGTTACTGGATTTAAAAGATTTCTTGAAATTATGGATGAACCAATCGAAGAAGAAGATCCAAATCCAATTGAACCTAAAAACTTTATAGGTCAAATTGAATTTAAAAATGTTTATTTTGATTATGATTCAACTAAAGGCGTTTTAAATGATGTAAGTTTTAAAATAAATGGTGGAGAAAAAGTTGCTTTTGTAGGTCCTAGTGGTGGAGGAAAAACTACAATCTGTCATTTAATTCCTAATTTTTATAAAGTAACGAAAGGACAAATTTTAATAGACGGTATCGATATAAACAAACTTAGCTTTAGAAGTTTAAGAAAGAATATAGGTATTGTTCAACAAGATGTCTTCTTATTTAATGGAACAATTAGAGAAAACATTATGTATGGAAGACTAGATGCAACTGAAGAAGAATTAATAGATGCAGCTAAAAAAGCAAATATTTATGATTTTATTTTAAGTTTACCTAATGGATTTGATACAGAAATTGGAGAAAGAGGAGTTAGACTTTCTGGCGGACAAAAGCAAAGAATTTCTATTGCTAGAGTATTTTTAAAAAATCCTCCAATTTTAATTTTAGATGAAGCAACAAGTGCATTAGATAATACTACTGAACTATTAATTCAAGATGCATTAAAAGAATTAACTTATGGTAGAACAACTTTGGTCGTAGCTCATAGATTATCAACAATTAAAAATGCTTCTATAATTTATGTTGTAGAAAATGGTAAAATTGTAGAAGAAGGGACTCACGATCAATTGTTAAATATTGAAAACGGAAAATTTAAAAATTTATATGAGTCTCAATTTAAAAAGACCGTCATATGAAATCAATTAAAAACATTTATGTAATTGGAAATGGACCTAGTTCATCACACACAATGGGTCCAGCTTTTGCATGTGATTATATACTCAAAAATTATAAAAATATTAAGGATTTGCAGGTTTTTTTGTTTGAATCATTAGCTTTAACAGGAAAAGGACACTTAACTGATAGAGTAATTAATGAAAAATTTGAAGGTATAAATCACGAAATTATTTTTGATTTTAAAACTAAACAAGAACATCCAAATACATTAATTTTTAAATTTAATTCAGAAGGCCAAAACCACGAAATTAAAGTTGAATCAATTGGTGGAGGTTCGATTTTAATTGATGGAAAAGACAATTGCTCATTTGATGAATGTTATAAAGAGGGCACATTAAACGAAATTTTAAGTTATTGTGAAAGTAAAAACTTAAGTTTATTTGATTATATTAAAGAAAAAGAAAGTGATGATATTTATAATTTTTTAGAAGAAGTTTATAAAGCAATGAAAGAAGCAATTAATCGTGGTCTTTCTAAAGAAGGAGTTCTTCCTGGAAAATTAAAAACTAAAAGAAAAGCTAAAGAAATTTACGATAATTATTTAAAAACTAAAGATAATACTTTTTATGTAATGGCTTCAGCTTTTGCTGTAAGTGAAGAGAATGCAGATGGACAAATTATTGTTACTGCACCAACTTGTGGATCAAGTGGAGTAATTCCTGCAGCAATAAATTACTTAGAATTAAAAGAAGTACCACATCAAAAAATAATTGAAGGTTTAGGTGTAGCTGCTTTAATTGGAAATTTAATCAAAAATAATGCTTCGATTGCTGGAGCAATGTGTGGATGTCAAGCAGAGATAGGAGCGGCTTGTTCGATGGCATCGGCATTAATTACTTATGCCTTTGGCTATTGTAATAAAAAAATTGCTCAAGCTGCAGAGATTGCTTTAGAGCATTCATTAGGTTTAACTTGTGATCCAATTGAGGGGTATGTGCAAATTCCATGTATAGAAAGAAATGCAATATTTGCTTTAAAAGCTATTAATTCTTATAAATTAGCATGTGCAATAGGACTAGAAAGTTCAAAAATTAGTTTTGATAACATAGTT
The DNA here is from genome assembly GCA_017477255.1 of Bacilli bacterium. GTDB lineage: Bacteria > Bacillota_I > Bacilli_A > RFN20 > CAG-826 > Onthovivens. The sequence goes on from JAFUXB010000001.1 coordinate 19,165, forward strand.
AAAACAATGTATGAAACTGGAATTGATTTAAGAAAAGAATATAAAGAAACTTCTCAAAAAGGTATGAGTAAGATTAATGATTTTTATAAATCGTAGTATAATAAAAGCATGAGTAAGACAAAAATTTATGAAAACAAATTAATTAATAAAAGTGATGAGTTCGTTAACTTAAATAACGTATTGCTTTATAATTGCAAAATTGAAGATGATGGAACTAATTTTACTTATTTTAGTGAGTCATTAAATTATCAATTAGTTAATTGTTCAATTAAAGCAAAAGGCGTTTGTTTTAATTCTGAAAATTCAGTTATTTATAATACAACATTTGAAAATTCTAGTATTGAATCATTCTGGAATTCAAAGCATATAATATTAAAAAAATGCAAATTCTATGCTAATAAAGCTATTAGAGAATGCAACTTTGTAGAAGCAACTGAATGTGAATTTGATACTGATGAAGTTTTAGTTAAATCTAACCTCATCACACTTGATAATTGTAAAATTAGTGGGGATTCTGCAGGGTTTTCATCAAAAAACATTAAGATTTTTGATAGTAATTTAGTTGGTAGAAACGAACTCCAATATGTTTGTAAAGTAAGAATTACTAATACAAATATAACTGGAAGAAATGCTTTGTGGTATGCTAAAAACGTTATTATTAAAAACTCAACTATTTCAGGAGAAAATATTGGTTGGTTTGCAAATAATATAAAACTTATAAATTGTAAGATTATAGGAGAAAAACCATTCTCTTATTGTAAAAATATAAAATTAATTAATTGTGATTTAACAGAAGCTAAGGATTCATTCATAAAAACTAAAGTTAAAATAAAGTAATAGAACCTTCAAAAGTGGTTTTTAGATTTTAATCGTTTTATAATATTAATAAGGAGTATCTAATACTTAGATAAAACGTTTTTAGGTATGAAATTAGTTGGTCTTTTGTGCGGATTAGCAGTTTGTAGCTCTTTTTTAGTTTCTCCAAAAAAAGCTGATGAAACTACTTTTGATGTCAACTATAAGATGGATTATTCTAAAGGAGTACCTTCAGAATTATCTTTATATAGTTTAAGTGACAAAAACAACACTACGATTACATCGAATGAATCAGGTGTAACAGTAACTCATTCAAACAACAGTGTAAATAATACTTTATATTATGGAGGATTATTTAATTTAGGTGGATTTGAACAAGGAATTGGTGATTTTGAATATTCAATGACATTCAAATTCAATTCATATGTTGATCAAAATAGATGGGTAGGACTTGTTTATCACACTAATGTTACATCTTCAAAATTTGAAGGTTATATGTTTGCAAGTAGAGTCAGTGGAAAAGTTCACCAATCTCAAGTAAATGGAACATCATTTAATGATTCTTTAGTTTGTGATGCAACTACAAAATGGTCAGACAAAAAAGAACATACAATGAAAATTATCTCTAGTGGTGAAAAAATTGAACACTATTTAGATAATGAAAAAGTCCATTCATATAATTATTCTGAATATAGTGGATCATTTGCTGATCCAATTTATTCAGGTGGCTTTGGCTTTATTGTTAATAAATCAAGTATTACAATTTCAGATATTACTTTAAAAGGAAATTATGGAAGTTCAGTTGATTATAAAGAAATCGATAAAACAATTGCTTCAACATATGCTCCAGATAAATTAATTGCTACGCCATTTTCAGTTAATAAAGAAGTATTTAATAAAGATGATTTAGATGCAATTTATGAAAATGAAACTCCAACAAATTTAATCGTTCATGTTGATGAAAACATGAATATTGTTGATAAAGATGGAAATAGCTTAGATGAAACTTTAGCTTCTTTATATGATAATGAAATAAGTGGAAAAATTATTCCTGTAGTTTATATAAAAGATAAATCAACAGCTGATAAATTCTTAGAATATACAGTTAGTGATTTCAATGTTTTAGATTCAGCAGTAATGTCTGATGAACAAGAAGTTTTAACTTATTTAAGAAAAGAAAAACCAACATTAAGAGCTATTTATGATGCTAGAAATGTTGATGAATTTGATGAACTTACAATATTACAAAATGCAAATATTGCTCAAGCCTCAGTTATTGTTTTACCTTCAGATCATTATGATAAAGACATCGCAACTTATTTTCATTATAGATTTAAATGTACTTGGGTTGATGTAAGAAAATGCGATGAAATCAATCAAATTAGATGCTTACTTGATGGAGCTTATGGTGTAATTGCTGAAGATGTAAAAGGATTTTATAGAAGTTATGATAAGCTTGATCCAATTACTAGTAGTAACTTTAATATCTTAAGTAGAGTACCAGCCGATGTTGCTCATAGAGGTTTATGTATTACAAATTATGAAAACTCACTTGAAGCTTTTATTGATGCAAGTGATAAAGGTGCTACACATATTGAACTTGATGTTCAAATGAGTAAAGATAATCAATTAGTTGTTATGCATGATGCATCAATTGATAGAACAACTAATGGAAAAGGTAATGTTTCAAGCTTTACTGTAGATCAATTAAAGAATTATAAAATTACAAAAAATATAAATGGTGTAAAAATGGGAGATGGAGTTGATATTCCAACCCTTGAAGAAGTTTTTGAAGAATTCCAAGAAAGAAAGACAATTATTGTTGTTGAAATTAAAACAAATTCATCAAGATGTGCTAGTGAACTTAGAAAATTATTAGATGAATATGATATGTATGGACAAGCTGTTGTTATTTCATTTGATAGAACTCAATTAAACAATATTAAAAATCAAATTCCTGAAATCGCAACTTCAGATTTAAATGCTTATTCAATGTCTAATTTTGCAGCCGGTTTATCAACAATTGGTCAATATAACTGTGGTATTGATTGCCATTATGGAACAGTTGATGACAAATTAATTAGAGAATGTGCTGTTAGAGGAATTCCTTTATGGAGCTGGACTTATGGTTCATATAATGAATTAAATACAGCCGTAAATAAAGGTTCATTTGGATTAACAAATAATATTGGAGATTATTTTAAAGATGCTCCAGCAAGAATTTATTCAGCTACAAAATATGCTGTTATTAAAGATGATGAAAGATATCATACAACTGAAATTGAAATAAAATATGAGACTTTTGCAGGGAATTTTGTTGAAAATGAGCTTTTAGGAACTCCAGCATTTGTTAGTGAAAACGATATTTATGCTGATGTAATTTATGTTTCAATGTATGCAAATAGAAATACAAAACTTATTTATAGTTTATTTACTGATGTTGTAAGAACTGTTAAAGAAAGTGTTTATTTATCTGAATCTGATCTAGCAACATTAAGAGAACTTTCAAATAAAAAAGGTTCACAATGGAGTGCTGAAAATAAAGCATTAGTTGAAAAATATATAAAGAACAATTCATATCTTTATGAAGAAGATAAAGCTGGTATTGATCTTAATAAACTTCAAGAAGAAATTAAAAATTATAGTGGAAAGAAAGGTTGTAAAGGCGAAATTATTGGAACTAGCGTAATCTTCTTTATAGCAATTTCTTCTTTATTAAGTTTTGTTATCTTAAAAAAGAAAGAACAAAAATAAAATCTATTATTATACTTAGCAAATAAAAACAAATTATATAGATTATATAATTGTTTTTGAGTATAATAATGAACGACTCGAGTGTCTTTCCCATGACTAACCACTCGTAAAATTTAACAGGGGGACTTTGAAATGGAAGCAAAAACTTCTAGATTTTCTGATTGGTGCAAAAAATATTTCACCGTCAGCAGCATCGCATTTAATGCGATAATTGCAGCATTATATGCTGTAGTAACACTATTATCAGCTCCTTTATCCTATAACTTTATGCAATTTAGGATAAGCGAACTTCTTAATTTATTAGTGTTTTTCAATCCAACATACACTATTGGATTAACTCTTGGATGCTTAATTGCAAACTTAGCATCAACTGCAGGAATATTTGATATCGTGTTTGGAACATTAGCTACATTGATTAGTTGCGTTATTGTAAGCGTATTATGTAGATGGGTTAAATGTTTATTCTTATCAGGATTAATTCCTTGCTTAGTAAATGCTATTATCGTTCCATTTGTAATTTATTTAGCATCATTAAACACTCCAGATGCATTTGCATTAGGTACAATGTATTGGACTATGTTTTTCTGGGTTTTCCTTGGTGAATTCGCTGTAATTTGTGTTGCTGGATACCCAATTTTCTTTGCATTAACTAAGAAAGTTCCAAAGATGAACGAATTATTAGTGCTTACAAGAAATTTAGACTTTAAATGGTAAAATGAGTAAGAATTTTAAACTTGAAATACTACATGTAGACAAAAACTGCGGAGCAAGATATGGAATACTTCATACACCACATGGAGATGTAGAAGTTCCATGTTTTATGCCTGTAGGAACTTTAGCAACTGTAAAAACATTATCTCCAGAAGAAATTAAGAGTATTGGAAGCAGAATTATTTTAGCAAACACTTATCATTTACATCTTAGACCTGGTGAAGATTTAGTTGCAAAAGCTGGCGGAGTCCATAAATTTATGAATTATGATGGACCAATGCTAACAGATAGTGGAGGATTTCAAGTTTTCTCTTTAGCTCAAAAAAGAAACATTAAAGAAGAAGGTGTAACATTTAAATCACATTTAAATGGAGATGAAATATTCTTTTCACCTGAAAAAGTTATTGAAATTGAAGAAAAAATTGGTGCTGACATTGTTATGTCTTTTGATGAATGCATCCCTTATCCTGTCTCATATAGTTATGCAAAAGATTCTACTTTAAGAACCTTAAGATGGGCAAGAAGAGGTAAAAATGTACATAAAAGAGAAGATCAAGCCTTATTTGGAATAGTTCAAGGTGGAGAATTTGAGGATTTAAGAAAATTCTGTGCTAAAGAATTAGTTGCAATGGATTTTGATGGATATTCAATTGGAGGGACATCAATTGGTGAGCCAAAAGATGTTTGTTTTAAGATGATTGATTATGCTATTGAATGTTTACCTCAAGATAAACCTAGATATTTAATGGGTGTTGGATCTTTGGATTACATTTTAGAAGGCATTGCAAAAGGTATTGATTTAATGGATTGCGTTTTACCTACTAGAATTGCACGTCATGGAACAGTTATGACTCATAATGGTAGAGTAAACATTAAAAGAGTTGAGTATAAAGAAGATTTCACACCTTTAGATAAAGAATGTGATTGTTATACATGTACTCACTTTACAAAAGCATATCTTAGACACCTATATGTAAGTGAAGAACAACTCGTTCAAAGATTATTATCTATCCACAATTTAAGATTTTTAATCTCAATTGTTGAAGGTGCTAGAGAAGCAATTAAAGAAGATAGATTCATTGAATATAAAAATGAAATTTTGAAAAAATATGGGGATTTGAGAGGTTTTTAGAGTGAAAATTGAACTTTTTGACTATTATTTACCTGAAGAACTTATCGCTCAAAGTCCTAGTGAAGTTCGTGATGAATGTAGACTTTTAAGCATTAATAGAGAAAATAAAACATTTGTCGATGAACACTTTTTTGATATTAAAAAATATTTTAAAAAAGGTGATGTTTTAGTTAGAAATAATACTAGAGTTATTCCAGCTAGACTTTTTGGTGTTAAAAAAGAAACTGGAGCTAAAGTTGAAGTTCTTTTATTAAAAGATCTTGGAAATGATACTTGGGAATGCCTTTGTGGAAACGCAAAAACCATCAAAATCGGCACTAAAATTGGTTTTAAAGACGATATTTTAGTTGGAGAATGTGTTGCAACTTTTGATGAAGGAATTAGACATATTAAGTTTAGTTATAAAGGAATTTTCCTTGAAGAATTAGAAAAAGTAGGTTTAATGCCTCTTCCACCATATATTCATTCTCAATGTGATGATAATGAAAAATATCAGACTGTTTATAGTAAAATTAGTGGTAGTGCAGCAGCTCCAACAGCTGGTTTTCACTTTACTAATGAATTACTTGATGAAATCAAAAATAGTGGCGTTACAATCGTTGATATCACACTTAACATCGGTTTAGGCACTTTTAGACCTGTTAAAGTCGATGACACTGAAAAACATACGATGCATTCGGAAGAATACGACTTAAGTGAAGAGGCAGCAAAAATTTTGAATCGAGCTAAAAAAGAAGGTCGTAGAATCATTGCTGTTGGTACAACTAGTGTTAGAACTTTAGAAGCAAATATTTCTAAATATGGTGAGTTTAAAGCTACTCATGAAAGTACAAATATATTTATTCAACCAGGATATGAATTTAAAGCAGTTGATGCTTTAATTACAAACTTCCATCTTCCTAAATCAACATTAATAATGCTTGTTAGTGCATTTATGGGTCGTGAGTTTACTCTTGAATGTTATAATCATGCTGTAAAGGAAAAATATCGTTTCTTCTCATTTGGAGATAGTATGTTTATTTATGGAAAACCAAATAAAGATTGATTATAACTTAGAATTTATAAAAGATTATCGAAAAATAAGACAAGTAGAAGATAATCCAAAGATTTTATTGCATGTTTGTTGTGGTGCATGTTCTTGCTATCCATTAACATTTTTATTAGATCTGTTTGATATTACAATTTTATATACAAATTCAAATATTTATCCTGAAGAAGAATATGATAAAAGATATGAAACTTTAAAGTACTATGTTTCGTATTTAAACGACAAATTTAATAAAAATATTAAGCTCATAAAAGATAGTTATGATTATACAAATTTTAAGAAAAATTTAACCCCTTTTAAAGATGAAAGGGAAGGCGGTTTAAGATGCGAAATTTGTATTAAAAAAAGAATGCAAACACTCTTTAATTATGCAAAAGAGGCGGGATTTGCATATGTTTCCACTGTTATGAGCGTATCTAGAAACAAAAATGCTGTCTACATAAATAAGGTTGGAAAAGAACTTGAAAAAGACTATGAAGGAATTAAATTTTTAACCTTTGATTTTAAGAAAAATAATGGTCAATTAATTGGTATAAATATTTCTAAAAAACTCAATATTTATAGACAAGATTACTGTGGTTGTGAATATTCAATTTATAAGCAATTTGAAGAATGAAAAAGATCTTTATTTTCGTACAACAATTATCAAAACCAGGAGGAAGTGAAACAGTAGAAGTTTTACTTGCTAATGAGTTTTCAAAGCAATATAAAACATATTTAGTTGTTACTGGTGAACCTTTAAATAAAGATGTTTTTGATGTGACTAAGGACGTAGAAATCATTTACTTAAATAGACCTCAAAATTCACAAATTGATGAAAAAATAGTTGAGTTTTGCAGGGTTAAACAAAAAATAAAGGCTTTTTCGCTTATTATTAAGAACGTTCATTATGCCTTATTTGGAAAGTTTAAAATCAGAAAAAAGATCAAAGAATTAACTACAGAAGAGGATGTTTTAATTGGTTCATCTTTAGACAATTATTTGATTATTCCTAGACGAAGAAAATTCATAATGCATTATCACTTTAATGAAAAGAAATTTAATTCATTTTTTGAAAGCTTAACAAGGTGCTTATTTAGAAAACCTGATGCATATGTTTTCCTAAATGATGAAATAAAAAATTCAATTATCAAAAAGCACAAAAGCATCAAAAAGAAATCTTATGCAATTTTAAATCCTATCAAAGTTTCTCGTGAGCTTATTTTAAAAGAGAATTCCAACAATTTAGTTTTTATTGGCAGATTTTCAAAACAAAAAAATTTGAGTCTTATGATTGATTCATTAAATTTGCTCAAAGAACAAAATTTTAATTTTAGACTTGATATGTATGGTGACGGCCCTGAAAAAGAAAATATCATCAAACAAGTAAATGATTTGAATTTAAATGATTTTATTTTCATCCATCCATCAACAAATAATGTAAAAGAGGCACTTGAAAACAAAGATCTACTCTTATTATCAAGTTCATTTGAAGGAACGCCACTTGTAATTAGTGAAGCTAATTCTCTCAGTGTGCCTGTATTTTCAACAAATTTTGGTTCAACGACTCAAAGCGTGATTACTTTACAAAATGGTCGTATAGCGTCTAAAAACGATAAAGAAACCTATGCTAAAGAACTAACGGAGCTTTTATCAAATAAAGAGCTTGTGAAATCACTTAGAATTAGCTCATTTGAGTCTACTGAGAAGTACGACATAGGTGAAATTAGTAAAAATTGGGTCGAAATTTTCAAAAAATTTTAAAAAAAGTGATCAAAAATAAGGGTGATTGAGCCCTTGTTTTTCGTTAAATATAAGAAAAATTGAAAAAAGTATTTGCTTTATTTATATATAAATAGTATATTTTTAACGTTAGCGTTTTTGCGTAGATTTGCGAGATTGCTGATACACCCACAGGCGTTGTCATGAAGGGCATCAGGTAACTCGTAATGAGCAATTAGAGCCTAAATGAAAGGAGAAATTCATGGCAAAAGTTAAAAACATTAGAGTTCGCTTACAAGCTTATGATCACAAGACTTTAGATCTTGCTGTTGAAAAGATTATTAGCGCAACTACTAAAACAGGTGCTAGTGTAGTAGGACCTATTCCACTCCCAACGGAAAAACAAGTCTACACAATCTTAAGAGCTGTTCATAAATACAAAGATTCTCGTGAACAATTTGAAATTAGAACACATAAGAGAATTATCGACATCAAAAATCCAACTAATGAAACAGTCACTGCAATTAGAAAGCTTGACTTACCTAGTGGAGTTGATATCGACATCAAGTTATAGGAGGTAAGACTAATGAAAAGTATCGTCGGTCGTAAAATTGGTATGACACAATTATACGCAGAAGATGGAACAATGTATGCTGTCACTGTCGTTGAAGTCTTACCAAACGTTGTTACTCAAAAGAAAACTTTAGAAAAAGATGGCTATGAAGCAATTCAAGTCGGATATGAAGACAAAAAAGCAAGTAGAGTTAACAAACCAATGAAAGGTATCTTCGAAAAAGCCAACGTTACTCCAAGAGCTCATTTATTTGAACTTAAAGGTGACGAAATGATGAAATTCGAAGTCGGTAACGAAATCAAAGCTGATTTATTTGCTGCAGGTGATGTCGTAGACGTCATCGGAACAAGTAAAGGTAGAGGCTTTGCTGGCGTTATTAAGAGATGGGGTCATCACATCGGTCCTAAAGGACATGGTAGTGGTTATCACAGAGGCCAAGGTTCATTTGCAAATAATGGTCGTTGCAATAACCGTGTTATTCCAGGTAAGAAAATGTCTGGACATATGGGCAATCAAAGCGCAACTGTCTTAAGTCAATTAGTTATTAAGACTGATGCAGAAAAGAACTACATCTTAATTAAAGGTGGTGTTCCAGGACCAAAATTAGGTTTAGTTACTATCAGAAGTACTGTTAAAACATTAAGAGGAAACGTTGAAAAAGTTAAACCATTACTTGACAGAACTCCAGTAGTTGAACCAGCTGCTGAATAGTAGAAAGGAGAAATCGATATGGCTGATATGAAATTAAATGTTTATAACCTTACCGGTGAAAAAGTTTCTACTGTAAATGTTTCTAAAGATGTATTTGCATGTGAAGTAAACGAACAAGTTATGTTCGATGCTGTCCAAGTTTATATGGCAAATTCACGTCAAGCAACTGCAAAAACTAAAAATAGAAGCGAAGTAAGCGGTGGTGGTAAAAAACCATTTAGACAAAAAGGTACTGGTAGAGCAAGAGCTGGAAGTACTAGATCCCCAATTTGGGTCGGTGGCGGAAACGTCTTTGGTCCAAAAGGAACTCAAAATTACAAAATTAGTCAAAACAAAAAAGAACATAGCTTAGCTTTAAGAAGTGCACTCAGTCAATTAGGTGCAAAAAATATCTATGTATTAGATGAACTTAAAGTTGAAGGTAAAACAAAAGAAGTCGTTGCTTTATTAAAAGCTTTAAAACTTGAAGATAAAAAAGTTTTATTAGTAAGTGATGATGATCTTGTCTTACAAGCTGCAAATAACGTTTCAAACTTAGTATTAAGAGGAAACGGAAATGTCTCAGTTTATGACTTACTCAATGTTGAAGCTCTCTTATTAAATAAAGAAAGCGTCAAACAATTAGAAGGAGGACTTAAATAATGCCAAGAAAGAAGAAAGTCGAAGAAGTTGCACCAGCAACTAGAGCAACAATCGCCGATTTCGACATTATCATTGAACCTCTCATTACAGAAAAGAGCATGACTTTATCACAAGAAAGTAATAAAGCCACATTCAAAGTTAAAAAAGGCTCAAACAAAATTGCTATTAAAAGAGCTATTGAACACATCTATGGCGTTAAGGTAACTGGTGTTCAAACAGTTAATGTCTCTGCTAAGAAAGCTAGCCGTGGTGCTAGATATAAAGGAACATTACCTGGTTATAAAAAAGCTATTGTTACATTAGCTGAAGGCCAAGCAATTGATTTATTTAAAGAATAATAAAGGAAACTTATATATAGGAGAAAGATATGCCAATTAAAACTTATAAACCTTACACTCCTTCTCGTAGAGCAATGACTACTGTCAATTACGAGGAGATAACTAAAACAGCTCCTGAAAAAAGTTTACTTGTCACAATTAAGAAAAGTGGTGGTAGAAATAATCAAGGCGTTATTACTACAAGACACATCGGTGGTGGAAATAAAAGAAAATATAGAATCATCGATTTCAAAAGAGACAAGGATGGAGTTGTTGGTAAAGTATTCTCAATAGAATACGATCCAAACAGAAATGCTCACATCGCATTAATCCATTACACTGATGGTGAAAAACGTTACATCTTACAACCTAAAGGATTAAAAGTTGGTGATAAAGTCGTAAGCGGAGACGTTTGCGATATAATTACTGGAAATGCAATGCTTCTTGAAAATATTCCAGAAGGTACATTCATCCACAACTTAGAACTCACACCAAAGAAAGGTGGACAACTTTGTAGAAGTGCAGGATGTTCCGCTCAAATCTTAGGTAAAGAAGGAAAATACGTTATCGTCAGATTACAATCTGGTGAAACAAGAAAAATCTTAGGAAAATGTAAAGCTACAATCGGTGTTGTCGGCAACGAAGATTATAGCTTAGTTAATATCGGTAAAGCTGGTAAAACTAGATGGCTTGGTACTAGACCTACTGTTAGAGGTAGCGTCATGAATCCTAACGATCACCCACACGGTGGTGGTGAAGGTAAATCACCAGTCGGTAGAGATGCACCACGTACTCCATGGGGCAAGAGAGCTCTTGGAGTTAAGACTCGTAAACAAAAGAAAGCTTCTTCTAAATTAATTATTAGAAGAAAGACAGATAAGAAGTAGAAAGGAGTAAATTATGGCACGTAGTTTAAAGAAAGGCCCATTTGTTGATGAAAGCTTAATGAAAAAAGTTGAAGCTTTAAATGCAAGTGGCAAAAAAGAAGTCATTAAAACTTGGTCAAGAAGATCAACAATCTTCCCACAATTTATCGAACATACTTTTGCTGTCTATAATGGTCACGCATTCATTACTGTATTTGTTACAGAAGATATGGTCGGACATAAACTTGGAGAATTCGCTCCAACTAGAACTTATAAAGGTCACTTCGGAAATAACGCCGAAGATAAAGCAGCCGCTATGAAAGCAGCTGGCGTTAAGAAATAATAGGAGGAAATAAATATGGCAAGAACTAAAAAAGTTGAAGAAACTGCAGTAGTTGAAGAAGTCAAAGCTGAAGAAACTAAAGCCAAGAAATCAACTAAAAAAGCCGCTCCTAAAAAAGAAAGCGCACAAAAAGAAACTAAAAAAGCTTCAAAGAAAGAAGAACCAAAAGTCTTAAGAACTGAAGCTAAAGCTAGCGCATTAAGCGTTAAAGTCACTCCTCGTAAAGCTAGACTCGTTATCGATTTAGTTAGAGGAAAAAATGTTGATGAAGCACTTGCAATTCTTGCACTTGCTCATCATAAAGCTGCTCCAGCTGTAGCAAAATTAATTAAATCAGCTGCTAGTAATGCAACAAATAACTTCAATATGAATAAAGAAAAATTATATGTTGCTGAAATCATGGCAAGTGACTCAATCAAAATGAAACGTTACTTACCAAGAGCTAAAGGTAGCGCAAGTGGTTTAGTTAAAAGATTCTCAAATCTCTACGTTACAGTTAGAGAAAGAGCTTAAGAAAGGAGTATCTCATGGGACAAAAAGTTAATCCAGTAGGAATGAGAGTTGGAATCAACAAGAATTGGAATTCAAGATGGTTCGCAGATAAAGATTATGCAAAACTTTTAAATGAAGATTCAAAAATAAGAGCTCTTATTGAAAAGAAAGTTGATAGATCCGCACTCCTCTCACACATTGAAATTGAAAGAAAAAGAACTGAAGAAAAAGGTTATTTCACTAGAATTAAAATCTTCGTTGCTCGTCCAGGTGTTGTAATTGGACAAGATGCAGCAGGAATTGAACAATTAAGAAAAGACTTAGTCAAATTAGTTGGTAGTGATAACTTAAAAGTCGATGTAGTTGAAGTTAAAAATCCATCATTAGATGCAAAAATCGTCTCACTTCAAATTGCTAAACAATTAGAAGAAAGAGCAAGCTTCAGAATCGTTCAAAAGAAAGCCTTAACTCAAGTTAGAAAAGCTGGCGCAAAAGGTGTTAAAACATCAGTCGGTGGAAGACTTGGTGGTGCTGATATTGCACGTGCTGAAGGTTATAAAGATGGAACTATGGCAATCAATACACTTAGAAGTGATATCGATTATGCTTGCAGTGAAGCTATGACTACTTATGGTAAACTCGGAGTTAAAGTCTGGATTTGCCGTGGTGAAGTAGAAACTGAAGCTCCAGAAGAAAAGAAAGGAGAATAGTCATGTTACAACCAAATAGAGTTAAATATAGACGTCCACATATCATTAAATATGAAGGATTAAGTAAAGCTGGTAACGAAGTCTCCTTTGGAACTTGGGGTTTACAAGCTGTTACTGGAAATTATGTTACAGATAGACAAATTGAAGCTTGCCGTATTGTCTTATCAAGATATACAAAAAGACAAGGTAAAATTTGGATTAGAATCTTCCCACACTTAGCTAAAACTAAAAAACCAGCTGAAGTCCGTATGGGTAGTGGTAAAGGTAATCCAGAGTACTGGGTTGCAGTCGTTAGAAAAAATAGAGTTATGTTCGAAATTGGTGGAGTACCAGACGATATGGCAATTGAAGCCTTAAGAATGGCAGCTTATAAACTCCCACTTAAAACTAGAATAATTAAAAAGGAGGAAAAATAGTTTATGAAAATTTCTGAATTACGCGAAATGTCAACAGAACAATTAAACCAAGAAGTTTACTCCTTAAAAGAAAAATTATTCAATTTAAGAAGAAAGAAAGCTGTTGGACAAGTTGAAAATCCACTCGAAGTTAGAAACGTAAGAAAAGATATCGCACGTTGCTACACTGTATTAAAAGAAAGAGAACTTGGAATTAGATAAGGAGAAGTTTTATGGAAAATAGAAGACAAATTCAAGGTGTTGTTGTAAGTAATAAAGCTGATAAAACTATCATTATCCAAGTCGAATCTTATAGAAAACACCCAAAATATAAGAAAAGAGTTCAATTTAGAAGCAAATATGTTGCTCATGATGAATTAAATGAAGCTCAAGTTGGTGATGTCGTTACAATTGCAGAATGTAGACCAATGAGTGCAACAAAACGTTATAGACTCGTTTCAATTGATAAGAAAGCTTTAGAAACTGTTGAAGTTAAAGAAGAAGAAGCAATTGAAGAAGTCTTACACGAAGAAGCAAAGGAGGCTGAATAATTATGATTCAAACAGAAACAAATTTAAAAGTTGCTGATAACTCCGGTGCAAAAATCGTTAGAGTATTCAAAATTTATGGTGGAAGCCATAGAAAATCATGTTCAGTTGGTGATGTCGTCCTTTGCGCAGTAAAAGACGCTATTCCAAATGGAAAAGTTAAAAAGAGTGATGTTGTTAAAGCAGTAATCGTTAGAACTAGCGCTCCAATTAGAAGAAGAGATGGTTCAACAATCAGATTTGATGACAACGCTTGTGTAATTATTAATGAAGATAAAACACCTGTTGGCTCACGTGTATTTGGCCCTGTCGCTAGAGAATTACGTGAAAAAGGAGAAGCTTATATGAAGATTCTCTCCTTAGCCCCAGAAGTTTTATAGGAGGTAAGAGGATATGAAACTTAAAAAAGGCGATAAAGTCATTGTCATCGCAGGCAAAGACAAAAAGAAAGTTGGTGTCATCCAAAGAGCTTACCCAAGACTCAATAAAGTAGTTGTTGAAGGTGTCAACGTTCGCAAAAAACACCAAAAACCAACTCAACAAAATCCTGAAGGATCAATTGTTGAAATCTATGCACCAATCGATGCTTCAAACGTTATGTTATATGATGCTAAAGCTAAAAAAGGTGTCAGAGTTGGATATAAATTAGAAGAAAAAGGTAAAGTTAGAATCAATAAAAGAACTAACGAACCAATCATTAATAAATAGGAGTTAAGATTATGGCAGAAGTTAAAAAAGAAACAGTTGTAAAAGAAGCTCCTAAAAAAGAAGGTGCTCACAAAGTAAGAGTCGAAACTACAAGATTACTTGAAAAGTTCGAAAAAGAAATTACACCTGAATTAATGAAAAAATATAACTATAAAAATGTTATGCAAGTTCCACATCTTGATAAAATCGTTATCAACATCGGTGTTGGTGATGCAACTCAAGATAGTAAGAAACTTGATGAAGCAGTTAGCGAATTAGCATTAATTAGTGGTCAAAAACCAATTATTACTAAAGCTAAAAACAGTATTGCTACTTTCAAATTAAGAGAAGGTCAAGCAATTGGTTGTAAAGTAACTTTAAGAGGAATAAGAATGTACGAATTCTTCGATAAGTTAGTTTCAATCTCACTTCCACGTGTTAGAGATTTCCGTGGTGTTAGTAAAAACGCATTCGATGGAAGAGGAAATTATACTTTAGGTATTAAAGAACAATTAATTTTCCCAGAAATCGACTACGATAAAGTTGCAAAGGTTAGAGGCATGGACATCGTTGTAGTTACTACTGCAAATACTGATGAAGAAGCTTATTCATTACTTGAAGCTCTCGGAATGCCTTTCACTAAATAGGAGAATAGACTATGGCAAAAACAAGTTTAAAGGTCAGACAATCAAGACCACAAAAATTTAAAGTCAGAGAATATACACGTTGCCAAAGATGTGGTAGACCTCATTCAGTCTATTCAAAATTTGGTCTTTGTAGAATTTGTCTTAGAGAACTCGCTTATAAAGGCGAAATCCCAGGACTTAAAAAATCTTCATGGTAATAAAGGAGGGTAAAGAATATGCATCAAGATCCAATTGCAGATATGTTAACAAGAATTAGAAACGCAAATGCTCTATTTCATGAAACAGTTTCAATGCCTTCTAGTAAAATGAAGGTTGCAATCGCTAAAATCTTACTCGAAGAAGGCTTTGTTAAAGATTTAAAAGAAGAAGTTAGCGAAGATGGCAAAAAGACATTAACTATTGTCTTAAAATATGCCGAAAATAAACAAAGAGTTATTACTGGTTTAAAAAGAATTTCAAAACCAGGTTTAAGAGTCACTTGTGATTCAAAGCACATCCCAAGCGTTTTAAGAGGCATGGGTATTGCTATTATTTCAACTAGTAAAGGCTTACTTACTGACAAAGGTTGTAGACAACTCAATGTTGGTGGTGAAGTTGTTTGCTATGTTTGGTAGGAGGTAATTTATGTCACGTATTGGTAATAAAATTATTCCTATCACTGAAGGCGTTACAGTTACAGTTAATGCTAGTAACGTCGAAGTTAAGGGTAAAAACGGAACTAGCGTAGTTAGTTATAACCCAAGTTTAATTAAAGTCGAAGTTGCAGATGGTCACGTTAAAGTTAGCCGTCTTAATGAAGAAAAACACACAAAACAATTACATGGTACAACTAGAGCCTTACTTCATAACGCAATTGTTGGAAGTAATGAAGGCTTTACAAAAGAACTTGAAATTGTTGGTATTGGTTATAGAGCAGAAATGAAAGGTGAAAATCTTGTCCTTTATGTAGGTCATGCTAATTCACACACAATCGTTCCTCTTCCAGGTGTTAAAATTTCTTGTAAAGATGCTAACCACATTACAGTTACTGGAAATGATAAACAAGCTGTCGGACAAACTGCTGCTTTAATTAGAAATACTCGTAGACCAGAACCTTATAAAGGTAAAGGTATTAAATATAAAGGTGAAGTTATCTTACGTAAAGAAGGTAAGAGAGCTGGTAAATAAGGAGTTAAGGTATGATTAGAAAAGTAGATAAAAACGCTATTAGAGTAAGAAAACATGCTCGTGTTCGTGCAAAAATTAGCGGAACTGCAGAAACTCCTCGTTTATGTGTATATCGTTCAAACAAGAACATTGAAGTTCAAGTTATTGATGATGTTAAGGGTGTTACACTTTGCTCATCATCAAGTGAACAACTCCACCTTGAAAGAGGAAATAACATTGAAGCTGCTAAAACTGTAGGAGCAGATGTTGCTAAAAAATGTCTCGAATTAAAAATCACTAAAGTTGTTTATGATCGTGGTGGTTATGTATATCATGGTCGTGTAAAAGCATTAGCTGATGCCGCTCGTGAAGCAGGATTAGAATTCTAAGGAGAAGATTATGGAAGAATTAGAAGTAAAAGTTGAACAACAAGAAACTAAAACTGAAGCCCCAGCTTCTCAAGAAAAACCTGTAAGACAAGCTCGTGAAAGAGGCAAAAAACCATTCAGAAAAGAAAGAAGACTCGAAGTCAAAGAATACGAAGAAAGAGTCGTTGCCATCAATAGAGTTTCAAAAACTGTTAAAGGTGGTAGAAGAATGAAATTTAGCGCCTTAGTCGTTATTGGTAATGGCAAAGGTAAATATGGCTTTGGAACTGGAAAATCAGGTGAAGTCCCAGAAGCAATTAAAAAGAGCGTTGATAAAGCAAAAAGAAATACATATATCTTACATATGTCCGGTGCTGGATCAGTCGCTCACGAAGTAGTCGGTAAATTTGGTGCTACTAGAGTATTCTTAAAACCAGCTCCAGAAGGTACTGGAATTATCGCTGGTGGTCCAGTTAGAGCTATCTTAGAACTTGCTGGTGTTAGAAATGTTTATAGTAAAGTTTATGGAAGTAGAACTCCAATCAACATTATTAGAGCAACTCATGACGCACTTTGCCAACTTAAAAACTACAAAGCTGTTAAAGCTTTAAGAAGTAAGGAGGAAACTGCTGATGTTAAATAATTTAAAACCTACTGAAGGAAGTAGAAAAAATAAGATTAGACGCTGCAGAGGACTCGGAAGTGGCCTTGGAAAGAACGGCGGAAGCGGTTCTAAAGGTCAAAACTCAAGAAGCGGTGGCGGTGTTAGACTTGGATTTGAAGGTGGACAACTTCCATTATTCAGAGCCTTACCAAAAAGAGGATTTAAAAACTTTGGTAGAGTCGAATATGCTGTCATTAATGTTGAAGATTTAAATAGATTCAACGATGGTGATGAAGTAACTTTAACTAATTTAGTTGAATGTGGCTTAATCAAAAAAGAATTAGATGGTTTAAAAGTCTTAGGAAATGGAACACTTACTAAGAAAATTACCATCACTGCTAATAAATTTAGTAAAACTGCTTTAGAAGCTATCGAAAAAGCAGGTGCTAAAGCTGTCGTAATTGAATAAAATATTAATTAAGAGAGTTTTATGAAAAAGTTGTTACAAGTTTTTAAAAATAAAGAAGTAGTAAGTCGTATATTCTTTACGATCATGATTATCTTTGTTTTTAGAATCGGTGCAGCTATCACAGCTCCAGGTATTACTATCAATGAAGATGTATTAAATGATACAAATAATGCATTCGCGCTTATGAATCTTCTTGGTGGTGGTGCTCTTCAAAACTTCTCTGTTTTTGCTCTTGGTGTTTCACCATATATCACTGCACAAATTATTATTCAATTACTAAGTATGGATGTTCTTCCTGCTTTAAGCGAATTAAATAAGCAAGGACAATATGGTAGAAAGAAAATGGAGATGGCAACGCGTTATTTAACGCTTATGTTAGCTGCCGTTCAAGCATATGGAATTATCCAAACTGCTAAAAATACTAATTGGATCACATTCAACTTTGAAGACAGTTTCATAAACTATGCATACGTTGTTACTATTATGGTATCAGGAAGTATGTTAGTTATGTGGCTAGGTGACCAAATCACTTCAAAAGGTATTGGTAATGGTATTTCAGTAATTATCTTTGCTGGTATCGTTGCTGGCCTTCCAAATCAAATTTATACAGCTTTCAACAAATGGGTTATTACAAACTGGAATTCAAGCAGTGCCCTTGCAATGCAAGGAGTTCTCCAATTTGTACTCTATATAGCTAGCTTTATTGCAATTATTGCATTTGTTACTTATATTGAGCTTGCAAAACGTAAAATACCAGTTCAACATTCAACTCGTAGTGGTGGAAGCGAAAAGATGAGTAAAGCTAGCTTCTTACCTATTAAAATTAATAGTGCAGGAGTTATCCCTGTTATCTTTGCTAGCTCACTCTTAATGACTCCAAGTGTTATTGCATCATTTATTTCAAGTGATGCACTTAATGCTGAATGGTTAAAAATATTCCAATATAACCAACTTGTTAAAACTGGAAGTATTTATATGCCATGGGGTTTAATTATTTATTTAGTTTTAATACTCGCATTTACATATTTCTATGCTAATTTACAAATTAATCCAGAAAAAATGGCTGAAGATTTCCAAAAGAATGGAAGCTATATTCCTGGAATTAGACCTGGTGTAGAAACTGCACAATACGTTAAAAAAGTATTAAATAGAGTTACTTTCATCGGCGCAATGGCACTTTTATTCATTGCAGCATTACCTGTCGTATTAACTCTCACTGTATTTAAAAACGATCAATCACTTGCTTTAGGTGGTACTGGACTTATTATCGTCGTAGGTGTTGCCTTAGAGCTTAAAAATCAAATCAGTGGTCTTGTTGCTGGTAAGAGCTACGATGAAGTTATTGGAGGAATGTAATTATGATTTCAATAATTTTACTTGGTGCACCTGGTGCTGGAAAAGGAACAAATGCCAAAAGAATTTGTGCACATTATAATATCCCACATATTTCTACAGGAGATATGTTTAGAGAAGCTATTAAAAATAAAACTCCACTTGGAGAACTTGCAAGTAGCTATATCTCAAAAGGATTACTTGTTCCTGATGAAGTAACAATTGGCTTAGTTAAAGAAAGATTATCTAAAGAAGATTGCTTAAAAGGATATTTACTCGATGGATTCCCAAGAACTATTCCTCAAGCCGAAGCTTTAACTGAGATAGGTAAAGAATTATCAAGAGAAGTAAATTACGTTATAAATATCGACGTTCCAGAAGAAATCTTAGTTGATAGAATTTGTGGACGTAGAGTTTGTAAAAGTTGTGGAGCTCCTTACCACGTTAAAAATATGCCTCCAAAAGTTGAAGGCAAATGTGATTTATGTGGAGGAGAACTCGTTCAAAGAAAAGATGATAATGAAGAAACTTTAAAAGCTAGACTTTCTGAATATCATCATAATACTGAACCACTTGTTAACTATTATAAAGGATTAAATAAACTTTACACAGTTAATGGGGTTAAACCTCTTGATGAATTAATGTCCGATTTAAACGCAATTATTGGTTAATTTAATTATGAGTATCATTATTAAATCAGATAGAGAAATTGCTTTAATTAGAGAAGCTGGGAAGATTGCTATAGATTTATTTAAAGTCTTAAAAGAGCATACTCTTCCTGGCATCTCAACAGGAGAACTCGATCGCATCGCTGAAAAATTTATTAAAAGCAGAGGTGCAATCCCATCATGTAAAGGATATGGTGGTTTTCCTGGAAATATCTGTATTAGTGTAAATGACACCTTAGTACATGGTATTCCTTCTAATAAAATTATTTTAAAAGAAGGAGATATTGTAACTTATGATGTCCTTGTTACACTTAATGGATATACTGCTGATGCAGCTCGTACATTCCCAGTAGGCAAAGTAAGTGATGAAGCCTTAAAACTTATTCAAGTTACTGAAGAATCATTCTTTAAAGGAGTTGAAGAGGTTAAGCCTGGGAACCATATTGGCGATATTGGCGCAGCAATTAGTGAATATGTAAGACCATTTGGTTATACATTAACAGAAGAATTCACTGGTCATGGAGTTGGTCGCGAAGTTCATGAAGATCCTTATGTTCCAAATGTTGGAAAAAGAGGAGTCGGTCCAATGCTTAAAAAAGGAATGACAATTGCTATTGAACCAATGGTAAATTTAGGCTCAGTTGAACTTAAAATCTTACCAGATGGATGGACAACTAAAACCAAAGATGGAAAAATATGTAGCCACTACGAGAATACGGTCGTAGTCACAGATCTTGGCTATGAAATACTAACTTTAGAAAATAAGGAGTAAGTTTAATTAATGGCAAAACAAGATGTAATAACCGTCGAAGCGATAGTAACTGAAGCTTTACCAAATTGTAATTTTAAGGTAAAGCTTGAAAACGATGTAGTAATACATGCCACTGTTTCAGGTAAAATCCGAATGCATTACATTCGCATCTTACCTGGTGATAAAGTTACTGTTGAGCTATCGCCTTATGATTTAAACAATGGCAGAATAGTCTTTAGACATAAGTAATTTTAGGAGGAAATATTATGAAAGTAAGACCTTCAGTAAAACCTATTTGTGACAAATGCAAAGTTATCAGAAGACATGGAAAAGTTATGGTCATCTGCTCTAACCCAAAGCATAAACAAAGACAAGGTTAATTTTAGGAGGAAAAATTTAAATGGCACGTATAGTTGGTGTTGATATTCCAAACGATAAACCAGTTAAAATTAGTTTAACTTATATTTATGGAATTGGCCGTTCAACTGCATTAGACATCTTAGAAAAATGCAAAATTGATGGCGGTAAAAGAGTCAAAGATTTAACTGAAGAAGAAATGACTCTTATTAGAAACGAAGTTTCACATTATAAAGTCGAAGGTGATTTAAGACGTGAAACTATGATGAATATTAAAAGATTATCTGAAATCGGATGCTATAGAGGAATTCGTCATAGAAGAGGACTTCCTGTAAGAGGACAAAGAACAAAAACTAATGCCCGTACAAGAAAAGGTCCACGTAAGACAATCGCTAACAAGAAAGAAGCTACTAAATAGGAAGGAGGAACATAAAGTATGGCTAAAAAACAAACAACTAGAAAAAAGAAAATTAAAAGAGCTTATACGAATGGTGTTGCTCACATTCACGCTTCATTCAATAATACAATCGTTACAATCACTGATGCACAAGGAAATGCAATTGCATGGTCAAGTGCAGGTGTAATCGGTTATAAAGGTGCTAAAAAATCTACACCATTTGCTGCTCAACAAGCTGCTGAAGCTGCTGGAAAAGCTGCTATGGAACAAGGTATTAAGACAGTTGACGTTGATGTTAAAGGTCCAGGTGCTGGTAGAGAAAGCGCAATTAGAGCATTAAGCCAAGTAGGATTAATTGTTACATCAATTGTTGATACTACGCCAATCCCACATAATGGCTGCCGTCCATCAAAACATCCACACGGTTAATATTTAAAGGAGAAGCAAAATATGAAAAACGAAGAAATTAAAATTGCACGTCCTTTTGCTAGATGTGACTTCAAGTTAGTTTGGAAAGATAATGATGATCATTATGCAAAAATTACTGCTGAACCACTTGAAAGAGGATTTGGCTTAACACTTGGTAATGCTTTAAGAAGAGTTTTACTTTCAAGCTTACCAGGAACTGCTGTTTACGCAATCGAAGTTGAAGGTGCTGTTCATGAATTCACAGCCCTTGAAGGAATTGAAGAAGATTTAACTCAAATTATCTTAAATTTAAAAGATTTAGTCTTAAAATCAGATTCAATTAGTGATGAAACATATGATGCTTATGTAAGTGTTAAAGGTCCAAAAGTATTAACTGCTGGAGATATAGACTTACCTACTGGTGTTGAAGCTGTTAATAAAGATTTAGTCATCGCTCACATTGCTGAAGGTGGCAAATTAAATATGACAATCCATATGAAAAATGGAAGAGGCTTCGTAACTAGTAACCAAAATAAAGTTTTAAATGATTTACCAGTTGGCTCAATCGCAACTGATAGTAACTTCTCAAGTGTAACAAGAGTTAATTATAAAGTTGATCAAACTCGTGTTGGTCATGATTCAAATTATGATAAATTAACTTTAGAAGTTTGGACAAATGGTTCAATTGATCCACTTGAAGCAGTTGCATTAAGTAGCAAAATCTTAATTGAATACTTCAAGAATTTCTTAGAATTAGATGAAGAAATCGAAAATATCGATTTAATCAAAGATCCAGAGAAAGAAAAAGAAGAAACAATTGAGAATTTCTCAGTCGAAGATTTAGATCTTTCAATGAGAAGCTATAACTGCTTAAAGAGAGCTGGTATTGCTAACGTTTTAGAATTAACTCAAAAGAGTGAAACTGAAATGATGAAAGTTAGAAACTTAGGAAAGAAATCACTCAAAGAAATTAAAGATAAACTTGCAGAAAAAGGTTTATCCTTTAAAGAATCAAAAGGTGAATAGTAAAGGAGATCGTTTATGCAATACGGAAGAAAAAATGTTCATGGAAAAGGTGGTGTAAGATTTAAAACCCCTTATACAAGTAGCAAACAAAAAGCACAAGTAAGAAACTTAGTTACTGAACTTGTTGTTTATGAAAAAGTTACAGTTTGCACTGGAATGGTCAAAGATGTCATTCACCAATTTGATCGTTTAGTTACTTATGCTAAAAAAGGTGATCTTCATAGCAGAAGACTTGCCGCTAGTGTTTTAAGACAATATGATGTCAACGATGTTAACGCATTAAATAAATTATTTGATGATTTAGCAAAAAGATTTGCCTCTAGAAATGGAGGATATTTAAGAGTGTTAAAACTTGAAAATAGAAAAGGTGATAACGCTCCTCGTAGATTACTTGTCTTAGCTGACTAATTAAATTAAGGAGGATGCAAAACATCCTCCTTTATTCTTAAATTATGAAAAAGTACGTAATATTTGATTTAGATGGAACTTTAGTTGATACAATTCCAGGATTAATGGTTTCTATTAATAAATTAATGGAAGAATATAATTATCCTTATAGATATAACTATGAAGATGTTAAAACATTAATTAATGGAGGAGCTATTGCTTTTTATCTTAAAGCAATTCATCAAAGTGAGTTTAAAGAAGAAAATAAGGCCGAATTTGAAGAGTTTTTAAAATTATATAAAGAATATCAAGTACTAGCTAAACCTTTTAAAGATGTAGTAAAAGTACTTAAAAAACTTGAAAAATTAGGTATCTCATTAATGATTTATACTAATAAACCACATGAAATAACTTTAGCTTTAGTTAATTTATTATTTAGCGATATTAAATTTGATTTTGTTCATGGAAATATTCCAGGAGATGTACCTAAACCAGATATTACATTAATGCAAAATTATTTAGATGAACATAATTTATCTAATTTAGAAGGACTTTATGTTGGAGATTCAATTGTAGATATATTGACGGCTCATAATTTAAAAATGGATATGCTATTTTGTAAATATGGCTATTCTGCAAAAGAATATTTAAATAGAGACGATGTAATCTATATTAATGAATTTAGTGAAGTCTTAAATTATATAAAATAAGGAGGGAAAAGATATGATTAAAATTTATACTTCAAGTAGTTGTAGTAGTTGTAGAAAAGTAAAAAAATGGTTTGACGAACAAAAAATCCCTTATGTTGAACGAAATATTTTTGCTGGAGTCTTAAACCCTCAAGAATTAAAAGATATTTTATCAAAAACCGAAAACGGAACTGATGATATTATTTCAAAAAGAAGTAATGTAATTAAAAATGGAAATGTTGATATTGATTCAATGACTACTAATGAATTTATTGAATTTGTAAGACAAAATCCAAGTTGTTTAAAAAGACCTATTATTATTGATGACCGTAAAATTCAAGTAGGTTATAACTCTGAAGAAATTAGATCATTTATTCCTCGTGCAAGAAGAATTGCTGAACAAAGTTGTAAATGTTCTCAAACTTGTGAGAGCTGTCCAGAGATTAAAGAAGACTTTGAAAAATACCTTCAAACTTTGAAATAGCTTAGATTTGCAGGGTTTTTGTTAAAAAGCCTGCAAAACCCCATTATTTTTAAAAATAGTTGAGTTCTGCAGGCTTTTTGATTAGAAATAAAAGGTTTTTATTAATTAAAAAGTCACTTATTTAAAATTATTTAAATAAAAAGTTTGTAAAAAATTTTTTCTGCTTTAAACTTTTTATATAACTTAAATTTAAAAATTTAAGGAGGTAGTTTATGAAAAAGAAAACTGGCTTACTTATTGCGTGTGCTGGTTTAATGCTCACTGCATTAGGTTTTAGCGCACCAAATAAGTCAAATGAGAAACTAGAACTCAATCGTACAGTTATAGTTGAACTCAAAGAAAAAGAAGGTCTTAGTAAAGAAGAAGTTCAAAGATTATTTGAGATTCAATTAAGAAATAAAATTGGTTACAACTACAAAATCGAATCAAGACTTTCAGATTTAGCTAATTTTGAAATCGTTAAAATTCCTGGTGATTTTAAAGAATATGTTGATGAAATTAGTTTAGTTGAAAATTCATATGATGAGCATTTCTATGAAAAATGTGAAACAGTTTTAGCTGATGGAGAAGGTTATGATCCATTAACTCCTAGAGCTGATATGCCAAACGCATTCAACCCAAAACAAACTGAAGTTGCGCCAGATAAAAACTATTCAAGAGAAGATATGGTTATTCCAGTAAGTGGAAATGAAGGAAAAGGAACACTTATTGCTGTCTTAGATAATTCATTCCAAGTTGGTCATGAAGCTTTTGTGGATATGGATGTTGAAAATGTTAAATTTACTCAAGCTCAAATGAATACTTTAACTTCACAAGTTGGTTTTATTGGGAAAGGTAATACTTATATTAACAATAAGATTCCTTATGTTTATGACTATGCAAATAATGACGATAACGTCTTAAATACTTCAGAAAATCATGGTATGCACGTTTCAACTATTGCATGTGCTAATGGAACTTATCAAGGAATTTCACCAAAAGCTCAACTTGCTTTTATGAAAGTTTTCCCAGATAGTGGAAGTGGAGCAAGTGATTCAACTGTTTTAAAAGCTTTAAATGACTGCGTTAAATTAAAAGTCGATGTTATTAATATGTCACTTGGTTCGCCACTTGATTCAGGTTGGGGTGATAGAAACACAGAAGATGGCAAAGTTGAAGATACATTTACAGCTGCTTTTAGAGCAATTCAATATTTAAATGAAAGTGGCGTTCAACTTGCAATTTCTGCAGGTAATGAAGGTAAAGCTTCATTTATTAAAGATAAAGAACAAACTAACGATTTTGGAAATTATTACGATAATGCCTTAGATAATCCAGATAATGGTATCTTAGGAAGTTATGCTTTAAGTGCTTATGGAACAATCGTTGCTAGTGGAAGACTTACTGGCGATACTTCAATTCCAGATTCATCAGCTTATACTAGAGTTGTAAGTTCATTCTCAAGTGAAGGTTATACTTATGACTTATTATTAAATCCAGATATTATTACTCCAGGAACTAACATTTGGGGTGGAAATACTGTAAATAAACCAGAAGAAGATCAACCATATGTTTATATGAATGGTACTTCAATGGCAGCTCCTAACTATGCTGGTGCTGTTGCTAACTTATTAAGTAATGGCGAATACACTACAGAAGAAGAAAGAGCCGCTTATCAAAAAACTTTAACTCAAAGATTACAATCAACTGCAAAAATTTTAACTCAAGCAAATGGTGCATTCTATACACCTAAAAAACAAGGAGCAGGTCAGCCAAATGTAACTGCAGCTATTAATAGTGATGTTTACTTTAAAGGTGAACGTGATAAAGCTAAAGTTGAATTAAAAAATAACGATGACATCAAACAAGGTAATATTAAATTTAGTATTGCTGCAGTTAATGAAGGTAGTGCTGAAAAGAAATTTAATGCTAAATTATATGTTCAATCTCCAGCTTTACTTTATGATGATGATAATAACCCAAGAGCTTATTCATTAAATGATAAATTACTTGAAACTTACGAATTTGACGTAACTTTACCAGTTGGAACAAGTGATGTTTCAGTAAATTACACAATTAGTAATGAAGCCAAAGAATATTTAAGCGCATTTAAAACTGGTTGCTTCTTAGAAGGCTACTTAGTTTTATCTCCAGAAGATGAAAATGATTATCAAGTAAGTGTTCCATATATGGGATATTATGGTGATTATGGACAATCCCCAGCTGTTGAAGAATTTGATTTTGCAGCTGATGAAGGATATGTTGGTGCATCAAGCTTTATTAATAGTGCATATAGTGCAAAAATGAAGAAAGTTAATGTTGATTTTACTTCAACAATTGTCACTTCAGGTGCTCCTATCTCATCAAGTAATATCGATAAGAGCGTTAGTGGTGATACTAACTTAAAAGCTGTTGGTAATGAAGTTGTATTAAATGATGATGGAAATCCTGTATTTGGTATTGATGGCTTAAGCAATAATGTTTATGCTCAAATGATCATTTTAAGAACTTGTAAAGGTAGTAAATATCAATTAATTGACAGTGATAATAAAGTTGTTTATGAAAACTTTATTGAATCAAAATGTGAAAATAAACAATATCAAAGCACAGGCGGCGGACTTTATAAATCATTAATTTTAACTGAAGAAGGTTCAGGAAACTTATATTGTAGTAAAGCCTTTGCCTCATTACAAATTAGAAATAGTGAAGGACTAATTTATCCTGTTGGAAATTACACATTAAGATTTAGTTTCGATACAATCTATGGATCACATATTGAAAAAGATTATCCAGTCGAAATTAGAGATGGCGTTGCATCATCACCAGTATTTGGTAAAAAATCATATACTGATGCTGAAAAAACTGCATTTAGAATTGAACTTGAAAATAATATTGAAAAAGCAATTGTTAATGACAGTGAAGTAGCTATTTCAGAAGATGCTAATGGTAAATATTTATCAATTGATAAATCAATTTATGGTAAGAAAACTAAAGTATTAGTCGAATTAATCAATGATTTAGGACTTAGCACAAAACAATTATTCAATATTGATGAAATTGAAAAAGGTTGGTCAGTTGAACATGCTGATTTAAAAGCTACTTATAGTGTTAAATTTACAGAAAGTAGAAGTGAAGTTATTAATAAACACTTTACTTATGATTTCAAAGCAGAAGTTTTAGATGCTAGAAAGAACCCTGTATCTTTAGGTAAATTTGTTGTAAATACAATTTTACCAGCAGATAGTGATTTAACTGAATATGAAATCTTTGAAAAACAATTTAATGGACAACTTGTTAAATTAACAGAAAGTTCATATAAATTAGATGGAAATGCATTAAGTGTTACAACTCAAACTGGTATTATTCAATTAACAATTAAACAAGATAAATCAAAAGTTGAACCAGAACCAACACCAGTTGAACCTGATGCACCAGCTAAAAAAGGATGCGGAGGAGAAGTTGCTGTTACTTCAATTAGTTTAGTAAGTTTAGCAGCTATTGCTCTTGCTACTGTCTTATTAAAAAAGAAAAAGAATGAAAATTAGAGAATTATTTGAAGAAAGTAGTTTATTTAGGAAGGTCTGCCTTTGTGTAGGCCTTCTTTTAGCTGCTGTTCCTTTATTCCTTTTATATTATTTTTTAGTAAATAAAACTGTTGCGGGTTTAGCTGATATAGGATTTGGAATATTTGCAGTTTATTTTGGAGTAGGAACATTTATTATTCTTTCTAATTTTGGTGCATTTGATTTAATTGGCTATGCATCAGCAAATTTAGTAAGAAATATAGGAAAAAAGGATCCTGTAAGAAAATATAATGATGTAATTGAATATAGAGATTCTAAAGCTGAAAGAAGAAGAAAAAACAAATTTTTGTTTATTCCTTGGTATATTGCATCTTTAATATATTTAATTATAGCAATTATTTGCACAGTAATTTTTAATAATCTTTGATTATATCGTAATAATTTAAATATTATTAAAATATTATTAAGAAAAAAAATAATTTTAAAACTCATATATTATAGAAAATATAATTTTGATAATAACTTAACTGCAATTATTGCAGTGTAAGTAATTTTTTTATTTTTAGGAGGTAATTTATGAAAAAACTTTCAATTAGTAAAGTTGCTGGTCTTGTTACCGGCTTTGCTGTTACAGCCCTTCTTGTTGGTGTAACAACAGCTTGTAAACCAAAATCCAAACCAGTAGTACCTGAAGATGATCCACACAAATATTTAGATGCTTCATTTAAATTATCAATTGGTGATTCAACAGGTGTTTTAGCTGTTGGTGAAACATTACAAACTCAAATTGTTGATGTTAAGGGCGGTATCGTTGCTGATGATTTAGAATTAGCTTTCTCAACTAGTGATCCTGAAGTTTTATCAGTTAGTGCTTCAGGTTTAGTTACTGCAAAACAACCAGGTTTTGCTGATGTTATCGCTATTGATGAAGAAAGTGGTGCTGTTGACAGTGTCCAAATTCAAGTCAAAGGTGTTCCAGCTCAAGGTGCTAAATCCTATTCAGGTGCTGGATATCAAACTCAAGCCGAAATTTTAGGCGTTCTTGAAAAATATGCTCAAGATACTTATTTAAGTGGTTTACCATTAGCAGGTGATGGTTCATTTGTTATGTATCATCCACGTGTTCAAAAAGGTACTGAAAACTATGTTGAAGGATATGGATTTGGTATTTTACAACATGGTGATTTAACTGCTGATCTTGAAGGTGAAACAAACGCTGCTTATAAGAGATATTTACACTCATATACTTCAGAAGATCCACAAAACTTAAATGAATGGGCAGCAAATAGTAGCTCAGTCAGTGATCTTGCAAGTTATGTCGTCAGTGGTTATTTCGGATCAAAATTAAATGAAGATAAAACAGGTGAAGAATATTATCCAGTCTTATCAAATGATGAAGATTTCGAAGCATTGAACGCAAGTGAAGATGCTGAACCAAAAGCAACTAGATTTAAATTACACGTTAAAACTGGTGAACAAGCTAAATATTCAACATTATCAAAGAATGCTAAATTTAGTAAATATAATGGAAGAGAAGTAGCTCTTGAAGACTATTTAACTCCATTCAAATTAATGCTCACTAAGAAATTCAACTTATACCGTGGTAACGAAATGGTCGCAGAAACTTATGCAAGACCAATCAAAGGTGCCGCTGAATATTACAACCAAACTGGTGAAGGAATGAATGAAGAATTATTCAATAGCACAGTTGGTGTTAAAGTTGGAGAAGATGAAAAAGGTGGATATATTGAATTTGAATTCGCTAAAGCATTAAAAGTTTCCGATGCTAAAGTTAACTTATCAAGTTCATTATGGCAACCAATTCCAATGGAATTCATCAATGATTTAGGTGGAGATCCAAACTTATATGCCTCATTTAGTGAAGATAAATCATTAAGCCCAGTTGATACAACATTATCATTATCAGCTTATACACTTGAATATTATGAAAGTGGAAAATTAATTACATTTAAACGTAACCCAGAATGGTTTGAAAAAACTGAAGATACTGGTATGTATAAGATTCCTGGTGTCCATATTGCAATCTTAGAAGCTGCAAAACAAGACACTGAAGCTGCTTGGAGAGAATTTATGGCAAATAAACTCGATTCCATCACTATTCCAGGAACTCACTTAAATGAATATAAAAACGACCCAAGAACAGTTGAAATTCCAGAAACTACAACTTGGAAATTAAATATCAATGCAACAACTGAAGAATTATGGGAAGAATTATTTGGTAAAAACGGATCAGTTTATCAAACAACTGATGAAAAAGATTACTGGGATGTCAAACCAGTCATGCAAAATATTCACTTCCTTGATGGTTTATATTATTCATTAAACAGAATTGAATTTGCAGGCGCTCAAAACATGACTGCATCTCAAAACTACTTATCAAGAGCTTACTATTTCACTTATAAAGATGCTAAGACAGGTGAAACTGTTAAAGTAACTTATGATGATATGGATGCTCACCAAAAAGCAATTGCTAACAGATATCCAGAAACATTCGGATTTAACTTAACTGCAGCAAAAGCTTACTTCAAACTTGCTATTCAAGAATTACTCGCAGATGGATCTTATGAATTAGGAACTATTGAAAATCCAAGTAAGATTGAAATTAGTGCAAAATGGATGTCACAAACATCATTAACTAGAATGGGCGAACCATTAACTAAATATATGATGGATGCATTCAACAGTGTTGATCCACGTATTCAACTCGTAATCAACAACTCAGCTTGCTCAACAAGTGATGAAATGTATGAAGCACTCGAACGTGGTCAATTTGATATCGGTATGGGAGCTATCACAGGTATGCAAGCTTGGCCATTAGACTTCTTCCAAGTCTTATGTTCAGATAACAGATCTGGCTTCTGCTTAAACTGGGGTCCAGATACTAGTGTCAATGATGGAAAGATCTTCTATGATGGAAATACTTGGTCATTTGACTGCTTATGGGAAGCTGGAACTACAAGTACAGTCGCAGTTGCTGGTGAAACAGGATTTGCATTCAATGCAGCATTAAGTGCTAGAGAATTCCCAAATGATGGTGCTGAAGAACCAACTTACACTGGTGATGTTGTCTACACTGCTTTATATGAAGCAATTGCAGCACAAGGAGTCAGCTGGAAGATTACAGGCTTATACCTTGAAGATTATGCAACTAATAGTGGAATTGGAACTGGTATGTTTGGTATCAACTTAGCAACTGGTGCATTAACTGGTGTCTATAAAGATCAAAATCTTGGTGTAGACCATCTCTATGAATTAGATGAAGAAGCTGGTAGTGTTCAATTTACAGTTCCAAAAGAATTGAACGATGAAGCATTCAGATTTACAAAAATTTACGCTGAAGTAAATGAAGTTACTGAAGATCAAGTCATCGCTGCAGGTTATGAAAAATATAACTACAGATTCGATGTCTACTTCGAAATCGAAATCGAATTTGAAGGAAGTAAGTTCACTACATCATTCTTACCATTCGATATCTATGCATTCAATTACTTCGCTGCATAATAAAAGCAAATTGATTTAACTAGGTAAGATCCTAAAAATAAACGTAAGGATAGGGAGTAATCCCTATCCTTATTGTTCGTTTAAACACACTTAAAGCACATATTATTTAAACTTAAAAATATATATTTTTAAGCTTAAATGGTATGTGATATAATATATGGAATTAAGGAGGAAAGTATGCGGAGATATGTTTTAAAAAGAATTATCCTGATATTAATAACTGCACTTATTATCCTTTCGTTGACTTTTATTTTAATTAAATTGCTTCCACCAGGAAAACCTGCCGGTACAGATGATCAAAGATTAGCTTTTTATTTAAAACAAGTTGGGCTGGGCTATATGATTGATTTCGATATAGAAATGCCTCAATATGGCACACCTTTAGAGATTTTGAAAGATGGAGCAGGAAGACTACATTATTTTTATGTTAGACCAGTAATGGAGCAATATTTTGTTTGGATTAAAAATATTGTTACTAAATGGGACTGGGGAACATCAACAATTGTTGCTGTTAATCAATCTTGTATGTTAATTATTGCAGAGAGATTACCTGTTACAATAAGCATTAATTTAATTGTTTCGGCAATTGCAGTTCCTATTGGATTTGGACTTGGAATTTGGGCGGCTTTAAAGAAAAATAAGCTTACAGACCACATTATTTCAACAATTATTGTTTTATTTGTTTCTATTCCAAGCTTTATTGTTATTGTATTTTTACTTGTTTTATTTGCTTATAAAGGAAAATTTGTTCCAACACAATGGCCTTCAATGCAAGCAACACCTAAAGAAAAAGCTTTAGGATATATTATCCCTGTCGTTAGCTTAAGTGCTGGTACAATTTGTGCTTATGCTAGATGGGTAAGAGCAGAACTTACAGAAGTTATGGCTAGTGAATTTTTACTTTTAGCAAGAACTAAAGGATTAACACGTACTCAATCAATCGTTCGTCATGCTTTGAGAAACTCTTTAGTTCCTATTTTCCCAATGTTAATTGGTGAAATCATTGGTGCTTTAAGTGGTTCAATGGTTCTTGAACAATTATATGGAATTCCAGGTATTGGAACTTTATATATTAAAGCTTTAGGTGATTTAAAATCTAATATCGACTTTAACTTACTTATGGTCGATATGGCGTTAGTTACGATGATTGGTTTAGCTGCTGGCTTATTAGTTGACTTATCATATGGATTTATTGATCCTCGTATCAGAATGGGGGCAAAGAAATAATATGGAAAAGAATAATGTTTTTGTCTATAAAGACAGTGAATTAAAAGAGCATGCT
This sequence comes from Bacilli bacterium, assembly GCA_017477255.1. GTDB lineage: Bacteria > Bacillota_I > Bacilli_A > RFN20 > CAG-826 > Onthovivens. Next base: position 51,652 of record JAFUXB010000001.1, read on the forward strand.
ATTACCATTGAACAAAGCGATTTTGAACAAGTTAAAATAGAAAAACGTTCTTTTGAGCGCAAATTTGAAGATAAACCAACAACTTTTGCTAAGGATGCTTTTAAAAGATTCTTAAAAAATAAATCATCAGTTGCTGGTGGAATTATCTTAGGACTTATTTTATTACTTGTTATTTTTGTTCCAATGTTCTCAGGATTTTCAACAGATGCAATTACATATGATGAAAAATTCTTAGAACCAAAATTATTTAATGCTGGAACTGGTTTCTGGGATGGAACAAAATATATTGATGATCCAGTTACTTATGATGAAGCAACTGAATCACCAGACCCAACTTATTATAGAAAAGAAGCAGTTTCTGAACTTAAAATATTTGAAGGATATTCAAATTCATATGCTGTTTATAATAAAGGTGGTTATGTTAGATTTGTTGCTCCACAAATTTTTAGTGGTGAGCCACAAGATAGACTTTATAAAATTGAATCCGCATATTTCACTCTTGATTTAGCTAACCAATACAATATGGAAGTTGGTTTCTATGGTGGTGAAACTGATGGAGATTATAAATTTGGTTCATATAAAACTTATGTTATAGCTTATGAAAACGCTGAAAAGAAAGTAGTTTTACATAAATATTATTTTGAAGATGAATTCTCACAAGATTTTACAACTAAAACATATGATGTAACTAAATTACTTACTGATAATGGTTTAAGTGGAAGTATTGAATATGTTGCCTTTGGTATTGATCAACTTCCATCAAAAGAATATAACTCACAAGTTTTATTTGATAAGATCGTTGTTACTTCATCAGATGCAACTGAACAAGAAGAAATCTTTGATATTGTTTCATTTACTGATGCAAACTATCAAGTAGGTGGAGTTAAAAAAGAAAAAAGAGATGGTATCGAAGTTAAAAACAATTTAGCTCTTTGGACATCTAACGGAAATAAATTCTTATATCATGCTTATTATAAATATTGTAATTTTAGATATGATACATATTTAGCTGCTTATGGTCATGTAACTAGAGTTATTACAAAAGATAAGATGAGAGAATACATCAAAGCAAAATATTGTACATATGACCCAAGTGTTGGTCCATCATCATTTAAAGTTTTAAATGAAGAAAAATGTCCAATAGTTGAAGTTATTTCTCATAAAGATATTTCAGGAACATTCCCAGATTATGAAGCAACTTGTATTGTTTTAAATTATAAATATTTAGGTTATGATAAACCTCCAAAATACATTTTTGGTACAACTGATCAAGGAAAAGACTTATTTACTTTAATGTTTAAAGGTTTAAGAACATCCCTTTTACTTGGTTTAATTACATCAGCTGTTAACTTTATTATTGGTATTATTTGGGGTGCTATCTCTGGATATTTTGGCGGATGGGTCGATATTTTCATGGAAAGATTTACTGATATTTTAGGTAGAGTCCCATGGATGGTTATTATGACTTTATGTATTTTACACTTAGGTCGTAACTTTGCTACATTCGCACTTGCTTTGTGTCTTACTGGTTGGATGGGAGTTGCTGGTACAACCCGTGCCCAATTCTATAGATTTAAAGGTAGAGAATATGTTCTTGCTTCTAGAACTTTAGGAGCAAGTGATGTAAGACTTATCTTTAGACACATCTTACCTAACTCACTTGGTACACTTGTTACATCAACTGTATTTATGATTCCAGGAGTTATTTATAGTGAATCAACTCTTGCTTACCTCAATTTAGGTATGAATGGTTCAAATACATTCGGTGTTATCTTAGCTGATTATAGACAATACTTATCATCAGCTACATATTTAGTTATGATTCCAGCTGTATTAATGGCTATTATGATGGTTTCATTTAACTTATTTGGAAATGGTCTCCGTGACGCATTAAATCCATCGTTGAAAGGAAGTGATTAGTATGGTAGATAAGAATATTTATAGAGAAGATAATAAAATTTTATCTGTCAAAAACTTAAAAGTTAATTTCACTACTGATCATGGAATGGTACATGCAGCACGTGGTGTTTCATTTGATTTATATAAAGGTGAAACATTATGTATTGTTGGTGAATCTGGTTCAGGAAAATCAGTTACTAGTAAAACCATTATGGGTATTTTGGCTGCTAATGGCATTATTGAAGATGGACAAATTATTTACGAAGGTGAAGATTTAGTTCGTGTTAGTGAAGAAGATTTCCATAGAATTAGAGGACATAAAATTGGAATGATCTTCCAAGATCCATTAAGTTCATTAAATCCATTAGTTAGAGTTGGAAAACAAATCATTGAAACAACAATGATTAATAACAACATTCTTAAAAGAATGTATAATGATTTAATTTCTAATGATTTAACTGCTTATAGAAACGTTTTCGCTAATGAAAATTATGAATTAAATAAAACTAAGAAAATCATTAAAGATAATAAGAGCCTTATTAAAAAACAACTTAAAATTAATCAAAAATTAGCAAAACCATCTAAAAAAGAAGAAGAATACAAGAAAGAATTAGAAAAAGTAAACGAAGATATTAAAGTTTATGCTAATTCATTTGTTTCAAATATTCCTACTGATATCGAAGGTTATAACATTCAAAAAGATCTTGAAAATAAGGCTTTTGATAATTTAAGTAAAGATGATGATGGCGTTAATAAAGATTTAAGAGTTAAAAAGCATGAATTAAAAATTAAATCAATTGATGATCAAATTAATCTTTTAAATGAATATAAAGATAAATTTAGTGAAGAATTAACTGATGATGATAAAGTTTTAATTATTAATCAATTCTTAAATAAGAAAATTGAAGTAACTAAAAACTCAACTAAAGAGCAAAGTCCAACTTTGAAAGAAATTTTAAAAGAAAGAAAAGAATTTGCTAAGAAAACAGTTGATGAATATCATGCAAAATTAAAGAGCGAAAAAGAAGAAAAATTAGCTGATTTAAATGATAAAAGGAGAAAATATGATGCTGAATTTGAATCTTATAAAGCATCTATGGATCCTGAACATCTTAATAAATGTTTAGAAGTTTATGCATATAACATTGCTTTAGCTAAAAAACTTAAAAAAGAAGAAGGTAAATTCAAAGAAAATAGTGTTAGCAAAACTGTTGCTAAAACTGAAACATTTAAAGATTATGAAGATGCCAAATTTAAAGAATATATTGATGGCGTAGAAGCTTTAAAGCAAGAAGAAGAGGCAATTAAGGAAGACTACATTAGTAAAACTAAAATTACTTATGCAGAAGCTCGTAAGAGAGCTCTTGAAGTAATGAAAGAAGTTGGTATTCCATTACCAGAACGTAGATTTAGACAATATCCATTTGAATTCTCAGGTGGTATGAGACAAAGAATTGTTATTGCTATTGCTTTAACTGCAAATCCAGATATCTTGATCTGTGACGAGCCAACAACAGCCCTTGACGTTACAATTCAAGCTCAAATTCTTGAACTTATTAATAAACTTAAACGTGAAAGAAATTTAAGTTGTATCTTTATTACTCACGACTTAGGTGTTGTTGCAAATATGGCCGATAGAGTCGCTGTTATGTATGCTGGTAAGATTGTTGAATATGGTATGAGTGAAGAAGTATTCTTTGATCCAAAACATCCATATACTTGGGCACTTTTATCCTCAATTCCAGATGTCGATAGTAAAGAAAAACTTGAAGCAATTCCAGGTACTCCACCAGATATGAGATTCCCTCCAAAAGGTGATGCATTTGCTTTAAGAAGTAGATATGCAATGAATATTGACTTTAAATATGAGCCACCATTCTTTAAGGTTACTGATACTCATTATGCTGCAACTTGGTTACTTTATCCAGGTGCTCCAAAAGTTGAAATGCCAAAGATTGTTAAAACTCGTATTGAAAATGCTTTAAAAGCACAAAAAGAAAAGGAAGGAGGCAAAAAACATGAGTAATGTTGATGAAGAAAAAAGAGAAGTAGAGACTTCAAAACTCCTTTCTGAAAATATTGAAGCTTATCAAATTTCACAAGATAACGCTTCAAATATTAGTACTGATGATGATGATTCTTCTGAACACGTTGAACCTGCTACTAATGAGCTTGAAGGTAGTGAAACCGAAGAACAAAAAGAAAAAGAAATTAAAAAGATTGTTTCTCGTTGTAAATTTAGACAAGAATACGTCGATAATAACATCATTTTAAGTGTTAATCACTTAAAACAATATTTCTTCTTCGGCGCTGGTCCATCCCGCTTTAAATTAAAGGCAGTTCACGATGTTTCATTCCAAATTAAAGAAGGTGAATGCTTTGGTGTTGTTGGTGAATCAGGATGTGGTAAAACAACAACTGGTAGAAGTATTATCAAACTTTACGATATTACTAGTGGATCAATTTATTATAAAGGTTATAGAATTGGTGCTGGTTCTAGATGGAATGAAAAAGAAATCAAATTTACAAAAATTAGATTAAATAAAACTATTAAAGAACTTAATGAAAAGCTTCAAAAAGGTGAAATCACTAAAGAAGAATTCGAAGCTAAAAAGAATGAAGAAACTACAAAAGCTAACGATATCATTAAAGTTCAAAAAGAAAAGATTAAACAAATTAAATATGATAACAAACATGTTAATCCTAAATTAATGAGAGAAATTCAAATGATCTTCCAAGATCCAATCGATTCTTTGGATCCTAGAATGACAGTTGAACAAATCATTAGTGAAGGTTTACAAATTCAAGGTTTTAGAAATAAAACTGAAAATCATAAGAAAGTTGTTGAAGCTTTAGAGAAAGTCGGACTTATTGAAGATTATGCTTCAAGATATCCACACGAATTCTCAGGCGGTCAAAGACAAAGAATTGGTATTGCAAGAGCTCTTGTTATGCAACCTAAATTCTTAATCTGTGATGAACCAATTAGTGCATTAGACGTTTCTATTCGTGCTCAAATTATTAATTTACTTAATGATTTAAGAGAAGAAATGGGTTTATCAATTATGTTTATTGCCCACGACTTAAGTGTTGTTAAATATTTCTGCGATAGAATTGCTGTTATGTATTATGGGGAAATTGTTGAACTTGCAACAAGTGATGAATTATTCAAACATCCATTACATCCATATACTAAGAGCTTATTAAGCGCTATTCCAAAACCAAATCCATTAACTGAGAAAGATAGACAACGTATTGTTTATATCCCATCTCAAGTTCATGATTATAGCAAGGAAAAACCAAGCTTAGTTGAAATTGAACCAGGACACTTTGTATTAGCTAATACTGAAGAATTAGAAAAATATAAAGTCGAAATGGCTGAATTAGATAAGAAGGCACAATAATGTGCCTTTTTTCTTTTTTATAAAAAATAGTTGAGATTTGCAAGGTTATTTTTTAAATTGCAGGGTTTTTAAAAGAAAATTTAATTAAAAATTCTTTATTTTGCTAATGATAATCTATATTTAAAAATATATAATATAAAATACAACGCATAAGGCGTTGTATTATTATGGGAAAAAAGAAAAAAGATTCAAAATTAAAATATTTGATTTACTTTGTAGTTATTATTGGAGCTACAGTTGGTATTTTATTATACTCACTTTTAAAGAAAACAAATTATCAAGGTAATGAAGTTTTTACTTATGAAGTTGTTAAAGATCTTTTTAAAACAATAAATCCTTATTTCTTTTTAGCATTTTTTGGAATCTTAATTTTAATTAATTTCTTTGGTGCTTTTGCAATTTATATGTATACACGTCTATATACTGCAAAAGTTAAATTTATGGATTCAGTTGCCACAAGAATGGTTTATATTTTTTATAATGGAATCACTCCTGGAGATAATACTGGAGGAGAATTTGCAGAAGCGGCTACACTTAAAAAACAAGGAATTCATATTTCGAATGCTGCAAGTATTGTAGTTACTCAATATATCGTTTATCAATTTTCAATTTTTATTTTAAGTGCTTTATCATTATTTGAAATTAATGAAGTTTTAAATATTGGAATTTTAAAGATTGGATCTTTTGAAATTCCTATTGTTATTTTTGTTATTGCTTCATTTGCTTTAAATGTTCTCTTATTCGGAAGTGCATTATTTATGTCAATTTCAAGAAGATTCCATAATTTTGTTATTTATAAAGTTTTAGCATTTTTAGCTAAGATAAAAATTGTTAAAAACTTAGAAAAAACACAAATTGGACTTAGAGTTAGTGTTGAAAATTTTAGAAGAGAAACAAGAAGACTTTTAACTAATATCCCATTTACAATTTTAATTTTCTTAGTAACTTTAATTATTATTTCTTTAAATTATTTATATCCATTCTTTGTTGGATTAAGTATGGGGGCATTTAATGATGGATTTAATGTTGCATTAAAAATGTGGGAATCCATCGCATTTAGTAACTTCCAACATATGGTAGTAGGACTAATTCCAATTCCTGGTGGAGCAGGAACTAGTGAATATGTCTTTAATTATCTTTTTACTGGTTATTATAGTAATGCTTTTATTGAAAAAGGTGGAACAGTTGCTTGTATGTTAGTTTGGCGTACATTCACTTTCTATATTCCTTTATTTATGGGAGCTTTAGCAATTTTACTTTATAGACCTAAAGGACAAAAAGACTTTAATCAAAATATTTATAATCTTGATAGAAAAACATTCCACACATTACAAATTGAAACATATAATTTAAGTGTGAATAATAAAGTTTTAACTAGTGAAGAAGAAGATGAAATGGTTAATACAATTAATAAAGGAGATAAAGGCGAATGAGAATAGGTATTTTTACTGATACTTTCTATCCTGAAATTAATGGCGTTGCTGTTAGTTGCCTTTCTTTATATGAAACTTTAACTAAAAACGGACATGAAGTTTATGTTTTTTGTAGTGGTAAGAAGACTGAATATGATCCAGAAAAAAGAATTTATCGAATTCATGGATTATATTTAAAACGAATTTATGGATATAGATTAGTTTTACCAGGTCATCCTAAAATTTATCGATTTATTAAATCTTTAAACTTAGATATTATTCATGTAAATACAGAAGAAATGTGTTCAATTATTGGAATGAGAGCTGCAAAACTTTTTAAAATTCCATCAGTTTATACATATCATACAAAACTTGAAGATTACACTTATTACATTACTAAAGGAAATGAAAAATTTGATAAAGTTTCTAAAAATATTTTAAGAAGAGTTTTAAGAAAATATTGTAAATCCGTTGATGAAATTGTAGTTCCTAGCCAAGATACAAAAGATTATATTCAAACGCATGGTGTTAAAAAATATGTAAATGTAATTCCAACTGGATTTGATTTTTTGCGTTTTAAAAGTGTTGAAAAAGATAGTGAAAAGTGCCTAGAACTTAAAAAAACCCTGCAGATCTCAGATAAAAATTTTGTTTTATTAGTTTTAGGACGTATTGCAAGCGAAAAAAGTATAGATAAAGTTGTTAATTTATTTACTAGCTATGTTAAAGAAAAAAACAATACAGATATGCGCTTATTAATTGTTGGTGACGGCCCTTATTTAAATGCAATTAAGAAAGTAGTAGAAATTAATAAAATAGAAAAACAAGTTATTTTTACAGGTAAAGTTCCTTCAAATGAAACTCAATATTATTATGCAATTTCAGATGTATTTTTAAATGCATCAACAACGGAAACGCAAGGTTTAACTTATATGGAAGCAATGTGTTCTAAATTAATTTTACTTGTAAAAAGAGCCAAAAACTTAGAAGGCGTTATTAGAGATGGTAAAAACGGTTTTATTTTTGATTCTCAAGAAGACTTCTTAGAAAAATTAGATAAAATTTATAATTTAAGTGGTAAAGAAAAAGAAAGAATAATATTAAATTCAATTTATTCTATGAATAAATATTCTGCAGAAGCATTTTATAATAATATTATGGTAGTATATGAAAGAGCAAAGAAAGATAGATATTAAGGAGGAAAATTATGATTAGTGAATTAAAACATGGACAAAATGGATCAGGAATTTATTTAATTAATAATGTTAGTCGTGGAATAACTACTGATGGAAGACAATATCTTAATATAACTCTTCAAGATAAAAGTGGTGTTATCGAAGGTAAAAAGTGGGAAATCTTTGATGGAGACTTAGATATTGCTGTTAAAGGAAATATAATTAGAATTGATGGCGAAGCTTATGAATATAAAGAAAAACTTCAAATGAAGATTTTTAAAATTTATAAAGTTGACCAAAATAGTGTTGATTTAGATAGTTTAATTATAAGTAGTCCAATACCAAAAGATGTTTTAATTGAAGAATTTAAAGCATTTTGGAATTCAATTAAAAATGAAGATTGTAAGAAAATTTTAGATGAAATTTTTGCTAAATATTACGATAAATATATTGATTATCCAGCAGCAGCAAGAAATCATCACGAATTTTATCATGGAATATTGCATCACTCAGTCAGTATGTGTAAAGTTGCTGAACAAGTAGCTAAAATATACAATGATGTCGATAGAGATTTATTAATAACTGGTTGCATGCTTCATGATATTGGTAAAGTTTATGAATTATCTGGTCCAATTTCACCTTCATATACTGTTGAAGGGGCATTATTAGGTCATATTTCAATTGGTATGGCTATTATTAATGAAGCAAGTTTGAAATTAAATATAACAAGTGAAGTTCCTTTACTTTTAAAACATATGATTTTAGCTCACCATGGTAAACAAGAATTTGGTTCACCAGTTACTCCATTAACTCGTGAGGCATTACTCTTATCAATGATTGATGATATGGATGCAAAAATGATGATGCTCGATAAAGCTTATAAAGATGTTGAACCAGGTGAATTTACTGATAGAATTTTTGCAATTAACAACAATCCATTCTATAAGAAAAAAGACGAATAAAAATAAAAATAGTTGAGTTCTGCAGGGTTTTTGATTTAAACTGCAGGGTTTTTAAAAGAAAAAAGTATTTCGGATTGAAATACTTTTTTCATAGGTTAATTAGCTTACTAAGTAAGCAAGGATAATTTATTTTAAACTATTTGTAAGGGTTTCTGCAATAGCAGGAAGATTTAAGTTTTGATCATTTTCTTTCATTGTAATTTCAAAACCTTCTTTATTTTTATAACGTGGAATTACATGAATGTGGAAATGATTTACAGTTTGACCTGCAGCTTCATAACAATTAGTTAAAATATTAACTCCTAAAGCATGTAAATCATGAATAGCAACTTGACCAATTCTTTGAGCAAGGTTAAACATTTTGTTCATGATTTCTTTTGGACAAGTTAAGAAGTTGTCATAATGTTTTTTACAAATGACTAAAGTATGACCATATGTAACTTGTGAGATGTCTAAAAATGCCATTACATCATCATCTTCATAAATAACATTTGATTTAATTTCATGATTTGCAATTTTACAAAAAATACAGTTTTTATCGTAGTTTTCCATTTTTATATCTCCTTTAAAATAAAAGGAGCAGAAGTCTGCTCCTTTTTAAATATTAATCAAATAAATCAGGATATGCACTTAACATGTAATCATAGATTGATTGATCATGATATTTGAAATCAAGTTTTTCAAGATAGTGTAAGTAGGCAGTATTTTTATAAGTATCGCCACTTGCCATATTGTAACCGATTTCACGTGCAATAGCTTCTTTTTCATTAGTAGTGTAATCTTCACTGCTTAATGATAATTTTGATTGTGAAATAGCTTCTTCGACTTCAACAATGTAGAATGTTGAACCATCTCTTAAGATAACGCTATCTTTTAATTGTTCAGTTTGAGCATTTTGTTTCTTTAAGAAATATCTTCCGTTTTCTTCAACGATGAAGTCTGATTGTTGGAATTCACCAGTATTAATTGGAGTATCAACACTTACATTATATTTAAATAAGATATCACTAATTGCTGATGGTAAACTTGAGAATCCATTATCTTTAGTTCCCCAACCAGTTGTGACATATGATTTAGTTTTAAGATCATTGATCTTTAATTCTAAACCCTTTGAAAGTTCATAAGTTGAGCTATTTGTGAATGATAACCATTGTTCATTACTTGTTCCATCATTCTTATCATCATTAATTTTTGCATAATCAGTAATTAATGAGCCGTAATCAGTATTTTTGAAGAAATAGTGATCTGCGCCATCAATGTAAGAAGTACCAGTTTTTCCATTGTTAATAGCTTCATCGTGAGTTTTAACAATTTGGAAATTACTTTCAAGTAATAAATCAACACTTTCGTTTGCTCCAGCAACATATGAAGCGTTATCTGTAAAGACACCCTTCCATGCTTCTGATAAGACATCGAAATCAATTGGTTGATATTCGCCATCTTTAACAGCATCAGTTTTCTTACTTCCATTTCCTGAAATATAATCAGCAACGAAGTTTTCAACTAATCTACGAGCGGCATTAACATTTGTTGTATCTGTTGCGATAGAAACATAGTTAATTTTTCTAGCTTGAGTTCTACTTAATGTAGTGTATTGATTATCTAAGATATATTGTTCAACAAGTAATGTATCTAAGATATCAGGAATAATATTTTTGTTTACATGTTTTGCATATAAACCAAGGTGTAACATTGGAGCACCAGTTGAGTTATCACTTCCTAAGTAGGATTCGATGTTATCGCTACTAATAGTGCTATCAATTAAGATTTTATTAGTGAATGGATAAGTATCAACTTCTGGACCGGCTAAGTCTTCATAATTTCTTTCCCATTCTTCATCATAAATATTAATTGCACCATCTTTTGATAAATCATCATCAAAACCAGTGATTGTAGTTGATTCGAATTTTGCTCTAGCAAATTTATATTCATAGAAGTAGTTATCTTCTTTATATGAAGATGAATTTGCATCATCGAATAATCTCTTAGCAACTTTTTCTTTAACAATGTCTTTTAATAATTGGACACGGTTTTTAATATCTTCTGTTAATTCAGTTGGTTCTGTTGCTTTATAAATTTTTGAACCTTCTTCAGTTTCTTTCTTATCCCAATAGATTTCGTGTTTTTTAACGAATTCTAATTGAGTTTCAGCTGATTCATCATCATAACCTTCAAGTTTGATGGTTCCATCTTCTAATAAAGTGAAGTTTCCGATATAACCTTTAGCATATCTTTCTAAGATTATATCTCTAATTGTTGCACCAGTTGAAGATGAATCGTGAAGTTTTTCATAAATATAAGTTAAATCATCATTTGTTAAGATTGATTGATTTTCACTTACTTTAGCATCACTACTTAATGCTGGATAAATTTTTTCATTACATGAAGCAAGAAGGAGTGAACAAGCTGCGACGCTAACAAGTAATAATTTTTTATTAAGCTTTGCTGACATATTTACAAATTCCTCCATCTTCATAACCTGTACCACTTGCAAAACCTAATGCACAAGTTTCTGGAATAAGTTTAGTCTTTCTTTCTTGTTTTTGGTTTTCAAGGTAAGTTAAGTAATCTTTCCAAGTTTTGTTATCAATTTTGAAGTTCTTTTCGTTCTTGGCGATTTCTTTATAGACGTATTTGTTAATGATTTCAGTAACATTAGTTTCTTTTCCACCACTAACAGTAACAGTAACAGTAGCCTCTTCACCGCTATCATTTACAGTTTCCATAAGCCATAAATAAACACGGTAATTGTATGATGGGTCAAATGATTTAATTGTACTCTTTAAAGTATCTGCTCTACTTGTATATGAGTTATAATCACTGACGACGTTGTTAATATATGATTTTTTATTAACAGTTTTTCCAGAGAATTCAACGTGTGGGAAATTAGAATTTAATCTACCACTTAAAGTAACTGGAGATTCAGCAGCATAATATTCATTTAAAGTAGAAGTATAAGTTCCAACTTCATTGCCATCTGTATCTAAGTAAGCATAAGTTGCGGTTTTTTCAAGTGCGCTTCTTTCAATAGTAATGAAATGAACGCCTTGATAATCGCTAGTCCCTGCTCTTACAACTAAGATAGGATTTCCATTTTCATCACATAATACTTTTGACATAACTGTGCCATCTTTTAATGTGATATCTTTAAATCCTGATTTGTGAGCTTGATCAATGCTAAGACCAGTTGTATCACCAGTATAAGCACTTCCAACTGCCCATTTTCCATCAGCATCTAAATCTGTGTAGTAAGTATTTCCAACAGTACCTGTTTGTCCTTTAGTTTTTAAAGTTGCGGCATCATCAAATTTTGTATCTGTTAAAGTAATAAATCCAAAATTGTGATTGTTGAAGTATTTATTAAAGATAATGTTACGTGGGTAATAGTTCATATTTCCATCGTTAACTTCTTTGTTTTCGGCATTTTTAGTGAGTGATTTTAAGTTATATAATTCTTGAACTGCAGCAAATGGAATATTTGCAACACCTAAAGCTTCAAATTGAGCTTTAGTATCAAGCATATTGAATGGATCTTCATCAGTAGCAAGAGAAGCTTTAACTTCAGCGTTGTTATTGAATAAAGTGTCATAAGTATAAACACCTAATTTAAATTCATTAACAAATGAAGTGGCTTTATCCATGATACCTAAGTTACCATAGCTAGTAGCTGAATCTTCTGAGTGGTCTTCAGCAACAGTACCGAATGATGCACCAGTTGCTAATGCTTCAACTACGTTATATAAATCTTCTGCGTCTGATTCACTAATTTGGCCGTTATAAATTGTGTTACTACCAGCATCAACTTTAACTAAAATGTGTCTTACGTGATATGGAAGTCTTTTTTCTAAATAACCATTTTCACCTGAGAAAATGTTGTATTTTTCTTGAAGTTCATCACCTGAAATATCTTTCCAATCTTTGAATTTTTCATAGAATTGATCAGTAATTTCTGATTTCATTTCTTCAAGTTCGTATTTTTCTCTTAATCTTTCTGTTGTTCTTTTGCCTTCTCTATAAGAACTTAATTCAGAATCAAGGATTTTATTCCATTCATCTTTGTATTGAGTCTTATTGGAGTCTGCATTTTCTTGAGCTTTGTTTTCTTGTTGTTTGATTCTGATATCAGCTTCATTTTTGATGTCATCAAGTAATGCTTTGTTTTCTTCCTTTGAGAAATACTTTTTAACAAATGCGTCATAAGCATAACCATAAAGGTCTGAAGTAGCACTTGAATCATTTTCGAAATAGTTAAGAAGTAAGTCATCAGTTGTAAAGTCAACTGCGACACCGCTTTGATCGACATATGATAATAAAGTGCCATTCTTAGAAGTAACAGTTTCATTACAAGAGACTAAAGAAGCTGCAGCAGTGATACAAGCAAGTACAGATAATGCTTTGTTGCATTTCTTCATATCATGTCTCCTCCTAAATATCTATTAACTCTAATAGCAATTATTAATTTTATACTTATAGTATAAAAAACTCAATAGGAAATTTTTCGCCATTTTTGGGCTTTAAATTAACAAAAAAAGTCGTTTGATTTGATATAAAAATGTAAAATATATACAATAAACACGCTTGAGGTTTTATGTATGAAAAAACTAGTTATTAAAGATTTACATGTCGAAGTTGAAAATAAAGAAATTTTAAAGGGAGTTAACCTTGAAATTAATGAACATGAGATGGTTGCCTTACTTGGTCCAAATGGTCATGGAAAATCAACTTTATTTGCTGCAATTATGGGCAATCCACACTATAAAGTAACGAGTGGATCTATATTTTATAATGATGTTGATGTTTTAAGTTTAACTGTTGATGAAAGAAGTAAACTTGGTTTATTTTTGGCTTTCCAAAACCCATACGAAATTCCTGGAGTTGTTAGTGCAGACTTTTATAAAAGTGCATTAAATGCTAGAAGCGATACAAAAGTTAGCTTATATAAATTCTATAAACAATTAGAAAACGCATGTGCTGAAGTTAAAATTCCTTTTGAAATGGTAAATCGTATGTTAAATGAAGGATTTAGTGGTGGAGAAAAGAAAAGAAACGAAATTTTGCAAATGATTTTACTTAATCCATCTCTTGCAATGCTTGACGAAATTGATAGTGGACTTGATGTTGATGCAATAAATGTTGTAAGTGAACAAATTAGAAAACAATTTGAAACTCAAAATACAAGTTTCTTAGTTATTTCTCACTATGCTCGTTTATTCACTTTAATTAAACCAACTAAAGCTTATGTCATGATTAATGGAAGAATTGTCAAAGAAGGAAATGAAGAATTAATTTCCAAAATTGATAAAGATGGATATGAATGGATTGGTGAAGAACTTGGTATAAGTGTTGAAAAAGAAGATACTGCAATGAATAAAGTTTCAATTGGAGTATGTGGTACAAAAGAAGCAATTAAGAAGGCAAATAAATAATGGATAAAAAAGAGATTTTTGAAATATTTGAAAATAAAGATTTTGACAAGTCTTCTTTTAAAAATTCTCAAATAATTATTAAGGAAAACTCAGTTGTCGAACTTAATTTAAAGCCAACTGAAGAAGAAATTTGTGTGGATTTAGAAGTGGAAAAGTACGCAAGTTTTAAGCTTGTTATTTTAAATGAAAAAAGCCTTAAAAATTTCAAAATCACTGCAAATCTCCACTCAAATTCTGAATTTTACATTTATTTTGCAGACTTTTCACTTAATAATTTAGATGTGGAAACTACTATAAATTTAGTTGGGGATTATGCCTCTTCTAAAGTAGAATTTGCATCACTAGTTAAAAATGAAGATAAGAAAAAATTTGTAGTTAATTTTGAACATATTGGTAAAAATACTTCATCAGATTTTAAAGGATTTGGTGTTGTTCAAAATAAAGGAAACTTAGTTGCTAGAGGTGACTCTCACATCACTAAACCAAGTGTAAAATCAAGTGCATCTCAACTTATAAAAGTTATTTTATTTGATAAAGAAAGTAAAAGTACAGGTTATCCAATTTTACGAATTGATTGTGATGATATTAAAGCAAATCATGGTTGTGCAATTGGAACTGTAAATCCTGATCATATCTTCTATTTATTAAGTAGAGGATTAAATTTAAATGAAGCTCGTAAATTAATTACTGCTGGTTATCTTTTACCAATTGCAGAAAATTTTAAAGAAAATGAAAAGAATACAATCGAGGAAATTGTTGAAAGAAGCATTTAATATGTACGATGTAAATAAAATTAGAAAAGATTTTCCTATGTTAGATGGCACTAAATTAAATCAAGGCCATCCTTTAGTTTACCTTGATAATGCTGCAACAACATTTAAACCAAAATGCGTAATTGAAGCATGTAATCGATATTATGAAGAAGAATGTGCTAACTCACATCGTGGAGATTATGATCTTGCATATAAAGTTGATGTAACTGTTGACGAAGTTAGAAATAAAGTCGCTAAATTTATAAATGCTAAAAAAGAAGAAGTTGTATTTACTAGTGGAACTTCAATGTCTATAAATCTTGTTGCTTCAGGATATGGTGTAAAACATCTTAAAAAAGGCGATGAAATCTTATTAACTGAAGCTGAACATGCTAGTAATGTTCTTCCTTGGTTTAAAGTAAAAGAAATGACAGGATGTTCAATTAATTACATTCCTTTAGATAAAGAAGGAAGATTAACAGTTGAAAATGTTAAAAAAACAATTAATAAAAATACAAAGATTGTAGCAATTGCCCAAATAACTAATGTTCTTGGTTATTTATGTGATGTTAAAGAAATAGCTAAAGTTTGCCATGAATATGGAGCAATATTAGTTCTTGATGGAGCTCAATCAATACCTCATGTACCTGTTGATGTTAAAGATTTAGATTGTGATTTCTTAAGTTTCAGTGGCCATAAAATTTATGGACCAACTGGAATTGGCGTCTTATATGGAAAGTTTGAACTTTTACAAGATACAGATCCATTTATGAGTGGTGGAGGAAACAATGCTAGATTTGATATGTGTGGCAATGTTTCATTCTTACAACCACCTGCAAAATTTGAAGCTGGTACATTAAATCTTGCTGGTATTTATGGACTTGGAGCAGCCATTGATTATGTTAATAAAATTGGCATGGAAGAGATTCATAAATATGAATTAGAATTAAGAAATTATGCCGTTTCTAAACTAAAAACCCTGCAGAACCTTATTATTTATAACGAATTTGCAGAAGGTGGCATAATTACAATTAATGTAAAAGACGTATTTGCTCAAGATGAAGCAAGCTATTTAAATAGCAAAGGAATTTGTGTAAGAAGCGGTGAACATTGTGCAAAAATATTACATGATTTTTTAAAGACAATGGCTACTGTACGAATAAGTTTTGGCTTATATAATACAAAAGAAGAAATTGATGTATTGTATGAAACTTTAAAAAATGGAGGTGACTTTTTAGATGCGTATTTCTGATAACCCATTATTAATGAGAGAGATTATTATGGATCATTATAATGACCCAATTAACAAAAAAGTCCCTGAAAATGTTAGTGAATATAAACAAATTCGTATGGACTCAACTAGTTGTATTGATGACATTACAATTTATGTAAAAGAAAAAAATAATGTTGTTGAAGACTGTAAATTTGATGGTGTTGCTTGCACAATTTGTACATCATCAACAGATATTATGTGTGATTTAGTTAAAGGAAAAACTAAAGACGAGATCGAAGAAATCGCACATAACTATTTTAATATGATTTATGAAAAAGAATATGATGAAGATTTAATTGAGGAGGCTGTTGTATTTAAAAATACTTATAAACAAGCTTCAAGAATTAAATGTGCAACACTTGGATGGAATGGATTAAAAGCTATCTTATTTGGTGAAGAAAATGAAGAAAAATAACGTAATTGATGATACATATAAATATGATTTCAAAGATGATGTCTCTGATATTTTTAATACTGGAAAAGGATTAAATGAAGACGTTATTAGAACAATTTCAAAAGAGAAAAACGAACCAGAATGGATGCTTGAATTTAGATTAAAAGCATATCGTTCATTTGTTAAATTTCCTTTTGCTAAATTTGGACCAGATGTTTCGCATTTAGACTTTAATTCATACACTTATTTCACTAGATATCATAAAACTGAAGAAGATAGTTGGGATAAAGTTCCAGAAACTATTAAAGATACATTTAAAAAATTAGGTATTCCTGAAGCTGAACAAAAATATTTAAGTGGTGCAGCCACTCAATATGAATCAGAAATGGTTTATCACAATATGCTTGAGGAAGTTAAAGAAAAAGGTGTTATTTTTATGTCAACTGACATGGCACTTAAATTCTATCCTGAGTTATTTAAAAAATATTTTGGAACAGTTGTTCCTGTTAATGACAATAAATTTAGTGCATTAAATAGTGCAGTTTGGAGTGGTGGATCATTTATTTATGTTCCAAAAGGTGTAAAACTTGAAAAACCTCTTCAATCTTACTTTAGAATTAATAACGAAAAAACAGGTCAATTTGAAAGAACTTTAATTATTGTTGATGAAGGTGCTGATGTTCATTATGTTGAAGGATGTACAGCTCCAATTTATTCAAATGAATCTTTACATGCTGCAGTTGTTGAAATTATTGTTTGTAAAAATGCATCTTGTAGATATTCAACAATTCAAAACTGGTCAAATAACATTGTTAATTTAGTTACAAAAAGAGCAGCTGTTTATGAAAACGGCAAAATGGAATGGATTGATGGAAACATTGGTTCTCAAACTAATATGAAATATCCTGCATGTATTTTAAAAGAAAGAGGAGCAAAAGGAGTTTGTATTAGTGTTGCTTATGCTTCAAAAGGTCAATATCAAGATGCTGGTGCAAGAATGATTCATGAAGCACCAGAAACAACTTCACAAATTATTTCTAAATCAATTGTTAAAAATGGTGGAGTTTGTAACTATAGAGGAACAGTTAGAATTAAAGAAGAAGCAATTAATTCTAAATCACATATTGAATGTGATACATTAATGCTTGATGAGTTAAGTTATAGCGATACAATCGCAACAAACGAATGTAAGAACAATGAATCAATATTAGAGCATGAAGCAAGTGTTTCTAAGATTGATGAAGATAAATTATTCTATTTAATGAGCAGAGGAATTTCTAAAAAAGATGCTATTCAAATGATTGTTATGGGATTTATTGAACCATTCTCTCGTGAACTTCCAATGGAGTATGCAGTCGAACTTAATCAACTTATTAAATTAGATATGGAAGGAAGTATTGGATGAAAAACTACGATGTAATTGTCGTGGGTGGTGGGCACGCTGGAGTTGAGGCGTGTCTTTCTTGTGCTAAAAGAGGTTTTAGTACTCTTTTAATTACTCTAAATAAAAAAATGATTTCAAATATGCCTTGTAATCCATCTATTGGAGGAAGTGCAAAAGGAATTGTTGTTAGAGAAATCGATGCCTTAGGTGGCTATATGGGAAAAGCTGCCGATGCTGAGTATTTACAAATGAAAATGTTAAATACTAAAAAGGGTCCAGCAGTACAATGTTTAAGAGCTCAAGCTGATAAAAAAAGATATCCACATAATATTCAAAATCATTTATATGAAACAGAAAATTTGGATGTTTTAGAAGATCAGGTTGTCGATATTTTGCATGATGAAAATAAGGTTTTAGGAGTAAAAACCCTGCAGAACCTTGATATTTTTTCAAAAACTGTAATTTTAGCAACTGGAACTTACATGGATAGCGAGATATTAGTTGGACACTCAAAAGTAAGTGGTGGACCTGATGGAGAAAAGCCTGCAATAGGAATAAGCGATTCTTTAAGAAGAATGGGAATTAAACTTTATAGACTTAAAACAGGAACCCCACAAAGAATAGCTCGTGAATCAATAGATTTTTCAAAAACTTTAATTCAATATGGTAATGTTGAAGATGAAGGATTTTCTTATGAAGACGATAAATTCATTCCTTTAGAAGATCAAATTCCATGTTGGTTAATTTATACAACACCTGAAACTCACAAAATTATTAAAGACAATTTATTAGAAAGCGCCATGTATAGTGGACTTGTTAAAGGTGTTGGTCCAAGATATTGTCCATCAATTGAAGATAAAATAGTAAGATTTTCTGAAAAACCACGTCATCAACTCTTTTTAGAACCTGAAAGTTATGATTCAAATTCAATTTATTTACAAGGTTTTTCAACTTCAATGCCAAAAGAAGTACAAGACAAGATGGTTCATTCATTACCAGGATTAGAAAATGCTGTTATTTTAAAATATGCATATGCAATTGAATACGATGCAATCGAAACTTCTGAATATGATATTTCATTAATGATCAAGAAATGGCCAGGTTTATTTATTGCTGGTCAAATTTGTGGAACTAGTGGTTATGAAGAAGCTGCAGGACTTGGAATTATGGCTGGTATTAATGCTGGGAATTATATTTTAGGTCTTGAACCATTTGTCTTAAAACGTGATGAAGCTTATATTGGAGTAATGATTGATGATTTAATTAATAAAGGTACAAAAGAGCCTTATAGACTATTATCTTCTAGAGCAGAATTTAGATTACTTTTAAGACATGATAATGCTGATTTAAGGCTTACTGAATATGGTCATAAATATGGTTTAATTTCTGAGGAAAGATACGCAAAATTTGTCAAAAAGACTGCAGAACTCAACTCAATTTTAAATTTTTTAGAAAATACGAGTGTTGGGAAGACTAGTAAAGTTAATGAATATCTTGTAAGTTTAGGCTATGAACCATTAGAAAACGGAGTCAAATTAAAAGATATTTTAAAAAGAAATAATGTTGAATTTTCAGAGCTTAAAAAATACATTAATTTACCAGAAAATTATGATTTAGAACCATATGGTGAAAAACAATTAAGTATCTTAGTGAAATATGAAGGCTACATTCAAAATGAAAAAGAAGAAGCTTTAAAAATGAGAAAGTTAGAAAGTATATTACTTCCTGATAATATCGATTATTTAACTGTAGATGGACTTAGAATTGAAGCAAGACAAAAATTAAATATCGTAAAACCAAAAAATATTGGTCAAGCAAGTAGAATTAGCGGTGTAAATCCTGCAGATATTAACTCACTAATTTTACAACTTAAAAAAGGACTTGGAAGAAATGAAATTTAAGGATTATAAGCCATTTGAAGAGTTAAAACTTAGGAGCGATATCTTCGACCAGTTCGAACTTTTTTATGATACATTAATTGAAGAAAATGCTAAATATAATTTAACTGCAATTACAGATAAAGATGAAGCAATCGAGAAACATTTTTATGATTCAATAGTTCTTTTAAAAGAATTTGATTTAAGTAATTCAAATGTTATGGATATTGGATCAGGAGGTGGATTTCCAGCAATTCCTTTAGCTATATGTTGTCCATCAGCTAATTTTTATTTAGTAGAATCAAGTGCTAAAAAATGTAAGTTTTTAAACTTAGTAAAAGAAAAATTAAATCTTAAAAATGTAACTGTAATTTGCGGTAGAGTTGAAGAAAACCCTGCAAATCTCAGGTCTTTTTTTGATTTTTGCACTTCAAGAGCTGTTACACAACTTAGAATTTTACTTGAATTAAGTATTCCATATTTAAAGGTTAACGGCGAACTTTTAGCTCATAAAGGCATTAATTATCAAATTGAAATTAATGATTCAAAATTATCTTTTGAAAATCTAAATTCAAAAGTGGTTAAAGAATTTGAATATAATTTAGAAAATTGTAAACAAACTAGATATATTTTAGATATTAAAAAACTAAAAGAAACAGATAAAAAGTATCCACGTAAATATTCACAGATCGTTTCTAATAAGTAGATTAGTTGTAATTTTTGTATAAAGTATTAAAATAAAAGTACTTCAGGGTCAGGTGAAAGTCCTAACTGGCGGTAAACCCCGCGAATCTTATTGATTGAACTTGTGAAATTCAAGTGGCAATAGTAAAGTCTAGATGGAAGAAGTATGTTTTGTCCTTGGAGTGAAAGGACTTTTTTTATGAAAAAAGTATTCACTGTAAAAAACATTGCTGCAATGGGCATCTTCGGAGCTTTAGCTGCAATACTTTATTGTGTGCCAGGCCTTCAATTTAGTTTATGGTTTGCACCTTCGTTTTTAAAAATTCACTTAGATGAAATTCCTCTTTTAATTGGATCGTTTGCTTATGGACCTTATGTAGGGCTTGGAGCGTTACTTATTAAAACAATAATAAAAATTCCATTTGATCTAAATAATATGTGTATTGGGGTTTTAGCTGATTTTATGTATGGTATCGCACTTTTAGTTCCTGCTTCATTTATTTATGACAAGTTTAGAACATTAAAAGGAGCATTACTTGCAATTTTGATAGGTATTCTTTCTAGTTTAATTGTAAGTGCATTTGTAGGACTTTATACAATATTCCCACTTTATGAAATTGTTTATGGAGATTTTGTATTAAAAGCATTCCAAGCATTTGATAATTCAATTACATCTTTAAAAGATATAAAAATAAGTTTTGAATTCTTATTGCCGTTCAATGCATTTAAATTAGGAATTGTATCGATCTCAACTTTTGTTGTTTATAAACCACTTAGAAAATTAATTGAATTAATAGCAACTAAAAGAAAAGAAGAAACAAAAAAAGACGATTAATTCGTCTTTTTTTATTTTGTTTGATGGATTATCTGCTAATTGCACCAGCTGGGCATGATGCAACGACGTCATCAGCAGTTGCTTCATCCATTTCGCCGATAGCTTGAGCTTTTCCATCATCTCCGAATGCGATTGCATCTGGTGCGAGTGAAATACATAAACCGCAACCAATGCATGCTTCTGGATTAATACTAACTTTTACTGCCATAAAAATTACTCCTTTGGATTATTAATATTATAATTAAAAACAAATTATTTTAAAACATCAAAATAACGATTTTAGTAATTAACAAATAAATTTGTTATTTGCTCTTGTTAAACTTAAAAAAATAAAATAACTATGCTAAAATATCGTTATGAAAAAACGAGTGGAAAATACATTTGAGAAAGAGAATGAAAATAGTATTTTTGTCGCCGAAGAAAACGAAACAATAAACAATAAAAGAAAATTAAACCCATTAATTGAAGAATATTCGAAGAAAAGAATGGTTCGTTTAATTTTATATTATGCATTAGTTGGAGTTGTTTTAATTTCTTTAATCGTTTTATTTACAATTTTAGGGAAGAAAGTCTTATGAAAACAAACATTTCTATTGCTATTGATGGACCAAGTGCTAGCGGAAAATCAACTGTTGCTAAATTAATCGCTAGTGAATTAGGTTTTTTATATGTTGATACAGGTGCAATGTATAGAGCATTTACATATGCTTGTTTAATTAAAGGAATTGACCCTAAAGACAAAGAAAAATCATGTGATTTAATTGGAAAAATTAATATTGCATTCAATGATGAAAATAAAATTACTTTAGATGGCGTCGATGTTTCTAAAGAAATTAGAACTCCTGAAGTTGCAGATAATGTTAGCTATATTGCAAGTTATACTCCAGTAAGAAAAGATCTTATTAGAGCTCAAAGAGAAATTGCAAAAGGAAGAAATGTTGTAATGGACGGAAGAGATATTGGAAGTTATGTTTTACCAGATTCTCAAGTTAAAATTTATCAAATAGCTGATGCTGAAGAAAGAGCAATTAGAAGACATAAAGAAAATCTTGAAAAAGGACTTCATTCAACTTATGAAGAAGTATTAGAAAATGTTAAAAAAAGAGATTATATCGATTCACACAGAGAATTTTCACCTTTAGTTGAAGCTGAAGGAAGTATTAGAATTGATACAACTCACATGACAATTGACGAAGTCAAAAACGCAATTATAAATATTATTAAGGAAAAAGGGCTCATTTAATGATTGGAACTGTGGCAATTGTTGGTTCACCAAGTGTTGGCAAATCTACAATTTTTAATCGAATATTAGGTGAAAGAAAATCTATTGTTGAAGAACGCCGTGGTGTTACTCGCGATAGAATCTATGCAAAAGCAAGTTGGTTAACTCGCGATTTTTTTGTTATTGATACAGGTGGAATTGAAATTGAAAATCGTCCATTCCAAGAACAAATTAGAGCTCAAGTTGAAATTGCTATTAATGAAGCAAATGTTATTTTATTTGTAGTTGATGGAAAAGTAGGACTTACTGATGATGATAAACTTGTTGCATCAATGCTTCATAAATCTAAAAAACCTATTGTTTTAGCAGTTAATAAAATTGATGATAACGATTTACAAATAAATATTTATGATTTTTATGCACTTGGAATTGGTGATCCAATCCCTGTTTCTGGTGCTCATGGTATTGGAATTGGTGATGTTTTAGATGACATTATTAAAAAATTGCCTGATGAAACTGAAGATATAGTTGATAATTCAATTAAATTTTCAGTTATTGGAAGACCTAATGTAGGTAAATCAAGTTTAGTTAATGCAATATTAAAGCAAGATAGAGTTATTGTTTCAAATATTGAAGGAACAACTCGTGATGCAATCGACACTAAATTTGTTGCTAATGATAGAGAGTTTACAATAATTGATACAGCAGGTTTAAAAAAGAAAGGAAAAATCTTTGAATCTGTTGATAAATATGCAGCTTTAAGAGCTTTAAAAGCTATAGATGAGTCAGATGTTTGCTTATTAGTAATTGATGCAGAAAAAGGTTTAATTGATCAAGATAAACACGTTGTTGGTTATGCAATGGATTCAAAAAAAGCAATTATTATTGTAGTAAATAAGTGGGATGCAATCGATAAAGATAACAATACTGTAAAAGAATTTACTGAAAAAATTAGAGCTGATTATAAATTCTTAGATTATGCCCCAATTGTTTTTGTTAGTGCGTTAAGCGGACAAAGAATTAATACTTTATTACCTTTAATTGAAAAAGTTTATGATAGTTATACATTTGATATTAAAACAAGTGTATTAAATGAAATAATTCAAACTGCTCAAATGATGAATGAATCACCTCATTTTAATGGTGGAAGAGTTAAAATTTATTATGCTCAACAAGTAAGTAGCAAGCCTGTAACTATAGCTTTATTTTGTAATGAGCCTACATGGATGCACTTCTCATATTTAAGATATATTGAAAATCAAATTCGTGATTCTTTTGAGTTAATAGGTTCTCCAATTAACCTAGTTTGTAGAAAAAGAAAGTAAGTATAAATTAATAAATTTAAAATAAGTGTGATATTATCGAAATTTTTTATTGTCAGATTTTTAGAAATATGTTAATTTAAATTATAAGTTATTTTTATAGGAGGCAAATTCAATGAATAAAAATGATTTAAGCATTAGATTAGCTGAAGAAGTCGGCTTAACTAAAAAAGATGCAGAAAGAGTCTTAGATGCTCTTCTTGGTGAAGTTGAAAAAGCATTAGTCGCTGGTGAAGAAGTTAAACTTTCAGGATTTGGCGTTTTAGCAGTCAAACAAAGAAAAGAAAGAGTCGGAACTAACCCAAGTAATGCAAACGAAAAAATTACTATTCCTGCAACAAAGACAGTTAGTTTCAAACCTGCAAAAGCTTTAAAAGAAAAAGTAGCTTAATTATAATTTTATAAACTACTAAAAAGCCAGATTAATTCTGGCTTTTCTTTACTAGGATATGGTTACATTTTTTGATAAATTAAAGAAAATTTTTAATGAAAATGGTTTTCGACTTTATATGGTTGGTGGAACTAGTCGAGATTATCTTTTAAATTTAAAAATAAAAGATTTTGACTTTGTTACTGATGCCTTACCAGAAGAAACTTTAAAATTTTTAAAATGTGATGATGTTTTTAAAAAGTTTGGAGTTTTAATTTATAAAGAAGATAAAATTAGGTGTGAGATTGTAACTTTTAGAAAAGAAGAAGGATATGAAGATTTTAGACATCCTCAAAAGATAATTTTTGTAAAATCTATTGAAGAAGATTATGTAAGAAGAGATTTTACAATTAATTCTTTATATATAGATGAAAATTACAATGTCATTGATCCTACAAATATGGGAGTAAAGGATTTAAACGATAAAATCTTAAGATTTATTGGAGATCCTATTAAAAGAATTAAAGAAGATCCACTTAGAATTTTAAGGGCTGAAAGATTTGTAAAAAAATATAATTTAAAAATTGAAGAAAATTCTTTAAAAGCGATAAAAGAAAATTATAATTTAATTAATAAATTAAAAATTGAAAAAGTTGAGGAAGAGAAAAGGAAGGGTAAGTTATGAGATATGAAAATTCAAGTGCATTAGATTACAAATATTTATTGTTAGAATTTTATAAACAATTAAATATCGCAGAAAGAGAAGTTCTTGTTGTTTTAATGATTGAACATCTTTTACAACAAGGAAACGATTTTATTACAAGTGACTTACTTACTTTAAAAATGAACCTTCCTCAAGAAGAAATTGATGAATCTTTAACTGTTTTGTTTACAAAAGGTTATCTCGAATACATCGATAAAAATGGCGATACATATACATCTTTAAATAGTCTTCATAAATTATTAATTAAAACATTTGAAAAGAGTGTTTATACCGATGATGAAATGGAAAAAAATGAAGAACTCGAAGAAAGAAGAAACTACATTTTTGAAGAATTCATGAAAGTTTTTGAAAGAAATTTATCACCAGTTGAAATTTATACAATTGATGGTTGGCTTAGTAGTGAAGTTGATAGTGACATTATCATCAACGCTTTAAAAGATGCTAAAAAATATAACAAATTAAATATTAAATATATTGATCGTCTTATTGTTAATAGAATTAAAGAAGAAGATCTAGATGGAAACGAAATTAAATAAGCAAGAATTAATCGTTAATTATTTAGATGAAATATTACCTAATGCTGGTTGTGAATTAAATTACACAACTGATTATTCTTTTTTAATTGCTGTAATGCTTAGCGCACAATGTACTGATAAAAAAGTAAATAAAGTTACAGCAAAACTTTTTAAAATTTATCCAGATCTTGAATCTTTAGCAAATGCAAAATATAAAGACATATATGAACTTGTTAAAGAATTAGGGCTAGCAAAAACTAAAGCTCAAAACGTAATTGATATAGCAAAAACTTTAATAGATAAGTTCGATTCTCGCGTTCCAATCAATAAATTTGAACTTATGAGCTTACCTGGAGTTGGTAATAAAACTGCAAATGTGGTTCATGTTGAATTATTTAATATTCCTGAATTTCCTGTTGATACTCATGTTGCTCGAATTTCTAAAAGACTTCAAATTGCTTTAGAAGAAGATGATGTAAAAACAATTGAACATAAATTAAAAGAATTGTTTCCAAAAGAAAAATGGATTAAACTCCATCATCAATTTATCCATTTTGGAAGATATTATTGTAAAGCTATTTCACCTAAATGCGAAGGCTGTAAACTAGCTCAAATTTGTCAAAAACCCTGCAAATCCTAGCTCTTTTTTATAAAACGCTTAAATAATCAACGTAAATTTTTAAATTAGAAGGTACTAAAAAACCTTCTTTTTTAAAATAAGTTAAAGGAATAGAAGATCTATTTTCATTATCTAAAAATGCTAATAATTTATCTCCTTTAAGAAGATAAATTTCATCTAAAGCACTAAATTCAACAAGTAAAAAAGAAATTCCACCAAAATTTAATACATTTTTAATATGTTCAATTTGATGATCTTCAATATTTTTTAAAGGCAAAGAAGTTTTAGAATGAGTCGATTTTGCTTCAAAATCGATGTATTTTCCATTAAAAACTCCATTATAATCTGTTGTTGATTTACTTTCAAAAGCAGCTTTTGTAATAAGCTGAGTTTCATTATCTATTGAAATAATTTTAATTGGAGTAGGTTTTTTATAGATCAGAGCAATATTATTTTCTTTATAATACTCATTTGCTTTATTTATTTTTGATTCAAATGAAAGTCCTTTATTTTTATCTTTAATATAAGAAGGGAATTTTATCATTTAATTTCTTCCTCGATAAATTTTAAATAATCTTCGTAAGTAATTTGTTTATCTTTATTAAGTTTTCTAATTAATTTAATAAAAGGAGTAGGCATATGACTAAATCTATCTAAAGTTGTCTTATATTGTTCAACTAAAATTCCTCTTTTTGTAACAAAAGCTTCGTATAAAAGCATTAAATTATAAGCATCATCAGAAGGGTCATGTTCAGTACCAACAAAGTTGATTTTAAATACTTTTAAACCTTCAGCAAGTGATAATTGTTGACCTTTATTATCTTTAACAAATTTTGAGAAAATTGCACTAAAGTCCATGTAATTTTCATAAATTGTAGCAATAAAAGGATCATTTTCCATCTCGTTTAATTCTTGTGAACAATGTAATAATCTTTTATCAAAATTGCCATAAGTGACATAAGTTGTATCTTTATATTTAAGTCCAACAAATTTTTTAAGCTTCTCAATAGCTTTTTTAAAAGTAGTACCGTTTTCTTGTAAAAATTCATCGTTTAAACCAGTAATTCCTTCAACAATTTTTCCAACTTCGCCAAAAGGATTAATGTAAACAATAAACTTTTTGTTGTTCTTTTTGATATTATTTTTTGCATCAATTGAAACTTTTACAGCACCAATTGCCATAATTTCTTGGGTGTATTGAGTACCTTCGAAATCTAAGAATACTATTTGTTTTCTGTCTTTTAATAATTTATTAATTTCTTTCATACTCTTGAATTATATTTATTATCGAGCAAATATACAAATATTTATTTTAATAAATTGGGTAATAATGATTTGAAAATATGTCTTATATAAAATATAATATTTTATATCTAAGTAATTATGAAACTAAATTTAACATCTAAAAAAATTTTAAATAAAAAATTCAAAAAATCCGAAGAAGGATATGATGTAGAAGAAGTTGAAAAATTTCTTGAGAAAATCGCCTTAGATTATCGTGAATTTGAATCTATGTCAATTGAAGATAACTCTAATTCAAGTGATAACATCGAAGAAAGCGCTTCTAATAGTGACGTAAATCACTTAGATAATTTGGATTTATTACGCAAGATTGGAAAGTATGAAAAAAAGCTTTACGAACTTGGTGTTGATCCAACCAAAATTAAATAAAATTTCAGTCTATGCAATCGCTGGCTTTTAGTTAGAGGAAAGTCCATGCTCGCACTATCTGTGATGATAGTAGTGATTGCGCTAGGAGAAAAAATAATCCTAGGTACTTGGGAGCAAGTAACGGCAATGTATTTATTCTAAAGGTGAAAACCCATGAATAAATCGTGTAAAGTGCCACAGAAACGATCAACATCGAAAGTTGTTGCTGAAACGCGGTAAACCCCACAAGCGAGAAACTCAAATATTGGTAGAGGAAGTCTAAAAAGAGAACCGAATCTTATAAGACAGGGAAACCTAGATAAATGATTGCATAAAACAAAACATGGCTTATGGACTGAATACTCAAAAAAAGAAGTATGAAAAAAGTTAATGCACCAACAAAAATTACATTTGCAAGAATAGGAATAAGTGTTTTTCTTTTGCTTGCTATTTTTGTTATGTACATTGTTGATGAATTTAACCCATTTATCTTCAAAGCAAATATTTATTTGACTAATGATAAAATTAATGGACCTTACCTTAATTACATTATGTTAATTATTTTTGTTTTATTTTTGACTGCATGTCTTACAGATTTTTTAGATGGCTATTTAGCTAGAAAAAATAATCTTGTAACAGACTTAGGAAAATTTTTAGATCCTTTAGCAGATAAAATGCTAATTAATTCTTTATCAATTTTCCTAGTTTTTTCATTTGCATCAATAAATAATTCAAGTAAGATTCCATTTTTCTGTGTAATTATCATGGTTATTAGAGACTTAGTCGTTGATGGACTAAGATTTGTTTGTGCAAAGAAAGGTAAAACAATTCAAGCTAACATTTATGGAAAACTTAAAACAGTTTTTCAAATGGTTATGATTGGACTTATTTTATTTAATGGATTCCCATTTTCTTTCTTTGATATAAGCTGGCCAAAATATTTACACATCACAGATTTTGTATGTTATATCACAACATTAACATCTTTCATTAGTGGAGTAATTTATGTAAAACAGAATATACATTTAATTGTTGGAGGGGACACAAATGAATAAAGTTGAACAATTAATCGATTTATTAGCTAAAAAAGAACTTACTTTAGGTGCTGCTGAATCATTTACAGGTGGTTTGTTTGGAAAAACAATCACTGATGTAAGTGGTGCTAGCAAAGTATTTAAAGGTTCTATCGTTTCTTATAGTAAGGAAGTCAAAGTTAATGTCTTAGGTTTAGATGAAGCTTTCTTAGATGAAAACGGAATCGTTTCATGGCCAACTGCTCAAGCAATGGCTGTTGCTGCTAAAAAAGTTTTAAACACTGATATTGCTGTTTCATTTACTGGAAACGCAGGTCCAGAACAATTACCAGGTGAAGCCAAAGTTGGTGAAGTTTATATGGCAATTGTTTATGCAGAAAAAGTTTGGGCAATTCCTTTAAAACTTGAACTTGAAAGAAAAGAAGTTAGAGAAGTTGCTGTAAATAGTGTAATTGATGCACTTATTTCAATCTTAAGTAGATAAAATTTACAAAAAATTAAAATTTTACCCCCCTATTCGGTTTGAAAAAACCCTACTTGTATAATAGAGGGGGAATTTCTATGACAAAAGAAATCAAAGAAAACAATGACGTTATTCTTGAAGATGTCTTAAAAGATATCAAGAGAAATTTTGGAAGCGGATCAATCATGCGACTCGGTGATAAACCTGAAGTCGGTGTTGATGTTATTTCTAGTGGATCAATTTTACTAGATAATTGCTTAGGAGTCGGAGGTTATCCAAAAGGCAGGATTATTGAAATATATGGTCCTGAAAGTAGTGGTAAAACTACTTTGGCACTTACTGCAATTGCAGAATGTCAAAAAAATGGAGGACTTTGTGCATTTATTGATGCTGAGCAATCAATTGATCCAGTTTATGCAAAAGCTTTAGGAGTTAAAATTGAAGATTTAATTTTATCTCAACCAGATAGTGGTGAAGAAGCTTTAGAAATAGTTGAAATGCTTGCAAGAAAAGAGTGTTTTGACCTTATTGTTGTCGATAGTGTTGCAGCACTTGTTCCACAACAAGAATTAGATGGTCAAATGACAGATCAATCTGTTGGACTTCAAGCAAGAATGATGTCGAAAGCAATGAGAAAGATTACTGCTGTTTTAAATAAAGGAAATTGTAGTGTAATCTTTATTAATCAACTTAGAGAAAAAGTTGGTGTAATTTATGGAAGCAATGAAACAACTACAGGAGGAAGAGCACTTAAATTCTTCTCATCTGTAAGAATTGACATTCGTAGAGCCGAAGCTATTAAAGATGGTGGCGATATGATTGGAAATACAGTTGTTGTAAAAGTTG
This sequence comes from Bacilli bacterium, assembly GCA_017477255.1. GTDB lineage: Bacteria > Bacillota_I > Bacilli_A > RFN20 > CAG-826 > Onthovivens. The sequence continues at coordinate 81,894 of JAFUXB010000001.1, forward strand.
TTAAAAACAAAGTTGCTCCACCATTTAAATCATGTCGTTTAGATATTATTTATGGTAAGGGAATTTCTAAAGAAGGGGAACTTTTAGATTTAGCAATTGATGCCGGAATCGTTAAAAAGAGTGGTTCATGGTACGAAGTTTATGGTGATAGAATTGGACAAGGTAGAGATACTGCTAAATCATTCTTAGCCGACAATAAAGATATATTTAATAGAATTAAAGAGGAAATAACTTCTAAAAATAAGAAAAAAGAAGAAGTAGCCGCATAAATTTAACTTATTAATTTTTCATAATTTACTATAAGATTCACACTTATTAAATTTAAAAACAGGTTAATCTTTGTTATAATGTTTCCGTATTGAAAAATACATTTTGACTTAGTTAATTATTTTTGAAATATACAATTTACTTTTGTCGTTAACACTATAAAGGAGGTTATCAGAATGTTTTTATTAGATATGACAAGTACTGGTTGGATCCTTTTTGGCGTAGCTTTAGTAGTTGGAATAGTTATAGGTGGATTATTAATATTCTTTTTACCTGTATTTTCCAAAAGAAGAGCTGAAAACAATTCAAAGAAAATTATTAACAATGCAGAAATTAAAGCTGATCATATTATTAAAAATGCTCAACTTGATGCAAAACAAACAATTTTTGAATTAAAACAAGAAGCTGAAAAGGACATTAAAGAAAGAAAAGAAACAATTGTTCAACAAGAAAACAAATTACTTCAAAGAGAACAATCAATTAATTCACGTGACGTCGCGTTAATTAAAAAGGAAAGTTTACTTGAAGAAAAAGAAAAATCTCTTGATCAACAAATTGAAGAAAACAAGAAAAGAAAAGCACAACTTCAAGAAAAACTTGATGGCATAATCGATGAACTTCAAAAAGTTTCTCAAATGTCTTTAAAAGAGGCAAAAGATGAAATCTTTAAGAGAGTTGAAGAAAAATGCCAAAAAGAGATTACTCTTTATATAAAGAATAAAGAGGAAGAAGCTGAACAAATTTGCGACGAAAAAGCTAGAATGATTCTTGCTAATTCTATGTCAAGACAAGCTCAAGAAGTTACTACTGATAGAACAATTTCAGTTATTTCATTACCAAATGATGAAATGAAAGGAAGAATTATTGGTCGTGATGGAAGAAACATCAAATCATTAGAGCAATTGCTTGGTGTTGATATTATTATTGATGATACACCAGAAGCTTTAACTATTTCTTGCTTTAACCCAATTAGAAGAGAAGTTGCTTCTAGAGCATTAAATGTCTTAATTAAAGATGGAAGAATTCAACCAGGAAGAATCGAAGAAGTTGTCCAAAAATGTCAAAGTGAAGTTGATGAAGTTATTAGAAAAACTGGACAAGAAACTGTATTTAAACTTGGTATTGGTAACGTTAACAAAGAACTTATCAACTATATTGGAAGATTAAAATATAGAACAAGTTATGGACAAAACCAATTAGAACACTCAATTGAAACTGCACAATTATGTGGTGCAATGGCTGCAGAACTTGGTCTTGATCAAGTTTTAGCAAAAAGAGCAGGACTTTTGCATGATATTGGTAAAGCAGTAGACTTTGAAATGGAAGGAAGTCACGTTGAAATTGGTGCAAGAATTGCTAAAAAATGTGGTGAAAATGAAGTTGTTATTAACGCAATTGAATCTCACCATGGCGATGTACCAGCAAAATTCGTTATTTCTCATTTAGTTGTTGCTGCTGATACTTTAAGTGCAGCACGTCCAGGTGCAAGAAGTGAAACTTTAGAAACTTATATTAAACGTATCGAACAACTTGAAACAATTTGTAATTCGTTTGATGGTGTCTTATCAAGCTATGCAATTCAATCAGGAAGAGAAGTCAGAGTAATGGTTATTCCTGAAAAAATCGATGATTTAGCTGCTTATAAGATGGCTCGCGATATTAAAGATAAGATTGAAAAAGAAATGACTTATCCAGGTCAAATTAAAGTCAATGTTATTAGAGAATATCGTGCAATAGAAACTGCTAAATAATGAATATATTATTTATTGGTGATATTGTTGGTAAATTAGGAAGGAAGGCTCTTTTAAGGAACCTTCCTTTAGTTATTGAAAAATATGATGTTAGCTTTGTAATAGCTAATGGTGAAAATATAACAAATGGTAAGGGCATGTCTCCAACTCATTATGAGTTTTTAGTTAATCATGGAGTAGATGCAATTACTTTAGGAAATCATTATCTTCATCAAAAAGAAATTTATAAAGTTATTGATAATGATGAAGTTGTTAGGCCGCTTAATTTATTAGAAGAAAAACATGGGTCAGGATCGAGAATTTTTGATGTAGATGGAGTTAAAATTAGAGTTAGTAACCTATTGGGTACAGAAACTTCAAAAATACATCAAATTTCAGATCCATACAAATCAATTAGTGAAATTATTGCAAGCGATGAAAGTGATATTCACATTATTGATTATCATGCAGAATTTACTGGAGAGAAAAAAGCATTTGCTTACGCTTTAAAAAATTCAGTTAGTGCAATTTTAGGAACACATACACATGTTCAAACTAGAGATGCTCAAAAGCTTTCTACAGGTCCTTTATATATAACTGATGTTGGAATGTGTGGACTTTATGATAGTGTTTTAGGAACTGAAAAAGAAAGCGTAGTTGAACGTATTATTTTTAAAAATGAAAGTTCAAAATTTAAGCAACTTGAAAAAGGAAAAGTGTTATTTTCTGCAGTTATTTTAAAATTTGATGATTTAACATTTGAAGGAAAAGAAATAATTCCTTTATATATTATTAGTGAGGAGGATTAGTTATGAGAAAAGTTGAATTTATTGAAGTCCCATCTTTAGTAAGTGCTAGAAATAGAAGGGATTCATCCGTAACAATCAAATATAATTTTAATCCTACCTTAAAAACTTTAGCTTATTTTAAAGACAAAAAATTCTTTATTAGAACTTACGGTTGCCAAGCAAATATTCGTGATGAAGAAGTCATGAGTGGTATTTTAACAAAGCTTGGAATGGTAAAAGTTTATGATGAAAAATTAGCAGATGTAGCAATTTTAAATACATGTGCTGTTAGAGAAAATGCTGAAGATAAAGTTTATGGACAAATTGGTGATTTTAAATCGATTAAAGCTAAAAATAAAAATTTAATTTTAATGATATGTGGTTGTATGATTGAACAAAAACATATTATTGATAAAATACTCGATAAATTCCCATTTGTTGATATTATGTTTGGAACACACAACATTAAAGATTTAGTCACTTTACTTAATAAATACGTTGATGAAAATAAACGTTATGTCTATGTTTCTAGTGAAGTTGGAGCAATTGTTGAAGATCTTCCAAGTAAACGTTTAGAAAGCTATAGAGCTTACGTAAATATTTCTTATGGATGCGATAAATTCTGTACTTATTGTATTGTTCCTTATACTCGTGGAAAAGAAAGAAGTAGATCTAAAGAAGAAATTTTAAAAGAATGTAAAGAATTAGTTGATAAAGGTTATGTAGAAATTACATTACTTGGTCAAAATGTAGATTCTTATGGAAAAGATTTAAAAGATGGCACGACTTTTGCAAATTTACTTGATGAAGTTGCCTCTTTAGGTATGCCTAGACTTAGATTTTTAACTTCTTATCCAAGTGATTTTAAAAATGAAGTTATTGATGTTATTGCTAAACATAAAAACATTATGAGATATCTTCATTTACCTGTTCAAAGTGGAAGTAATTCAATTTTAAGAGCAATGAATAGAAGATATACTAAAGAAGAATATTTAGATTTAGTCGAAAGAATTAGAACTAAAATTCCTGAAATGGCTTTTTCTACAGATATTATTGTAGGCTTCCCAAATGAAAGTTATGAAGAATTTTTAGAAACAATTGATTTAGCTAAAAAAGTTCATTATACAAGCGCATTTACATTTATTTATTCACCTAGAGTTGGAACTCCAGCAGCTAAGATTGAAGATAATGTAAGTTATGATGAAAAAGTAAAACGTTTCAAAGAACTTGTTAGTGAAATGGAAAAAGATTTCATATATTTTGCTGACCAAATGGTTGGAAAAACTTATGAAGTTTTAGTTGAAGAAGTTAGTAAGAAAAATAAAGAATTATTAAGCGGCTATACTGAAAATTTAAAAGTAGTCCATTTTAAAGGTGATGAATCAATGATTGGAAAACTTGTAAAAGTTAAAATCACTGAAAATCATTTATATTCATTAATTGGAGAATTAGTAAATGAATAAAATTTTAGATAAATGCGATGAAATTAATAAGTATTTACTAAAAACTGAACTAATTAAAGATTATTTAGATCTTAACTATTTTTTTGAACATGATAAAAAGTTCAAAAAAGAAGTTAATGAAATGGATTATTATAGAACTTGTGAAAGGCAAGCTAAAGATTTGAATTTAAGTCTTTCGTTATATTTTGATGTAATTAAAAATCCTTTAGTTAAAAATTATATAAATTTAAAAGAAGAAGTTTCTTTATTAATGGAAGATGTTAAAAAAGAATTAAGTTTATGATTTTTGCAATTTTAGGCCCAACAGCTAGTGGAAAATCTGATTTAGCTGAAAATATAGCTAAACATTTTAATGCTGAAGTTATAAATTTTGATGCTTATCAAGTTTATATAGAAATGAATAAAGGAACTGCTAAGCCTACAAAAGAATTTTTAAGTGAGCATCCAAACTATCATTTATATGATTTTAGACATGTTGATGATCCTTATAATATTATGCTTTATCAAAAAGATGGTAGAGAACTTTTAAAAAAATATGCTGGAAAACATATAGTTTTAGTTGGTGGAACAGGTTTATATTTAAAAGCATTACTTTTTGATTTTAAATTTTTGGAAGAAGAAAAAATGCCTGAAGATTATTTATCAAATTTAACTAATGAAGAATTATATGAAGAGCTTTTAAAAATTGATGAAGCTGATGCAAAAATTATTGGACCACATAATAGAAAAAGACTCATTAGAGCTTTATATATTTATAAAATTCATAATAAATCTAAAACTGAATTAAATGAAAATGGTAAATCTAATTTACTTTATGATGATGTAGTCTTTATCGGTTTAAATCCTGATCGAAATTTATTATATGAAAGAATTAATAAACGTGTCGAGATAATGTTTGAAGATGGACTTGTTGATGAAGTAAATGAATTAAAAGAAAAATTCCCAAAAGTAAATCAAGCTTTACAAGCAATTGGTTATAAAGAGTTTTTTAATGGTTTAGATTTAGAATCAACAAAAGAATTAATTAAGAAAAATACACGTAATTATGCAAAAAGACAAATGACATTCTTTAAACATCAATTTGAAGATGTTAATTGGTTTGAAAATATTGACGAGGCCTATGAATATGCAACAACAAGGTATAGATGATAGAACTCTTAAATTAATTGGTGAAGAAAAACTTTCTAAATTAAAAGCTTCAAAAGTAGCTGTTGTTGGTTTAGGAGGGGTTGGCTCAATTTGCGCTATTTCTTTAGTAATGTCTGAAATTAAAAATTTAATAATTATTGATGATGATAAAGTTGTAGAGTCGAATTTAAATAGACAAATCGCTTACGAATTAAGTGATATTGGTAAATTTAAGGTCGATGCAATGAAAGAAAAATTAAATAGATTAAGAAATGATTTAAACATTACTAAAGTTAATAAAAGAGTATCAAATGAATTTGATTTTAGTATTTTAAATGGTGCAAATTATGTTGTTGATTGTATTGATGATATTAATGCAAAAGTGCTTTTAATCAAATATTGTTTTGAAAATAATATCGAAATCATAACCTCTTTAGGTATGGGGAATAAGTTAGACCCAACTAACATTAAAATTATTTCACTCAATAAGACAACTATTGACCCATTAGCTAAAAAATTGCGTTATAATTTAAAACAAGAAGGCATTGATACTTCTAAAGTTATGACAGCGTTTTCAGATGAAACGCCAATGATAAAAGATAGAGTCATTTCGTCGATGGTTTTTGTACCTAATACGTGTGGATTAACACTTGCAAGTTATGTAGTTAGAAAATTAATTGGAGGATTATGATTATGGCATTGGAACACATTTCAAAAGTAGCAAAAAAAGTTGGAATTAGTGAAGAATATCTTGAATATTATGGCAATTTAAAAGCAAAAATTGATTTATCTTTATATGATAAAGTAAAAAATAATCCTGATGGAAAATTAGTTTTAGTAACTGCAATTACACCAACTAAAGCAGGCGAAGGAAAAACAACAACATCAATTGCCCTTTTAGATGGTTTGTATAAAATTAATCAAAAAGCATTACTTTGTTTAAGAGAACCATCACTTGGTCCAGTTTTTGGATTAAAAGGTGGAGCAACTGGTGGTGGTAAAGTTACGATTGAACCAAGCGAAGATATTAACTTACATTTCACTGGTGATATGCACGCTTTAACTAGCTCAATTAACTTAATTAGTGCTGTTTTAGATAATCATATTTATTTTGGTAATGAGTTAAACATTGATCCAGAATCAATTACTTGGAAAAGAGCTCTTGATATGAATGATAGAGAATTAAGAACTATCGAAATTGGTTTTGGAGAAAAGAACGGAATTAGAAGAACAGATCATTTCCAAATTACTGTTGCTAGCGAATTAATGGCTATTTTATGTTTAGCAAGTGACCCAGAAGATTTTAAAGAAAGAGTCGCTAACATTATTGTTGGTTATACATATGACAAAAAACCTGTTTATGTTCGTGATTTACATATTGTTAATGCAGTTTATAAATTAATGAAAAACGCATTAAAACCAAATATTGTTCAAACTCAAGAAAACAATCCATGTTTTGTCCATGGTGGACCATTTGCAAATATTGCTCATGGTTGTTCAAGTATTATTGCAACGAAATTAGCTTTAAAATTAAGTCCAATTGTTATTACTGAAGCTGGATTTGCTAGTGATTTAGGAGCTGAAAAATTCTTCGATATTAAATCAAGAGTTGCTAACTTAAAACCAGATTGTGCTGTATTAGTTGCAACAATTAGAGCACTTAAATTACATGGTGGCGAAGCTTTTGAAAACTTAGAAAATGAAAATATTGAAGCTTTAAAGATTGGTTTTGAAAACTTAGAACAACATTATTTCAACCTTAAGAAATTTGGAGTTCCAGTTGTTGTTGCTATTAACCATTTCAAGAGTGATACTGAAAAAGAAATTAAGACTTTAACTGAATTATGCAAAAAAGATTTATTTGATGTTTGCTTCTTAGATGGTTTCTTAAATGGTGGCGCAGGATCAACTGAACTTGCTCATAAAGTTTGTGAAGTATTAGATACTAAAAAATCAAATTACAAACCTTTATATGATGTAAATTTATCAATTAAAGAAAAAATTGAGATTATATCAAAAGAAATTTATAGAGCTGACGGTGTTGTTTATGAAGATTTAGCTTTAAAACAAATTGAAGAGTTAACCAAAAATGGGAAAGGCAATTTACCAGTTTGCATGGCTAAAACTCCACAAAGCTTCAGTGATGATCCAAAATTATTAAACTGTCCAAAGAACTTCAAAATTACTGTTAGAGAAGTCAATTTATCTAATGGAGCTGGATTTGTAGTTGTACTTTGCGGAAACATTCTTACAATGCCTGGTCTTCCAAGAGTTCCTCAAGCAGTTAAAATGTAATTTATTAAAAATAATGTAAATTTAACCCCCTTTTTCAAGTAAAAATCTCCTACTTGTATATAGAGGGGGTTTTATTATGTTTAAAATTTCAAATGTTACATTATCCTATAAAACCTATGAAGGATTGGAAAAAGTTGTTTTAAATGATGTTTCTTTAACTTTTCCTGAAAATGGTATTTGTTTTATTGTAGGTAAAAGTGGTTGTGGAAAATCTAGTTTATTAAATTTATTAGCAAATTTATTAAAACCCATTAAAGGTGATATATATTATAAGGATAAGAATCTGAAAGATTTTACTAGTGATGAGAAAATAAGCTTTTATCAATCTGAAATTTCTTTAATGTATCAGTCATATAATTTATTTAACAAAATGACTGTCTATGAAAACATTAAAATTGCATGTGATGTTTCTAATAAATCTGCAAGTTTAATTGATGGATATTTAGAAAAATTTTCATTAACACCATTAAAAGATATGATAATTGACGATTTAAGTGGAGGAGAAAAACAAAGAGTAGCTTTAATTAGATCTTTAATTAAAGAACCTAATGTATTGCTTTGCGATGAACCAACAGGAGCAGTTGATGAGGCTAATGAAAAAATAATTATTAATGCGTTAAGAGAATATGCTCAAAATCATTTAGTTATTATTGTTACTCACAATAAAGATTTAATTACTTGCTTAGATAATGTTGTTCGTTTAAAAGATGGTAAAGTAGAAGACACAAAATTAGAATGCTATAAAAATATAAAATATGAACCATTTAAAAAGAAAGCAAGAATAAAGAATAAGCTTTTTTCTAAAAGATTAGAAAAAGTTCATAGATTTAAATATGTTCTATTACTTGTTGCATTATCTTTTAGTTTTACCATCACAATGTTAGGTTTTAATTTTTATAATAATTTAAATACTCTCAGTTACAATTTAAAAAATAGTTATTCAAATTATAATTGTTTTAAAGTAAGTAATGTAAAAACTATAAAAGAAGAAGGAACACTTATAAGTTATGTTAAAAAAGAAAGGCCGACATATTCCGAAGTAAGTGATAATTTTAATTTTTTAAATAACGCTGATATTACATACAATTTAGATTATTTTTTAAATAATGCGACTGTCAAAATAAACGAAAAAGAATATACAAATGTAAAAGTTAAATTTTATTCTGATGGAAATTATGATGAAAGAGTAATTGTTAATGATCTTTTTTATAACTTAGAAAATGCTGGTAAATTTGTAGATATATCATTAAATAATTCATACACATATGAAACGATAAAAGATGAAGTTTATTATAAAATTGATAATGTTTTTACCTATTCAGAATCACATAAAATTAGTTATATAACTAATGAGTTTTTATATCTAAATGAACCAACAATTTATCTTAATTATTTCTATTTTGAAAATTTCCTAGATAACTATTATTGTGATGCAATTTATGATGAAATTGGAGAGAAAATATCGTGGCTAGATTTAGTCAAAATCTGCAAAAATAATGAGGATTTAGGGGGTTTTTCAATGAATTTGTGGGTTTATGACACAAATAATTACCTAAAAATTATCGATTTTAAATCTAAAAACAATGACTTAATTTCTTTAGATAATAATGGATTTGAAGTAGTAAATTCGTTCATGGATATTTTAAAAATTGTTAGTGTTGGAATTATATTTTTCTCTTCAATTTCTTTAATTTCAACATTTGCAATTTTATTTTTTACTTTAATTAATCAGATATTAAAAGAAAGGAAAAATATTGCAGTTTTAAAGACTTTAGGGTATTCAACATTTAATGTCTTTACTCAATTTTTTAAGCCATTACTTTTGTATTTTTTAGGTTCAATTTTTATCGGAGCAGTACTTATTATAGGTATCACATTCATAGTAAATTATGTTGCGTTTGATAAAATGCATATTATAAATATGATTTCATCTTTTACGTTAAATAACGATGTATTGCCTATAATTTTACTTATTATAATATCGATATTAATAATTTTGATTGCATATATTATTGCTTCATTTGTATTTAATAAACTTAAAAAATTAGATATAGCTAGGGAGTTAAGTGAAGAATGATCAATGCTTTTAATTTATCTAAATCATATTCAACTAATGAAATATTCACCAAATATAATTACAATTTTGAAGATAATAAATTTTATGGAATTTATGGAAAATCTGGATGTGGTAAAAGTACACTTTTAAATTGCTTATCTGGTTTGGATTTAAACTTTGATGGAGATGTAATTGTTGATGGAATATCTCTAAAAGATTTAAATGATAAAGAAATAGAAGATTTCAGAATTAATAATTTTGGGTTTGTTTTCCAATCATTTAACTTATTTGAAGATCAAACTGTTGAGCAAAATATTGCATTATCATTAATAACAAATGAGAGTGATAAAGAGGTGATTTCTCAAAAAATAGTTGAGATTTGCAAGGTTTTAGATATAAATGACATTATTTATGAGCCTGTTAAAAGGCTGAGTGGTGGCGAAAAACAAAGGGTTGCTATAGCAAGAGCATTAATAAATAATCCTAAAGTTATTTTTTGCGATGAGCCTACTGGATCTTTAGATGAAGAAAATGCTAAACAAGTTTTTGAAATCTTAAAAAGCTTAAGTAGTAACATATTAATAATTTGTGTTTCTCATGATATCGATTTATTAAAAGAATATTGCGATACAGTTATTGATTTTTATAAAAAGCAAGAAGTTAAAGTTAGAAATAAGGCAAGTGAAAAAGAAATTAAACTTATGAATATCCATGATAAAGGAGAAGGTAAGTTAAAGTTTAAAACTATTGTTAATTTATGTAAAAGTTCTTTTAAAAACAATAGAGTTAGATACCTAATTTCTAGTGCAATATTTTCTGTATGTTTGATTTGTTTGGGTCTTTCTGTTTATTTAGGCCAAAGTTTATCTTTGAGTATTAATAAAGCATTCTCAAATATTATTAGCGATAATACCTTAATATTAAGGAAAAAAGAACTTAATAATGAAGTTGAAAAGAAGTCAGTTTCGAAAGATATTATCTATAAAATTAAACAAGAATATAACGATGATATCGAATATTTTGGTTGTAAGTATTTAAATAATTTTAACGATATGTTTATTAATTATAATAACGTATTTCTTTCTCATAATAATGTTTTAAAAGGTATTGATCTATTTAATGCACAACATTTCGAAGAGTTTGAGTATAGGCCTAAAGAAGCAATTGGTATTGATTTAAAAAATGATGAAATAGTTGTTTCTTTAGACTATTCTTCTATGGATAAACTGTGCAAAATCTTACAGATTAAAAGGGATTACAGCAACTTAAATGAGTATTTAGAAAATAAGCAAACTGAGTTAATTTTTAAGGTAAGAAATAATGATCGGCAATATAATGATGAGCAATTATTTGTTTTAAAAAGAGTTTTTAAAGATATAAATAATAGAATCTACCATACAAATAATCTTTTTAATGAATATTTATTTGAAAATAGGATGAAACTCCCTTCAATAATTGATTTAAATAATAATAAAGTAGCACCTTGGACTTTGAAGAAAGTTTATTATTTTAAAACTAAAAACTTTCAGACTAAGCTTATAAATAAAATTTCAAAAAACCCAGAATATAAAGATATAGTTTTTGATTCAGATCGAAATGAATATTCTCCTTTTACTTGTAAATTAGGTGAATATTGTAGAAGTAATAAAATTTTTGCTTATGATTCGTCAAAATATGGGTTTGATTCTTCATTAATTTCTAATGTTCAAAAAATGAATTCAAAATTTAATAATTATTATTATTCATCTTTTGGTGGTTATTTTAATTATGGCATTGGAATGTTTGAGGGTTTTGCTAATAAAGTCTACTTTAGTTCTAATGTTGATGATTTAAATAAGCTTGAAAATAACTATGAAAAAATAGAAATTAAAGATAAAGAATATTTGACTTTGCCAGAACAAATAGCACTAGGATATTATGAGAATTTAAGTCCATCTGATGTAAAGATTTCTACACTAAATTTTGAAAAAGAGTTGAGTTCTGAAGGGTTTTTGGTAAATGAAGTAGGTATTTCAAGTGCTTTAGCTACTAAAATTAAAATGAATATAAGTGAAAATAATTCAATTTATCTAATGCTAAATTATGATAAAAATTCGGATGGTATTTTCGAATACAATAAGTTTAAAAGGATTGAACTAAAAGTTTCTAAAATTTACGATTCAAATAAATATTTCATAAAACAGAATAGTGATTTTAGTTTATCTCTTTTTAGAGATTTGTTCGAAGTTTCAGTTTTTAAATTAATACCAAATTCTATTGTTTTTGAATTTGATAATAAGCCTTCAGGGGAAGAAATAAAGAAGATAAACAATTCATTATTTGAATATGAACTAATTGATCCATTTGAAGATGTTGGTCAAAATGTAGACAAAACTTTCGAATATTTTTCAATTGCTCTTAGATTAATTACAATAGTTTCAGCAATCTCATCGTCAATTTTGTTATTTAATATTGTTTCGATTAACTATGACGAAAATAAGAAGAAAATTTCTATATTTAAAGCTCTTGGCTTTAGGAATTTTGAAATAAATAAGTATCAATTATTTGAAGCAACAACATATATAGTTCCATCAATAATTTCTTCGACTGCATCTGTAATATTCATCACGATTGTTTTAAATAAATATATAAATAATTTATTGTTCATTAATCAGTCTGCCTCGATTCCATATTTACCTATTTTAAGCATTATTTTACTAGCTTCATTAATGGTTTTAATCTCCTTTATTTTTGTAAATTTGAAGAACAAAAATGATAATTATTTAACTTATTTGCATTAATTTTTATAAACAAGTTTATAAACTATATTTATTTTTAAATTAATAGTATAATATTGCATTGAAAGGAGAGTTGTTATGGGACTTAAAGCAGGAATTGTAGGATTGCCAAACGTTGGAAAGTCTACTTTATTCAACGCAATTACTCATAGTTCAGTAGAAGCTGCTAACTATCCTTTTGCTACAATTAACCCAAATGTTGGAACTGTTGCAGTTAAAGATAAGAGGGTTGATGAGCTTACTAAGATATTTAACCCAAAAAGAACCATTTATACTATTTTTGAATTTTGTGATATTGCTGGTTTAGTAAGAGGAGCTTCAAAAGGTGAAGGTCTTGGAAATAAGTTTTTATCACATATTCGTGAAACTGATGCAATTATTGAAGTTGTAAGATGTTTCAACAATAGCGATATTATTCACGTAGATAATTCTGTCGATCCAATCCGTGATATTGAAACTATTAATTTTGAGTTAATTGTTGCAGATTTGGATGTTGTAAACAATAGATTAGGTAAAATTGAAAACAAAGCAAGAATAAGTAAAGATAAAGAATCGTTATTTGAAGTTAACGTTTTACTTAAAGCAAGAGAATGTTTAAACAATGAAAAGAATTTACGTTCTTTAAGTTTTACTGAAGAAGAACAAAAAGTTTTGAAAAACTACAATTTGTTAACTATTAAACCTTTAATTTATGTTGCTAATGTTAATGATGAAGATTTATTAGATTTATCACAATGCGAAAATTATCAAAAAGTTTGTGAATATGCAAAGAAGGAAAACGTCGAAGTAATCCCAATTTGTTGTGAAATGGAGGCTCAATTAGCTCAATATTCTGATGAAGAAAAAGAAGAATTTTTAAGTTCATTAGGTATTGAATCAAGTGGTCTTGATGAATTAATTAAAGCCTCTTATAAATTATTAAATTTATCCACTTTCTTTACAGTTGGTGCTGATGAAGTTAGAGCATGGACATTTAAAAACGGAATGAAAGCTCCTGATTGTGCAGGTGTTATTCATACAGATTTTAAAAAAGGTTTTATTAGAGCAGAAGTTTATAGATATGAAGATATTATCGAATATAAATCTGAAGCTGCTTTAAAAGAAGCTGGAAAAATTAGAAGTGAAGGTAAAGATTACGTAGCTTCTGACGGAGATATTTTCTTCTTTAAGTTTAATGTGTAATTATGAGAGTTGGTTTTGCTAAAGATATACATAGATTAGTTGAAGGAAAAGATTTAATTTTAGGTGGTGTTAAAATTCCATTTGATAAAGGTCTTGAAGCTCATAGTGATGGTGACGTAGTCATTCATTCAATTGTTGATGCTTTAATTGGAGCTTTAAATAAAGGTGATATTGGAACGTTATTTCCTGATACTGATGAAAGATATAAAAATATAAATTCAAGTTATTTTTTAAAGGAAATTAAAAAAATAATTGAGAACTGCAGTGTTTTTATTGATTATATTGATGTTTTTATATCTTGCGAGAAGCCAAAATTAAAAGATTATATAAAACAAATGAAAGAAAATATTTGTAAAGAATTACAAATTAGTACTGATAGATTAAGTATTAAATGTGGCACTAATGAAGGAGTTGGTGCTGTTGGAGAAGGCAAGGCAATAGAAAGTTATTGCATCGTATGTTTAGGAGAGAAATTATGAGCAAAGTTAGAGTAAGATATGCACCATCACCAACCGGTTATTTACATATTGGTGGAGCTAGAAGTGCATTATTCAATTATTTATACGCCAAAAAATTTGATGGTGATTTTGTTTTCCGTGTTGAAGACACTGATATTGAAAGAAATATCGAGGGTGCCGAAGAAAGTCAATATAACGATTTAGTTTGGCTTGGTGTAATTCCTGATGAATCACCATTAAATCCAGTTGAAAAATATGCACCTTATAGACAAACCGAAAAACTCGAATTATATAGACAATATGCTTATAAATTAGTTGAAATGGGTTATGCCTACGAATGTTTTTGTACTGAAGATGAACTTGCTGAAATGAAAGAAAATCAATTAGCAAGTGGTGTTAAATCTTTCAAATACAATAGACATTGTTTAAATTTAACTAAAGAAGAAAAAGAAAAATATCTTGCTGAAGGAAGAAAACCTTCTATTAGAATTAAAATGGAAGCAAATGTTGATTTAGGTTTTGATGATTTAGTCAGAGGACCAGTCAAATTTAATTCAAGCGATATTGGCGATTTTGTTATCTTAAAAAGTAATGGAATTCCAACTTATAACTTTGCAGTTGTTATTGATGATCATATCATGGAAATTACTCATGTTTTAAGAGGTGAAGAACACTTATCTAATACTCCAAAACAATTACAAATTTATAAATACTTTGGTTGGGAACCACCAAAATTTGGACACATGACCATTATTGTTAATCAAAATGGTAAGAAATTATCAAAGAGAGATAACAATATAATTCAATTTGTCTCACAATATAGAAAACTTGGTTATTTACCTGAAGCAATCTTAAATTTCTTATTACTTTTAGGTTGGACTCCAGAGGATAATAAAGAAATCTTTACTCTTGATGAGGCTGTTAAAGCTTTTGATCCAGCAAGATTATCAAGTTCACCAAGTATGTTCGATGATTCAAAATTAACTTGGATTAATAGTCACTATATTAAAAATTTAAGTGATGAAAAATATTTTGAATTTATTCTTCCTTTCTTAAAGAAAGTTGAAAAATTGCAAGATAGGGATGAAGAAGAATTAAAAAATATTGCTTTAATTTACAAAGAAGAAATTTCATATGGAGAACAAATTGTTGAGTTAGTTAGTCAATTATTTAAAGATAGTTATGAATTAACTGATGAAGAAAAAGAATTTGTTAATAGTGAAAATTCAAAGCTTGTTTGTTCACTTTTTGCAAAAAAAGTTGAGAATTGCGAGGTTTCTAAAGATTCTTTAAAGAATTTATTTAAAGAAATTCAAAATGAAACAGGCTTAAAAGGTAAAGATTTGTATATGCCAATAAGATTAAAACTTACAGGTGTTGAACATGGTGTTGAATTATATAACATTGTAAGAATTATTGGTAAAGAAGAAGCTATTAAAAGAGCGATAATGTAATTTGCTTTTATACTTTAATAAAGTATAATATTTAACGAGGTGAAAAAGATGAAGAACTACAAAAATGAATCAATGGTTGATGTTGCTTACGATGTTTTACTCGAAAGCGGAAGAAAAATGAGTTATATCGAACTTTACGGTGAAGTTTGCAAAAAAATGGAATTAAGTCCTGAAAAAATTACTCAATTAATTTCAAAATTCTATACAAACTTAACTTTGGATGGACGTTTTGCTCAATTAGACAATAACGAATGGGATTTAAGAGCAAATCACAAATTCGAAGAAGTCGCTAGAGATACTAGAAGCTCATATGATGAAATGGAAGCAGAAACTATTGGTAATATTGATAGAGATGAATTAGATGAAACTGAAATCGAACAAGAAGGTCTTGACGACGAAGAAGAAAATGGCGATGAAAGCACGGAGGAATTTTAATTATGTTAGTTAGTGCCACAGAAATTATCAACAAAGCTCATGAAGGACATTATGCAGTAGGTGCCTTCAATATTAATAACTTAGAATGGATCAAATCAATTTTACTTGCAGCTGAAGAAGCTAAATCACCAGTATTGGTTGAAGTTAGCGAAGGCGCAGGAAAATATATGTGTGGATTCAAAAATGTTGCCGCAATGGTTAGAGGAATTCACGATTATTTAGGAATTACTGTTCCAGTTGCATTACATTTAGACCATGGAACTTATGAAGGTGCTAAAGCTTGTATCGAAGCAGGATTTACATCAATTATGTTTGATGGATCACATTATCCATTTGAAGAAAACTTAGAAAAATCAAAAGAATTAATCGCAGCTGCACATGCTCATGGTATGTCAATTGAATGTGAAGTTGGTGGTATTGGTGGAGAAGAAGATGGCACTATTTCAATGGGTGAATTAGCAGATCCACAAGAATGTAAAAAGATTGCTGAACTCGGTGTTGATTTCTTAGCTGCTGGTATTGGTAATATTCATGGTAAATATCCTGCAAATTGGAAAGGATTAAACTTTGAAAGATTAGCAGAAATCCAAAAAGCTACTAACGGAAAACCATTAGTTTTACATGGTGGAAGTGGAATTCCAGAAGATCAAATTAAAAAAGCTATTTCATTAGGTGTTTCAAAAATTAATGTTAACACTGA
Source organism: Bacilli bacterium (assembly GCA_017477255.1). GTDB lineage: Bacteria > Bacillota_I > Bacilli_A > RFN20 > CAG-826 > Onthovivens. Next base: position 98,627 of record JAFUXB010000001.1, read on the forward strand.
ACTTCAATTAGAATTTGCTGCTGCAACTAGAAAATATATTGAAGAAGGAAAAGACCTTGAAGGTAAAGGCTTTGACCCAAGAAAATTATTAAAACCTGGATGTGATGCAATTAAAGCAAAAGTAATTGCTATGATGAACATCTTTGGTTCAGCAGGTAAAGCAGAATAAAAAGACTTGGCAACAAGCCTTTTTTAATAATTATGAAATACGAAGTTGAATTAAACGTTGCTTTAAAAGCAGCAAAAGAAGCACGTGAAGTAATTTTAAAATACTATCATGATGGTTTTAATGTTGAGATAAAAGAAGACAATAGTCCAGTTACTGAAGCTGATAAAAATGCTGATAAAATCATTAGAAAAGTAATTCATGAAAGTTTTCCAACTCATGAATTTTTAACTGAAGAAGCTGAAGATAATAAAAAAAGATTAAGTGCAGAATTTGTTTGGATTGTAGATCCAGTTGATGGAACTAAAGATTTCATTAATAAAGATGATGAATTCACTACAAATATTGCTTTATGTAAAGATCACGAAATTGTTGTTGGTGTTGTTGCAATTCCTGCAAGAAATATTTATTATTATGCAGTTAAAGGTGAAGGCGCTTTTAAACTTGATGAAAATGGACAAGTTACTAAAATCCATGTAAATAATAAAACATCAAATTTAACTTGCCTTAGATCAGTTTTCCATTTTAATGAAAATGAACAAAAATTAATTGAAAAATATTCAGATAAAATTAAAACAGTTAAAAAAGCTGGAAGTAGTTTAAAAGCTTGCTTAATTAGTGAAGGTAAAGCAGAAATTTCTTATAGAATTAGTGGTGGAACAAAAGAATGGGATACAGCTGCATTTCAAATTATTGTTGAAGAAGCGGGTGGTCTTGTCTTAAAACCAAATAAAGAAAGAATGCTTTATAACAGAGAAGATGTATATAACCGTGAAGGTTATTTAATTATTAATAATATTGAAAATTTCTTAATTTAACCTGAGTTTTGCAGGGTTTTTACAAAAAATAAGCTTCATTTTGAAGCTTATTTTTCGTTATTTAATGATTCATTAATAAATGGTTTATCACTTGAAAGTCTTACAGCAACAATTCCTGGAACTTCCTCCATAATAATTGTTTCAACGCCATTATATAAGGTTTCTTCAATAAGTGAACATCCATCACAGGCACCACTTACAGTAACATATACAATGTCATTTTCAAGTGAGTCAAATTGGACATCACCACCATCTCTTTGTAAAAATGGTCTAATTTTATTAAGAGTCTCTTTAATAAGTTTAATTCTACTTTCGTTGTCTAAATTTTCCATACCTACATAATATTAATGAGATTAAATTTTTATTGCAACTAATATGACTTTTAATCAAGAAAAAAAGCAGCGTTATGCTGCTTTTAGATCACAAGTGGTGCCCGAGACCGGAATCGAACCGGTACTGGTTCAGCACCAACAGGATTTTAAGTCCTGCGCGTCTACCTGTTCCGCCACTCGGGCAACTCTGGTGATCCACTGGAGATTCGAACTCCAGACCCCTTGATTAAAAGTCAAGTGCTCTACCGGCTGAGCTAGTGGATCATTTATTGGCTGGGATGGCTGGGATCGAACCAGCGAAATGACAGAGTCAAAGTCTGTTGCCTTACCACTTGGCTACATCCCAAGTTTTGTGGTGGAGGGGGACAGATTCGAACTGTCGAACCCTAAGGAATAGATTTACAGTCTACCGCGTTTAGCCTCTTCGCTACCCCTCCATGTTTCTTCACATGGTGGATGCTGAGGGACTCGAACCCACGACCTCCGCCGTGTAAAGGCGATGCTCTCCCAACTGAGCTAAGCATCCAATGAGCGCGTAAGTTTACGTGCTTTAATATTATATATAAACAATGTAATTTAAGTCAATAATTAAATTATTTAATTTAATACCCTTTTTTACCAAGTAAATGGAACATATTTTTCTTATAAATTTCAACACCTGGTTGATTGAATGGGTTGATTTCATTTAAGTAAGCTGACATAGCACAAGCTTTCATGAAGAAGTAGAATAAATGACCTAATGCTCTTGGTGACATTTCATCTAATGTAAGGCAAATATTATCGACTCCACCGGATTTTGAGTGAGCTTCTAAAGTTCCTTCATAAGCTTTTTTATTAATAAATGATAATTTCTTACCTGCTAAATAATTTAATCCATCAAGATCTTCTTTATCACTAATTACAGTAACATCGAAGTTTGGCTTTTCAATATAAAGGATAGTTTCAAATAAAATCTTTTCACCATCTTGAATATATTGTCCTAAGCTATGTAAATCAGTAGTGAAGACACAACTTGTTGGTAGGATTCCTTTTCCTTCTTTTCCTTCTGATTCGCCATATAATTGTTTCCACCATTCATTTAACATTCTAAATCTTGGTTCATAGCTTCCTAACATTTCAACTTTATATCCAAATTTTTGATATAAATAATGTCTTTCTAATGCATATTGATAAGCCATATTCTTATTAATATCTGGATTATCATATTCAAGCATTGCATCGTAGCATCCTGCTAAAAGTTCTTTTACATCAATTCCAGCACAAGCAATTGGGAATAAACCAACAGCAGTAATTACACTATATCTTCCACCAATATCATCTGGAAGAATATAAGTTTCATAACCTTCTTTATTAGCAAGTGTTTTTAATGCTCCACGAGCTTTATCAGTAACACAAACAATAGCGTCTTTAGCTTTTTCTTTACCATATTTTTCTTCGACCATTTCTTTTAAAATTCTAAATGAGACTGAAGTTTCAGTAGTAGTACCACTTTTTGAAATACAACATACTGCAAAGTTTTTATCCTTTAAATAAGATAGAGTTTCATGAACATAATTAGGATCTAAAGTATTTCCTAAATAAACAATTTTCATTTTTGAAGTTGGAAGTAAGCCATTAATTGCATCAATTGCAGCAACAGCACCTAAATATGAACCACCAATTCCACAAACTACTAAAGTGTCATAAGTTTCAATATAGTGATTTGCTTTTTTAATAATTCTTTCAAGCTCTTCCTTATCATAATTCTTTGGCCAATCGTACCAACCTAAAAAATCATTTCCAGCACCAGTTTTGTTTTTAATCATTGAGTCAACTTCAGCGACTCTTTCGCGATATTCATTAAAATTTACTAAATGGTTTTTGTTTACGTAATCAAAATTAACTTTTAACATTTTCTGACTCCTTTTTAAGTTCTTTCTCTATCATTTTTGGTAAAGCTTTTTCTAATTTTGAAAAATCTACATCTTTTAAATAAGATGTTATTCTTTTTGAAGGTAAAATTTCTTTATATGGATTTAATTCATTTGGAAGTCTTTTAATTGAAACACTTAAAAATTTGTTGTCTGGATTGATTTCATTAATTAAAACAGTGATTTTATCACCAACTTTAAAATAAGCATCAATGTTGTTTACAAAATTATAAGAGATTTCAGATATATGAAGTAAACCAACATAACCATAGTCAAAAGATAAAAAAGCACCATACTTTTTAATCTTTGTGACAATACCTTCGACTACATCGTTTACTTTATAATTAGAATTTACTTCCATAACGATTAAATTACCTTTTACTATCTTTAATTAGTTTAATATTTTTATTAACTTTTACAAGAAGACTTAAACTATATTTTAAGTTATTGTTCGAGTTCTTTTCTAATATCGTTAATTCTTTTTTCAAGTGAAGTTTTAACTGAAATATTATCAATAATTAACTTAACAACTTTATCAAGCTCACTATTTTCACCATAGTCAGCTTTACAAATGAAATTAACTCTATTATTTACAAATAATGGAATAACTTTTTCTTTTTCATTATTTTTATAAACTGCAATAGAAGTACCACCGTTTTCTTTAATAACGATCATACTTGGAACATCTGTAAGTCCATCGCCTAAATAAATCATATTTTGAAGTTGAACTCTTTTAGTAGATTGCTTTTCGTTGATTTTAACATCATCGTTTCCTTGTAATAATCCTTTTGCAATTCTAAAGATGTATTGAGTTTTTTGAGTGTAATTTACCATTTGTTTTGGCCAAATTGCTTCGCCTTCTTCGTTATAAACATATTCACAACCAAAGATTGCTTTGAATTCTTCAGCAATTGAACAAGCTTCGACTATTTCTTTATTTCCACTAGTAATTAAATAATGTTCAACAATAATTCCTTTCGTTTGAGCATATTCTTTAATTCTTTTAAACCAATTTTCAACGCCACGATAATATTTAATTCCTTTTCCTTGTTTATTTAAAAAGTCTCTGGTTAATTTAATATTATTTTCTTTAGCGATTTTAATCATCATGTACATATAGCCTAAAATCTTATCAATTCCAGCTTTTTCACAGAATTTAGTAGTAGTTGACCAGAATTCTTCAGGTGAAAGACCCATAGCAGGAATAAATTTAAAATTTTGCATATCTGTAACTGCTAAAGTTTTATCAAAATCATATAAAATTGCGACAATTGGTTTATCCATAGTTTTTACCTCCTAATTATTTTACCACAAATAGAATATTTATAATATTTTATTTGTGATGAAAAAGTGCTTAAAATTCAAAATAAATTAAAAATCTTCAAGATAAAATTTGAAAATACATTATTTATGCTTAAAATTTATTTTCATGTATAATAAATTTGAATGAATTAAAAAGGAGAATTTATGAATTTTAATGATATTCCATTAAGAATACCTAATTTAAAGAAAATTGAAGAAAAAGCAAAATTATTATCTGAAGAATTTTTAGCTGCTAAAACTGCTGATGAGGCTTTAAAAGTAGTTAAAAAATACTTTAAATATTATGATGAAATTTCAACTCAATTTATTGTAATTTCAATTAGATATTCAATTAATACTGAAGATAAAAAGATTAAAAAAGCTAGCGATTATTGCGATGAAATTTCACCAGTTATTGGTAATATTTCAAACAATTTCCAAAGATTATTGCTTAAATCAAAATTTAGACCAGAACTTGAAGCTAAACTTGGTAAACATTTATTTGATTTATATGAAGTTGGCGACAAGATCATGGATGAAAAGATTATCCCTGAATTAATCGAAGAAAATAAATTAGTTACTAAGTATGAAACTTTACTTGCTAGTGCAAAAATTCCGTTTGGTGATGAAGTTTTAAGCTTAACTCAACTTGGTAAATACATGGTTTCTAAAGATAGAGAAACTAGAATTAAAGGTGCTAAAGCTTATTGGGGATTTTTAGAAGAACATGATGCAGAAATCGGTGAAATTTATGATAAACTCGTTAAATTAAGAACTGAAATCGCTCATAAATTAGGCTTTAAATCATTTACTGAACTTGGCTATTTAAGAATGAGTAGATTAGATTATAATGCAGAAATGGTTAAAGGATACCGTGAACAAATTCATGAAGTTGTTGTTCCTGAAGCAGAAAAATTAATCAAGAGACAACTTAAACGTACACACATGAAAGAAGCATTATTTGTTGATTTAAACTTAACTTTCTTAAGTGGTAATCCAACTCCAAAAGGTGATACAGCTCACTTAGTAAAATGTGCTCAAAAAATGTATCACGAAATGGATGAAACTGCTGGTAAATTCTTCGATTTCATGGTTGAAAGTAATTTATTAGATTTAGATGCAAAACATGGAAAAATGGGTGGTGGATATATGACTTATCTTCCAAAATATAAAGCACCATTTATCTTTGCAAATAGTAATGGAACAGCCCAAGATGTCGATACTTTAACTCATGAAGTAGGACATGCCTTCCAAGGATATTTAGCAAGTTCAATTAAAGTACCAGAATATAGAACACCAACTATGGAAGGTGCTGAAATTGATAGTATGTCTATGGAATTCTTTGCTTATCCATGGATGGAAAGTTTCTTTAAAGAAGATACAGAAAAATATATTTATGAACATTTAAGTGGAGCAATCTTATTCTTACCATATGGTGTAGAAGTTGATGAATTCCAACACTTTGTTTATGAACATCCAGAAGCAACACATGAAGAAAGATGTGCTTATTGGAGAGAACTCGATAAAAAATATAGACCATGGATCAAATATGGTGATTTCGAATATCTTGAAAAAGGAAGATATTGGGTTAGACAATCACATATCTTTGGTAGCCCATTCTATTATATTGATTACACTTTAGCTCAAGTTTTAGCCCTTCAATTTAAATGCGAAATGGATAAAAATAGAGAAAAAGCATTCAAAAAATACATTAAACTTCTCAAAATGGGTGGTAAATATCCATTCATCGAACTTATTACAAGAGCTCACCTTAATAATCCATTTGTTGATGGTAACGTTAAAAAAGTTATCAAACCTCAAATTAAAGTATTAAAGAGCATTGATGATTCAAAATTATAAATAAAATAAAAAGGCCGATTAATTCGGCCTTTAGTTTTTAACTGGTGCGAGAAATGAGAATCGAACTCACACAGGTTGCCCTATACGCCCCTCAAACGTACGCGTCTACCAGTTCCGCCATTCTCGCGTGCTTTTATAATATATATGAAAATATATAATTTTTCAAATAAATTGTGAGCGTTTTTACTTAATTATTAATGATTAGAGTGATAAAATAACTATCGGAGGAAATATTATGAAGAAAATTTTAGTCGAAACAAGTGCTAGACATATTCATGTCACACAAGAGACATTAGAAATATTATGTGGAAAAGGATTTAAGCTTGAATGTAAAAAAGAACTTTCACAACCAGGTCAATTTGCCTCAACTACAAAACTTGATTTAGTTGGTCCAAAAAATACTATTAAAGGTGTTTCAATTTTAGGTCCAGTAAGAAAAGAAAACCAAGTTGAAGTTAGTGCAACTGATGCAAGAACTTTAGGTGTTAAAGCTCCTATTAGAGAATCAGGTGACATTGCTGGAAGTGCTCCAATTACTATTGTAAATCCTGAAACTGGTGCAAAAGTTGAATTAAGTGAAGGATGTATCGTTGCAAAACGTCATATTCACATGACCCCAGCTGATGCAGAAGAATTTGGTGTTAAAAACGGAGAAATCGTTTCAGTTAAAGTTGAAGGAACTGGAAGATCAATCGTTTTTGGTGATACAGTTGTTAGAGTTTCACCAAATTATGCTTTAGCAATGCACATTGATACTGATGAATCAAATGCAGGATGTTGCGTTGGCGAAGTTTATGGAGAAATCGTTAAATAATGCTTAAAGAATATACTCATATATGTCATGGAACTTGTTCTCAACAAGTAACTATTGTTTATGACGATGAAACTCACATAATAAATAAAGTTCAATTTGTTAGAGGATGTAATGGAAACACACAAGGTGTAGCTAAACTTTGTGAAGGTCAAACTTTAGAAAATGTCCGTGATACTTTATTAGGTATTAAATGTGGACCAAGACCAACTTCATGCCCAAATGAATTAGCTCTTGGAATAAGTGAAATTTTAGAAAAATAATTTAATTTAAAAACCCTGCAAAACCCTTATATTTTTAAAAAGAGTTGAGATCTGCAGGGTTTTTGAATTCTCAAATTATGTAAAATTTAGAATTTAATAATTGATTAGTAGTCATTAATATTGTATTATTAATACACTTATCAAGAACCATGTTAAAAATAGGTTAAAAGGCATGGTAGCAACTCTAACTAGGTTAGTAAGTGCTCCCTATTAGCAAAGTTCCCACACTTTGAGCGATAAGTAAGGTAGATGTTATGCCTTCCACAAAAGTGGAAGGCTTTTTATTTTATATAGGAGATACGTTTATGGAAGAAAGAATTTTATTTACAAGTGAATCAGTTAGTGAAGGTCATCCAGATAAAATTTGTGATCAGATTAGTGATGCAATTTTAGATGCTGTTTTAAAAGAAGATCCAAATTCATTTGTTGCATGTGAATGTTTTGTTACTACTGATTTTTTATTAATTGGTGGTGAAATTACAACAAAAGCTAAAGTTAATTATGAACAAATTGCTAGAGATGTAATCAAAGATATTGGATATACAAGTGATGAACTAGGTTTTAATTATAAAACTGTTAAAATTTTAAATTTAATCAAAGAACAATCTCCTAATATTCGTCAAGGCGTAGAAAAAAGTAGCAAAGAAGAACAAGGTGCTGGAGATCAAGGCATTATGTTTGGATATGCTTGTAATGAATCTGAAGGTTATATGCCTTTAGCAATTGGCATTGCTCATAAATTAGTTAGAGTTGCTACTAACTTAAGAAAAAGTGGTGAATTAAAAGGTGCTAGACCTGATATGAAATCACAAGTTACAATCGATTATACCGATGCCAAGCCAAGAATTCATTCTATCTTAATGAGTGTTTCTCATGATGAAGATGTAGATTTAGAAGAATTTAAAGAAAGAGTTATTAGACTTGTAATGAACCCAGTTGCTATATCTTTTGGATTAAATACTGATTTTAAAGTTTTATTTAATCCTACAGGTAAATTTGTAATTGGTGGTCCATATGGTGATACTGGTTTAACTGGAAGAAAATTAATTGTTGATACTTATGGAGGAAGTGCACGTCATGGTGGTGGAGCTTTTAGTGGTAAAGATCCTTCAAAAGTAGATAGAAGTGGTGCATATATGGCTAGATATATTGCTAAAAATTTAGTTGCTGCTGGTGTAGCAAATAAATTAGAAGTTCAATTAAGTTATGCAATTGGAAAACCAGAACCACAATCAATTAATATCTCAACATTCAATACAGCTAAATGCAGTGAAAATAAAATATTAGAAATTATTAATGAAGTATTTGATTGCCGTCCAGGAATTATTATTGATAATTTCAAATTAAAAACACCAACTTTTGAATATAAAAAGTTAGCAAATTATGGACATTTTGGTAGACCAGATCTTGATTTACCATGGGAAAAATTAGATAAAGTAGAAGAAATTAAGAAATTATTAAAATAACGATAAATACGAAATTATTTAATTTTTATTAAAATTTTGTTATCATAAAGACATGAAGAAAATTCTAGTAATTGCTGACAATAAAGAATATCAAAAAGAAATAGGCAATGCGCTTGCTGAAAATGGTTTTGAATTTTTAATTGCAAAAGACACAATTGATGGGATTAATATTTGTATTAAAGAAATAATAAGTTTAGTTATTATGGATTTAAGTACACAACAAAATTTAGGTCTTTCAAATATTGAGTATTTTAGAAGAAATATTTTATATACCCCATTATTATTTATAGGAAATAGAAATGAAGTTGAAAGTAAAATAATTGCTTTTAATGCTGGTGCAAATTCATATATGAATAGACCATTTAATTCATTAGAGTTAATAGCTAGAGTTAATTCTTTAATTAGATTTAATGTTAAAGAAGATCACGATGTAATTATTAATAGAGATTTAAAAATAGATATAAGTGCTGAAGAAGTATTTATTAAAGATGTAGAAATTCATTTTACAAAAATTGAATTTAAGATTCTTTATTTACTTGCAACTAACATGGATAAAACATTAACTTATGATTATATAATTGATAATATATGGGGACCTAATGGTCAAGATAATAATGGATTAAGAGTTTTTCTTTCATCTATTAGGAAAAAATTATCATTAAATTCTAAGATTTGTAAGTATTTAAGAAATGAGACAAATAAAGGTTATAGAATGAAAAAAATAAAAAATAGCTGAGTTCTGCAGGGTTTTTATTAAAATATAAGGAGTTTGAATATGAAAAAAATTACTAAAGACATTTATTATGTAGGTGTGAATGATCACAAAATCGATTTATTTGAAGGTCAATATGATGTTCCAAATGGAATGGCATATAATTCATATATTATCTATGATGAAAAAGTTGCAGTCATGGATACTGTTGATAAAAACTTCAAAGATGAATGGTTAAAAAATATTAAAGAAGTTTTGCTTGATAAAAAACCTGATTATTTAGTAATTCAACATATGGAACCAGATCATAGTGCAAACATTATTAATTTTTTAAATGTTTATCCAGATACTGTGGTTGTTGGTAATCAAAAAACTTTTAAAATGATGGAACAATTTTTCCATCAAGAAATTAAAAATAAATTAGTAGTTAATGAAGGTGATTCAATTTCTTTAGGAAAACATATTTTAAACTTCGTGTTTGCTCCAATGGTTCACTGGCCAGAAGTTATGTTTACTTATGAATCAAGTGAAAAAGTTTTATTCTCAGCTGATGCATTTGGTAAATTTGGTGCTTTAGATGTTGAAGAAGAATGGGCTTGTGAAGCAAGGAGATACTATTTTGGTATTGTTGGAAAATATGGTGCACAAGTTCAAAATGTTTTAAAGAAAGCTGCAAATCTTGAAATTAAAATTATTTGTCCATTACATGGACCAATTTTAAGTGAAAACTTAAGTTATTATTTAAATTTATATGATATTTGGTCATCATATAGAGCTGAAACTAGTGGAATTGCTATTTTTTATACAAGCGTTTATGGAAATACTAAAAAAGCAGTTGAACTTTTAGCAGATAGATTAACAAAAAAAGGTGCTCCAAAAGTTACAGTTTGTGATTTAGCTAGAGAAGATATGGCTGAAGCAGTTGAAGATGCATTTAGATATGACAAAATTGTTTTAGCTACAACTACATATAATGCTGGTATTTTCCCATTTATGAATGAATTTATCGAACATCTTGTTGAAAGAAATTTCCAAAATAAGAAAATTGCTATTATTGAAAATGGTACATGGGCACCAATGGCAGCAAAAGTTATTAAAAACAAATTAGCAAATTCTAAAAATCTTGAATTTGTTGAACCAACAATTACTTTACTTTCATCTATGACTGATGAAAATGTTGCTCAAATTGAAAAAGTTAGCGATTTATTAACTGCAGAATATGTAGCATTAAATGAAGAAAAAGTAGATAAACACGATAAAAGAGCCTTATTTAATATTGGATATGGCTTATATGTTGTAACTTCAAATGATGGAAAGAAAGATAATGGATTAATTGTTAACACAGTAACTCAATTAACTGACAATCCATTAATGGTTGCAGTTAACATTAATAAAAATAATTATTCTCATGATGTAATTAAAGAAACTAAAAAATTAAATGTAAACTGCTTAAGTGTAGAAGCACCATTTAAGATTTTTGAAAAATTTGGATTTGTTTCAGGAAGAAATAAAGATAAATTTGAAAATGAAGAAGTTTTAAGAACTGATAATGGATTAGTTTTATTAGATAAATATGCTAATGCTGTTATTTCTTTAGAAGTTGAAAATTATATTGATCTTGGAACACATGGAATGTTTATTTGTAAAGTTACTGAATCTAGAGTTCTTTCAGATAAAGAAACAATGACATATACTTATTATCAAAAGAATGTAAAACCAAAACCAGAACAAAAGAAAAAAGGCTGGGTTTGTAAGGTTTGTGGATTTGTTTATGAAGGAGAAGAACTTCCAGAAGATTACATTTGCCCACTTTGCAAACATGGTGCGAGTGACTTTGAAAAAATAGAGTAGTATGAGTTTAATTACAAATATTTATAAAAAGAAACTTGTTCAAAGATATGATAAGGATGGAATAATTCCTTATCTTTCTTTTAAAGATTTTGAAGGTTTAAAATGTGAAGAAAATTCATTTATAAATTCAAAAAACGCCTCAATCTCATACTTTTTTTATAATTTTGACAATTTCGATGATTCAAAAATCATTTTATTTTTGCATGGAATAGGCCCTGGACATACTGCCTACATGAATGAAATTTATACAATTTGTAAAGCAGGTTATAAAGTTTTAACTTTAGATTATATGGGTTGTGATAAGTCTGGTGGAGAAGCACTTGAATCTTTAAATGAACCTACTAGAGATGTTTGTGATTTGTTAAATCATTTAAAAATTAATAAAGAAGTTATAGTCGTTGGACATTCATTAGGAGCTTACACCTCAATAAATATTTTGAGATTAAGAGATGAAATTAAAAAAGGTGTGATTATATCTGGCTTTATTGATATAAGCGATTTATTAAAATCACTTGTTAAGATGAATGGTTTTGTTAAAAAAGTATTAAAATACGAAAAAGAAATCAATTCTGATTATTTTAATGATAAGTATAACTATGATTTCTTAAAAAATACCAATAAAAAGCTGTTATTTATTCACTCAAAAGATGATCAATTAGTGCCTTATGAAATTTCAACTAAGCAAATTGAAGAGATGAATAATCATAGTTTTGAATTTGTAATTACTGATGGCAAAAAACATAATCCGAATTATACTGCTGAAGCAGTTAATTATATGAACGATGTTTTTAGCAAATACAATGCACTTGTTAAACAAAAAAAGTTAAAAACTTTTGAAGAAAAAAAGAATTATTTTAATGATGTTCTGTTAAGTAAAATTACTGAACAGGATAATGAAATTTGGAATAAAATATTCTCGTTTCTCAAAAAATAATTGAGATTTGCAGCGTTTTTGAAAATTTTATAATTTTTAAATGTGCTGTTTCTAACAAAAAAAGATTGTTTTATATTTATTATTTCTTGACAATATGAAGCTAAATATTTAATAATATTAGGCAGCGAATGGGTCTTTAGCTCAGCTGGGAGAGCGCCTCCATGGCATGGAGGAGGTCACCGGTTCGATCCCGGCAAGATCCACCACGAATGTAGGTTAAGGCTGATACTAGTTATCAGCCTTTTTTTATGCAATGTAGTCTCTCTTTTTTGAGCATTTGTATCAAAATTGAACAAAAGTAAATGTACAAAAACGATGCATTTTTTCAATATTGCTCTATTTGTAATCATCTTTGCTCTAATTAAAAACAAGCTTGCTCTTTATTAGAAAGAATGCATGAGCTTATTGAAATATTCTTTACCGCACAATAGCTTTATTAGAGATGAATTCAAATTGAAATAAGACAAATTATGGTATAATCGATATCGAATATGAAAACATTCGACAAAGTTTCGTTTAATGGTACATTTAGAAATTATCAACAAAGAGTGTTAGATAACTCTGATAAATATCTTTTGAATGGAAAAATCAACATTGTTGCCGCTCCTGGAAGTGGAAAAACAATTTTAGGTTTGGAACTCATCAAAAGGTTAAATGCTCCAACAATCATTTTATCCCCAACAACTACAATTAAATATCAGTGGGGCGATAGATTTAAAGATAGTTTCTTGGATAAAGATGAAAACGTTGATGATTATTTCTCATATGACTTACATGAGATAACACTTATTAATTCAATCACATATCAAGCTCTTCATTCAATTATGAACAAACTTCCTTTGGAAGAAGATGATGCAGTAATAGATTATTCAGACTTGGATATTTTTGAATTGATTAGAAAATACAAAGTTAAAACAATCTGCTTAGATGAGGCACATCATTTGCAAAACGAATGGCAAAAATCTCTTGAGAAGTTTATTGAACAATTAGGAGATGATGTCAAAATCATTGCCTTAACCGCAACTCCTCCTTATGACGCTGGAAGAGCAGAATGGCAAAGATACGAAAAAGTGTGTGGCCCAATTGATGAAGAAATATTTGTTCCAGAATTAGTGAAAGAAGGAACTCTTTGCCCACATCAAGACTTTGTTTATTTCAACTATCCAACAAAAGAAGAAACTGTTGCGTTTTCTGAATATAAAAACAAAGTTCTTTTATGCATTCAAGAATTGAGGGAACTAGATATTTATCATGGTGTCTATGAATTTATCTTAAATAAATATAAAACTGAGAAAGAGGTTCTTTTTGAAAACACCAAATCATATATTGCTTTATTAATCCTTTTGCATTCGCTTTCAATCGAAATTGATGTCAAGATTATTGAATCGTTAACCACTGAAAAGCTTCTTCCAGTTCCTAACCCCGTTTTCTACGAAAGAGCGTATCAATTTTTGCTTGATGAAGAAGCAATATTAAGCGAAGAAAAGAAAGAGCTTATCTTAAAGATTTTAAGAAAATATTCAACAATCGAAAGAGGGAAAGTTAATTTCTCCTTAAAAGATAACACTAAACACAAGTTAATCAGTTCAGTTGGAAAACTTAACAGCATTGCAAAAATCACCGAGGAAGAGAGCAAAAATCTTGGTAGTGATTTAAGAATGCTTATCTTGGCCGACTACATCAAAAAAGAAACTGTTAAAGATTTGTTTTCTGGGAATACACCTTTATATATCAGTGTTGTGACCATATTTGAAGTTTTAGCAAAATCAAATCCTAATTATAAGATGGGTGTTCTTTCTGGTAATCTCATTATTCTTCCAACAGAATGTAAAGAATACCTAAAAGGATACAAATTTAAGGCTTCTAAAATAGGCGAAACCATTTATTCAGAAATTAGCTTTTCTTCAATGAAGAACAAAGACAAGGTGGATGTTGTTTCTACACTATTTGAAAAGGGCGTAATCAACATTATTATTGGTACCAAAGCTCTTCTCGGAGAAGGCTGGGATTCACCTTGTATCAACACTTTAATCCTAGCAAGTTTTGTTGGTAGTTTTATGCTCTCCAATCAAATGAGAGGTAGAGCTATTCGAATTGATAAAAATAACCCAAGTAAAGTCGCTAATATATGGCACTTAGTAACTCTAGAACCTGAATACATATTTGAAGAAAAGTTACTTAAATCTTTGGCCATTAAGAAAGATACTGATTTCAATCAAATCGATTCATCTGATTATGACACTCTTCAAAAAAGATTTGATTGTTTTGTTGGTCCAAATTATGACACAGGGGAAATTGAAAGTGGAATTGATAGGATAACCGCTATCCATCCTCCATTTAATAAAAGTGGTATTGAAACTATCAACACTGCAATGTTAGCAAGAGCGAAGATGAGAGACGACACAAAGAATAAATGGGAGAGTTCTATTAAATATAACTTCAAATTAGCTGAAGAAATTGAAGTGCCTGAAGAAAAAGTTATAAAGCCATTTAAATATATCAATATGGTTGGTATTTTGATTTCACTTGGTGGATCAGCCGCCTCTGGCTATTTTTTCTCACGCCTTTTAATTACTCTATCAACTGCGAAACCTGAAAATGATGTATATTTATTGCTTGGAATTATTGTAGCTGCCATTTCATTTGTTGTTTTCACTTTCCTATTTGGAAAAGTTATCAATAAAATAATCGTTCACTCTTCACCAAAGAAAAACATGACACATCTTGCAAAGGCACTACTTAAAACATTACAAGATGTTGAAAAGATAAGTCATAGAGCATCAATAAGAGTGAGAGGGGATGAAATCTGTTTTGGAGTCCAAATAATTGATGCTAGCATCTATGAACAAAGTATTTTCAATCAGGCCATCACTGAAATGCTGTCTCCAATTGATAATCCTAAGTACTTATTAATTATGAAAAAAAGAGGATTCCGTAACTACGAGCAATCATATTCTTGCCCGTCAATCATTAGCCAAAGAAAAGAAATGGTGGAACTTTTCTCTGATAATCTAAAAGGAAGAGTTGGACCATTCGATATAGTTTATACAAGGACAGATGAAGGAAGAGAAGCGCTCATAAAATGTCATAAAAAGTCCTTCTTAACACAAAATGAAAAGCTATTAAAAAGAAAGAAGATTATTTCTCAATTCGAATAAATTCACTTTGGCATCCACAAAATTAACTCGACCTCGAAAAGAGGTCTTTTTCTTTTATTTATTTGATTATATTAAAACTTAAAAAGAATTTTTTTCTTATTTTATATATAAAATAGAAAACTTGTTTATAAAGTAATATAATTAATTTAACAAAATTCTTTAAAAGAATAAGGTTAGCATAATTTTAGGAGGATTTAATATGTCAACCGATAATACCAATGTCAAAACATCCGGTATTGGATTTAAAGACAAGATTGGCTATGCTTTAGGCGACGTAGGATCATTACTCGTTTTTGGTTTGGTCAATACTTTTTTACAAATCTTTTATACGGATAAGTTAGGAATTGCCCCACTTATTGTTATGATTATTATGATCGTAGCTAGAGTTTGGGATGCAATTAATGACCCAATTTGGGGAAGAATTGTCGATAATGCTAAAGCAAAACCTGGAAGAAGGTATAAGAAGTGGTTACTTGTTTTAAGTATGCCATTAGCTTTCTCTTCCATTTTAATGTTTATTGATGTTAAAGGATGGTTTAACTTTAGTAACGCTGCATGTATTGCTTATGCAGTTATTTCTTATATTGTTTTCGGTATGTTATATACTGGAACAAATATTCCTTATGGCTCAATGTCATCAGTTATTACTTCAGATGATAAAGAAAGAAATGCTTTATCAGTATTTAGAAGTGTTGGTTCAACTTTAGGTGGTTTTGGACCAATGATCGTTAACTTTATGGTTTGGGATAAAGTTGATGGAGTCAACGTTTTAAATTCAACTAAATTAATTATTGGTGTTGCTATTTTAGCTGTTTTATCTGTAGTTTGCGCTATTCTTTGCTATAAAATGAGTGAAGAAAGAATTGTTTTTGAAAGAACAGAAGAGAAAAAACCAAAAGGTGAAACAAAAAGAGTTGTTCTTAATTTATTAAAAACTCGTTCGTTTGTTATCATTTCAGTTGTTGGTATGTTATTCTTAGCAGCTCAAATGTTCCAAACTACATATAATATGTATGTTTTCAAAGTATTCTTTAATAAAGCAAGTATGGCAACTTTATCAACAGTTTGCCAATATTTACCTGTAGCAATTGTTATGTTCTTCTCTGGAAAACTTGTTAAAAAGTTTGGAAGAAAAGAAATTTGTGCTTATGGATTATTATTTACTGCAATTAGTTTTGGAATATTAGCAGTTATTCCAATTAATGCCTTTGATAAAGGAATTTTAATGTGGATCTTCTTGGCTTTTTCTCTATTAGCAGGCTTAGGAAATTCATTTATTTTCTTAATGATTTGGGCTTTAGCAAACGATTCAATCGATGATTATTATGTTAGAACTAAATCACATGATGAAGCTACAGCTTATTCAATTTTTACATTCATGAGAAAACTTGGACAAACTGTTGCAGCAGTTATTGTTAACGTTTCTTTAATTATTATTGGCTATGGACAAAGTGAAGACTGGGTTCCAACTGCCGCAGATGCAACTTCAATGTATTATCAATCAATAATTATTCCAGCTGCATTATCACTTTTAATGTTCTTAATTTTAATGTTCTTATATCCACTTTCAAAAAGAAGAGTTGAAGAACTTCAAGTTCAAAAAGAAGCTTTACTTAGTGGAAAGGAACAAGTAGAAGAGACTAAATAATTATGAATAAACAAGAATTAAGAGAATATTTCCTATCACAGCTTACAAATGGAAATATAGTTTTTAGAGTTGCTAAGGGTGAAGCTCGTTATAAGATGTCTCGTGGTTCATTTAAAACAAGTGAACATATTAGAAACGATCACACTTTAACTTATAAAACTCAATATGATAATCGTTATATTTTTAGTGATGGAAAAGTAGAAGGTGAATTAATTTTAGATGATAATCCTGATGTTTTAAAATTCCATTTCCATGTAGATCATGGATATAATCGTTTCTATTTATGTTTTAAAACATTTGAAGATGAACATATTTATGGTTGTGGAGAACAATTTACAACAGTTGATTTAAAAGGAAAACAAGTACCTATTTGGGTAAGTGAACATCAACAAGTAATGAAAATTGCTATGAAACTTTTAAGGTGGAAACTTTTAGGAAAACCTGAACCAGATAGAGTTACAAAATATAAAAATCATCAAACTTATTGTTCATTCCCAATTTTTATTTCAAGTAAAAATTATGGATTTTATATTCATGAAGATAGTTATGGTCAACTTAATTTTAAAAAGGATAGTGTTGAATTAAAATTTAGAGCTATTCCTCAATCAGTTAGTTTAATTACTGCTGATTCTCAATTAGAATTAGTTGAAAAAATGGCTAATTTACTTGGAATTTCTCCACGTTTACCTGAATGGGTTAATAATGGAGCAATTTTAGCAATGCAAGGTGGAACTGAAGTTTTAAGAGAAAAATATCAAGAAGCCAAAGCAAAAGGAGTCAAGATTGCAGCATTATGGGCACAAGATTGGTGCGGACATGTTGTTACAAGTTTTGGTTATCAAGTTTATTGGAATTGGAAAGTTGATGATGAACTTTATAAAGGATTAAAAGAATTTATCGATGAATTACACAAAGATGGCGTTAAATTCTTAGGTTATATCAATACTTTCTTAAAAAAAGATGCTCCACTTTATAACGAAGCTAAGGCAATGAATATTTTAGTTAGAAAGAAAGATGGAAGCGTATATCATGTAAAATCTACAACATTTGATGCAGGTATTGTTGATTTAACTAATCCTACTGGATATAACTGGTATAAAGAAGTTATGAAAAAGAACATGATCGAATTTGGTCTTGATGGTTGGATGGCTGATTTTGGTGAATATTTACCTACTGATTCAGTAGTTTATGGTGGAAGAGCGGAATATTTACATAATAAATGGCCAACTTTCTGGGCAAAATGTTGTCATGATGCAATTGTTGAATTAAATAAAGAAAAAGATATATTTATTTTCTCAAGAGCTGCTTTTGGACATACAGTTCAATATACAAATACAATTTGGAATGGTGATAACCACGTTGACTGGTCAGATGAATATGGAATTGCTTCCGTAATTCCTGCAACTATTTCACTTGCAAGTTGTGGAGTTGGAGTAGTTCATAGTGATATTGGTGGCTATACAACAGTTATGTTTATGAAACGTTCACCAGAATTACTTAGAAGATGGTCAGAAATGAATATATTTACACCTATTTTTAGAACTCACGAAGGAAATAGACCAAAAGATAATGCACAATTTGATAATCCAGAAGTAATTGATGAATTCGCAAGAAATTCAAATATATATTATGATTTAAAAGATTATAGATTATCCTTAATTGACGAATATGAGGAAAAAGGAACTCCAGTAGTTCGTCCATTATTCTTACATTATGATGAAGAATGGTGCAAAGTTGAAAAACGTGAATTCTTACTTGGTAAAGACGTATTAGTTTCGCCAGTATTAAGAGAAAAAGAAATTAAGCATATTGTTAGGATTCCTAAAGGAAAATGGGTACAATTTTTCACTGGTAAAGAATTCGAAGGTGGAGATGCAATTGTTGATTCACCATTAGGTCTTCCAATTGCTTTTTATAAAAAAGAATCGAGTTTTGCAGGGTTATTTGAAAAAATAAGCGAAAAATATAAGAAAGGAGAAAACGAATAATGAAATTCTTTTTAGACTCAGCTAAGATTGATGAAATCGATAAAGCTTATAAATGTTATGGAATTGATGGAATTACAACAAATCCAAAACACATTCAAAATAGTGGTAAACCATTTTTAGAAGCAATCACTGACATTGCTAAATGGGTTAAAGAAAATAAACTTGAAGGAGTTGAAAAATTCCCAGTTTCAGTTGAAATTAATCCACATTTAGATAATGCAGAAGATATGATTAAAGAAGCACGCAAAATTTCTAAATTATGTGAAAACTTCGTAATTAAAATCCCATGCACTTTAGAAGGATTAAAAGCTGCTAAAACTTTAGAAGAAGAAGGAATTAGAACTAATGTCACATTAGTATTTTCAGGATCACAAGCAATTCAAGCTGGAAGAATTAACGCTAAATTTGTTTCACCATTTATTGGTTGGAAAGAAAATAATGGTGAAGATACTTATCAATATATGGCTCAAATTGCTGAAATTTATAAAGTTAAAGGTTATAAAACTGAAATTATTGCAGCAGCTGTAAGAAGTGGTAAAACAATTGCTGAAATGGCTGAACTTGATATTGATATTGTTACTTGTGGACTTGCAGTTTTAGAAGATGCATTTACTCACCCATATACAACTTATGGCTTAGGCGTATTTTGTAATGCTTGGGATAATACAAAAGGTAATTAAAAAATGAAAATTTCATTTATAGGACTTGGTATCATGGGTTTACCCATGGCTACTAACGTAAGTAAAAGTCACGATCTAATCGGATATGATATATTTAAAAAGGAAACACCATTTCCTTTTGCTTCTTCTTATGAAGAATGTGCAAACCATGCTGAAATTATTATTTCAATGGTTCCAAAAAATGAACATTTTGAAAGTTTAGTTAATTCAATGCTCCCTTATTTAAAAAAAGGAACAATTTGGATTGATATGTCTACAATTTCTCCTTCAACAAATTTAAAAATGAAAGAGATTTTACTTAAAAAAGATGTAATTTTATGTGATGCACCAGTAGTTAAAAGTCAACCTGCAGCAATTAAAGGTGAACTTGGAATTTATTTTGGTGGTGAAGAAGAAGTTTTTGAAAAAGTTAAACCAATCTTATCATTAATGGGTAAAAACATTATTTATATGGGTCCAAGTGGATCTGGTTTAAAAATGAAAATTTTACATAATGCATTAGTTGGTCAAATTCAAAATGGTGTTAATGAAATTTTAGGACTTGCTGAATCATTAAATATGAATTTAGACGATGTAGTCACTGCTTTAGGTTATGGTGGAGCTCAATGTTTCTATCTTGATACTAAAGCTAATAACATTAAAAATCACACATATCCTACAGCTTTTTCTGTTGAAAATATGAATAAAGACGTTCATTTTGCATTAGAAATTGCTAAATCAATAAATAAAGAATTACCATCTTTAGAAAATGTTGTAAAAGTATATGAAAAAGCAATGGAAGAAGGTTTAGCAAAACAAGATTTCAGCGCTTCATATGAAATAGTTAATAAAAAATAAGGAGACTATGTATGAAAAAAGCAAAAATAGGTTTAGTGTGCCTTGTTAGAAAAACATTTGATTTTGAAACAGCATTTAAACTTTATAATGAAAGAATTAAAGAAGTTATGAAAGATGAAACTGTTGAATGGTTTAATTATCCTTCAATGGTTATTGATCCTCTTGATGCTAAAAATGCTAGTGATTTCTTTTTAACAAATAAGGTCGATGCAATCGTAGTAGTCTCTGCTACATTCCATTTAGGACATTTAGCTTTAATTATTAACGATCAATGTAGAAAACCATTACTTTTATGGGGATTTGATGAGCTTCCATATGATGGAGGAAAAATTAGATTAAATGCTGTTTGCGGCGTTAATTTGAATGCTTCAAATTTATATAAAGGTGGAAATGATTCTTATATTGTCCATGTTGGAAATGAAATTGATGAAGACTGGGTTAAAGCAATTAAGATGAAAGTTGCTATTGAAAATTCAAATGTAGGTTTAGTTGGATATAGAGCTGATGGTTTCTTTAATGTTGGTGTTGATGAATTACATCTTTATAAAGAAATTGGCTGCTTAATTACTCATTTTGAATTAGATGAATTATTTACTGGAGAAGCAACTGAAGAAGAAATTAATAAGGAGAAAGCTAATGTTTTAGAAATTTTTGATACTAAAAAGTTAAATGATTTCCAAATTACCCAAGTTGCTAAACTTGTTGTTTTAGCATCAAAATTTGTTAAAAATAAACAACTTGATGTACTTGCAATTAGATGTTGGCCAGAATTTGCTAAAAATTATGGAGTTTCACCTTGTGCAATGATGTCAATTTTACAATCAAGGGGAATTTTACTTGCTTGTGAAGGTGATATTGAAGCTGCAATTTCTATGGTAGCTGTTAGAGCTGCTGGTGAAAATACACCATTTATGGCTGATTTATCACAAGTTAATTATAAAGAAAACTTTGCTTTACTTTGGCATGATGGAGTTGCTCCATGTAATTTATGGAACGGCTTATGCAATAGAAGTTTAGAAACTTATTTTGCTGGAGGAAAAGGAGTTACTGCTGACTTTGTTTTAAAGGCAGGAAAAATGTCAATTTTAAGAATTGATACTGCTAGAGGAAAAACAAGAATCTTCTATGAAGAAGGTGAAGCAGTTGATATGGATAAAGAATTATCTGGAACTTATGCAAAAGTTATCTTTAAACATCATATTAAAGACGTAATTGATGAAGTAGTTTATACAGGTGTTGCTCACCACGTAATTATGGGCTATATCCAATATGAAAAAGCAATGAGATATCTTGCTAGAATTAAAGGTTGGGAAGTTTTAGATGTTGACAGCAAGAAGTTCTGAATTTAAAAAATATGGCGAATTAATTGAAGAAAATTTTGACGATGTAGTCCAATATCTCCTTTTTAACTCACCAATGCCAGAACAAAATAATTTATATGTCAGAGATGATTTAAAGATGCATAATCTTAAATCGTTTTTAGAAATTAAAAATAAAGTTTATAAGAATAAAGAAACAGAAATTGGATATTGCAATGGATATAATTCTAAATTAAATTGCTTAGAATATCATAATGGAATTGAAGTTGATATTGCTGCAACTGATTTAGTTTTACTTCTTGCTTTACAAGAAGATGTTCATGATGGAGTAATAGATAGTAAAGACGTTAAAGCTTTTTATATTAAAAAAGGTGAAGCAGTAATTTTATATAGTGGAGTTTTCCATTTTTCACCTTGTAAATTATCAGATTCAGGCTTTAAATGTGCAATTATTTTACCTGATGGAACAAATAAAGATTTAGAAAAACCAAGCGAAGATAAAAAGTATTGGAAAGAAAATAAGTGGCTTTATGCACATAAAGACACAAATCAAGCTAAGCTTGGCGCTTATATTGGTATTATTGGAGAAAATATAGAAGTTAAATATTAGATTATTTTATGGGACTATCTCTTTATGAAATAATATTTCTTTTAATAGTGCTTGTTTCTAACATAGTTCAAGCAATTACTGGCTTTGCTGGTACTGTTTTAGCTATGCCTGGATCAATAGCACTAGTTGGTTATGATGTAGCTAGACCAGTTTTAAACTTTATAGTAATTCCTTTATCAATTGTAATTATGATCATGAATTGGAAATCAATAAATTGGAAGGGTTTGCTTTTCATGATTTTATTTGTTGGTTTAGGGTTTGGAGCTGGTTATTTATTCTCACTTTTAGAAATAAATCAGAACATATTACTTATAGTTTATGGTGCAATAATATGCATTTTAGCCGTTCTTTTTATGTTTTTTCATCTTGAGAAAGTCGAAATTCCAATATATATTCAAATCCCAATTTTACTTTTAGCAGGAATAATTCACTTTTTATATACTAGTGGAGGCCCACTAGTTGTTATTTTTGCTTCTCACGCATTTAAAGATAAAAAAGAATTTAGAGGAACGCTTTCAATTATGTGGATTTTACTTAATTTGATTGTGTTTATTTCTAATTTATCACATGGATTATTTACTCCACATGTTTGGATTTTATCTTTAATTGCTTTAAGTTCAGTTGTAGTTGCTGTTGTAGTTGGACATTTTGTTGTTAAAATTTTACATCAAGATTTATTTATGAGGCTGACTTATATATTGCTATTTATTGTTGGTTTAATGACGATTGTAATAAACACAATTTCACTAGTAAATTAAAAAAGAGTGGGGTTTTGCAAGGTTTTTGAATAAAATTAAGCTAAAAATTGAATAGAAAATTAATTTAAATTATTATTAATATTATGGAAAACGCTAAAAATTCATTAGGTTATAAAGTTGTAAACAAGTTAAGAAATTTAATTGCAACTAAAAAAAGAAAAGTTGAAATTGAAGAAGAACTTGTTAATGATTTTTCTATTATTTCATGTAATTGCATTGGTGGAATGGTTTATCATGATTTAAAAATGAAATTTTTATCACCAACAATCAATTTATATATCGATACTCCTGATTTTATTAAAATGTGTCTTAATTTAAAAGACTACATGGAAAAAGAATTGGTTGATGCAAATAATAAAGATTATCCAATTGGAATATTAGGTGATATTAAAATTCATTTCTTACACTATAAATCATTTAAAGAAGCAAAAGAGTCTTGGGATAAAAGAAAGGAAAGAATTAATTATGAAAAAATATTTGTAATTATATCTGACCGTGATAATTTTAGCGAAAATTTACTTGATTCAATCGATAAAATCCCATATAAGAAAGTCCTTTATTCACATAAAAAAATTGAAAAAGATTATGTTGTTTATGTTGAAAAGGACAAGAAATTCAATACTGTTAGAACGTTAACTGATTTTATAAATTTCAAAGGAATAAGAAAATATGAATATTATTTTGATATTTATAAATGGCTTAGTGGAAAATATACAGTAAAAGAGTGCTTAAAAAATAAAAAAAATTATTAGAACATTTAATATAAATGTTATAATAAGCGCAAAGGAGTAAGATTATGGCGAAATATTACAAAGTTGAATTTAATTACCCAGATGGACATTTCGAAGTTTTATATGATGAATATTTAACTTTAGAACACGCAGTTCAAGCTGGAAAAAACATGCTCAATACAGTTAAAAATACAGAAAAACTACACCATAGTGCTCTTGATTCAGATCAAACAAAATTAATTAAACCTTACTTTCTCGTTGCTGAACATGATGATAAAGTAACTAAGACTGTATTTGATAGTAGAAAAAATAAATAAATAATAAGCACCTAAAGTGCTTTTTATTTTTATAACCTAGAAGTATAAATATTAAAAATACCGCGGTTCTGCAAGGTTTTTGAATATAAATTTCATAAATTAGTATATTAAGGAGTCAATGTATGAAGTCGTTTATTAAAAAAACATTAGTTACATCAGTTTTATCATTAGCGTTTGTTAGTGGATGTGCAAATAAAACTACAGTTCCTAGTGAAGAAGGTGAAAAGATTGAATTAGTTGAATTTAATGATGTAGTTGATATTCATACTGAAATTCAAAGCGAATTTATTTTGGAACGTTTTGATGTTGCAAGTGAATACAATATAGATGGCAAACATGAATTAAGTAAGCCACTTAAAACAACATTTAATCGGAATCTTAAAGGTTGTGATCCTAAAGATATTAAATATTATGAATTAAAGATATCTGAATATGAAGATTTTAAAGACTCAAAAACAATAAAAGCAAAGTCAAATTCAGCAAAAGCAACTAATTTTAAAATAGATCAAAAATATTATTGGAAGGTTATAGGTTATAAAGAAGATAGAGAAATTTCTTCTCCAATTTCAACTTTCCAAACATATGATGAAGGACCAAGAAATTTAGATATTGATGGAATTACTAATGTTAGAGATTTAGGTGGTTATTATATTGATGATGATAAATATGTAAAACAAGGCTTAATTTATAGATGTGGTAGATTAAATTATAGTAGTGTTGAACAACCTTCCATTCAAATTGGAATAGATGGAATTGCTGAAATGAGAGATTATCTTAAAATTAAATCAGAAATAGATTTAAGAATGACAGAAGATAATGAAGTGGGTTCAATAGATGAATCTCCACTAGGAAGTGATATTAATTACTATCAATGCCCAATGAATTATGAAGGAAATATTTTATTGAGCAATAAACAAATGGTTGCATCTGTTTTTGAATTGTTAGGTGTTAAAGAAAATTATCCTTTAATTTTCCATTGTAATATTGGAACAGATAGAACTGGACTTATTGCATATTTATTAAATGGATTATTAGGAGTTAGTGAATCTGATTTAATTTTAGATTATGAGTTTTCTAACTTAGGTAATATTGGTGGAACAAGACAATTTAGTAGATTACGTTCAAGTTATGTTGCTACAATTGGTCAAACTGAAGGAGCAGACCTAAGTGAAAAGTGTGAGAACTACTTACTAGGACTTGGAGTAGCTCAGAAAACTATAGATAATATAAAAACTATATTGTCATAAAAAAAGCACCAGATGGTGCTTTTTAAAATTTTACGTCGATAATTTTTAGCTTGTTTGCAATTAGTCTTGTTATTAAAGAAAACAATATAATAAATATTATAGCTATTAATGAATAAGCAAATATTGGAGCCATATCTGCAGGATTATTTTTTTGAGCACTTGATATTGCTGATCCTAATCCATAAGAAGTAGATCCTGAAATTACTTCAGCCATAATTTCAATTTTAAAACTTAATGCAAAACTAGAGAAAATCCCTACTAAAATATAAGGGAATGCTAACGGTAATTTAACTTTTATTAATTTTCTAAATTCACTACAATTTTCCATTTTTAAAGCATCTAAAATATCTTTATCAATGTTTTTAATTCCACCTAAAACTGATTCAAATAAAATAGGGAAAGAAATTAAAGCAACGATAGCTATTGGAGTATATTTAGCATTGAATAAGACTAAAAATAAGAAAACCAAAGATGCAGTTGGAATAGTTTTTAATATTAAAATAGTTGGAGCCATTATTTTTTCGCTATATTTAATATTTCCTGCAATAGTTCCAAAAATAAGAGCAAGGGCTAATGAAATTAAAAATCCAATTATCATTTTTAAAAATGATGCACCTAAAGATTTATAAACATATGAAGTTTTTAGCAATTCAAAAGTAGTCTTAAGTGTTGAAAGAGGATCAGGAAAAATTAAATCTCTTTCTTGAATACTCAAGCTAATTACAGTCCAAATTAATAAAAATAATATGAATCCGATGCTATATAAAGTGTAATTATTTGTAATAAATTTCTTCATTTGTTTGTTGAATGTTAAATAATCCTAAGAATGTATCAATTGCTTCTTTATTTGCAAAAGCTTCTAAATAACCAAGGCCTAATTGGTTTCCTTTAGTTGTAACTGCTTGAACAACAGCAGCTGGAGCACCAAATTTAGTTTTTTGAACGTCTAATTCTAATGTTCCAACAGTTGATGATAATAAAGCAGGAGTTTCTAAAAGTGATGTGATGTTTGTTTTTAAGTTACCTAAGAAAGTATTTACTGATTCTTTATTTGCAGTGTTTTTAACAAATACACTTGCTTGCATCATCTTTTTCCCTTCGTTTTTAGCTTCATATTTTTCTTGAATTGATTCATAAATTGAAGCTTTTCCATAAGTTGCAGCGTTTTGGTTTGATAAAGCAACTTGTAAAGCAGGTTGGGCTAAGAAAACATAATCAACACTTGATCCTGTGGCTACGTTTTTACCACTTACTAAGCAAGCAGCAGCGTCTGAAGCAGCAGCTACATATTCGATGTTTGCATCAAATTCGCTTCCATAAAGATAGTGAAAAATTTTATCTGGAGTTTGACCTTGACCAAATAATATGATTTTATCATCACCTTCCATTGTTGTGTTTTCATCATTTCCAGTACTAGCAATATAGAAATTTCCAAAAGTGATAGTTGAAGCAATTTTGTATGGAGCGCCATTATTAATTGCTTGGATTCCGCTTGTAGTATCAATGACTACAATGTCGTTTTCTGATGAACTAGTCATTTGAGCGATAATATTTTTTGGAACTGCATTTGTTTCAAAATTTTCGTTATTGTACTCGTTATAAAAAGCATAAGCTGGAGCACCAACAGGAGCGATAATTTTTAATGGTTTATTTTCGGTAGTGTTTCCTTTTGAACAGCCAACCATTAGGGCTACAAGACTTAAACTAAATAAAAATGTTTTTTTCATAATTTTCACCTCGTAAATATTATATATTTAATGTTATTATATATGTGTGATTTAAATCACACTATTAAAATGGATTTTGTAAAAAATAATGGAGTTTAAGAGGGTTTATGAATATTGTTGAAATTTTGACTGAAAAAGAAAAGAAAAAACTTGTGTTTAAAGAATATAAAAAAGATGAAATTATTTTTCATGAAAACGCATTGTGCAATTATGTTTGTTTAGTTGTTGAAGGAGAAATTAAAATTACATCATATTCATACAACGGAAAACAAATTATTTATAATACAGTTCAAAGTAACAAATTTTTCGGAAATAATTTAATATTCTCTAACTCGCCATATTACAAAGGAAATGTAATTGCTAGTAAAAATAGTGTTGTTGTTTTAATTACAAAAAATGAGCTTATTTATTTATTACAAAATAATCAAAATTTTTTAATTGAATATTTAAGTCAGCAATCTGCTTTCGGTATGTCTTTAAATAGAAAATTAAAAATTGCAAGTTTTGATAATGCTGAAGAAAGACTTTTATATCTATTACAAGAAAATAAAGGATTAATTGAATTTAAATCAGTTACTGAATTATCAGAAAATTTATTTTTATCAAGAGAAGCGACGTCACGCTTATTAAGCAAAATGATTAAAAATAATAAGATTAAAAGGAAAGAGAACACTATTGTTCTTCTTTGATTTTATTAGTAATTTTTTTGTCAATTAGTCTAGCTAAAACAAAGACACCAACAACAACGATTGCAATTAACAATATTGCTAATGCCCAATGATACCATGTTATAAATTTATCAAATGGTATTATTTTTATTCCAAAGACAATTGTAGCAACCCCAATTCCTCTACAAAGAAGAATGATTCCAAAATGATAGAAAATATTAATTTTCGACATACCAGCTAAACAGCATAATAAATCATCAGGGAATAATGGGAATAAATACATAATTGGTAAATAAACAGAACTTTTCAATTTAATGTAATCTTTTGCTTTATTGTAATCTTCTTCGCCAAATAATCTTTTAATAATTTTAATTCCACCAAATCGACCTAAAAGATCCATTAAAATTGAAGAAGCAACTACCCCGGCTAAAAGTAAAAAATATGTTTTAACATCTGCTCCATAAATAACAATAGCTAAAGCAATAAAAGTTGTAGTTGTAGCAGGAACAAAACATAAAAATACAGTTATGACAACTTGAATTAAGAAAAATATTAGGTATCCGAATGGATTATTAGTAATTTTTTTAAATAATTCTTCATTAAAATGAAGACCATTATTGAAATAAACAACTTTTGTAAGATAAAGAATTAAGAAAGCTAAAAGACTTACAGCAATTGCTATACCGATATAGAGCAAAATTTTTAAAATTTGTTTTTTGTATTTAATAAAGAAATCTTTAATTTTTTGCATATGTTAAATATAGCATTTTTGAGTTAAATTTCAATAACCTTGCAAAACCCTAATAATTCTTAGTAAAAACTTTATTTTTTAATAAAAAAACGTATAATTTAAATATGGCTAAAAATATTATTAAAAGAGACGGAACATTAGAAGAATTTAATGAAGAAAAAATTTATCGTGCACTCAAAAAAGCTTTTGTAAGCATTGATGAAATTTTTGAAGAAGAAGAAATTGTAAAATTAAAAAATATAATCGTTAAACAAATTTATGGCGATAGTGTTTCTGTTGAAGAAGTTCAAAATCTTGCTGAAGAGACATTAATGAAGCAAGGTTATTATAACGTTGCTCGTCACTACATTGTTTATAGAGGTGAACAAAGCAAAAAAAGACAATATCGTTATGAAATTGCAAACATTGTTCCTTCATATAATCTTTATAAAACACTTAAATTTATTCAAAAAGATTATCCAAGCGACGATTATTCATTAGTTAAACTTTTAAATAAATATAAAACATATGTTAAGTTTAAGATGGAAGAACAAGAAAAAATGCATTGCTTAATTAGAGCTGCATTAGATCTTGTTTCTATTGAATATCCTGATTGGGATTTTATTGCAGCAAGATTATTTATGGTTAATTTCTATACTGAAATTAGAGATAACTTAAAGAAATATGATTTAGGATCATTTGCTAAAAGATTAAAATTATATTGCGAAAAATTTAGATATGATCGTAAGTTATTAAGCTATTATGATGCTGATGCAATAGCATTATTAGAAAAAAATATTAATAGATTAAGAGATAAATTCCTTAACTATTCTACAATTAACACTTTCATGAATTCATATTTAATAAAACTTGGAGAGTTTGATTATATTCAAAGCGTCCAAGAATTATTTATGATTGTAGCAATGATTATTGGAATGAAAGAAAATCAAAGTGTTGAAGAAGTAATTTCAATTTATAACGCTTTATCAAAAAGAGAATTAAATGAATCTAATTCTCAGGTAGCAACAGCTTTAAAAAGTATTGCATTATAACGACCAAAAAAATGGTCGTTTTTTAATAAAACACTGCAGAACCCCAGTGAACCCAAAAATTTAGACTTTTAATTTTAATTTTAAATAATGTTTTTTATATTCTAGCGGACTTAAATAATTTAATCTAGAATTAATTCTCTCTTTGTTATAAAAATTAATGTATTTATCCATTTC
>JAFUXB010000002.1 GCA_017477255.1 Bacilli bacterium
CGACGAAGACCCGTTTACGGGTAGCTAATTAAAAAAGCAAGCGGTGGTCCGCATTCGCCCTTGATGAGGGCGGCTAGTTATAGAGGGCTATTATCTGCCCGTCTATGAAAAACCACCGGATTGTCCGGTGGATGTTTATTACTCAAAAAAAGGGGGAAAGGGTAAAATGGGAAACTCAAAAATGATCTATGACGTAAAAGATCGTCCAAGTTGGGGTAAAACATTAATTTTTGCTTTACAACAACTCTTAGCAATCATTTCCGCAACAATTGCTGTTCCAATGATTGTTGGAAATGGTTTATCGCCAGCTGCAGCTTTATTTGGTGCAGGAGCTGCAACTATTGTTTATTTATTAATAACAAAGTTTAGATCACCAATGTTCTTCGGAAGCTCATTTGCTTTCATTGGAAGTATGCTTGCTGCATTTGCTGGGGCAGCTTCAGCAGAACTTGGTTATTTAGGTATTATCATTGGTACATTTATTGTCGCATTAATCAACATTATTGTTGGTTTAATTATTAAAAAATTTGGTGTTGCTTGGATTAATAAAATTCTTCCAGCATGTGTTATTGGACCAATCGTTGCAATTATCGGCTTAAGCTTAGCAGGAACAGCTATTGGTGGAATTTGGTCAACAAGTGTTGTCGATGAATTAGGAAATCAAATAACAAATAAATGGCTTTGTTTAGGAATTGCTCTTTGTACATTATTTATTACAATGGCAGTTTCTAGATTTGCAAAAGGTATGTTTAAACTTGTTCCATTCGCAATCGGAATTGGTGCAGGATATGTAATTAGTTTAATTTTCACTGGTATTGGATACTGGGCAGGTGTTGATTCATTAAAAGTTATCGATTTCAGCCCATTTAAAAACATGGAATGGTATCCACAATTTACATTCATTAAAGCATTCCAAGGATTTAAAGATTTTGACTTTGCTTATCTTGGAACAGTAGCATTAGCATTCGTTCCTGTCGCAGTTTGTACTATGGCAGAACACATTGCAGACCACGAAAATTTATCAACTATTATTGGTCACAACTTACTTGAAGATCCAGGTTTACATAGAACTATGATCGGTGATGGTGCAGCAGATGCAGTCGGTGCTTTCTTTGGTGGTGTTTCAACTACATCATATGGTGAAAGTTTAGCAACTACAGCACTTACTAAAAACGCTTCAACAATCACAATTTTAGTCACTTCAATTATGGCAATGGCCATCTCATTTATTGGACCATTCAGTGCATTCTTATCAACTATTCCAAGTTGTGTATTAAATGCAGTTTGTATCTTACTTTATGGATTTATCGCTACATCAGGTCTTAAAATGTTAAAGAATGTTGATTTAGATGATAATAGAAATGTCTTCACTGTTTCAGTTATCTTAATCTGTGGTATTGGTGGATTCGCCTTATCATTCATGGATGGAAAATTGATGATTACTGAAGTCGCTTGCGCATTAATCTTAGGTGTTTTAACTCACGCTTTCTTAGGAATTGGAACTAAAAAGGAAGAAGCAGTTGTTATTAAAACTCCAGAAGAATTTAAACAAGAACAACAAGAAGAAAGTGTTCAAGAAGAAAATAAAGAGGAATAAAAATGGAATTTGATATTAAGCAATATAAAAACGCTATTGTTTTGGATCACCCAATCTTAAAACATAAAATAACGATTTTAAGAGATAAAAATACAAAAACAAGTGTATTTAAAAATTTAGTTAGAGAAATTTCAATTTTAGAAGGTTATGAAGCTTTAAGACATGTAAAAACTTTCAATATGGAAGTTGATACACCTATAGAAAAAACTTTACAACCAGTTGTTAAAAGAAGTGAACTTTGTTTTGTTCCAATTTTAAGAGCAGGACTTGGAATGGCTGATGGTATGTCAGATTTAATTCCTGGTGTTTCATTTGGACATATTGGTTTATATAGAGATGAAATAACTCATGAACCAGTAGAATATTATTGTAAACTTCCAAATAATATTTCAGAAAAAGAAGTTTATTTAATAGATCCAATGCTAGCAACTGGAGGTAGCGCAATTGATGCAGTTAAAATTTTAAAAAAGCATGGCGTTAAAAGAATCGTCTTTATATGCATAATTGCTGCACCTGAAGGAGTTAAAGCTTTCTGTGAAACTAATCCTGATATTCCTTTATATATAGGAGCCTTAGATAGATGCTTAAATGATAGAGCATATATTTGTCCAGGATTAGGCGATGCTGGTGACCGTATTTTTGGTACAGCTAAATAAAAAAAGAATATAATATAAGTAATTAATTTATTTAAAAAGGGAGAATAAATTATGCTCGATAGATTAAAACTCATTGCATTAAATGCAAATAAAGATTTAGCTGAAGAAATATCTAAAATTGCAGGAGTAGAAATACTTCCAAGTAAAGTAACGCATTTTGCCGATAATGAAATTTTATTTGAAGGTGGAAAATCATTTAGAGGCGATAATGTCTATATTATTCAATCTACATGTAACCCAGTTACTGATAGATTAATGGAAGTTTTACTTTGTATTGATGCTTGTAAAAGAGCAAATGCAAGAAGTATTACTTGTGTAATGCCTTATTTTGGATATGCTAGACAAGATAGAAAAGCAAAAGCTAGACAACCAATTAGTGCTAGACTTGTTGCTGATTTATTAACAACAGCTGGAGCAAATAGAATCGTCGCAGCAGATTTACATGCTCCTCAAATCGCAGGATTTTTCAATATTCCTTGCGATAATTTATCCCCAATCCCATTATTTTATAAATATTTCAAAGATTTGAAATTAACTGATGTTTGCTGTGTTTCTCCAGATCATGGTGGCGTTGGAAGAACTTCAAAACTTGCTGATAAATTAAATTGTCCTTTAGCAATTATTGATAAAAGAAGACCAAGACCAAATGAAGCAGAAATCTTTGGATTTGTTGGTGATGTTAAAGGAAAAACTTGTATTATTGTTGATGATATCGTTGATACTGCTGGTACATTATGTCTTGCTGCTGATAAACTTCAAGAAGCAGGTGCAAAAGAAGTTTATGCAGCTATTACTCATGGCGTTTTAAGTGGACCAGCAGTTGAAAGAATCAATAAATCATGTATTAAAAAACTTGTTATTACTGATTCAATTCCTCTTCCAGAAGAGAAAAGATCACCTAAAATTGAAGTTTTAGGTCTTGCATCAATGCTTGCAAAAATTATTTGTGCTTTAGAAGAAGGAAGATCTTTATCAGATGTTCATAAAGAAGTCCAAGAAGAAGCTGAAAGAGATTAATTATGGAAAGAAATATCGTTTTAAGTGAAAATGAAATTAAAGAAATTTGTGAAAGAATAGGTAAAGAAATTACCTTAAAGTTTAAAAACGCTCAAAAAGTTCCAGTAATTGTTGGAGTTATGAAAGGTGCTTTAAACTTCATGATGGATTTAATTAAATATATTGATATACCAGTTTTTATCGATTACATCCAAGTTTCTAGTTATAGTGGAACTAAAACTAGTGGTACAGTAAGACTAGTTAAAGATTTATCTTTTAACTGTGAAAATAGAGCTGTAGTAATAGTTGAAGATATTATTGATACTGGTTATTCAATGTCATTTTTATTAAAGCATATTAGAAGTCATAATCCAGGAGAAGTTTATGTTTGTGCATTATTTGATAAGAAAAATGCACGTAAAGTTCCTGCAAATGTTGACTTTGTTGGAAAAGAATTAGAAAAAAATGACTTCCTTGTTGGTTATGGTCTCGACTATAACGAACTAGAAAGAAACGTCCCTTATGTTTATAGCGCAACTAAGGAAGATGTTGAAAGGTTAAACGCTTATTTAGACAACGAAGCTAAATAAGCTTTTTTTATTTTATAGATATGAATTTAATGTATTTTCAATCAGGTGGACCTACAAGTGTAATTAACTCTTCATTTTTTGGAGTAATTGAAGCTTTTCAAAACTCTAATAAAATAGATAAATTATATGCTTCAAAATTTGGCTTATCTGGTTTAATTAATAATGATTATTTTGAAATTAAAAAGAACAAAAATTATAAATCAATTATCAAAAATAGTGGTGCAATTTTAGGAAGTGCTCGTATTAAATTAAGCGAAGATTTTAACGATAAAATATATGATGCAATCTTAAAAAACACACTTAACTTAGACTTAGATTATTTACTTTTTAATGGTGGTAATGATTCGATGGAAACTGCCACAAAATTAAATAATTTTTTTAAAGTTAAAAATATTAAAACTAGAGTTATAGGAATTCCTAAAACTATTGACAATGATTTATATGGTATAGATCATTGTCCAGGATTTGCTTCAGCTGCTAAATATATCGCAGAAACAATTGAAGATATAACTTTAGATTTAGATAGTTATAAAAAAGGAAGAGTAACTATTGTTGAAGTTATGGGAAGAGAAGCAGGTTGGCTTGCTTTATCTTCATCTTTGGCTAAAAAAGATTTAGGTCCTGATTTAATTTATATTCCTGAAATTACATTTGATATTGATGAATTTTTAAAAGATATAAAAAGAATTTATTCAAAGAAAAATAGAGTTTTAGTTGTAGTAAGTGAAGCTTTAAAAGATAAAGAAGGAAAACATATTTGTGCTTCAAAAGCTCAAAATGATGGATTTGATCATTTCCAATTAGGTTCTGTTTCAAAGATTTTATGTGATGTTATCGAAGAAAAATTAAATTATCCTACTAGAGGAATTGAATTTAATTTAATGCAAAGATGTTCAACTTCACATATTTCAAAAGTTGATCAAAAAGAAGCTTATGAACTTGGAAAAGAAGCAGTTAAATTAGCTTTAAATAATGAATCGGGCTTTATGGTTGGTTTAATAAAAGAAAATAATGAATATAAAATAGGCAAAATTCCTTGTGAAAAAGCTCAAAATTATATTCGATATGTTCCTAGAAATTATATGAATAAAGCTGGGAATTTCGTTTCAAAAGAAGGTAAGGAATATCTTAATTTTATTAAAAAAGATATTAAACACAAAAAACAGTTAAGAAAGATTTTTGAGGATTGACTTAGATTTGGTAAAATAGTTGAGATGGGCCTGTAGCTCAGTTGGTAGAGCGTCAGCTTCGCACGTTGAAGGTCACGGGTTCGATTCTCGCCAGGTCCACCATTTAATTCTTAAAAATCCCTAAATAAAGAAAGTTGATATTTGGGAGGTCAAAATATGGATGAGAATGTTAGAAATCCAGAAATGAAAAGAATTAACACTAAAGAACTTGCAACTTCATTTATTGAAGAACAAGTTGCTTTATTAAAAAAAGAAATCGGAAATAAGAAGGTTTTACTTGCACTTAGTGGTGGAGTTGATTCATCAGTTGTTGCAGCTCTTCTTATTAAAGCTATAGGTAAAAATTTAGTTTGCGTTCACGTAAATCATGGATTATTAAGAAAAGGTGAAAGCGAACAAGTAATAAAAGTATTTAAAGAAGAATTAGGTGCTAACTTAATTTATGTCGATGCAGTCGATAGGTTTTTAGATGCTTTAGAAGGTGTTGAAGATCCTGAAACTAAACGTAAAATAATAGGAAAAATATTTATTGATGTATTTGCTGAAGAAGCTAAAAAGTTAGAAGGTATCGAATTTTTAGCTCAAGGAACTATTTATCCTGATATTTTAGAAAGTAAAGGAATTAAAGCTCATCATAATGTTGGTGGTCTTCCTAAAGAACTTAATTTTAAACTTGTTGAACCAGTAAAACTTCTTTATAAAGATGAAGTTAGAATGGTCGGAGAAACATTAGGTTTACCTCATAATATGGTTTATCGTCAACCATTCCCAGGTCCAGGACTTGGAGTAAGATGTCCAGGTGCAATTACTAGAGAAAGACTTGAAGTAGTTAGAGAAAGTGATGCAATTTTAAGAGAAGAATTTGCTTTAGCAGGTCTAGAAGGTAAAGTTTGGCAATATTTCACAGTTGTTCCTCCATTTAAATCAACTGGAATCAAAGATAATAAAAGAACATATGAATATAGCGTAGTTTTAAGAGCAATTAATTCAATTGATGCAGTTACTGCCTCAGTTGAAGAAATTCCTTATCCATTACTTTTCAAAATTAGAGATAGAATTTTAAATGAAGTAAAAGGAGTAAATAGAGTTTTATTTGATATTTCTCCAAAACCAGTTGCTACGATTGAATGGGAGTAATTATGAAAGAACTTGAAGAAAAAATCCTTTGTGATGGACGAATTATAAATAACGATATTATTAAAGTTGATAGCTTTATTAATCATCAAATTGATCCTAAAATTTTTAAAGATTTTGCAGTTCATGTTAAAAAGCACTTTAAAGATTTTAAAATCGATAAAATTCTTACAATTGAAACTAGTGGAATAGCAGTAGCTTATGCTGTTGCTAGCGAACTTGGAGATTTACCTCTTTTATTTGCTAAAAAAACTAAATCTGCAATAACTACAGATGATGTTTATGCAACTGAAATTAAGTCATTTACTAGAAACGTTTTTAATAACGTTATTGTTAGTAAAAGATATCTTAAAGAAGGAGAAAACGTCCTTATAGTCGATGATTTTTTAGCTGAAGGAAATGCTGCTTTAGGATTAATTAATCTTTGTAAACAAGCAAAAGCTAATGTAGTTGGCGTTACTGTAATGATTGAAAAAGGCTTCCAAGGTGGAAGAAAGAAAGTTAATGAACTTGGAATAAAAGTTTATTCTGGAGCAATTATTAAAGAATTTAAAGACAATAAGCCAGTATTTTAGTGGTTGTAAGTGTTTTTTATAAAGATAAATGATAAAATAGATTTGTTAAAAATCTATTTTTTTATTTATGAAAAAAGAAACTATTGTTAATGTTTATTTCTTTAATTTAAAAGAGTTAGATTCTTTTTTAAGTAATGAAAAAAATAAAGACTACATCGAAGAAATAACACATAGCAAAAATTTTGCTAATATACAAAAAAAGAAAGAATACATCGCATCTTTCTTACTTAAGAAGAGATTTATTAAAAACATATATTTCAATGAATTTGATAAGCCTTTATCTAAAGAAATTTTCTTTAATATTTCTCATTCTCATGATTTAATTTGTCTTGCTACAAACGAAGATTTTGACATTGGAGTTGATATTGAAAAAAATAGACAAATGAATGAAAAAGTCAGTGAATATATTTCAAATAAAGAAGAGCTAGATGAAATTAAAAAGAACAATAATTTCTTTGAAATTTGGACAGCAAAAGAAGCAATTGTTAAAGCTGTTGGAACAGGATTAAATAAGAAAATAAACACTATTAATCCACTGCCATTAAATAGCGTAATTGAATATGAAAATAAAAAAATAAGCGGGAAAACATATAGTTTTCAAGATTTTATAGTGTCAATTTACTTAGTTTGTAATATGGATTTTTTAGTTAAAAATGTCGTTTTAAAAGTGGAGGATTTACTAAATGAATAAGATTTTAATTTATCCAATCAAATCAATGATGAGTTATGGAGATTTAATCTCAAATGACTCAAAAAAATTATTAGATGATTTGTCATTAATTTTAGGAAAAGATTACGAATTTCAATATATTTCTGATTTTAAAAATTTAAAAGAAGATGATTTTGTATTAATTCTAGTTCAAAGTGGTGGAAGTGAAGGAATCTTTAAAAAGGATATTTTTACAGCCTTCAAAGGTCCTTATTATTTGTTAACTTATGGTTCATCTAATTCCCTTGCTGCAAGCTTAGAAATTTTAACTTTCTTAAAGCAAAAAAGTAAAAAGAGTGAGGTTTTGCATGGAAATAACGATTATATTGCTTCTAGAATTAAAGATTTATATTCAAAAAAAGAAGTAGAAAAAAATGTAAAACTTGGTGTTTTTGGAAAACCTAGTGATTGGTTAATTTCTTCAGATGTTGATTATAAAAAATGCAAAGAAATATTTAATATTGAATTAGTTGACGTTAATCAAGAAGAAATAATTGAAGAAATTAAAAAAGTAAATGAAGTGAAAGATGAAAATAACTTTAATTATGATAAAAAAGAAATAAGTAAGGCTTTGTTAATTAATGAAGGGCTTAAAAAAGTAGTTCAAAAATATGAGTTAGAAGGCTTTACTATAAGATGTTTTGATATAATTCATGAAGTTAAATCTTCAGCTTGTTTAAGCTTAGCTTTATTTAATAAAGACGATATTATTGCAACATGTGAAGGTGATATTCCTTCGATGTTAACTGCATATTTAGTATATAAATTACTAAAAGTTCATTGTTTCCAAGCTAATCCTCAATGGATTTATCCTGAAACAAATGAGATAGATTTAGCCCATTGTACATTACCTTTAGATATGACGAAAAATATAACTTTTGATACTCATTTTGAATCAGGTATTGGAGTTGGTTTACATGGTGAATTAGAGTTAGGAGATGTGACGATTGTCAAAATAAATGCTGATCTTAATGAGTTTTATTGTGAAGAAGGTGTGTTAGTTAAAAATGAATATAGAAAAGATAGATGTAGAACTCAAGTTAAAATTAAATTAGATTCTCCAGTAACTTATTTCTTAAAATCTTCATTAGGAAATCACCATCAAATTATTTATGGACATCATAAAAAAGAAATTAAAGAATTCTTTGAATCTTATGGTTTAAGGAAGATTGAAATTTAAAAACTATAGCAAATCCCTATTATTTTTTAATTTGTAAGAGTTGTATTATAAAAAGTAACACCTGTTCTTTGTGCTCTATATCCAAATTTTGTACCAGTTAATGGTTTGTCATCAACGAAAGTTAAATATAATAAATCATCGACGTAGCATTTTATAGTTGCACCATCGCGATCAACTTTTAGATTGTATGAATTAGTATTTTTGAAGCCATTAATTGGTTTTTCTGAGCAAACTGTCCAACTTCCGTTATCGGTTTTACCTAAATAAGCTGAACCTGCATTGGAAGTAAAGAAGAAATAATAAGAAATTCCTTGACCTTCCCAGAATCTACCTTCAGGAGCAGTTAAGCCAAAAACAATGCCGTTATCACCATTTTTTCCAGGTAAAACAGTTGTAACTGATAATGAACCTGATGAAAAAGTAGTTGTATTATTAATTGCTAAACTTCCTTCAGCAGTTGAAATTACTTGATCCATTACTTGATCAAAACTTCCAGCAGCTTGATCATAATAATCTAAATCAGTTAAATATGAATTATAATTGAACTTTTTATATGATTGGAGCGTAATTTTAATATCTTTTGCACTAAATAAAATGTTTTGTCCTTCTAGATAATTTTCATCTTTATATGTAAATAAATGAGTTTCAGAAAGATAAAGTGAAATTGATTTATTTACATTATCAAAGCAAATTCCAAGTGATAATGTAGAGTTTTTTACACTTTCTTTTTTAATTATAGTTTCTTCGTTATTTACGAATTTTGAAAAGACTAAATTCTTCTCATTATTGATGCCATAAAAATAATATGAGCTTAAATCTAGCTCATTTGCATGAAATAGAAGTCCATTATTTCATGTTGATTCTTCAAATTTTAACTTAAATTCAAAAGTACCTTTACTTAAAACTTCTTTTAAAATTCCTAAAGAATTTTCTTTAGTAGAAGTAATTGATTTTGAATCTACAGCAAAAGAACCTTCTAAAGTTTTTCCTATTTTATTTTGTTCTAATTCATCAATTTCATCGATTGGATCTATATCAATTGGTGGAGTAGTTTTTTCTTCCTCTTTTTTAGAACAAGAAAACATAAACGAAGTTAATAAAAACGGAATTAATAATAGATATTTGTGTTTCATAGCATTTTCCTCCTAATAATATTTTATAAAAAATTTTTGAATTAATTAAATTTAAATATGCATATTTTTAATTGTGTTATAATATTTGTATAAAAGGAGATTTATTATGGCTAAAAAATTTCAACAATTACCAAGATTAGTTCAAGTATTATTACTTTTAATTCCTGGTGTTAACTGGATTACTGAAATTGTTATTAGAGTAAGTGCTGTTTTTGAAAAAGCATCATTAAGAAACATTTTAGGTTTAATCTTTGGTGTTTTCATTCCAGTAATTGCTGGTTGGGTCGACTTAATTTGGGTCTTACTCTTCAAGCACTTATTCCTTTGCAAAGCTTAATCTATTAGCATTGGATAAATCAGAGACTCGAAAGAGTCTTTTTTATTGTTTAAAATGACATAAAAAATATCTTTATGTTAAAATAATTTATATGTTAAAAGCAGTATTATTTGATTTAGATAATACTCTTCTTCCAATGAATGAAGAAGAGTTTATTAAAGTTTATTTTAGTTTGGTTTGCAAAAAGTTAGCACCATTAGGTTTTGAACCTAAAAAACTTGTTAAAACTATTTGGGGTGGAACTTACCAAATGATCTCAAATGATGGAAAACGTAGCAATTCCAAAGTATTTTGGACTTATTTTGAAAACGTTTATGGAATAAATAAAGAAGATTATGAACCTATCTTTGATGATTTTTATAAAAATGAATTTAAAGAAACTAGAGTTACTTGCAGAGATAATCCATATTCTCGCGATATAATTAAGATTTTAAAAGATAAGGGTTTAAAAATTATTTTAATTTCTAATCCAATTTATCCTAAACAAGCTTATGTTACTAGAATGGCTTTTGCAGGTTTTAAAGAAGAAGATTTTGATTATATTGCTACTTATGATAATTCTTCATACTCTAAACCAAATCCTAAATTTATAGAAGAAGTATTAGCAAAAAATAATTTGAAAAAAGATGAAGTAATCGTTATCGGAAATAGTTTTGAAAACGATATTGAACCAGCTCAAAAACTTGGTATTAAAACATATCTAGTAGGTGAAGAAAGCAAAGTAACTATTGAAGAAATGATTCAAAAATTACACGTTTTACATTAATTATGAATAAAAAATTAAATAAAGTTTTTGTTGCGCTTTCATCATTAACAATTTTTTCTTGTGCTAAAAATGTAGAAGTAAATAATTTTAAAATCGATGATTTAGAACTTCATGTTTATGATCAAAATAACGACTTAAAAATACATGATATTTCAAAAATAGATAGGATTTCATATAGTTTTGAAGGAAATAACATCAGAATTGAAGATAATAAAGTTATTGCTTTAAAGGCGAATACTGAAACAACAGTTAAAGCAAAGTATGAAAATTTAGAAACAAGTTTTAAGGTTAAAGTTTTAAATCGTGAATATATTTCAAATCATAAAGAAGCTGAAGAAAAAGAAGGTTGGTTTGATGAAGTTGATGTTAAAAAAATCGATGGTTTAAGAAAAGAATTTGCTAAAGGAATGGATATTTCTTCAGTTAAAAATTTATATGATAATGGTGCTAAATTTTATAATTCAGATGGAATTGAACAATCAATTTTTCAAATATTAAAAGAAAAAGGCGTTAATTATATAAGAGTTAGATTGTGGAATGAGCCATATGATTATTTAGATGAAAATAAACAAACTTTGTTTAAATATGGTGGTGGAAATTGTGACTTAAATAATGCTTTATGGATTACAAAAGAAGCAAAAGAAGCCGGTTTAAACGTGTTTTTAGATTTCCACTATAGTGATTTTTGGGCAGATCCAGGAAATCAAGTAGTCCCAAAAATGTGGAAAGATATTAAGACAAATGTGGAAATGAAAGAAGCAATTTATAATTACACATTTGAAACTTTAAACATTTTTAAAGAAAAAAATATACTTCCAGATGTAGTTTCAATTGGAAATGAAATAAGTAATGGAATTTTAACTAAAAATCCTGGTGGAATTACAGATAAACCTAGTGGAGATAACCCTTTATATATTAAAAATGCAACTACTAAAAAAGATGGTGTTGAAGGAAGTTATGATTACACTACAAATAAAGAAACAAACAAAAATTTCTTAATGTATATTAATGCAGGTCTTGATGCAGTAAAAGATGTTTCAAAAGACATTAAAACTGCAATTCATTATGCTGGAAACCTTGAATATTATGATTATATAAATCAATTTTTTAGT
Source organism: Bacilli bacterium (assembly GCA_017477255.1). Taxonomy (GTDB): domain Bacteria; phylum Bacillota_I; class Bacilli_A; order RFN20; family CAG-826; genus Onthovivens. Next base: position 11,976 of record JAFUXB010000002.1, read on the forward strand.
ATTTTTGATAGTGAAAATTTAGATATTTTAGGACTTAGCGCTTATTCTTTTTATCATTTCTCAAATATGGAAATTTTAAAAAATAGCTTAGAAAACATATCAAAAACATATAAAAATAAACAAATTATGATAGCTGAAACTAGTTATGGTTTCACATATGAAGAAGATCGATTTGCAAACAATTCTTTCTATTCATCAGGAGATACCAAACCTATTGAAAATTATCCTTGTTCAATAAACGGTCAAGCTCAAATTTTACGAGATACAATCGAAGCAATTTCTTCTATTGAAAATGGATTTGGCCTTTTCTATTGGGAAGGAGCATGGATTCCAAAAGAAAAATGTGGATGGGGAGATGAGCTTTCAAAAGCATCATGGGCAAACCAAGCTTTATTTTCCTATGATGGAAAAGCGCTCGGTTCTTTAGACGTTTTTAATAAAATTTAAATAATATCTGCTTGATTTTCTTAATATATTTATATATATTAATTGTGGTTGATGAGACCGCTCGTGAGAGTGCCAAGAGGCATTCTTTATTTTTTATAGGGGGTACTAATGGAAAATTTAGACCAAGTAAAAGAAGGAATTAGTAAATTATTATCGTCATTAAATTACGAACTTCATTCACTTAAATTTAAAAAAGTTAACCGTGAATCTGTTCTTGAAGTAATCATCGATAAAGACGAAGACATTTCAATGGAAGACATCGTAAATGTTAGTGAAAAAATCTCAAATTACTTAGATGAACATGATTTTACAGATAATGCTTATAACTTAGATGTTTCTAGTTTAGGAGCAGAAAAAGAATTTAAGATTGAAAAAGCAGATAAATATGTTGGCCGATATATATTCGTTCACATAATTAATGCTCAAGAAGGAACAAATTCATTTGAAGGTTATCTAAAAGAAGTAAATGATGAAACAATTACTATCGAAATCACTATAAAAACGAGAAAAAAATTAATTACAATAAACAAAACAAATATAGACTTATTAAGATTTGCTATTAAATTTTAGGAGAAAATTATGGACAAGAAAGCATTTTTAAAAGCAGTTGAAGAAATGGGCACAGAAAAAGGAATTTCAAGTGATGTCATTATTGATGCAATCCAAGAATCATTCCAAGTTGCCTATACGAAGAAATTAGAAGAAGAATATAGCGTTTATAAGAGTAAAGCTAGTGCAAAACAAGCTTCAAAAGTTAAATTAAATGACGCTCTTATTAGATGTGAAGTCAACTTAGTTAAAGGAACAATCAATCTTTATCACCAATTAAAAGTCGTTAATGAAGATGATATCGAAGACGATTTCATTGAAATTGGTTTAGAAAAAGCTCAACGTTTAAATCCAAAATTAAAACTTGGAGATTTTTATGAAGAAGAAGTTGATTTTGATGAATTTAGCAAAGCTGATGTAAATAGGTTCGTTTCATGCTTTAAACAAAAAATCGCTTCAGCAGAAAAAGCTGCTTTACTTGAAGCATTCCATGGAAGAATTGGTGATATCGTTACAGGAACTGTAGAAAAAGCTGACTCTCACTATGTTATCGTTAATTTAGGGAGAACTAGTGTTACTTTATTCCCAAAAGATTTAATTGGAAAAGAAACATTTAAACCAGGCGATCCAATCAAAGTTTACATTGTTGGTATTGGAAAAGATGACAAAAAAGGTAGTTTAATTGAAGTTTCAAGATCTTGTCCAGGATTCTTAAGAAAATTATTTGAAAACGAAATTCATGAAATTTATGACCAAACAGTCATTATCAAAGATGTTGCACGTTTAGCAGGTGTTAGAAGTAAAGTCGCTGTTTATAGTAATGATCCAAATGTTGACCCAAGTGGTGCATGTATTGGAACTAACGGAAATAGAATTCAAGCAATTGTTTCTCAACTTGGAAATGCCCGTGAATCAAAAGAAAAGATTGATGTTATCACATATAATCCAAATTTAGGTTTATATCTTGAAGAATGTTTAAAACCTGGAATTATGCTTGGTGCAAAGATTGATTTAGAAAATAAAGAAGCAATCGTTGTTTGCCAAAACGATACAAGCAGCTTAGCAATTGGTTTAAGAGGAAGTAACGTAATCTTAGCTCGTCAATTAACTAAACTTCAATCAATTCAAGTTATTGATGAAAGAGAAGCTATTGAAAAAGGTATTGAATATAAGACAATCGAAGAATTCACTATTGAAGCTCGTGAAGAAGAAAGAAAGAGATATAGAGAACAATCACTTCAAAATACTCTTGATTCAACTATTAAAACTCAACTTGAATCGAAAGTTATTGAACCAACTCCAGTTGAAATCGACGATGAAGAATTCGAAGATACTAGCGATTTAGTCGAAGAAACTCCAGTTGTTGAAGAAACTAAAGTTGAAAAAGTTAAAGAAGAAAAAGTAGAACCTGTCAAAGAAGAAGTTAAGGTTGAAAAGAAAGAAAAGAGCGAAGAACCAGTCGTTAAAGTTAACGTCAAAACAACTTCAACTCTTGAATCACTTGAAAAATCTCTTGAAGAAGAAAAAGAAAGAGAAAACAAAAAATCAACATTTAAGAAAAATAAAAAGAAAGAAGAAAAAGTTGAAGAAACTGATCTTGGTCTTGAACAAATTAAAGATGCTCAAAAAATGTCTATTTACACCGAAGAAGAACTTGCTGACTTCGATGATGAATTAGAAGATGAATATGAGGATGAAGATTATTCAGACTACGATAGTGACGATTATTACGAAGATAAATAAGGATTAACAAAATGAAAAAAGTTCCGATGAGAAGATGCTTAGTTAACAATGAATCATTTCCTAAAATGGAACTTTTTCGTGTAGTTAGAACACAAGATAATACAGTAGTTTTAGATATTACTGGAAAACTTAATGGTCGTGGAGCTTACGTTCATAAAGATGAAATTTCAATTGAAAAAGCTAGAAAAACTAAATGTTTGGATAAAGCTTTAGAAGTTGAAGTTCCAAACGAAATCTATGATAGGATGTATAAATTTTTAGATGTATAGAGGAGGTAAATTATGGCAAAGAAACAAGATGATAGAATAAGCAATGTATCACATGGTAAGAAAAACAATAAAGACTATGCGAAAGTTAATGGTGGAGTATTTGTATTTACCAAATCAATTACAGTTGGTGATCTTGCAAAACAATTAAATATCAATGTTGCTGATATCATTAAAAAATTATTCTTAAAAGGAAAAATGGTTACAATCAACCAATATCTTGATGATGAAACCATTGGTGAGTTATGTCTTGAATATGGATATGACTTCAAAAAAGAAGAAATTGTTAATGAAGAAGACTTTGAAAAATTAAATATTGAAGATGATCCAAAAGATTTAGTTGAAAGAGCACCTGTTGTTACTATCATGGGTCACGTTGACCATGGTAAAACAACTTTAATCGATGCAATCAGAAATTCAAACGTTGCTGCTGGTGAATTTGGCGGAATTTCCCAAGCAATTGGTGCTTATCAAAAAGAAATTCATGGCAAAAAAGTTACCTTTATTGATACTCCAGGGCATGAAGCATTTAGTGCTATGCGTATGAGAGGAGCAAGCGTTACTGATATTGTTGTATTGGTTGTTGCTGCTGACGATGGTGTTATGCCTCAAACTATTGAAGCTATCGACCACGCAAAAGCTGCTGGCGTACCAATTATTGTTGCAGTTAATAAAATGGATGCACCAAGTGCTGATCCTGAAAGAGTTATTAATCAACTTATGCAATATGACATCATTGCTGAAAAATATGGTGGTGACAATATTGTTTGTTTAATTAGCGCTAAAAAGAAACAAGGAATCGAAGAATTACTTGATGCAATTATTGTTCAAGCTGAAATGGCTGAACTTAAAGCTAATCCAAAAAGATATGCAATTGGAACAGTTTTGGAAGCAAATCTTGATAAAGGTGAAGGTCCAAAAGCTACTTTACTTGTCCAAAATGGTACTTTAAATAGTAACGATTACATCGTTGTTGGAACTGCTTATGGTAAAGTTAGAAGAATGACTAATGAACACAATCAAGTCTTAAAAGTTGCTGCTCCATCAACTCCAGTTAGTGTTATTGGATTAAGTGAAGTTCCTTCAGCAGGTGATAAATTTATGGCTTTCCCTACTGAAAAACAAGCAAGAGATATTGCAAGCAAACGTTCATTAAAGAAACTTGAAGAAGAAAGAGCACTTAATAATGGGATTACTTCCCTTGATGATTTATATGGAAAGATTCAAGAAGGAAACATGATTCAAATTAATATTGTTTTAAAAGCTGATAGTACTGGATCTGCAGATGCAGTTAAATCAAGTCTTGAAAAATTAAATAGTGATCAAGTCAAAATTAAAGTTATTCGTGCTGCAGCTGGTGCAATTACTGAAAGTGATATTTTACTTGCTGGAGCTAGTAATGCATTAATTTATGGATTTAATGTTAGACCAAGTGCACAAGTTAGAAAGAAAGCTGAAGAAGAAAAGATTGAAATTCACTTACATAGAATCATTTATGCTTTAATTGAAGAAGTTCAAAACGCAATTAATGGTTTAGAAAAGAAAGAAGAAGTTGAAAACGTCTTAGGACAAGCTGAAGTTAGAAATATATTTAAAGTTTCTAAAGTCGGAACTGTTGCTGGATGTTATGTAACTGATGGTATATTCAAACGTGATGCTTTATGTAGAGTTTTAAGAGATGGAGCAATCGTTTATGAAGGAAAACTTGAGAGTTTAAAACGTTTTAAAGATGATGTTAAAACTGTTGCTCAAGGATTCGAATGTGGTATTAAAGTTGAGAATTTCAATGATATTCATGAAGGTGATATTATTGAAAATTACGAATTAATCGAAAAAGAATAATATGGCAAATAACGTTGAAAGAATAAAAGCTAATATAGCAAAAAATATTAGAGAAATCGTTCAATTCGATTTAAATTCAGAAAAGATTGATTTCTTAACTATTACAGACATCGATGTAAGTAGTGATCATTCATATGCTAAAGTTTATGTTTCGTTTTTAACTAATCCTCAAAAGAATTTGGAAAACTTAAACAAAGTTAAAGGATTTGTTAGAACTCAACTTGCTAAAAGATTAAAACTTCGTCGTGTTCCTCAAATAAGTTTTGAACTTGATAAGTCTTTTGAAGAAAATGAAAGACTTGAAAAATTATTAAAAAAAGAGTCCGAAGAACTCCAAAATATGAAAAAATAATTGAGATTTGCAGGGTTTTTGCTAATCTTCGATGAATTTACAAGGGTTATACTTATCGTATAACTCTTTTTTAATTTCAATTAAAAATGCTTCACTTGCTTTCTTTAAACCTTTAATTTTTATTATTTCAAAAACTCTAGGTTCAACAGTTATTACTTTAAAAGTAGAAACAATTTTGTCTCCATTATAAATAAGATATAAATCATTTTTAATATCATCTTTAGAAACTTTTGAATTGCTGTATGATTTAAAATCAATATAGTCTTCAAGTGATTTAACTTTTTTATAAGTAAAAGTAGTGCCTTCAATTTTTCTTTCTTCATGCATATAGAAGACATCTTCCCTTTTATAATTTTCTAACATAGTTAAGAAGTTATCTTCACTAGAAGGATAGTTTTTATAGATTGAATCGAGTAAATTTTTCATTTCCTCTCTTTTTGTATGTTTGTCATTTGGACAATGAGAAGCTGTAATTTGAAGATTTTCTTCTTTAACAGTTTTGATGATATCTTTTTCTCTTACATATAAAAATGGTCTAATAAAAGTTATTTTTTCATTAGTTAAAAACATTTTTGGAGAGAAAGTTGCAATCTTCCCGCCATAAATTTCGTTTAAAAATAATGTTTCAATTGCATCATCTTTATGGTGAGCAAAAGCGACTTTATTTGCACCGATTTTATTAGTATATTTATTAATAATTGCTTTCTTCATTCTGCTACAAATTGAGCATGGAAGATGATCCAATTTTTGATTAATTTGTTGAGCTTTTAAAATTTGAAAAACTTGTTTTTCATGAAGAATTTCTAAATTATAGCCGAGTTCTGCAATGTTTTTGACTAAAACTGATGGATCAAAGTCATCAAATCCAAGGTCTATTATGCAAGGATAGATTTCAAATTTACAACCAGAAAACTTCTTGTATAAGTGAAGTGCATAAAATAAAGCAACGCTATCTTTACCACCGCTAATGCCGACTACAATTTTATCGTTATCGGATATTAAATTGTAAGCCTTATCAGCTTTTCTCATGCAAGCAAGTAAAATTCTAATTCCCTTCATTAAACATTTCCTTTTTGAAACCACATTAATTATAATTAATGTTAGAAATAATTAAAAGAGTTATGAAAGTATTTAAGATTGAAAATATTGAAGATTTAAGTAATGTTTCAAAAGGAATGAATTTAATTCTTGGTCTTTTTGATGGATTACATATTGGTCATGTTCAATTAATTAAATATGCAAAATATAATTCAAAGAAAAATTTAGCTGTTTTAACTTTTGATCGAAACTTAAAAAATCAAGACAATTCAGTAATTTTATCTTTTCAAGATAAGATGCAAGTTTTTGAAAATTTAGGAGTAGATGAAGTTTATATTTTTAAATGTGATGAAAAATTTAAAAAAATAACTTATATAGATTTTATTAATAAAGTTCTTAAAAAGTTCATGCCTATTTCTATTTATTGTGGGAATGATTTTAGATTTGGTTATAAAGCACAAGGCGATATAAGTAATTTAAAAGCAGAATTTAATAATGTTATTTCTCTAAATCTTTTATGTGATTCAACAGGCGAAAAAATATCCACAACTAAGATTAAACAGTTGTTGATATCTGGTGAAATTGAGAAGGCAAATTCTTTAATTGGAAGAAATTATTATATAACAGGAAAAGTTAAAAAAGGATTAAAAAATGGGGGTTCTGCAGGGTTTCCAACAATAAATGTTGATTTTTCTAACATTTATGTAATTCCAAAAAACGGTGTTTATTTAACTAAAGTATATGTGGAAAACAAATGTTATTATGGAATGACTAATGTAGGAGTTCACCCAACTATTTCAGAATTAAATAAACCAATTTCAGAAACTTATATCTTTGATTTTAATAAAAAAATCTATGGCGAAACTGTTAAAATTGAGTTTTTAAAATACATCAGGGAAGAGAAAAAATTTGAAAATTTTGAAGAATTAACCCATCAATTAAAAATTGATGAAGAGAAAATTAAAAAAATGATTTTTTAGTGAAAATTTCTCTTATATTTAATTGTAAAAAAACGCATATAATTATATAATTATTCTATGAATAATTACTACAATATATTAGAAATACAAAATAAATCAATTAAGCTCTTAATTTGCTACCTATTAAACGATCAAGTAAAGGTCGTTTATTCACATGAAGAAAAATTAAAAGTACCTTTTATTGGTGCTGATGTTTTAGATGTTGGAAGTTTATCAGATGACATCGCTAAAATTTGTAAAGTAGATGCAAAAGAACTTGATTTTAAATGTGATGTAAAGGATGTTATTTTAGTAATTCCAAGCTTTGGTTTAGAAGTTTTTTCATCTTCTAAAACAACAAACACGATATCTCAAATTAGTAAAATCAATAAAGTCGATATTACTAACTTATTCTCGATGGTTAGAAAAGAAAAAGTACCAAATCCAAATAGCGAATTTATCAATATTATTCCTAATTATTTTGCAATTGAAAGAGATCAAACTTTTTTAAGAGCACCAATTGGTTACAAGAGTTCATTTATTGCAATGAGTGCTAATGTTTATACACTTCCTAAAAAAGCAATTGATGATATGAAAAAAGCTGTAACTGGTGCAGGAATTAGAATTAATAGTGTTTATGCATCTGCAGTTTGTGCTCCAGAAGCTATATTTAAAAGACATTTCAAATATAAAGACTATATTTACGTTGATGTTTCAGAAAAGAACACATTTATGACCTTAGTTGGGGACAATAAAGTAGTTGCTCATACAAATTTTGATAAAGGCTTAGATACAATTGTTAAAGGAATTTCTGATGAATTCCATTTAAGTTATGAAGAATCATTAAAATTAGCAAATGTTTTCGGTTATGATGATTCATCATATACTTACAATCCTCAAATTCACGAAGGTGTAACTAAAAATCAAATCAACAATATAATTGGCAATCTTTTTAAAGATTGGAGTTCATATTTTTATAGCAACATTAGAATTTTGCTTTCAAATAATGAAAATTACATCAATAGAATCCCATTAATAATTAATGGAGTTGGATTATCTGTAAATGGATTTAAGAATTTCATATCAAGAAATTATCCAACAAATCCAATTGAATATTCAGAAGGTGATATTATTGGTGCTGAAGATAATAAATATATCGATTTAGTCGGAGCTGTTTATCTAGAAAAGGAAATTGGAATGAACTTTATAGATGAACCACTTGAAACAAAAATAGAAATTGAAGTTGAAGATAGAAAAGGAGAATGATTATGGATAGAGATTTAGATAGTTTTGAACCCGTTGCTAAGATTAAAGTTATTGGTGTTGGTGGTGCAGGAAATAATGCAGTCAACAGAATGATTGAAGAAAATATATCAAATGTCGAATTTTATGTTGCAAATACTGATAAACAATCTCTTTCTTTAAGCAAAGCTCCAAACAGAATTATTTTAGGTGAAAGTTTAACCAACGGCCTTGGTGCTGGGGGTGAACCTCAAGTTGGTAAAGAAGCCGCTGAAGCTACTGAAGAAGAAATCCGTGAAATTTGTAGAGGAACTGACCTTTTATTTATTGCCGCCGGAATGGGTGGAGGAACTGGTACAGGAGGAGCTCCAATTGTTGCAAAAATTGCAAAAGAAGAAGGCTGCTTAACTGTTGCTATTGTTACTAGACCATTTACATTCGAAGGTGCAAGAAAAATTCAAAATAGTGTTGAAGGATTAAATAATTTACGCGATAACGTCGATAGTTTAATCGTTGTAAGTAATGATAAATTATTAATGAATAATGGAAATTTAGCTATTTCAAATGCATTTGCTGAAGCTGATAAAGTTTTAGCACAAAGTGTTAGAACGGTTACTGATCTTATTTTAATGCCAGCATTTATTAACTTAGATTTTGCTGATGTTAAAAATACTTTAAAAGATAGTGGTGTTGCTTTAATTGGATTTGGAAGTGGTGAAGGCGAAAAAGCTGCAGAAGATGCTGCTTTAAGTGCCTTAAGTTGCCCATTAATTGAACAATCAATTCAAGGTGCTCGTAGAGCAATTTGTCATATTACATGTGGTCCACAAGTTAGTTTATTTAATGCTCAAGACTGCGTTAATAAAATTATTGAAGCAAGTGGTGGAACAATGGATATTAAATTTGGAATTTCAACAAACGATCAACTTGAAGATAGAATTTTATGTTCATTAATCGCAAGTGATTTTGCAAATGGAACATTATTTGTTGCTCCAAATAAACCACAAGAAGACTTTAAACTTGGAAAGCAAGAAGAAAAAGTCGATGTTGAAGAAAGAAAAATTGATGACGATATTATCCCTACATTCTTAGGTGGAAAATAGTTAATGAAACAATCTAAATTAAATATAGGAAAGAAACAATTACGCTTTGTTCAAGGTATATTTATATGCCTTGTTGCAATCTTTTTAGCACTTAATTTTGGTGCTGTAAGTCAATTTTTCTTTTGGATTTTTTCATTTTTACTTGGAACATTCTTTACTTATCTTTTTTATTTAATCCTATTCTTTTTTGGAATTAGTTTCATGATTAATAAAAAAGTCGCTTTTAATAATTTAAAATTTGCATTAATCGGAATAATTTTAATTTGTGTTGGTGTTTTATTTATTACAACACATTCAGTTACAAGTGCTGATGGAGAAGTTTTAGTCTTCTCTAATTTTGTAGAAAAATTTAAAGAATCAATTAGTTTACAAACTTTCCCAAGAGTTCAACTTAGAAAAAGTTGTGGATTAATCGGATTTTTATTTGTTTCTATTTTTAATAGTGCATTTACTCCACTTGGAACTACAATTTTAAGTTCAGTTTTAATTGCTGTAGGTATTGTTTTTGTTTTACTTAGACCAATTATTGAATTAATTAGAAGTTCAAAAGACATTTTGACTACAAAAGAAATAAATCAAAGACATCTTCAATATGATAATGATGAAAATTTATTAGATGATGGTGAAAGACTTTTAATGCGTGAGCAAGTTCAAAATGAATCTTATCAAGAAATTGTTGATAAAAAATCAGCTGAAGAAACTATCTCTGAAGAGCCAGTTAAAGAGGAATTACCTCCACCAACTCCTTATAAACAATATATAATTGAGCAAACTAATGGATTACAAAAAGTTGTTTTTGATCCTGAAAATGAAAGAAAATCAATTGTTGAAACTAGAGAAAATAATGAAGCAAGGGAAGAGCATAAACCTCCAGTTCAAAATGCTCCAGTTAGTTTTTCTAGACCAGTTGTTGAACAAAATAATTACGAAGATGAATATGAGGCAAACGAAGAGGAAACTGTAGAAAACTACGATACTAACGAAGAATTTGCTGAAGAATATACACCAGAAATTCCTGAGCCAGAAGTTGTTGAAGAAAAACATGTTGAACCTGCAAAACCTCTTATGAGTGTAGAAGAATTAATTAACAAAAAAGATTCAAGTTTATATGGTGAACAAGAAGACATTACTAATACTCAACAAGCTGAAGAATTAGCAAGAAAATTAAAAGAAGAAAATAAGAAAAAGCCAAAACAAACTTCATACGCAAATATTAAATATAGATCTCCATCAAGTGAACTTTTAGATGATAGAGTTAGTAAAGATCAAGATGAAGATAACATTAAAGTTGCTGACGCTAGGACAGCTTTAATTAACGAAACATTTAAAGATTTTAAAGTTAGAGCAGAAATTTGTTCCTATAAAATTGGACCATCTGTTACTCGTTATGATGTTTTACCTGCAAAAGATTATCAAATTAAAAATATTAACAACATTGTTGATGATATTTCAATAAGACTTGGTGGTGTTAAAATAAGATTTATCCCAGTTGTTATTGGTAAAAATACTGGTGGTATCGAAATTTCTAATGATCAAAGGTCAATAGTTAATTTCAAAGATATTTACTTAAATATGCCTGAACCAAAACCTGGAAAATTCTATATTCCTTTAGGAAAAAATATTAGTGGTGATTATATTTCAACTGATTTAGCAAAGACTCCTCACTTACTTGTTTGTGGTGCTACTGGTAGTGGTAAGTCAGTTTGCGTTCAAGCAATGATTTTAAGTTTAATTATGAGACATTCAATGGCAGATGTAAGACTTGTTTTAATTGATCCAAAACAAGTTGAATTTAGCGCTTATCGTGATTTACCTCACTTACTTTGTCCAGTTATTACCGAAGCTACAGAGGCTAATGCATGTTTAAATAAATTAGTTGATGAAATGGAAGATAGATTTAGAGCTATTTCTGATGCTGGAGTTAGAGATATTAAATCTTATAACGAAGTTCAAGAAGAGAAAAAAGGTGAAAAAATGCCTTATATCTTCGTATTTATTGATGAATATGCTGATTTAGTTGATTCATCAAAAACTGTTAAAGACCCAGTCAAGAGACTTACTCAAAAAGCAAGAGCTTGTGGAATTCACTTAATTGTCGCAACTCAAAGACCATCAGTTAATGTTATTGATGGTGTTATTAAAGGTAATATTCCAAGTAGAATCGCATTATCTACATCATCATCAACTGATAGTCAAACTGTCTTAGATGTTGGTGGTGCTGAAAAATTATTAGGCAATGGTGATATGCTTATCAAGATTGCTGATGTCGAAAAAGGTGAGCTTACTAGAGTTCAAGGCTGCTTTGTTGATGATAGAGAAATCGCAAGAATTACTTCATATATTAAAGACACATATCCATTGGAATATAATCAAAAATTCTGTAATTTACTTGAAAAAGCAAGACAAGAACAGAATGATTTAGGCACTGTTCATAACGATGGAAATGACGATTTAATGTATGAAAATGTCAAACAAACTATTATGGAATCTGATAACGAATATATTAGTATTTCTAAAATTCAAAGAATGTTCAACTTTGGTTATCCAAAGAGCATGAAGATTTTTAATAGACTCATCGAAGAAAACGTTTTAGAAAAACCAGAATCAAGTAATAGTTCAAAAGGTGCTAGAGTTTTAGTACATTTAGGTGGTGCTGGAAGATTAAATGAACAAAATGACACTCCTGGCACATATTCTCAATCTTCCTTTAAGGCAGATTAGTTCGTTTTTAAGGATTATATATGTTAAATACATTTTTTAGCGCGAAATTAACAGATTATCAAACAATTAAAGTGGCACTATTCTCTTCAGTTAAAAAAGAAGAAAATGTGCCAATTCTTTTGTATGACAGTGATGGTTTAATAGAAGAACTCAATATTTCAAATCAATCATTTTTGAATGGTTTAGTTTTATATGAATGTAAAAGTAAATGCGAACTTAAATTAGGGATTGATTATTCAATTTGTATTCCCTCTTTTGGAGTAGTTCCTTTAGATGTAAATGATGCAGTATTTTTTAAAGATTTTGATGAACTTTACTATTATGAAGGAAATGATTTAGGTGCAAATTATACAAAAGAAAAAACTACATTTAAAATCTGGGCTCCACTAGCTAGTAAAGTTGTTTTAATGTATAAGAAAAATCATGATGACTTCTTTAAAACTTTTAAGATGAATCGCGAAGAAAAAGGTGTTTATTCTCTAACTGTTGAAGGCGATTTAGACGGTTATTTATATCGCTATATGGTTACAAATAGTGGGACTACAAATATAGTTACTGATCCTTATGGAATAAGTAGTGATGCTAACTCAAAAAGCAGCGTTGTTATCGACTTAAACAAAACTAAAATTGATTTATTTAATGATGTTCCACCAGTTTATAAAAATAACATTAACACAATAATTTACGAATTCCATGTTCGTGATTTTACAATTGACAATTCAACTGACATTGAACACAGAGGTAAATTTTTAGCATTAACTGAAGAAGGAAGAAAAACAAAAGGTGGCAATCCTGCTGGACTTGATTATTTAAAATCTTTAAACATTACTCATGTTCAATTATTACCTGTTTTAGATTATGAAACTGTAGATGAATTAAATACTGATAAATCTTATAACTGGGGTTATGATCCTCGTCAATATTTCACATTAGAAGGTAGTTTTTCAACTAATCCAAATGATGGATATTCAAGAATAGTTGAATTTAAAAAAGCAGTTTCTAGCTTACACAAAAACGGAATTAGAGTTAATTTAGACGTTGTTTATAACCATGTTTATCGTTATGAAACTTCGGTTTTTGAAAAAGTAGTACCAAATTATTATTTTAGAAGATTTGCTAACGGAAAAATGTGTAATGGATCATATTGTGGAAACGATTTTGCTTCTGAAAGAAAAATGGTCCGTAAATTAATTATTGATTCATTAGTATTTTTAGTAAAAGAATATGGAATTGATGGTTTTAGATTTGATTTAATGGGTTTAATTGATATTAAAACTATCAATTTAGCTTTAGAAGAATGTAGAAAACTTAATCCAAATATCATGTTCTATGGTGAAGGTTGGGACATGAATACTAATTTAAAACAAGAAGAAAAAGCAACTCAATACAACTCTTTTAAATTAGAAAATGTTGGGTTCTTTAATGATGTTTATCGCGATATAGCTAGAGGTAAACAATATAATTTAGAAGTAGGTTATTTACTTGGAAATAACGATTACAAGCTTGGTTTTTGTTATGCTTTCTTAGGAAGCTCTTATGATTATTGTTATAACAAACGTTATTTAAGTGCAAATCAAAGTGTAAATTATGTTGAATGCCATGATAATGTTACTTTATTTGATTTTATTAAGATTAAATTTGGAAACGAATATTCAAATAAGAAGGCTTTAAAATTAATTAATTTTATTAATGGAACACTTGCTTTATCTTTAGGAATTCCTTTCTATCATGCAGGACAAGAAATTGGATTAAGTAAACAATTAGAAGATAATACCTATAACATGGGTGACAAATATAACAAATTTAGTTGGTCATTATTAGATGAAAGAATTGATAACTACCATTACTTTAAGTCTATTCTTTCATTTAGAAAAAATAATCAAGAAATCTATGATTTTATTTCAAAAAACGCTCAGAACTCAGTTATTTTTAAAGATTTTGGTTATGGAGTTCAAGGAATTGAGATTCATAATGAAGCAGATTATTTATTCATTTTTAACGCTTCAAACGATAGTGTAACTATTGAATTTGATGATTATTATGAGCTCATTGCTGGTTCAATTGGTGAAATAATTGGTGAAGAAAAAATTATTTCTAAAAATGTAAAATTGGGCGGACAAACCGTTTACGTTTATAAGAAGGTGTAGTTATGTGGAAATATTTAAGAGTTTTATTTTTAGATGGATTTAAAATTTTATGGGCTTATTTTGCATGGATGATTAAATATTCAAGACATCCAGAAAAATATCCTTACGAAGTTCGTTATAACAAAGCAAAAAAATTAATTTCCAGCGTCTTAAAACATTTCCATGTTAAATATGATGTCAATAAAGAAGAAGTATTTAAAGGTGAACAAATTAAAGGAAATAGACTTATTGTTTCAAACCATTTGAGTTTTTGTGATCCTTTAGTTTTTATTGCTTATAGTGATAGATTTATTATTCCTGTTGCAAAATATGAATCAAGAAAAATGCCATTTGTTGGAAGAGTAATCAAAGCAATTGATGGACAATTCTTGAAAAGAGATGATTTAAAACAACAATTACGTGTAATGTTAAAGATTGAACAAGATTTAAAAACACGTGATAACATCGATTATTTAATTTTCCCTGAAGGTAAACGTAATAAAGATCCTAAAGCAAATTTATTAGATTTACATCATGGCACATTTAGGTGTGCAGTTAAATCTGAAACTCCAATTGTTATTACAACTGTTTATAACACATTTAAGATTTTAAGTTTGAAAGCAAACCCAAAATATTTTGATGTTAAAATTGATTGTTTAGATATTTTAAAAGCTGAAGATTATAAAGATAAAACAACAAAAGATGTAGCCGATTATGCTCAAAAAATTATGAGAGAGCAAATTGCTAAATATATTGAAGATTCAAATAATTAGTGTCTAAGTCCTTTTGGATAATAATTTTTAAAAGTATTATTTACAGATTTAACATATCCTAAATTAATTCCATCATAACTTACAACATGAAATCCGTTTTCAATCTTTTTATCATATATAAAAGTTTGACCTGATATATATAAATCTTTTTGCTTTTCATTTAATTCAATACTATTTGTTGGAGATAAGTAGTGAGCTAAATGGAAAGAAGGGACAATAGTTTTTTCTTTAATTTCACAAAGTAAAAGTCCTTTTTTAATAATATAAAACTTACTTAAATCTAATGGATGATTGTATAAAAATACTTCATTTGTAATTTGTTCTTCATACTTAAAATCTAAATTAAACATTGTCGAAAATTTCTTTTTTTGAGATGCTTTATTAGTTCTTGCAGAAGAAAATAGTGTGGATTTGCAGTGTTTTTTGATTAAACAGATGAAAAATCCTTCACCATTATAAAGGTGTGGAAATAGGTGAATTGCTTCTTTTAATTGGGAAGTTCTATATTCACCATCAATGTGTGGTAAGTTAATTAATTCTGCGTCAGGATTATTTTTTAAAAAATTTAAAATTATTTCTTCATTTTCTTCATAAGAGAAAGAACATGTTGAATAAGATAAAATCCCACTATCTTTTAGCATTTTAAACCCGATATCTAATAAATTAGATTGTGTTTTAGTCAAAGATAAGACTTTATCAATAGACCAATCATTTTTCATGAGTTCGTTTTTTCTAAACATTCCTGATCCACTACAAGGTGCATCGAGAATAATTTTATCGAATGTGTTAAGATAATTTTGATAAACAGTGTCTAAATCTGTTGAAGTAATTACCATATTTGAAAGGCCTAAATTTTCAACATTTAAAGACATGAGTTTTGCACGATTTTTTGATAAATCATTGCAGATCTCAATTATTTTTCTATTTTTTAAGCTACAACTGATTGATTTTCCACCAGGAGCAGCGCACATATCTAAAACTAAATCATTATCGTTTAAAGGTAAAAAATAACTCACTAAAAGACTGCTTGCATCAATGATGTAATATGCACCATTATCAAATAAAAATGATTTTCCTGGTTGATCAATATTAGCATCAAAATAATAAGCATTTTTAATAAATGAGTGTGGATTTAAAGAACTAAAATATTTTTTTAGTTTTTCATAATTAGTTTTTTCTTCATTAATTAATAAGCAGTGTGAAGGCTCATTTTCAAGGCTTTTAAAAAGCTTATCAATCGTTTCTTGATCTAAATATTTACTTAAGTTTTCTTTTAAATCCATACTAATGGTATTTTATCACATGATTATGTAGATAAAAACTTTAAGATTGAGTATAATTTTATCTTCCAAATATGGTAAAATATGGTGCAAAAAGGAATTGATAGATATGAGATTTGAAGAAATTATCGAACACAAAAGAGATGGAAAAGTTCTCACTAAAGAAGAAATTCATTTTTTTATTAAAAATTATGTAGACGACAAAATTCCGGATTATCAAGTAAGCGCTCTTTTAATGGCTATTTATTTAAAAGGCATGAACGATGAAGAAACTGCCATTTTGACCGAAGAAATGCGTGTTAGTGGTAAAGTTTGGGATTTGAGTGATATTCCAGGATTAATGGCCGATAAACATTCAACTGGTGGTGTTGGAGATAAAGTTAGCTTAATTTTAGGACCAATGATTGCTTCATGTGGTGCAAAATTAGCTAAAATGAGTGGAAGAGGTTTAGGACATACTGGTGGAACATTAGATAAACTTGAATCAATTCCAGGATTTAACATTAATCTTTCTTATGATCAATTCAAAGAACAAGTAAGAACTGTAGGAATGGCTATTATTGGTCAAGATAAAGATATCGACCCAGCTGATAAAAAACTTTATGCATTAAGAGATGTCACAGCAACTGTTAGTTCAGTTCCTTTAATTGCCTCATCAATTATGTCTAAAAAATTAGCTTTAGGCTCAGATTGCATCCTTTTAGATGTTAAATATGGTTCTGGAGCTTTCATGAAAACAAAGGAAGATGCAGAAGTTTTAGCTAATGTTATGATTAATATTGGTAAAAAACTTGGAAAAGATGTTAAAGCTGAAGTTACTGATATGGATCAACCTTTAGGTATGGCTGTTGGTAATGCATTAGAAATTAAAGAAGTTATTAAAACTTTAAAATGCAATGGTCCAAAAGATTTAACTGAACTTTGTTTAAATAGTGGAGCAATTATGCTCGTTCAATCTAAGATTTATGCTACTGAAGAAGAAGCAAGAAAAGCACTTTTAACTAATTTAGAAAACGGAAAGGCATTTGATAAATTTGTAGAATTTGTTGGTGCTCAAGGTGGAGATACATCTTACATCTTAGATCCTTCCAAATTTGAAGTTGCTAAAAACATTATCCCAATTTATAGTCAAAAATCAGGAATTGTTAAAAGAATTGATGCCTTAACAATTGGTAAATGTTCAATGGAACTTGGTGGCGGAAGAGAAACTATGGAAGACGTTATTGATATGTCTGCTGGTATTATCTTAAATAAAAAGATTGGAGATGAAGTAAAAGAAGGTGAAGTTTTATGCACACTTCACACAAATAAATTAGATACTGTTTCTATTGAAGAAAAAGTAATCAAAGCATTCGAATTTTAAAAAAAGAGGTGGGTTCTGCAAGGTTTTTGCTATTTTCCACCTCTTTTTAATTGCCTTAAATTGCTTGTTCTAACTACTTTATTTAGTTTTTCATAATTCTCATTTAATACTTTTTCGTATTGAGAATTATTTGAAGGATTATAGAATTTTGCGTCCTTTAATGCTTCAGGAAGATATTGCATTTTTGCCCATAAATCAGGCCTATCATATGGATATTTATCAATTTCTTGAACATTAACAGGAGTATATTTCAAATAATCAAGAACATCTAATGGCATCTCTTCGGCTTTAGCCATAGCGTTTTGAATAGAAGCACAACCAACTTTACTTTTTGGAGATAATGCTAAATCACAAACTGTGACTCCTAAAGGAATAATTGCTTCAGGGAATCCAACCTCTTTTGCGCTATCAATCGCAATTTTTGCTCTCATACATGCATTTGGATTTGCTAATCCAATATCTTCATAAGCAGTAACAAGTAATCTTCTTGCAATACTATCTAAATCTCCAGCAATGCATAATCTAGCAAGATAATATAAAGCAGCATTTACATCACTTCCTCTAATTGATTTTTGAAGTGCACTTACGGCATTATAATGATCATCTTCATTTCTATCTAGTTGGATGTTTCCAACTTTGATAATACTTTTAGCCTTTTCTAAAGTAATTTCTTCGTTTTTAAATGTTAAATTTAAAATTTCTAAATAGTTTAAAGCAAATCTAAAATCACCATTTGATGATTTTGCAATAAATTCGATTGCATCATCACTAATTTGCATTTTACCATCATAGCCATTTGGATTAGTGACTGCTTTTTTAAGACCAAAACTAATTTCTTCTGGACTTAATTTTTTAACTTCAAGTAAATGAGTTCTACTACGAATGGCTTTATTAATTGAAATATAAGGATTAGCAGTAGTAGCTCCAATTAAATATATAGTTCCATCTTCAATATAAGGAAGTAAAATATCTTGTTTATCTTTATTAATTCTATGAATTTCATCAATGATTAAAATCATTGGTGGATTCATTTTTGCTTCTTTAATAACATCTTCTAAATCTTTTTTATTCGATGTAACCGCATTTAATTTACTAAATGGTAAATTTATACTTCTAGCATAAGCTTCAGCAATTGTTGTTTTTCCACAACCAGGATTGCCAAAAAGAATAAAAGAAATTGGTGTAGATTCTTTTACAGAATTAGTTAAAATTCCATTTTCACCAATGATGTGTTCTTGTCCAATAATGTCTTTTAAATAGTAAGGACGTATTCTAAATGCTAGTGGTTTTAACATATAAATTATTATATAATAATTTACATGAAAATTATATTACAAAATGTTATTGATGCTTCTTGCAATATAGAAGGCAAAATATATTCTAAAATTGATAAGGGATATCTTCTCTTAGTTAGTTTTACTAATGGCGATAATTTTGAAAAATGTGTGGGTTTAGCAAGGAAAATTGCTAAATTAAGGGTTTTTCAAGATGAAAATGGTAAGACAAATTTATCAATTTTTGATGTAGATGGAGAAATTTTATCAATCTCTCAATTTACAATTTATGGTGATTTAAAAGGTGGAAATAGACCATCTTTTACTAATTGTTTAAATTACAATGAAGCTAAAGATTTATATTTAAAATTTAATGAATGCCTTAGACAAGAAGGACTTAATGTTTATGAAGGAATTTTTGGAGCAGACATGAAGATCACATTCACAAATGATGGTCCTTTTACATTAATTTTAGATAGTGAGGAGCTTTTAAAATGAAAGTAATGCTTGGATTAAGTGGTGGCGTAGATAGTGCAGTTGCAGCATATCTTTTAAAAAAACAAGGATATGACGTTATTTGCTGTTTTATGCGTAACTGGGACAGCGTTACCAATAACGATATTTTAGGAAACCCAACATTAAATGGTGATAAATGTTCTCAAGAAAAAGATTATGATGATGCAGTTAAAGTCGCAGAAAAATTAAATCTTCCAATGATGAGAATCGATTTTATTCAAGAATATTGGGATAACGTTTTTACTTATTTTTTAGAAGAATACAAAAAAGGAAGAACTCCAAATCCAGACGTTTTTTGTAATAAATACATCAAATTTGATGCTTTTTTAAAGTTTGCTAAAGAAAATGGTTGCGATATGATTGCAATGGGACATTATGCAAAAAGAGTAGACAAAGACGGCAAAACTTATTTATTAAAAGCTTCTGATTTAAATAAAGATCAAACATATTTTTTATGTCAAATTAGTAATGAACAATTAAAATCATGTTTATTCCCTTTAGGTGATATTTCAAAACCTGAAGTTAGAAAAATTGCTCATGAATTAGGCTTAGATTCCGTTCAAGATAAAAAAGATTCAACAGGAATTTGCTTTATCGGAGAAAGAAATTTCAAAGAATTTTTGAAGAATTATATTCCAGCTCAAAAAGGAAATATTGTTGATATTGAAACTGGTAGAGTTTTAGGAAAACATGATGGAGTCATGTATTACACTTTAGGTCAAAGAAAAGGACTTGGAATTGGCGGAATTCATGGAGAAGCAGCTAAAGGATGGTTTGTTTGTAAAAAAGACGTCAAATCTAACACTTTATATGTAGCAAGTGGTAGTGAAGATGAACATTTATTTAGTGATTCATGTATTGTTAAAAATTTAAATTTATTTAATGGAAAAATCGAAGACGGCACAATGCTAAGTGCTAAATTTAGATATAGACAAGTTGATAATAAGGTTTATTTATATAACATTGGTGAAAACGAAATTAAACTTGTTTTTGATGAACCTTATAAAGCTGTCACACCTGGACAAATATGCGCTTTATACGATGGTGACGTATGTTTAGGTGGCGGAATTATTGAAGAAACTTATTATAAAAACAAAAAAATGAATTAATATATAATTCAATTTTATTCTTCTAAAATTGAAATTTGATTATTTTTTTCTATACAAATGATAATGTTTTATTCTAAAATAAAACATATGAATAAAAGGTTTGGATCACCAGCCTCCATATTGAGAACATTTTCACTCGTTGGATATCTTTTTATGTCGTCCATGATCTGTGTCGAAGGTTCTTTTGATGGCAATAGAACAGTCGATCAAACAGATGTTATCGTAGAAGAACTTACTCCTGATCAAGAACACGAAATCATTGAAATCGAAAGTTTTAATGTTAGTTTAAAAAGTGATCAAACAGTTTTTAATGTTGGGGATACGATTTATTACAAAATTTCTTTTAATCCTGCCGATACTTATTATAAAACTTTAACATATAGTGTAAATAATCCAGAATTAGTCGAAGTTAATACAATGACTAACTACATTAGATGTTTAAAAAATGGTTATGTAGAAATTACTTTTTTAAATGATCATAACCCATCTTTAACATCAACAGTTTCTTTTACAATTCAAACTTTACAGATTACATCGATTAAATTAAGTGAATCTCATTCAGATATTTTCTTAGGAAAAGGTGATACTTATAAATTATCAGAACCTACAATTCTTCCAGAAGAAGCAAAAGATTTTAAATATCATTATAAAAGTGATGATAATACAGTTGCTAATGTTAATGAAAACGGACTTGTCACTGGAATGAATGATGGAACTTGTAAAATTTATGTCGAAGCAGATGAAGGTGGAGCTTATGACTTTGTTTATGTAACGGTTAATGGTTTAAATTCATTTACTTTTGAACAAAGTGAATTTTCAATGTATCCAGATGGAGAAGAAACTCTTATAGTTAACTTATTACCAAATGATTTTTATAAATTTAACTTAAATTATGTAAAATTTACTTCAAACGACCCATCACTTCGAGTAAATTTCGTTGAAGCTAATAATACAGACTTCACTTTAACTTATAAAATCACATATTCAAATACAACTTATATTGGAGAAAAAGACGTTAATGTAACAATGTCTTACGTTTATCCTGGTGGAACAAATAAAGTTTCAAACAACTTTATTGTTCATATTTTGAAATATGATTCAATTACTGTTGCTGATGTTGATACTACAAAAACAAAATTAAACCCATCTTTTACAGTTTATACAAAGGGTGGAAGATACATTAAAAAGACTTATTATCACACGATTTATTACATATCTTCAGTACAATCAAATATTAGAAAATATAACACTAAAAATTTCAAATTCGCTGCAGATTCCAACTTAAATTTAACAAATTCAACATATTCAAGGATTCAAATATCAATTAAAAACTATGATATTTTAAAGCCTTCATACGATATTAAATTCTATCCAAATAAAGACTTAGATGAATTTATAACATTCACAGTTAATTTTAATGTAGTAGAAGATACAACTGGAATCACAAACATTACTTTCACTAATTTATATACTGTTGATGAAAATAAAGAAAATAAAATTTGGTATTCAAAAATTAATAATACGTTATTTTCTGGAGTAACTTTTAATAATAGTTCATCAAGTTTATATGCAAATAGTGGAATAGTAGTTGAACTTGATAATGATTCAAAAGATTTAGTTGATCTTGTTGTTAATGCAAACGGAAATGTCACTAAATTTAATTTACTAAAATTTAAGAATGATACGGATGTAGCAGAAGAATGCACGATTAAGATGAATATTTATTCTAAATTTGATTATGAAACTAGTTCTAATCCACTTAAAAAACAAATAATTATTAAAGTTGTAAGTTCAGTTACAGGCTTTACAATGTCTCTTAATAATGGCGAATATAACGATGTAATGGACCAAACTTTAGATATTGATAATAAAGATATTACTTATTCAATTTATGCTAGATACACTTATGATTTATCTTCAAAATCCTCATCATTTGGATCAGGAAATTATAATAAAGGACTTTTAATTACATCAACTGATGAAACAATTTGTAGACCTTTATTAAATAACAACGGTTTTACAAGTTATTTAGTTGGAAATTGCGACATTATCGTTAGCTTAATGCCTGGCTATCAAGATGAATTATTTAGTAGAGTAATTCATTGTAATGTTCAATATGAAAGTGTTTCTTCTGATGATTTATCAATTTCTTATGATGTAGTTTCTTTCCCTGAAGGATTTAATCCTGCAGAAGATTTATCTTATTTTGCTGTTGGTACAATTTTAAAATTTACAATTGATGGAACAGAAGAAGCAAAAGGAAGAGGACTCCAAATTGTTTCGAATAACTCTAAGCTTTTATCAATTAATCAAGAAACTTTAGAAGGCAAATGCTTAAAAGAAGGTGAAGCAACCGTCACAGTTAGACTTAAAGATAATTACTCAATTAGAAAAGAAGTTACTTTTAAAATTTATAACACTACATCGAAACTTGCAGTTTATAAAGGAGAATTTTTAAAACGTGTTGTTGAACCAGATTATTATGCTTTAACTACATTAATTAATAAGAGTTATCAATTATCGTATGCTAAAGAAAAAGCATGTACTGAACAAAAAATTAGTGTAGTAAAAGTAGTAAATCCTGCTGATAAAGCCGCTTTTGATTTATTCCAAGTTGATGAAAATGGAAATATTGAAACAGGTGAAAAAGAATGTACTGGATTAATTATGCTTAATGTTGGAGGTGAAGAAAATCCATATAGACAAGAAACTAAAGTTTATATTATTATCAAGGCTAAATTCCATTTGGATTACACTAATTTTAGTTATTTAATTAGAAAATTAGTTGGTCATTATGGCTTATTCTTTGGAACATCACTTCTTTGTATGACGTTTATTTTCTTAACATTTAATTCAATTGTAGCTTCTAGTATCGGAACAGCATTAAATATTGGTGCTGGATTTGGACTAGCTTATTTTAGTGAATATTTACAAGGATTTTCAGCAAGTAGAACTTTTGCTTGGTCCGATATTATGCTAGACTTCTATGGATACTTGACTGCAGCAGCGTTAGTATTTATTATAATTCTTGTATTTTTCTTTATTAGAAAATATAAGGAAAAACATCCAAAAACCCTGCAGAACTAAGGTATTTTTATGAAAATCATTAATAAATTACGTTTACCAGAAGACATTAAAAAGCTGAATTTAAATGAACTTGAAGATTTAGCTAGTGATACCTCCAAATTAATTCTTGAAAGAATTTCTAAAATTGGAGGTCATTTAGCAAGCAATCTAGGAATTATAGAAATTACTTTAGCCTTGCATTATGTTTTTAATTTTCCTAAGGATAAAGTTGTTTTTGATGTTTCTCATCAATGCTATTCTCATAAAATTTTTAGTGGTAGAGTAAACGAATTTTCTAACCATGAAGAATATAAAAATGCTAGTGGATTTTCTGCGCCTTATGAATCAGATTATGACTCATTTTGCATTGGTCACACATCAACTTCAATTAGTTTAGGCTTAGGACTTGCTAGAGGAAGAGATGCTCAAAATGAAAATTATAATGTCATAAGCATAATTGGCGATGGCTCATTAAGTGGTGGAATTTCTTTTGAAGCTTTAAGTAATGCAGGAATTTATAACAAGAATTTTATAATCATCGTAAATGATAATGAAATGAGTATTGCTGAAAATCATGGATCAATTTATAAAAATTTAGAATTACTTAGAAAAACTAAAGGTGAAGCAAAAGAAAATTACTTCAAACTTTTAGGGCTTGATTATAAATATATTGAAGAAGGTAACAATATTGAAGTTTTAATCAGAGAGTTTAAAAAACTTAAAAATATTGATCATCCAATCGTTGTTCATATTCATACAGAAAAAGGCCATTCATATAAATATGCAGTAGAGCAAAAAGAAAAATGGCACTATTCTCCTGGATTTAATATTGAAACAGGCGAATTTTTAGCATCTAAAGGGAATTATTTTGGTGGAGTTACTAGAGATTTCTTAATTAAAAAACTTAATGAAAATAAAAATATGAGAATCATAACTGCAGGAACACCTTTAGTTATTGGATTTAATCATGAATTAAGAGAAAAATATAATGATCAATTTATTGATGTTGGAATTGCTGAATCTCATGCACTTGCTTTTGCAACAGGTTTAACTAAAGCAGGAGCAAAAACTTATATAGGATTAAATGCTTCTTTTATGCAAAGAGGTTTTGATCAATTTGCTCATGAAATTGCAATTAATAAACTCCCTTTAAAAATTTTAGTTTATGGAAGTGGAATAATTAAAAATAATAAAACTCATCAAGGAATTTTTGATGTTGCGATGTTATCGAATATTCCTAATCTAGTTTATTATGCACCAACAACTGAAGAAGAACTTTTAAATGCATTAGAACTTCAATTTGAAGATGATAAAAATCCAATCGCTGTTCGCATTCCTAAGGGACTAGAAGTGCATGCTAAAAATTATGTATATAAAAATACATTTTTCGAGTTTAATAAATACGATGTTTTAGGTTCCGATAAAGAAATTGTCTTAATCGGAGTTGGTGACACCTATTTTGAAGTAGAAAAAGCTAAAGAATTGATAAATCAAAAGCTTAAGCGCGATTATGTTATTGTAAATCCAAAAAATATAACTGAACTTGATAAAGAATTTTTAGATTCTTTAAACAATAAAACTAAATTTGTTATTACAGTAGAAGATGGAATTATTAATGGTGGATATGGTCAAAAAGTAGCATCATATCTATCAAAATATAAGATTCCAACTCTTATTTTAGGTGTTGATAATGAATTTGTTGATATGGATCAAGTTCAAAATATATATAAAAAATATAATCTTTCTGCAGACGAACTACTCAAAATAGTTGAGTCACTCATTAAATAAAATTTAAAAATTAATGTATAAATTAACTTCTAGAAACCCAATAATCATGAAGTGCATCCATGATATCTTTTTTACGTGCATCAGTGACTTTTCTATTAAATAAACATTTTTGCATATCAAAAAGTTCATAAATTGGTGTTTTTAAGATACAAGATAATTCAATTGCTGATGAAATTGTAGGATCAGTTACTCCATTTTCCCAGTTCCAAACAGTTACCGTACTTACTTTCATGGCTTTTGCTAATTCTTCATGTGTTAATTTTCTAGCCTTTCTAGCTGCTCTAATAGTATTTTTCATATAAATTCTCCTTAAAAATAAGATAACCGCGTATTGAGAAACGATTATATTTTTTTTAAAATATTTAATGTTTTAAGGAAAAAATGTGTATGGAAAAAATAAGTGAAGCAATACTTGCTAATATGTGTATGGTATATGATGGAAATAAAGTACTAGTCATGGAAAGAACCAAAAATGATCGGCCTGGTCTTATTTTTCCAGGAGGACATGTTGAAGAAAATGAATCTTTAATTGATTCAGTAATTCGTGAAGTAAAAGAAGAAACTGGTCTTGACATTGAAGACGTGGAACTTTGTGGGATTAAAGAATGGCGTCTTTATGGTGGAAAAAGATATTTAGGTTTCTTATATCGTACAAATAAATTTAGTGGTGAACTTAAATCTAGCATAGAGGGAAAGGTCTTCTGGATTAATTATAACGAGATGAAAAATTACAAATTAAGTCTTGATTTTCCTGAAATGTGTGAAGAATATTTTTTCAAAGGTATTTATAAATAAATTATTTTTAATTATTTATTTATGCTATAATGATTTTGCGTTGATAAGAAGTAGTAACTAATCTAACTTTTGTTTAGGGAGAGGCGAATAAGTGAAAACGCCTTCAAAAGATTTTAGTGAATTCAGCTTGGAGCATGTAGGAATACCGTAGTTATGCGTTAAATAATATAAATTAAGTGCGTAAGAATTAGGATGGTACCGCGGAGAAATTCGTTCCTAAACTAATTCTTTTTTTATTTTTTGGAGATTGTTATGAAAGAAATCGATGAAATCTTATTAGAGGTTAAAGAGAAACTTAAAGCTTCACTTCCTTTAGAAGAATTAATTCAATTAAGAAATGCATATTTACTCAAAAAAGGTAAATTACAACTTTTAATGGGTAAAATGAAAGATTTATCAATTGAAGAAAGAAAATCATTTGGTAAAGAAATTAACGATGCAAAGGCAGCTTTAGAAGCTTTATTTGAAGAAAAAATTAAAGAAAAAGAAGCTCAAAAATTAAATGAAATGCTTGAAAATGAAAAAGTTGATATTACTTTACCTGGTGTATCACATTTTTCGGGTTATCAAAATCCATTCTTTAAAGTTCAAAGAGAAATTGAAGAAATTTTTATTGGAATGGGTTATGAAGTTGCAAATGGTCCAGAAGTTGATAAAGACCACTATGTTTTTGAACTTTTAAATATTCCAAAAAATCATCCAGCACGTGATATGCAAGATACTTTATATATCGATGAAGAAACTTTACTTAGAAGTCACACTTCAGCAGTTCAAGCACATGTAATGCAAAATTCAAATGGTAAGCCTATTAAAATTATATGTCCTGGAAAAACTTATAGAAGAGATGACGATGATATGACTCATTCACATCAATTTGCTCAAGTTGAAGGACTTGTTATTGATAAAAATATTAACTTAGGAAATTTAAAATCTACACTTGAATTATTTGCTCAAAAAATGTTCTCAAAAGATGCAAAAGTTCGCTTTAGATCTAGCTTTTTCCCATTTACTGAACCAAGTGTTGAAGTAGATGTTAGTTGCTTCAATTGTCATGGTAGAGGATGTCCTATTTGTAAAGGAAGTGGCTGGATTGAAATTTTAGGTGCAGGTATGGTAAATCCTAATGTTTTAAGAATGAATGGTTATGATCCTGATGTTTATAGCGGATTTGCCTTTGGTATAGGAATTGAACGTGTTGCAATGCTTAGATATGGAATTAATGATATTCGTAAATTCTATCAAAACGATATTAGATTCTTATCTGATTTTAATAAGAAAGTGGAGGATTAATTTATGTTAGTATCACTTAATGAAATTAAAAAAGTAGTAGATATTTCTGATTTAACAGCTGAACAAATTGCTGAAAGATTAACTGATGCTGGTGTAGAAGTTGAAGACATAAAAGTCGAATCCACCGCAACAAATTTAGTTATTGGACAAGTTCTTTCATGTGAAAATCATCCAGAAAGCGATCACTTACATATTTGTAAAGTTGATATTGGAACTGATGTTTTAGATATAGTTTGTGGAGCTCCTAATGTTAGAAAAGGCTTAAAAGTAATTGTTGCTTTAGTTGGAGCAAAATTACCTGGTGGAGAAATTAAAAAGAGCGTAATTCGTGGTCAAGAAAGTAATGGAATGTTATGTTCATTACTTGAACTTGGAGTTAGTGAATCTTTTTTAACTGAAGCTCAAATTAATGGCATTGAAGAATTAAAAGATGATGCAAAAGTTGGTGATAAAGAAGTACTTAAGTACTTAAATTTAGACGATAAAATCTTAAATTTAAAGGTTTTAGCAAATAGAAGCGATTGTATGTCTTTACATAATGTTGCTCGTGAAATTGCTGGTTTATTTAAAAAAGAAATTAAATTACCAGAATTTAAAGATAATGCTAATTTTAAAGCTGATTTTGTAACTGGAAGTGAAAGTGAAAATTCAAAATGTTTTAAAGCTAGAGTTTTCAAAAATATCAAAGTTAAAGAATCACCAGAGTGGTTAAAAATTGCTTTAAGAAGAGAAGGTATTAGATCAATTAACAATATTGTTGATATCGGAAACTATGCAATGCTTTTAACTGGTCAACCAGTTCACATGTATGATTTAGATAAATTAGAAAAGAATGAACTCATTGTAAAAGATGATTTTGAATGTGAAGTTGTTGCTTTAGATGGAAAAACATATAAAGTAGAAAAAGGCGATTTAGTCGTTACTTCTAATAATAAACCTGCTTGTTTAGCTGGTGTTATGGGCTTAGAATGTGTTGAAGTTAATGAAGAAAGTAAAAATATTGTTTTAGAAGTTGCTTCATTTAATGGAACACGTGTAAGAAAAACTTCATTAAGACTTGGATTAAGTAGTGACTCATCTTCAAGATTTATTAAAGGTATAAATATTGAAAATCAAGATTATACAATGCTTTTAATTTCTAATTTAATGGCTGAACTTGCTGACGCTAAAGAAATTAGTGAAACAATTAATTATGACGTTCAAAATCATGAACAAAAAGTAATTAGTTGCAATGTTGATTTTATTAATAATTTATTAGGAACTGATTTCAGTTTTGAAGAAATTAAAGATACTTTAGAAGCTTTATCATTCAAAGTAAATGGAGATAAAGATGAATTTAAAGTAACTGTTCCAAGTTACAGAATTGATGTTGAAGGAAAAGCTGATTTAGCTGAAGAAGTAATTAGATATAATGGATTTGATCGAATTATTCCTTCACTTCCAGTTATGGAAACTACAACTGGTGGAAGAAGCGCAACTGATACAAAAATTAAAGCAATTGAAGATTATTTATTAAATAATGGATTAAATGAAATTATTTCTTATACATTATTAAATGAAAAAGATAGTAATTCATGGAATTATTTAAATAAATTTGAACCATATGTAATTCTTAATCCACTTACAGAAGATCATAAATATGTAAGAAGAAATCTTTTAAAGAGCATGCTTAATACAGTTGAATATAATTTAGCTCATTTAAATAGAAACTTTGGTTTATTTGAAATTGGAAACTGCGAAACTAAAGAGAAAAATGAAATTCATTTAGCTGTTGGTTTAAGTGGAGTTAAAGAAGGACAAGAATTATATAAATCAATTAAATACGATGTATTCGATGCTAAAGGTATTTTAGAAAACATTTTACATATGTTTAATATTGCTGATAGTAGAGTAAAATACGATAGAATTGAAGGTAATGAATTCCATCCTTATAGAAGCATGAATGCTTATCTTGATAACAAGTTATTTGCTGTTTTAGGAGAAGTTCATCCAAGTGTTAAAGAAGAATTTAATTTTAATAAAGATGCTTGTGTATTAATGGAAATTAATTTAAGCAGATTATTTGAAGCAAAAACTAGAAATAATAAGAGTAATGAAATCTCAATTTACCCACGTATTTCACGTGATTACGCATTTGTTATTTCTAAAGATGTAAATTACTCAAATATAGTAAAAGAAATCAAAAAAGCATCCTCATTAATTAAAGGAATTAAGCTCTTTGATTTATATGAAGGAGAGCATATTATGAAAGGATTTATTTCTATTGCTCTTACTGTTGAATGTGAGAAACAAGAAGGCACATTTACTAATGATGAAATCACTGTAATTGATAACAAAATTCGTGAAATCATTTCGACTAAATTAGGTGCTAAAATAAGAGGCTAATATGAAGATTTATTTTAAAGAAATAAACGGAACAAAAGATTTTGATATAGCTATTGATCTTAAAAAATTAAATGAAGAATATGAATCTTCAACAATTAAAAAGATTAATTCTCTTTCAGGTACAATTAAAGCAAATAAAGTCGATGACATCTTAATTTTAGACTTTCAAATTGACTCAAATTTGACTTTAATTAGCTCATATTCACTTAAGGATTTTGATAAAGATTTTAGTGTCGATGATACTCTTTATTTTACTGATGAAGAAGAATGTGCAAGTGAAGATACTTTATTAGTTAAAAACGAAATTGATATTGATAATATTGTCTATTCTTTACTTGTTACATCACTTCCAATTAAGCTTTATGCAGACGATGAAAAAGTAATAAAAGGTAATGGTTATAGAGTCTTAAAAGAGGGTGAAGAAGATGAAGAAAATGATGAAAGTTCACCCTTCGATGTACTTAAAGATATTGAATTATAACTACTAAAAAACTACTACTAAAAATCGTTCTACTAAATAACTACTAATTGCCATAATTTCATGGCAATTTTTATTTTTTTTCAAAAAAACTCTTTTTTTATTTTATAGTTATGTTACACAAAATTAACGAGGAGGAAAAAGAGATGGTTGTTAATGTTTTAAACGGTAATTTAAATGAAAAAGAAAAAGCTGCCTATTGGGCATATGCTTTAAAAAATACAGATGGAAGAAAATTAGTTTCACTTGATGTTGATTTAGGTGAAGATGATGCTGAATTAACTTATCACTTTGATACTATACCATTTGAAAGAATCAGAAGAATCACTGGTTACCTTGTTGGTACATTAGACAGATTCAATGATGGTAAGAGAGCTGAAGAACACGACAGAGTAAAACACATGACTGAAATGGATCTTTAATATGGAACTTAGCGTAAACACAAAATCTTTTTTATCAGAATTTGTATTTCCACATTTCGTAAATTCAGATCTTAATTCAAAAAACATCGATGAAATCATTGATTACATCGTTGAGAATTATGAAAAACCACTTTCTTTATCTATTGCTGATGGAGAATTTGTTGATTTGGAAAATTTTGAAAATATAGGAAATGTTATTTTAGATTTGTCTTCTTACGCAAGATCTTTAAAGAGCATTTAATTGTTAGTAGATTTCTAGTAGTTTTCTAGTATATAAATTGTAATTTGAAAAAGGAGATGATAAATTCATCTCTTTTTTTGTTGCTTAAAATATTTTTTTAAAAAAGTGTATTTTCTGTCTTGTAAATATTTATAAATAAATATAAACTATTAGTACAAGTGGAGTGAAATGGAGTAAAGTGGAATGTTATTCGGAAATTTTGAATATCAACTTGATGACAAAGGAAGATTTTCAGTTCCAAGTAAACTTAGAGGTGAATTAGGAACTAACGTTTTTCTTTTGAAAGGGTTTGATGGTTGCTTATCAATTTATACCGAAGCTGACTTCATTCAATACACTCAAAAGCTTAAAGATTTACCTTTTGAAAAAGAAAAAGCAAGACTACATCAACGTATTCTCCTTGGATCAGTTGAAATGCTTTCAATTGATAAACAAGGAAGATTACAAATTCCAGCTAAAACAATTAAAAAGTATCAAATTTCTAAAAATATAGTCATTTTAGGACTAATGGATCATATCGAAATATGGTCAAAAGAAGCTTATGAAGATTATATAGTTAAAAATGAAAAGGAATTTGAGACTAACGCTGAAGATTTATTAAAAAATGAAATCTGATTTCCATGAATCAGTCCTTAAAAAAGAAGCTATAGAAGGACTAAACATTAAAGAAAATGGAATTTATGTAGATGCAACATTAGGTAGAGCAGGTCATAGCAAAGAAATATTATCAAGATTAACATCAGGCAGATTAATATGTATTGATCAAGATGATGAAGCAATTGAATATTCAATTACAGTCTTAGGCAATATTTCAAATCATTTCAAAATTGTAAGAAACAATTTTAGAAACTTAGAACTTATTTTAAATCTTGAAGATGCAAAAAAGATCGATGGAATCTTATTTGATTTAGGAGTAAGTTCACCTCAATTTGATGAAGACTATAGAGGATTTTCTTATAGAAGTGATGCTCCATTAGATATGAGAATGGATCGAAATAATCCATTAACTGCTAAATATATTGTTAATAACTATTCATTAAATGAATTAAACAACATATTTAGAAATTATGGTGAAGAAAAATACTCATATAGTATTGCAAAAAATATATGTAAGCATCGTGAGAAAAAAGAAATAGAAACAACTTTAGAGTTAGTAGAAATCATTAAAGAAGCTAAACCTAAAAGTGAATTAAAGAAAAAAGGTCATCCAGCAAAGCAAATATTCCAAGCATTAAGAATTGAAGTTAATGATGAATTAAATGCTTTAGAAGAAGGACTTGATGCAGCAATTAGATCTTTAAAAGTAGGTGGTAGAGTTGTAGTAATAACTTTCCATTCTCTAGAAGATAAAATTGTTAAAAATTTATTTAAAAAGTATGCAGTAATCGAAGGAAATAGACATAACGATTACTTGAAAGTAAGCGAAATAGAAACTCCAGACTATGAAATTATTAATAAAAAAGTAATAGTTGCAAGCGAAGAAGAAATAGAACAAAACAGAAGAAGCAAAAGTGCAAAATTAAGAATTTTGGAAAGGAAAAAGTAATATGAAAAACAAGTTATATAAATTAAACCGTAACAAAAAGACTGTTGCTTTAAAAGCAGTTGGTTTTACTTTCCTCGGAATTATGTTTGCTTTTGTTTTAGTTGCTATTCCTTTAAGTATTAATTTAGCTTACTCAAATAATTTAAAACAAGAGAACGTTAAAAAACAAAGCGTTCCTGTTGAAGAACCAAAAGAAGAAGAAATTGAAACTTTGGATATAAAGCTTGATTGACCCCTCCTTGCAAGCTTGTCGTTCTAGAAGGCCCTTTGATAAGGGTCTTTTTTCTTTGCTTGATTTATGAAAGTAATGAAAATATTTTCAAAATTATGAAAATATTGTTGAAAAACTAGTTCTTAAATTATATAAATATATAACTTATTAAATTATTTAATTATAATTTAATTAAGAGGTGAATTATGGCATTTGGATTATTATATGACTTTTTAGTTGGTCAATGCACTAATGCGTTTACATATTTTGGTGCTCATTTTGAAACAAAAGAGATCGTAGAAGAAGTAATTAATGAAAAAACTAAAAGAAAAAATCATATTAAAACAAAAGTTAGTGGTGTAACTTTTAGACTTTATGCTCCACTTGCAAGTGATGTTTCAGTTATTGGTGATTTTAATAACTGGGATGTAACTGTAAATAAAATGCAAAAAATCGATGATAGCGGAGTTTTTGAAACTTTCATTCCTAATTTACATAACTATAGTTTTTATAAATATCATTTTAAAAATGCAAAAGGCGAATATGTAGATAAAGCAGATCCTTTCGCATTTTTTAGTGAATATAGACCAGGAACATGTAGTAGATTATTTAATATTGAAGGATTTATTTGGCATGACCGTCCATATTTAAATAATAGAAGCAGAAATTTTGATGCTCCTATGTCAATTTATGAACTTCATTTAGGAAGTTGGAAAGGTAAAGTTGATGGAAGAAATTTAAGCTATGAGGAAATAGCTGATTATTTAATTCCTTATGTAAAAGAAATGGGATTTACTCATATTGAAATAATGCCAATTGTCCAATATCCATTTGATGGAAGTTGGGGCTATCAAGCAACTGGTTTTTATAGCGTAGATAGTAGATATGGTAATCCAATGCAATTAATGTCATTTGTAGATAGAATGCACCAAGCAGGAATCGGTGTTATTTTAGATTTTGCACCAGTTCATTTTGCTGTAGATTCTCACGCTTTAGCTGAATTTGATGGTTCATGTTTATTTGAATATAACAATGAACATCGTTATTCTCCATGGGGAAGTTTACAATTTGATTTAGGCAAAGATCCTGTAAGAAGCTTTTTAATGAGTGCTATGAATTATTTCATTGAATATTTCCATTTTGATGGAATAAGAGTCGATGCAGTCAGTAATATTGTTTATTGGGAAGGCAATAAAAATAATGGTGAAAACTATGGAGCAACTGAATTTATTAGAAGACTTAATGGTAAAATTCACTATGTACATCCAGATGTTATGATGATTGCTGAAGATAGTACAGATTTTACAGGTGTAACTAAACCTTTAGAATATGGTGGACTTGGATTTGATTATAAATGGGATTTAGGATGGATGAATGATACATTAAAATACTACGCATTAGATCCAATTTATAAAAAATATGATCATAATAAAATCACATTCTCAATGGCATATTTCTTTAGTGAAAATTTCTTACTTCCTTTATCTCATGATGAAGTAGTTCATGGAAAAGGAACAATAATTAATAAAATGTTTGGTGATTATGAAACTAAATTTGCATTAGTAAGAAATTTATATACTTATTTATATGGTCATCCAGGTAAAAAATTAATGTTTATGGGTAATGAACTTGCTAGTTGGGATGAGTGGAATGAACATAAATCACTCCCTTGGGAATTAAAACGTTTCCCAAAACATGATTCAATTTCACGTTTAGTAAGAGATTTAAATTTAATTTATATACATGAACCAGCAATGCATTATGAAGAATATAATAGTGCTCATTATAATTGGTTAATGGTTGATAATAGTAACGATTCAGTCTTTGCTTTTGAAAGAAGAGTCGGTGATTCTCATCTAGTATTTATTTATAATATGACTCCAAATTATTATGAATTTTATGATGTAGGACTTACTCGAGATGGAGTATATAAAGAAATATTTAATAGTGATAAAGACGTATATGGAGGAAGTAATGCTTATAATGGATTAGAGCTTACTTCAAGTGAATTTGGTCCAGAAGGTAGACCATTTAAGTTAACTGTCAAAATGGCTCCATATGCAGCAATGATATTTAAATACGTAAATAGGAAGGGTTAATTTATGTTTAAAGATAAAAAAGAATTTGCACAAATGTTTAAAGAAAAACTTATTGCTAAGTATGGAAAATCTCCAAACGAAGCTCATATTTTAGAAAAATACGATATTCTTGGTGAACTTGTTAGAGATTATGCAGGAGTTGAGTGGAGAAATACTAGGGAATATGTTTTAGAAAACCATGAAAAACAATTATTTTATTTCTCAATGGAATTTTTAATTGGAAGACTTTTAACAAGCAATATGATGAATCTTGGAATTTATGATATTTGTAGAGATGGTCTTGCTGATTTAGGAATTGATATTGGTGAATTAGAAGATGTTGAAGTAGATGCAGGACTTGGTAATGGAGGTCTTGGTAGACTTGCAGCTTGTTTCCTTGATTCAATCGCATCTTTAAATTATCCAGGACATGGAAACTGTATTAGATATGAATATGGATTCTTTAAACAAAAATTAGTTGATAATAAACAAATTGAACTTCCTGATCAATGGTTAACTAATGGTTATGTTTGGGAAATTAGAAAACCAAAACATGCTGTAAATGTTTCATTTTATGGAAACGCAGAAACTTATTTAAAACCAGATGGAACTTATGGATTAAGAACTGTTAATGATATTAAAGTTTTAGCTATGCCTTATGATGTTTATGTCCCAGGATATAAAAATAAACTTGCAAATAGTTTAAGACTTTGGAGTGCTCAACCTTGTGAACAAGAACTTCCTCAAGGAGTAAGTTTTGAAGATTATTTAACAACTTTAAAAGAATTATCACATGGTTTATATCCAGATGATTCAACTGAACATGGACGTATTTTAAGACTTAGACAACAATATTTCTTTATTAGTGCAGGGTTACAAAGTGCTATGAGAGGACATATTAGAAGATATGGTAACCTCGATAAATTCTATGAAAAACATGTTTTCCAATTAAATGATACTCATCCAATTTTAGCAATTCCTGAAATGATGAGACTTTTAATTGATGTTTATGAATATGGTTGGGATGAAGCTTGGGATCAAGTTACAAAATGTATTGCTTATACTAACCACACAATCATGCCAGAAGCATTAGAAAAATGGCCAGTTAGATATATTCAAGAATTAATTCCTCGTTGTTATATGATTATTGAAGAAATTAATAGAAGAATGTATATCTGGATGAATCAAAATCATATTAAAGAAAGTGAACAACAAGATATGATTATTATTAAAGATGGCATGGTCAGAATGACTAATTTGGCTTTATGGACTTGCTATAGCATTAATGGAGTAGCAGCAATTCATACAGATATTTTAAAAAGAGAAACATTTAAGACTTTCTATAAATATTTCCCTGAAAAATTTAATAATAAAACAAATGGAATTACTCATAGAAGATGGCTTTTATATTCAAATCAAAAACTTGCAAGTTTTATTAAAGAACTAATTGGTGATGGATTTGAAAAAAATCCAGAAAACGAATTACCAAAACTCTTAGCTTATAAAGATGACAAAGAAGTTTTGGCTCGTTTAATGGAAATTAAGAAAGAAAACAAAGTTGATTTTGCTAAATATGTTAAAGAAAAAACTGGTATTATTATTGATCCAAATTCAATCTTTGACACTCAAATTAAGCGATTACATGCTTATAAACGTCAATTACTTAACATCTTTAGAATAATTCATTATTACTTTGAACTTAAAACAAATCCAGAATTTAAAATGGAACCACATACATTTATTTTTGGAGCAAAAGCAGCACCTTCATATTATTTTGCAAAGCAAATTATTGAACTTATTTTAAATGTTGCTGATGTAATTAATAATGATCCAGAAGTAAATGAATATATGAAAGTAGTATTTATGGAAAATTATGGTGTTACAATTGCAGAACACATTATTCCAGCTACTGATATTAGTGAACAAATTTCAACTGCAGGAAAAGAAGCAAGTGGAACAAGTAATATGAAATTTATGATGAATGGTGCTTTAACACTTGGAACTTTAGATGGCGCAAATGTTGAAATTGCAGATAGAGTTAAAGATGAAAACATCTTTATATTTGGCTTAAAAGTTGAAGATATCGATAAAATTAAGAAAACAAATGGTTATAATGCTTGGGATGAATATAACTCAAATACAAAAGTAAGAAGAGTATTAGATAGTTTATTTAATGGTCCATGGTGTAAAATGCCAAATAATTTTAGAGGTATTTTTGATGAAATTATGAATCACAACGATGAATATTTCATTTTAAAAGATTTTGATTCATATTTAGAAGCTTCAAAAGCAATTGAACAATATTATTTAGATAAAGAAGCATGGGCAAGAAGTTGCTTAATTAATATTGCTGAAAGTGGTTATTTCTCAAGTGATAGAACAATTGAAGAATATAACCGTGATATTTGGCATTTAAATAAGATCCCATCAGAGAAATAATATGTATAAACAAGAATTTAATTTACTAAAAAAGTTAACTGAAGCTCATGGAGTTTCAGGTTTTGAAGAAGAAGTTACAAATCTTATTGAAAAAGAGTTGAATGATACTAGATTTGTTATTGAAAAAGATGCTTTAGGTTCATTAATTGTTCATTATCAAACAGATTTAACAAAACCTTTAATTTCTTTTTCAGCTCACGTTGATGAAGTAGGTTTTGTTGTAAGCGAAATAACAAATAAAGGTTTTTTAAAGCTTAAAACTATTGGTGGATGGCAAAATTACATAATTCCTTCATCAAAAGTAATAATTAAAGCTTCTAATGGGGATAAATTTATAGGAATTATTGGAAATGAAGCCCCACATTATGCAAATAGTGACGATTACGCAACGATTTTTGATTTAAATAACATTTATATCGATATTGGTGCTTTTTCTAAAAAAGAGGTGCTAGAAAAAGGAATTAATGTAGGTAATCCAATTGTTCCTTATAGCGAATTAGAAGTGTTAAATGATAACATCGTTGTTGGAAAAGCTCTTGATGATAGAATTTGTGCAACAAGTCTTGTTCTAGCACTTAAAAAACTCGCTAAAAATGATGTAAAATGCAATTTTGTTGCTATATTTACTACTCAAGAAGAAGTTGGAACACGTGGTGCAAAGACTTCGATAGCTAAAGTTAATAGTGATATTGGCTTTGCAATTGATGTTACTGATAGTTTTGATACTGAAACATCTATTCAATTTCCTTGTGGATTAGGAAGCGGAGTAGCATTAAGTTTTAAAGATGGTGGAACAATTGCACATCATGGGTTATTTAACTATGTATTAAATTTATTTAATAAAAATAAAATAAAAAATACCTATGATCCTATGGATGTTGGAGGCACTGATTCTTCAAGAATTCATAAGAATGATATAGGTATTGTTAATATGACAATTTCTCTTCCAGTTCGCTATATGCATAGCCCTTATACTGTTGGTAGTTTGGAAGATTTAGTAACATTAACAAATGCAATAATCTTACTTGCTAAACGACTAACAAAAGAAGAAGTAAACAATATTAAAGAAGCAAAATACAAAAGAATTATAAAGTAAAAAAATAATGCCAACCGGCATTATTTTTTATTTGGGATTAAATCTTTGATGTTTTCTTCGGTGAAGCATTCAACACCAGCTTTTATAAGCAATTCACTAGTAAACCCCTGAAAATCTACTAATTTATTACTAAAAGTACCATCATAAATATGTTTAACTCCACATGATGGACTATTTTCTTTTAGCAAAGCCTTTTTAATATGTAAGAATTTTACGATATTTAAAACTTGATCAGCACCCTTTACAAAGTACTTTGTGACGTCTTGTCCTTTTTCATTTATTGCTCGATTTCCTTTTCTTTCACTTTTAAGACGAGGAATAGAAAGACCACCCATTGTTTCAGGGCAGATAGGAATAATTTCGTAATATTGTTTAATTTCCTCTATTTCCTTAGTGTAATTATTTTTGCCATTATATTTACAATTATCACCAAGTAAACATGCACTAACTAATATTTTTTCCATAACGAACCTCTTTAGTAATTATAGTTAAAAAGGAACGTAATTTCTATATTATATATTACTAATTAGACCTTATTTTTAGTATAATATTGACATGTGGATTGCAATTATTATTGTTAGTAGTCTAATCGTTTTAATTTTTACATTATTATTCTTATTTGGTGCAATTGCAGCAAATTTAGCTATGAAAAGAGCTCCAAAAGAGCCTGATTTTTTTACTTTAGTGAAGGAAAGTGGTAGACCTGCTGTTTGCGAAGACTTTACTTTCTATACTCCTAAAGAAAAAGTAACAATAAAAAGTGATGATGGATTAACTTTAGCTGGTTATTTCATGAACAATAATTCTCATAATTATGTATTCTGTGTTCATGGATATAGAACTAGATGGTATAAACATACGTTTTTTACTGATTATTATTATAATAAAGGATTCAATATTTTGTTTAATTGTCAAAGAGGACATACCGATTCTGAAGGCGATTATATAACAATGGGATATAAAGAAAAGTACGATGTAATCAAATGGATTAATTGGATTATTGAAAGAGATAAGGATGCGAAAATAATTTTATTTGGCTATTCAATGGGTGCAGCAACAGTACTAGGTGCTTCAGGTCATGATTTACCAAGTAATGTTAAATGTATTATTGCTGATTCTGGATATACTTCAATCTATGATGAATGTAAAAGTGTATTTAAAGAAAGATATAAGAAATTACCTGTTGGATTTTGTATTTATGGAGCATATTTATATGCAAAATTGTTCTTAAAAGTTGATATGAAAAAAGATTCAATGATTGAAAATGTATCAAAAACACATATTCCAATGCTATTTTTCCATGGAACTGATGATAAAATGGTTAATTATAAGTTTATTTATAAACTATATGATGCATATAAATATGACACAAAAGAAATGTATGTTTATGAAGGATCTAAACATTGTAAAGAAATAGAAGATCATCGTGATGACTATATTGAAAAAGTAGAAAATTTTGTTACTAAATATTTTTAATTATGAAAAAAGAAGGCCGATTTGCTTATAAAAACGAAGAATTTCCTGTTTTAATTGAATATAAAAGAATAAGAAATATTCATTATAGAATTAAAGATGGGATTATTAAAATTTCATCTCCATATGCAGTAAGTGAACGTTATTTATATAAAGAACTAGAAAAATATTTTCCTGAACTTTATGAAAGATATACAAAGTATAAAGATAGTTTTGATATAGGTTTTAAAGCAGAAGGAGTTTATATTTACGGAGAATTAGTTCCTTTTAGCGATGGTTTTATAAAGGTTGATAATCATTATATTTTATTTAATGATAAAGATGATTTTTATAAAAAGATAAAGAAATATGTTCGTCCATATTTTGAAAGTTTATTAAGAAAACATGAGCAAATAATGGGTATTAAAAATCCTTATAAACTTACTCTTAGATATACTAAAACTAGATATGGTTCAAATAGTAAAAACACCCATAACATCACACTTAGTTTGTTTTTAGTACACTTTAGTGAAGAGATTATTGAAAGTGTAATTATTCATGAATTAACCCATGATAAATATAGAAATCATCAAAAAGAATTTTATGATAGATTGTATTTATTTTGCCCAAACTATGATATATTAACAAAGAAGTTGAAGAAAGGAATTTTAAAGTGATTAAGACCATACAATCTTTAAATAATGAATTTATTAAATATTTAAATTCTTTGAAAAATACTTCTGAAATTAAAAAAGAAGATAGATTTTTAATTGAAGGAGAACATTTAATTAAAGAAGCAGGAGAATTTTTAGATTGTGTTTTAACTTTAAAAGAAATTCCTGACTTAAAAGTTGATCAATTTATAGTAAATGAAAGTATTTTAAAAAAGTTAAGTAATGGCAAATCGCCAGCTAGAATTATTGGTGTTGTAAATATACCAAAAAATGAAAAAGAGGTGGGAAAACATATAGTTTTCTTAAATAATATTCAAGATCCAGGCAATGTTGGAACTATTTTTAGAACCTCATTGGCTTTTGATTTTTTTGATGTTTATTGTGATAAAGGATGTGCATATAAATATAGTCCAAAAGTTGTGCAAAGTTCACAAGGATCAATATTTAAATTAAACATCAAAGATAGTTCGCTTGAAGAACTTAAAAAATTAAAAGAGGCTGGATTTGCTATAGTTTCTACAACTTTATCAGAGAAATCTATCAAGTTAAATGACTTAACAGAGCTTCCAGAAAAATATGTTTTAGTATTTGGAAATGAAGGACAAGGAGTAGATAAAGAAATCTTAGATTTATCTAATATTCATCTTAAAATTGAGATGGGCAATATAGATTCATTAAATGTTGCGATTAGTGCAGGAATTATTTTGCACGCATTTAAAAATAAGTAATTGACAAGATATTAAATATTTTATTTAATATAGATACTTTATGCATTGTTTTAGGACATCCCAACCTTAAACAAAGTTTAAAGCGTATTTAATTGAAAGGGGAAAACTATGGCTTTAGCAAAAACTGAAAAAGAAGCAATTATCAAGAAATTTGGTAAAAATGAGAAAGATACTGGTTCTATCGAAGTTCAAGTTGCATTATTAACAGCTAGAATTAAAGAATTAACTGCTCATTTAAAAGCAAATAACAAAGATAATAGCGCAAGAAGAAGTTTACTTGTCATGGTCGGTCAAAGAAAATCTTTATTAGGTTATCTTGAAAAAACTAACAGAGATGCTTATTTAAAACTTATCGCCGATCTTGGATTAAGAAAATAATTAAAGCAAACTTATTGAAAAGACTCTATAATTAAATAGAGTCTTTTTTTATGGAAAAAGTAAGTAAAACGTTTAAAAAGTTTAAAAAAGAGTTAATTCTTGGTCCTTTATTCAAAAGTGTGGAAGTTGTTGGTGAACTTCTAATCCCTTTTGTAATGAAATATATTTTAAACGAAGGACTAGATAATTTTAAAAATAGTAGTGATATAGGCTATATTTTATATCCTGGCTTAATAATTTTAGGAATTTGCATTGTTTCTTTCTTTTCTACATTAGTTGCTCAATATATGGCTTCAGTAGCTGGACCAGGAATTGGAAATGATTTAAGAAATAGAATTTATGAAAAAATAATGAAAATTTCTCATGAAGATAAAAATAAATTTAGAAAAGGATATTTAGTAAACTTAATTTCAAGTGATTCATTTAATATTCAACAAGCAAGTGCAATGTTTATAAGACTTGTATTTAGAGCACCAGTTTTAGTGATTGGATCTTTAGTTTGTGCATTTATTATTAATGTAAAATATGGATTAATTTGTTTAATTATTTTACCTATTGCAGTAGCGATTTTAGCTTTGTTTTTAGTAGTTCATGGTAAACAATACATTAAAATTCAAAATTCTTTAGATAATTTATCTGTTTCAACAAGTGATTTTATTAAAGGTCAAAGAACAATTAGAGCATTTAATAAACAATCTGATGCAGAAGAAAAATTCTCGATTAAATCTAATGATTATTATTCAAATGTAAGAAGATCTAACTTTATTTCTGCTTTAATTTCACCTTTAACTTTTTTAATTATTAATGTTGGAATTTCAATTATTGTTTATTTTTCAAAAGATGCAGCAATAAATAATGAAATAACTAGTGGTGATATAGCTGCAATTATTTCTTATTTAACTCAAATTTTAATGGCTTTAATCGTAATTTCTGATTTAACTGTTATTTATTCAAAAGCATTTGTTTCAAATAAAAGAATAAATAATTTCTTAACTTCAGAAGTTGGAGTTAGTTCAAATGGAAATTTAAAAAACGTAGAAATAAATGATAATGAAAATCTTTTATTCTTTAACAATGTAAGTTTTAAATTTAAAGATAATTCAAAAAATACGCTTGAAAATATAGAGTTTTCTATTAAAAAAGGTGAAAAAGTTGGAATTATAGGAAGTACTGGAAGTGGAAAAAGTACATTTTTAAAACTTATTTTAAGATTTGTTGAACCAACTGATGGAGAAATTATATATAAAGGAAATAAAATTGAAGATTACGATCTTAAATATTTAAGAGAAAACATATCAACA
The DNA here is from genome assembly GCA_017477255.1 of Bacilli bacterium. Classification (GTDB taxonomy): domain Bacteria; phylum Bacillota_I; class Bacilli_A; order RFN20; family CAG-826; genus Onthovivens. Next base: position 55,047 of record JAFUXB010000002.1, read on the forward strand.
TGTAGTCAAAATGTTTCCTTATTAAATGGATCAATTAAAGATAATTTATTATTAGGAAATAAAAATCATACAGAAGTAGAAATTGTTAAAGCTTTAAAAGAAGCAAAATGTGATTTTGTATTTGATTATGATGATTTTATTGATCATAAAATTTTAGATAATGGCAATAATTTAAGTGGAGGTCAAAAGCAAAGATTATCGATCGCAAGGGCATTACTTAAAGATAGTGACTTATTTATTTTAGATGATTCCACAAGTGCTTTAGATTATTTAACTGAAAAAGAAATAAGAGAAAATTTAAATAAAAGAGGAGTATCTTTAATTTATATTTCCCAAAGAACAAGTTGTTTAAAAGATTGTGATAAAATTTATGTTTTTGATAATGGAAAAATTGAATCTGTTGGGAAACATGATGAATTATTAAAAATTTCTAATATTTATAAAGAAATTACTGAATTACAAGCGAGGGTTGAATAATGAAAGAAAATATTAAATACCTTGCTAAATTCTTAAAAAATCACAAATTAATAACGATATGTTCGTTAATTTTTGCAATTATTGAAATAATTTGTTCAACACTTATTCCTTATTTTATAGGTGAATCAATCGATGTTTTATTTGATTCAAGTTTGTATTCAAATTCTGATTTATTTTTAAAATCTATTTTAATCAGAGTTGGAATTCTTCTTGGAATTATAGTTTTAGCTGTAGTTTCTCAATATTTATTTGTGCTTTTATTTAATAACGCAGTAAATCGAGTTATAAAAGATATAAGATTAGAAATTTTTGAAAAAATTAATTCTTCAAAATTAAAACAAATAGATAAAATGTCTCAAGGAGATATTTTAGCTAGATGTATTAATGATACAGATAATATTTATATTGGATTAATCAATGGATTTAAACAACTTTATGAAGGTGTTTTGACTTTAATTTTATTAGTTATTTTAATGCTTTATCAAAGTTGGATTTTAAGTTTAATAGTAGTTGTTTTAACTCCTATTAGTTTATTTATTTCTTATAAAATTGCTAAAGGCAATGATAAATATTTTAAAAAACAAGCAAAAGAAAACGGAAATATTTCAAGTTTAGCTTTACAAGATATAAATAATTTAGAATTAATTCAATCAAGTAATGCAGAAGAAGAAAGAATAAAAGTTTTTAAAGAAAATAATGAAAATCAAAGAAAAGTAGCGTTTAAAGCGATGTTTTTTGCTAGTATTATTAACCCAACAACTAGACTTACTAATTATATTGTTTATACACTTGTAGGAACAGTTGGAGTTATTTTAGTAGTAAAAGGAGAAAGTTTAAATTTAAATAGTGCATTAAGTATTGGTACAGTTATTGCATTTTTACAATATGCTTCAAAATTTGCTAAACCATTAAATGAAATTTCAAGTTGTGTAGGAGAACTTCAAACTGCAAATTCTTCATTAAATAGAGTAAGAGAATTTATAGCACTTGAAAACGAAGAAAATGGTGATAAAGACATTAATAATTTAATTGATAATATCGAAATAAATAATCTTAAATTTGGTTATAATGATAGTCATTATATTTATGAAAATTTATCATTAAATATTAAAAAAGGATCAATGTATGCAATAATTGGACCTACTGGATGCGGGAAAACTACTTTAATTAGTTTGCTTTTGAAATTTTATTCTTATCAAGATGGTGAAATTAAAATTAATAATGAAAAACTTACTTCTTTGAAAAATGAATCATATAGAAATAATTTTGGAATTGTTTTGCAAGAAAGTTGGATATTTGAAGGAAGTGTTTATGATAATTTAACTTATTTAAATAAAGATGTTACAAAAGAAGAAGTTATTGAGGTATGCAAAAAATGTAATTGTTTGGATTTTATCGAACAAATGCCAAATAAATTTGACACAATCATAAGTAATAATTATGGCTTAAGTGTAGGTCAACAACAATTACTTTCAATAGCAAGAGTAATGTTAGCTAATAAAGAATTTATTATTTTAGATGAAGCAACAAGTAATGTTGATATACGTACTGAATTTAAAATTGTTCAAGCTTTAGATGAATTAATGAAAAATAGAACTTCAATAGTCATTGCACATAGACTATCAACAATAAAAAAAGCTGATAAAATCTTTGTTTTAAATGATGGAAAAATAGTTGAAGAAGGTAATCATAACGAATTAATAGCAAAAAATAATTTATATTCAAAAATTTATAATTCACAGTTTTAAAATAAATTATGAAGTGTAAAAAAAAGATTAATTTAGAATTGTTTGAATTAGCCAATTTTGCATATTTGCATTTATCAATTTTCTAAGTTGTTATTTATTAATAAATAAAAGTAGAAATTGCCGTCTTTAAATGGTATATTTTTATTGTTGTAAAAAGAGGAAAATGAAAAAGAAATGAAAAAAGTATTTGAATTAGAGTTTTATGGAAAAAAACTCGTTGTAGAAACTGGCGAAATCGCCAAACAAGCCGATGGTGCTGTATTTGTAAGATTTAATGAAACTGTTGTTTTATCTACTGCATGTTGTAGTGATGAACCAAAAGAAGGAGATTTCTTCCCATTAACTGTCACTTATGAAGAAAAACAATATGCTATTGGTAGAATTCCAGGTGGATTTTTAAGAAGAGAAGGTAGACCAGGAGAACATGCAACTTTAACTGCAAGATTAATTGATCGTCCTATTAGACCAATGTTTAGTGATGGATTTAGAAATGAAGTCCAAATCATTAATACAGTTATGTCAGTTGATTTAGATGCTACTCCAGAAATGACTGCAATGTTTGGTAGCTCACTTGCATTAGGAATTAGTGATATTCCTTTTGATGGTCCAATTGCAGGAGTTTATGTTGGTAGAGTAAATGGAAATCTCGTTATTAATCCAACTGTAGAAGAAAAAGAAAAAAGTGATCTTAATTTAGCAGTTGCTGGTACAAAAGAAGCTATCAACATGGTTGAAGCAGGTGCTGCAGAATTAAGTGAAGATGAAATGCTTGATGCAATTATGTTTGGTCATGAAGCAATCAAAAAACTTTGTGGATTCCAAGAAACTATTATTAAAGAAATTGGAAAACCAAAAAGAGTTGTTGATTTATATGAACCAGATCCAGCTATTAAAGAAGATATTTATTCAAGAATCTACGATAGAATGGTTAAAGCAATCTCAATCTTTGATAAACTTGAAAGACAAGCTGCAACTGATGCATTAAGAAAAGAAATTACTGATGATTATGACAATCGTGAATATAAAAAAGAATCAGATCATAAGAAAACAATGCTTATGGTTAATGATATCTTAGAAGGCATGATTGCAAATGAAGTCAGACGTCTTATTACAGAAGAAAAAATTAGACCAGATGGAAGAAAAATTGATGAAATTCGTCCATTAAACGCTCAAGTAGATTTACTCCCAAGAGTTCATGGTTCAGCTATGTTTACTCGTGGACAAACTCAAGTTATTTCAACTTGTACACTTGGAACAAAAAATGACGAACAAATCTTAGAAAATTTAACTCCTGAAGATAATAAGAGATGGATGCATCACTATAATTTTCCACCATTCTCAGTTGGTGAAATTGGAAGAACTGGCACTCCAGGAAGAAGAGAAATCGGACATGGTGCACTTGGTGAAAGAGCATTATCTTATGTAATTCCTAGTGAAGAAGAATTCCCATATACTATTAGATGCGTTGCTGAAGTTGTTGAAAGTAACGGATCAAGTTCACAAGCTTCAATTTGTGCTTCATGTATGGCACTTATGGCAGCAGGTGTTCCAATTAAAGCTATGGTAAGTGGTATTGCTATGGGTTTAATTACTAGTGGACCACTTGATGGAAAACATCCTTATACAATCTTAACTGATATTCAAGGTTTAGAAGATCACTTCGGTGATATGGACTTCAAAGTTGCTGGAACTGAAGCAGGAATTACTGCTTTACAAATGGATATTAAGATTAAAGGTGTTACTCGTGAAATCTTACATGATGCATTAGTTCAAGCAAATAAAGCAAGAGCACAAATTAGAGAAGTTATGAAAGGTGCAATTAGTGAACCAAGAAAAGAACTTTCTAAATATGCTCCAAAATTTGAATCATTCTATATTGATAAAGATAAAATTAAAGATGTTATCGGAAGTGGCGGCAAAGTCATTAATGAAATCATTGAAAAATGTAATGAAGTTAAGATTGATATCGATGATGATGGTAAAGTAACAATTTATCATACAGATAAAGAAGCAATTGAAAAAGCTTCAAAAATGATTGAAAACATCGTTAGAGTCGCAGAAGTTGGTGAAATTTTTGTTGGAACTGTAACTCGTGTTGAAGACTATGGTGCATTTGTTTCATTATTTGGAGATAAAGAAGGTTTATGCCATGTATCAAAACTTTCTAACGGATATGTTGCTAGTGCAAAAGATGTCGTTAGAGTTGGTGAAAAATTAAAAGTTAAAGTCATCGATGTTGATGATCATGGAAAAATCAAAGTTTCACATAAAGAATTTGCTGAAAAAGTAGAAAAACAACCTAAAGAAGTTAAAAAAGAAGAAAAGGTTGAAGAAGTTAAAGAAGAACCAAAGGTTGAAGAAAAACCTAAAAAAAGAGGACTCTTTGGTAGAAAAAAATAAAAATTAATAAGAAGCAATCGTAAGATTGCTTTTTAATAGTTTTAAAAAGATTTAATTTAAGTTATAATTTATAAAAATTATATATAGGGAAAATTATGGACAAAATTAAAGTATTTGCGCTTGGCGGTCTTGATGAAGAAGGAAAAGACCTTTATTGTATAGAAATTAATGAAAAAATCTTTGTAATTAATGCTGGATATAAACATCCAACAAAATTTACTCCAGGAATCGATTTTATTATCGCTGATTTTACATATTTAAAAGAGAATAAAGAAAGAATTGCAGCTTATATTGTTCCAAAAAATAAAGCTAAGCATTTTGGCGCCCTTCCTTATATATATAGAGAATGTCCAGCTCCAATATATTGCACTGAAATAACAAAAACATTTTTTGAAATATTTGCTAAAGAATATGAACAAATGCAAGATTTTGATTTTAGAATTGTTAATTTACCTTCTAAAATTGAAATCGCTGGTTATGAATTTACAATATTTGCAACATGTAGTAGTGCACCATCATCATTTGGATTTTCTATTTCAACTGATTTAGGTAATATTGTATTTTCTGGCGATTACATCATTGAATATAACAATTCAAAAGAATTTTATTTTGATTTAAATACTGTTGGTAAAATTGCTGAAAAACCTACACTTTTATTAATGTGTGATTCAACAAATGCTAATAAAAAAGGATATTGTTCACCACACAATAAATTAACTCCATATCTTGAACAATTCTTTAAAAAAGCTAATGGTAGAATATTTATTGCTTTTGCAAATGACAATTTTTATCATATGGAAGAAATTTTTAGATTGTGTAATGAATACAATAAGAAAATTTGCTTTTATGACGATGTAGTCTATAATTTATATCTTTTAAGTTGTAATTTAAGAGGTACAATGGAGACATTCTCAAAGCAATCAATTATTAATAGAGAAGATGTTTTAAGAGTAAAAGAAAAAGATTTAGTTATTTTAATGTCTGATGAAAAAGAAGAACTTTATGAAAAAGTTTCTTTATTTGTTAATAATGAACATGAATTTAAACTTTTACATATAAATCATAACGATACATTTATCATGGCTTGCCCACCAAGTGATTCAAATGAAGTTATTTTTACTTCAACAATTGATGAACTTTATAAAGCAGGTTGTGCAGTTAAATATTTAACAAGTAAAGATCTTGATAAAATGCATGGCTATGAAGAAGATATTAGAATGCTTTTAAGTTTATTAAAACCAAAATATTATTTCCCAGTTGAAGGATATTATGTAAATTTATTATCAAACGCAAAAATTGCATTTGATATGAATATTAATTTATCTCACAATAATATCTTTTTATTAGATAGTGGACATGCAATTTGTATCGATGAAAACGGAGCTAAATTAGATTTTAATAATGAAAATAAAATTGCAATTGGTGATGTTATGATCGATGGAATTGGTGTTGGTGATGTTGTTAATGAAATCATTAATGATAGAAATAGACTTGGCACTGATGGAGTAATAGTTTTAGGTTGTGGAGTTAGTAAAAAAGAAAGAAAAATTGCTTATGGACCAGATGTTCAAATGAGGGGATTTTTATTCTTAAAAGATAAAGATGCTGATGCATTATTAAAAGAAATTTCTGAATTATTTGTTAGTGCAGTTGAACAATGGCTTCAAACAACAGAAGATTTCAATGATGAAATCGTTTCAAATATTGTTAAAGATGCAGCAAACAAATATATTTATAAACAATTAAATAGAAATCCAGCTATAAAACCTTGTGTTGTAATAGTTGATTAATGTTTATCCAAATTAATTTGATATTTATATCAAATTTAAGTAAAATAGAGTTCGAAGACAAGTTTAATTAATAAATTTATCTACAGAGAAAGTAATATTAGCTGAGAATTACTAATAAAAATTAATTAAATATCACTTCCTAGATCAAATTTTTAAAATAAGTGATAGTAGAAATTCTACTATAACTAAGGTGGTACCACGTTAATAGCGTCCTTAGAATTTCTAAGGACTTTTTTATATAAGTAGGAGTTAAATATGGAAATCAAACAAAGTTTATTAATGCCTAAGACAAATTTCGAAATGAGAGGTAATTTAGCTCAAAAAGAGCCAAAACTCATTGAAAAATGGGAAAAACAAGACATTTATAACAAAATGAATGCAAATAGAAGTAATGTAAATGAATTCGTTTTACATGATGGTCCTCCATATGCAAATGGAAATATGCATTGCGGACATATGTTTAATAGAATCTTAAAAGATTTCATTTTACGTTATAAAAATATGTCAGGTTATAAGACACCATTTATTTTTGGTTGGGATACTCATGGACTTCCAATTGAAAACATGGTCACTAAAAGTGGTGTTAATAGAAAAACAACTCCAATAGCAGAATTTAGAGAAAAATGTAGAGAATATGCCTTAAAACAAGTTGAAAACCAAAAAGCTCAAATTAAAAGACTTGGTGTTTTAGGCGATTATGAACATCCATATTTAACACTTTTAAAAGAATTTGAAGCAGATGAAATTCATGCCTTCCGTGAAATGGCTTTAAAAGGATTAATTTATAAAGGGCTTAAACCAGTTTATTGGTCTCCATCTAGTGAATCAGCTTTAGCTGAAGCAGAAATTGAATATGCTGATGTTACAGCTTATACAATTTATGTTACACTCGATGTAATCGATGGAAAAGGAGTTGTTGATAATGATGCAAAATTCGTTATTTGGACAACAACACCTTGGACTTTACCTGCAAACCTTGGAATTTGTGCTCACCCAGATTTTACTTATGGTGAATTTAGTACAAATAGAGGAAAATTAATCTTTTTAACTGATTTAAAAGAATTATTAGTTGAAAAACTTGAACTTACTAAATGTGAATTAATTAAAGAATTTAAAGGAAAAGAGCTTGAATATTGTAAAGCTAAACATCCTTTCTATGATAGAGAATCACTTGTAATGGTTGATGAATATGTCACAGCTGATAGTGGTACTGGACTTGTTCATATTGCTCCAGGACATGGTGAAGATGACTTTAAAGTTTCATTAAGATATGGAATTAAACCATATTGTCCAGTTGATTCACATGGTAAATTAACTGAAGATGCTGGTGAAAGACTTGCTGGACTTTTCTATGAAGATGCAAATGCTGAAGTTTTAAAGATTTTAGAAGAAAATAAAGCATTACTTAAAGAAGAAGATATCGTCCATAGCTATCCACATGACTGGAGAACACATAAACCAGTTATTTTTAGAGCAACTCCACAATGGTTCTGCTCAATTTCGCCAATTAGAGACAAAATTATTGAACAAATTCATAAAACTACTTGGTCACCAAAATGGGGTGAAACAAGAATGGTTAATATGATTAAAGATAGAAATGACTGGTGTATTTCACGTCAAAGAGCTTGGGGTGTACCAATTCCAATTATTTATTGTGAAGATGAAACTCCAATCATTGATGAAAAAGTATTCGATCATATCGAACAAATTATTAGAGAAAAAGGCAGTAATGCTTGGTATGAATTAACAGAAAAAGAATTACTTCCAGAAGGTTATAAAAACGAACATTCACCACATGGTGTATTTAAAAAAGAAAAAGATATTATGGATGTTTGGTTTGATAGTGGAAGCTCTTGGAATGGAGTTTTATGCGAAAGAGGAATTAAATACCCAGCAGATTTATATCTTGAAGGTAGCGACCAATATAGAGGTTGGTTTAACTCAAGTTTAATTATTAGTGTTGCTATGAATGATGTGGCACCATATAAATCAGTTGTAAGCCATGGCTTTGTTATGGATGAAAACTGGGAAAAGATGTCAAAATCTAAAGGAAATGGTATTGACCCATTAAAAATCGCCAATGTTTATGGTAGTGATATCTTAAGACTTTGGGCAAGTATGGTTGATTATCAACAAGATGTTAGAATTAGCGAAGATTTAGTTGGTAAAATAGCTGAAATTTACCGTAAAATTCGTAATACATTTAAATTTATCTTAGGCAACTTATCTAATGGTTCACTTGAAGATACATTTAAAGAAGAAGATAAACAAGAAGAATTAGAAGTAATTGATGAATATGTTTTAGCTAAATTAGAAAAAACTAAAAACGCATTTATTAAATTCATGAATGAATATAATTTCATTGGTGCAATCGGAGAAATTACTAGATTTATTAGTGATGATTTAAATAGTTTCTATCTTGAAATTGCTAAAGATATCTTATATTGCACAGAAAAAGAAGGAAAACGTAGATTACAAGTCCAAACTGTATTAAATGAAGTTTGCTATACTTTAATGCTTTTATTAAACCCAATTATTCCATTCACAATGGATGAAGTTAATGAAAATTACCCATTAAAGAGTAAAGAAAACGTTCAATTATACGATTTCCCAGTCGTTACAAATAAATATTCTGATAAATTAATTGAAGACTACAACTTATTAAAAGCTTTAAGAGCTGATGTTTTAAAAGCTTTAGAAGATGCAAGACAAGAAAAGGTTATTGGTTCAAGCCAAGAAGCAATGGTTTATATAGATATTAATGACACTAGAATTATCGATTTAATCGATGATATCGATGAAGAAGAACTTGAAAGAATCTTCGTTGTATCTAAAGTAGTTTTACAAGAAGGTTTAAAAGGACAAGAATTAAGTGTTTCAACTGTTTTAGTTAAGAAACATGATGGAATAAAATGTGATCGTTGTTGGAATTATAAAAACAATGATGAAATCACTGAAATTGAAGGAGCTCATTTATGTCCACGTTGCCAGAAAGCAATGAAACTTTAGTTGAAAATAAAGAATTAAGTACTAAAGAAAAGATTTTTAACTATCTTAAATGGTTTTTTAAATCATTTATTTGGGTTGCTATTCTTTGTGTTGTGATTGACGTAATAAGTAAGGTTTTATGCATGAAATACCTCCCAGAAGGCGATTCTGTGCAATTTATTCCAGGATTACTTAAATTTACTTTAGTTTTTAATAAAGGAGCCGCCTGGAGCATTGGAGGAGGAGCTGATTGGAGTAGAATCTTACTCTGTGTTATATCTTGGGCAGCAGCTGTAGGTATTATTGTTTACTTTATTTTAAAATACAAAACTCTCAATCTCTTATCTAAATTTACATTAATGCTAGTTTTAGGAGGAGATGTTGGAAATTTAATTGATAGAACATTTTTCTATAATAGAGGAGTGTGTGATTTCTTTGATATTACTGAGTTTATTCCAGGCTTTGGAATATTCAATGTTGCCGATAGTTTCCTTGTCGTTGGAGTAATTTTGTTCATCGTTATCATTTTTATAGATATGATTAAAGAAAACCTTAAAGGAAAGAATAGTGGAAAATAAGTATATAATTAGTAGTAAATTAGTAGATTTGAGATTAGACAAGGCTTTAACATTACTTATTAAAAATTATAGCCGAGTTTATTTTTCTAATGCTATTAAAAACGAAGAAATACTTGTTAATGGTAATGTTGTTTCCCCATCTTATAAAGTAAAAGAAAATGATGTAATCACAATTGATTTTAAAGAAAAAGAACTAGATGATTCTATAAAAGGTTATGCTTTAGAACTAGATATTGTTTATGAAGATGATGATGTTTTAATTATTAATAAGCCTCAAGGTCTTGTTGTTCATCCTGGAGACGGACATCACGATGACACTTTAGTTAATGCTTTAGTTTACAACAACAAAGAATTATCTACAGTAAATGGACTAAATAGAGTTGGTATTGTCCATAGAATCGATAAAGATACAAGTGGATTGCTTTTAGTTTGCAAAAACGATTATGCTCATAATTTTATTGCAGAACAATTAAAAGATCATACAATGCATCGTGAATATATTGCTTTAGTAACAGGTGTAATTCCTAACGAAAGAGGAAAAATCATCGCTCCAATCGGAAGAGATAAGAACAACAGAATGAAAATGGCTGTAGATGTAGTTAATGGGAAAGAAGCTGTTACTCATTTTGAAGTTATTAAAAGATATGAAAAATATACTTTAATTAAATGTAGATTAGAAACAGGAAGAACTCACCAAATTAGAGTTCATATGGAATATTTTAATCACCCAGTAGTTGGTGATCCTTTATATGGTAAAAATAATTGCTCTTTATATAATAATGGACAATTATTACATGCTTATAAATTAACTTTTATTCACCCAAGTACAAAAAAAGAGATGTCATTTGAAGCACCTCTTCCTAAATATTTTGAAGAAATAATTGAGAAATTAAAATAATTTTATTTCGATTAAATCTTTATAATTTCTAAAATTGGCTTTGCAGAAGTTCTTAAAGTTTTCTAAACCAAATTTTTCAACATACTTTTTAGCAAACTCATCAGCCTCTTTACCAGCACCTAAAGGAATTTTCATTCCGATTTTCTTTCCAATAAAGTCAACTTCTGATAATAAATAATATCTTGCAATACAACTAGCTAAAGCAACACTTGGGAAATAAGTTTCACCTTTTTCTTTGAAAATAATGCCTTTTTCAACAGTATTTATGCCTTCTAAGGCTTTATAATAGTTTTCTTCAGGTGTAAATTGGTCAACATAAACATTTTTAACATAAGGACATCTCTTATGAAGTTCTAATAAGACGTGATTATGCAAAATACATTTAATTTTGTTTATATTAAAGCCTTTTTCGTAGGCATTGTTATATCTTTCATTAGATAAAACTTTATATTCATAATGAACTTTTTTAAGAAGTTGAGGAACAATTTCTAATATTTTTTCATCTGTAAGCTTTTTACTATCTTTAATATCAAGTTCTTCAAGAATTTTCATTGCATCATGATCAACAAAAGCAGCACAAACTACGATTGGAGCTAAAAAATCTCCAGTTCCAACTTCATCGCTACCAATCTGAGCATCGACATCAATAAAATACAACGATTCTTTATTTTCTTTTTTCTTTTTTGGGAAAAGAAGAGGATCATCACAATATTTTTTAGCTATTTCGATATGGTTTTCACCTTGAATTGTAACTTTAAAACTAACTCCCTTTTTGTTTTCATATGCAGTAATGATATTTGTTTCAGTTCTTGCAACAAAAAGAATATAACCAATGTTTCTATCGGTTATAAAAGCGCCATAATCATTTTCAATCTGGCTAAGGGTTTCTTTATCAACCTTTATAGTAATCATTGTTAATATAATAACATAAAATCGGTTTTTGTGCTATCATAGAACATATGGAAAATACTTTTTATACATTACAAATAGATAAAATTATAGAAAATTTATCTAAATATTTAAAAACTGGTTCAGGTAAAAAGTTAGTTAGTAATTTAGAATGCTTTAATTCTTTTGATCAAATCGAACTAGGTTATAAAAGATTAGACGATGCAATGCGTATTGTTTCAATTTACGGAGATTTTCCATTTAGTAATAATATAGAAATTAAGCCTTTATTAGATAATGCTAAAAAAGGAACATATTTTGATGAAGTTACTATTAATTTAATTAAAAACGAAATATTAAATGTTAAAGAAATTATTAAATATTTTAAAAATGTTGATGTAGAATTTAATTTTTTAAAAAAGATTATTGAAAAGTTTGAATACATTGACCCTTTATATCAAAAAATAATTAATGTAATTAGCCCTGATAATATCGTTATGGACAGTGCTAGTGAAAAATTAAAAGAAGCACGTTCAAAAATAAGAAAACTTGAAAAAGAGATTAGAAAAACGATATCTTCGTTAGTTTCTTCATATAAAGACTATTTAGCAGGAGAAAACTATGTTTTACGTGATGGCAGATTCGTTTTACCTATTAATACAAGCTATAAATCGTTTGTTCCTGGAGTAATTCACGATATTAGTGATAGTGGCCAAACAACTTTTATTGAACCTACAAACATTGTAAATTTTGAAAATGAGAAACATTTAAACGAATTAATAGAAAAAGATGAGGTAGAACGCATTTTAAAGGACCTTACAGCAACAATTTTGCGTTATAGTGAGCAATTACTAACAAACAATAAAACAGTCGGCATACTCGATTTATTAAACGCTAAAGTTAAATATGCTAAAGAAATTAAGGGAATTGTTCCTGAATTAACTAAAGAACGCATGTTTAATTTAAAAAATGCACGCCATCCTTTATTAGATCAACAAGTTGTAGTAGGCAATGACTTTGCTTTAAATAATGAAAAAACATTAATGCTTATTAGTGGACCAAATGCCGGTGGTAAGACAATTGCTTTAAAAACAGTAGGGGTTATAGCTTATTTAACAAAGCTTATTTTTCCTTTACCAATAGACGAAGGAAGCAATGTTTGTGTGTTCTCAAAAATACATACAATTATTGGTGATAATCAATCTTTAGAAAATAATCTGTCAACATTTAGTTCTCATATAAATGATATTTCAGTAGTTTTAAAGTCGATTTCTAGTAGAGATTTAGTAGTTATTGATGAATTAGGAACTGGAACAGATCCTAAAGAAGGCGACGCATTATCTGTTTCAATTGTTGAGTATTTATTAGAAAAAGGATGCTTGTCTTTAGTATCATCTCACTTTCCATTATTGAAGAATTTTGGAATCAGTAATTCAAAAATAATGAATGCTTCATTTGTTTTTGATGAAGAAAAAATAGAACCAACTTTCAAAATGGTTTCAGGAATAAGTGGAAAATCATATGGTTTTCTAATTGCTCAAAAGTTTGGATTGGATAAAAGCATAATTAATGAAGCTAAAAGAATCTATAACAAGAATTATAAGACCAAAATTGATATTAAAATTGAAGATCTAGATGAAAAAGAGAAGGATTTAGTTAAGAAAATAGCTGAAGTTGATGAAAAATTAAAGATTCAAAATCAAAAATTAAAAGAAATAGAAGCGAAAGAAAAACAACTTTCAGAAAAAGAAGAAAAGCTCAAAAACAAGAAAATAGATGATTTAGATGAGTTAATTGATTCAAAAATAGCTGAAATTGATGAAATTGTTAATGATTTTAAAGAAGAAAAGAATTTAAAAGTAGCTGAAGAAAAGCAAAAAGAAATAGCAAATAAGTCACTAAAAGAACAAAATAACGAGTTTTTAGCTGTAAATGACTCAATCATCGTAAAATCTTTAGGAATTAGCGGAAAAATCGTTGAAATTAAGAAAAATAAAGTGTCTGTAATTACTGAAGAAGGCTTAAAAATAACAGTTAATAAAGAACTCTGTGAGAAAAATTATGATGAAAAGCCTGCAAAAAAGAAAATTTCAAGCATAAATGTTGATAAACAAATTAGCCAAGATAAAATAGTAACTATGAGCTTAAACCTAATTGGTTTAAGAGTTGATGAAGCTATTCCAATTTTAGAAAAATATCTTGATAATTGTATTATTAAAAAGTACAAAGAAGTAACAATTATTCATGGTTATGGTACTGGTCAATTAAGAAATGCTGTACATCAATGCTTAAAAAAGAACAAATTTGTGCATTCTTTTGAACTTGGTGGCGGATATGACGGAAATAGTGGCTCTACAGTAGTTAAATTTTATGAATGAAAGAATTAAAAACGATATAAATCTTTTACCTGATAAGCCAGGTGTTTATCAAATGTTTGATAAAGATGGAACTATTATTTATGTTGGAAAAGCAAAAAACTTAAAAAATAGGGTTTCACAATACTTTTTGAATGCACAAGTGGGTAAAACTTTTGCGATGGTATCGCATGTTGATCATTTCCAAATAATAATTACTAATAATGAAAAAGAGGCGTTTTTGCTTGAAATGAATCTCATTCAAAAATATATGCCTAGATACAATATTTTATTAAAAGATGATAAACATTACCCATATATTGCAATTCATAATGTTAAACATCCATATATTTCAATTGCTAGAAAAATAAATGATAAAAGATGCGAATATTTCGGACCATATCCACGTAGTAGCAGTGCTTTTGATGTAATAGATTTACTTAATAAATTATATCCTTTAAGAAAATGCAACACTGTTCCTAAAACTGCATGTCTTTATTATCATTTAGGTCAATGCCTAGGTCCTTGTATTAGAGAAGTAACTAAAGAAGAATATGATGAAATTCTCGATTCAATCAGAAGATTTTTAAAAGGTGATAACAAAGAAGTACTTTCTAAATTAAAAGCTCAAATTAAAGAATTAAGCAATAATTTAGAGTTTGAAAGAGCCAATGAATTAAAGAAATATTATGAAGCAATCTTGCATATTAATGATCAACAGCATATTGAACTTCAAGATAAAGTTGATCGTGATATTTTTGCCTTCTATACACAAGAAAATTACTGTTCTTTATCGCTTTTTATTTATAGAAAAGGTGAATTAATCGGAAAACGTAATTTTACTTATGAAATCATTGGTGATTTAAATGAATTTATTGTGAATCTTATTTCTCAATATTATGAATATAATCTTTTACCTAAAGAAATTGTTGTAGGAACTGAAGAAATTAAAGAAAGATTAGAAAGCTTACTTGATGCAAAGATTGTTACAACAACAAGAGGTAAATTGTTCGATTTAATCGGAGTAGTTCAAGAAAATGCTAAAGATGATCTTAAAGAACATTTCGTTTCAGCTAGATTAGATGATGATAAACTAGAAGTATTAGAAAGACTTGGAGAAATTTTACATATTCCAACTCCATATAATATTGAATTATTTGATAATTCACATTTACAAGGTACAAACGCTATAGGAGCAATGGTAAATTTTATCAATGGTGAACCAAATAAAAGGGGTTATAGAACATATAATATAATGTCTGAAAATAAAAAAGACGACCTTTCTAGCATGGAAGAAGTATTGACTAGACGCTATTCAAGACTTCGTGATGAAGGACAAAAATTCCCAGATCTTGTAATTCTTGATGGTGGCGAAAATCAATTGAATATTGGTAAAAAAGTATTTAATCAGTTGAATATTAGTATAAATTTAGTAGGTTTAGTTAAAAGTGATAAACATAAAACTAATGGATTATTAGATGTAAATGGCAATGAATTTTACTTCGAAGATGATAAGCCATTATTCTACATGCTTACTCGAATGCAAGATGAAGTTCATAGATTTGCTATCAAAACTCACATAAAAAAACGTAGTAAATCTGTATTTGTAAGCATTTTTGATGGTATTGAAGGATTGGGTCCTAAAAAAAGAGAGCTTTTATTAAAGCGTTTTAACACTATTGAAGAACTTAGTAATGCATCATTGGAAGAATTTGAGCAAATTTTACCTAAAAATATTGCATTACAACTGTATAATAAATTACGAGGTATCGAATGAAAAAAGAAATAGAAGTTACAATAGAAAAAGACAATAGAGATATTGAAGCTATTAAAAAAGATATATTTGAAACTGAAGATTCTAAAGAATTAATTGGCTTATTGTATGCATTAATGGAAGAAAAAGAATTCGATTTAATCGATGAATGTTGCAAAAAAAGAGCTGAATTATTAGAAGGCGAATCTTTAGCCGATTATATTGTTTTTTCACTTGTTTATTTAAATTTTAGACAAGTTCCTGAAGAAAAAATTGCTGAAACTATTGAACATTTTAGAAGTATGCCTTATAAATCACAAGAAATTGAAGAAATTTTAAATAATTTATATCAAATTAACGAAAATATTAAATCTTCAATCTTGGTTAATCCAAAAGATGAGAATAACATCAAAGAAGTTATGAATAATTTAACTTATGGATCAAATGATGTCGTATTTGAAAATGTCTTAACACTTATTAATTTATATGAAGCTGAAGGTGTTGATTTTAGTAAGAAAATTGTAAAAATTTTACATGATAGAGATGATTATGATGAAGGCTATTTCTATATGTTAATTTATTTATTCTGTACAAAAAACAACGATGAAATCGTATTTTATAAAGATGGTATCGAACAAAGAGTTGTTCCTTCAAAATATAGTGAAGTCTATGAGAACTATTTGGCAAGAATCCTAAATTGTAATCAAACAATAATTGATAATACTAAAAATGTCTCCGTTACATCTGGAATTATGGTTTATGCAATTATGCTTTTAAGTGAACTTTTCCCTGATAGATTTGATAATATCGATATCGAATCAATGTGTGCATCGATATTTAAGTTTATGTGTGAGCAATTTGCATATGATTATGAATCAGATCCAGCTTATATAAAACTTGAGAAAAATGAAGATGAAATCTCTAAATTTGATAATATGATTGCATGTTTATTTAAAGAAGACGAGACAATAGATCCATCTAGACTTGCTTAATTTAAATGCAGAAAATAGTTCAATTTAATTGGACTATTTTTTATTTTTGTAAACTTTATTTAAATCTCTATTAAATTACAATGTAATTTATTTGAAAATAATGCGAGTTTTCTATATAATCTACCTTGTACGCATATAAGGAGAATTATATATGGAAACAAAATTAGTAGAAAAAGGCAACAGTATTGTTGAGGTTACTGTTGCAATTGAAAAGGACCCATGGAAGGCTAATCAAGAAAAAGCATTAAGAAAATTAGCTGAAAAAGTTGAATTAAAAGGTTTTAGAAAAGGAAAAGTACCATTTGAAATGGCAAAAGATCATGTTTCACCAGTAGATGCAATGAATGAAGCAATCAATCTTTCATTAAATGATCTTTATAAAACAGCATTAGTTGAAAATAAACTTCAACCTTATGGTGATCCAGCAGTTAATGTTACAAAAGTTAGTAACGAAGAATTAGAAGTCGTCTTTACTATCACATTAATGCCAACTGTTGAACTTGGTCAATATAAAGACTTAAACATCGAAGAACCTGCAATTAAAGTCTCAACTGAAGAAGTTGATGCAAGCTTAAAAGTAGTCTTAGATGAAAACAGCGAATTAGTCATTAAAGAAGGTCCAGCAGCTTTAGGTGACACTGTTGTTATGGATTTCGTTGGCTATACTGATGGAAAAGAATTTGATGGCGGAAGCGCTAAAAACTACGAATTAGTCTTAGGAAGTAACCAATTTATCCCAGGATTTGAAGATCAATTAGTTGGTGCAACTGCTGAATCAGTAGTCAAAGTTAATGTTAAATTCCCAGAACAATATGTTAAAGAATTAGCTGGAAAAGATGCATTATTTGTTTGTACAATTCACGAAATTAAAGAAAAGAAATTACCTGAATTAAACGATGAATTCGTTGCAAGTTTAGGTCTTGAAAATGTTAAAACTGTTGATGATTTAAGAAATCAAGAAAGAGCAAAACTTGTTTCACAAAAACATCATGATGCTCATGAACAAGTATTCTTAACAGTTTTAGATAAAGTTATTGAAGGATCAAAATTCAATATCGCTGATTCAGTCCTAGCAAATGAAGCTGAAGCAGTTAAAAAAGAAATGACTCAACAAATTGAACAAAACGGTATTACTTTAGAACAATATAAAGAAATTACTGGTCAAACTGATGAAACTTTAGCAGAACAATTCAAAACTCAAGGTTTAAGAAGACTTCAAGAATTCTTAGTTTTATTCAAAGTTGGTGAAGTTGAAAAAATCGGTTTAACTCAAAAAGAAGTTGATGATTATTATCAAAACGTTGCTAACCAATATGGAATGGAACTTGCTCAAGTTAAAGAAATTCTTGGTAAAAACGAAGATAGAATCAGACAAAATCTCGTTCAAGGAAAGATTGAACAATTTATCTTAAATAGTAATTTAAAACACAAAGAAGCTCCAAAAGCTGAAGCAAAAGAAGAAAAAAAGGCTGAAAAGAAAGAAGAAAAACCAGCAGCCGCTAAAAAAGCCCCAGCTAAAAAAGCTACAACAACCAAAAAAACAACAACTAAAAAGGAGGAGAGTAAATAGTAATTATGCAATTTAACCCAGGAGAAAGATTTAATTTACCTATTTTAATTTGTAAGGAGTTTGTTTTATTTCCTGATTGCACAAACACTATTTTTGCTCAACGCTCATTTAGTAAAAAAGCCATCGAACTCGCTTTAAAAGAACGCGAGAACTACGTTGTAGTTGTTACTCAACTTAATAACAACAAAGATACTGACTTAGACATTCAAGATCTTAATAAAGTTGCAACTTTATGTAGAGTTGCAAGTTCGATTGGAACTGATACATTAAAACTTCGTTGTATTGGATTAGAAAGAGTTAGTATTGAAGAATTAATCTATGATGAAAGTTTAGATTGTTACTTTGCTAATTTTGTTTTAGATCCTGATACATTAGGTGATGAAAAAGAAGAAGTTGCGATTGTATCTAAATTAATTGAATATATTCAAAACAGCAATAAATTGAGACTTGATGCTCAAACTGCTGGATTAATCAAAAACAATTTATCAGTTGGAACTAATGCTTTAAAACTTTCTTATGTTTTAGCAAGTAATCTTCCATTTAGAACATCTGAAAAATTAGATTTATTAAATTTATCAAATGTTAACGATAGATTATTACAAATCTATGCCAAACTTGATGGAATAGTCGAAGATGTAAAAATTGAAGAAAAAATTCAAAACGCTGTAAGAGAAAACGCTGAAAAGAATCAAAAAGAATATTTCTTACGTGAAAAATTACGTGCTATTCATCAAGAATTAGGTGATGATGACGATGAAAATGATTTTGATGAATTAAAAGATAAAATTGAAAAAGGACCATATCCTGATTACATTAAAACAAAAGTAAAAGATGAATTAAAACGCTATAGAATGATGCCACAAGCATCACTTGAAGCAAGTTTAATTAAAAACTATATTGATGTTTTGATGTCGATACCATGGTTTGAAAAAACTACTGATAATGATGATTTAGACAATGTACAAAAAGTACTTGATGAAGATCATTATGGTATTGAAAAACCAAAAGAAAGAATTATCGAATATATCGCTGTAAAAAGCCACACTAATAGCTTAAAAGCACCTATTTTATGCTTATATGGCCCACCAGGTGTTGGTAAAACGAGTTTAGCTAAATCTGTAGCTCGTGCCTTAGGAAGAAAATTCGTTAAAAGTAGTTTAGGTGGCGTTAATGATGAAAGTGAAATTAGAGGCCACAGACGTACTTATGTTGGTAGTATGCCAGGTAGAATTATTCAAGGCATGAGAAGAGCAAAAACTGTTAACCCAGTATTTTTACTCGATGAAATCGATAAAGTTGGTTCATCATATAAAGGTGATCCAGCAAGTGCTTTACTTGAAGTTTTAGATCCAGAACAAAACTTTGCATTTAACGATAATTACGTTGAAGAACCATATGATTTAAGTAATGTTTTATTTATTTGTACCGCAAACTATTTAGGAAATATTCCTGCACCATTACGTGATAGATTAGAACTTATTGAAATGAATTCATACACTCAAGTTGAAAAATTACACATTGCTAAAGAACATTTAATTAAAAAACAATGTTTAGAAAATGGTTTAGATCCTGAGAAAGTTGAATTTAATGACGATGCAATCGATTATATTATTGAACACTATACTGCTGAAGCTGGTGTTCGTAGCTTAGAAAGATGCATTGGTAAAATTTGCCGTAAAATCGTTGTTGCAATGGTTAAAAATAAATCAAAACGTAAAGTTAAAATCACTATTGCAAAAGTTAAAGAATATTTAGGTACTGAAATTTTTGAAGTAACTAAAAAAGAAAGTGAACCACAAGTTGGTGTTGTTACAGGACTTGCATATACTGAAGTCGGTGGAACAATTATGAATATTGAAGTTAATAATTTCCCAGGTAAAGGAAACTTAGTCTTAACTGGAAAATTAGGCGATGTAATGAAGGAAAGTTGCTCAATTGCATTCGATTATTTAAAAGCACACGCTGATAAATATAAGATTCCTCATGAAGCATTTACTAATAATGATATCCATATTCATTTCCCTGAAGGTGCTGTTCCAAAAGATGGACCAAGCGCAGGTTGTGCAATTACTGTTGCAATTGCAAGTTGTTTAACTAATCGTCCAGTTAGAGACGATGTTGCAATGACAGGTGAAGTTACTTTAAGAGGAAAAGCCTTACCTATTGGTGGACTTAGAGAAAAATCATTAGCAGCTTTAAAGAGTGGTATTAAAAATATATTAATTCCACGTGAAAATGAGCGTAATTTCAATGATTTACCATCAGAAGTTAAAGATCAAATGAAGGTAACTTACTTAGATAACGTTGATCAAGCAATTGAAATTTGCTTAAGATAATATGGAATTTTATAAAAAATCTACATTTGTAACTAGTGTTGTCGATATTAAAAATAAACCAGACACTAATTTAAAAGAAGTAATGATTGTTGGTAAGAGCAATGTTGGTAAATCCAGCTTAATTAATGCTCTTACCAATAATTCCAAATTAGCATATACAAGTTCAAAACCAGGTCATACAAGATTTTTGAATTATTATTTAATTAATGATTCATTTTATTTTGTTGATTGTCCAGGTTATGGATATAGTGCTAAAAAAGACTTTGACTATAAATTATATGGAAAATTAGTTGAAAGTTATTTAAATAATAATAAAAACTTAAAATTAATTGTATTTTTATTAGATAGTCGACATGAACCTACATCTGACGATGTAGATTTTTATAATTTCTTAAAAGAATACGATTACAATTTCATTCTTGTTATGACTAAATCAGACAAATTAAATATGTCAATGAGATCAAAAATTAAAGCTAATTTAGCTAATAAATTAGGCGATATTAATGATAAAAGAGTGTTATTAACAAGTATTGAAAACAAAAAATCAATTTCAAATTTAATTGATGTAATCGAAGAATATTTGGAGGTTTAATTATGGCTTTAGAGAAAAGATATAACCATAAAGAAGTTGAAGCTGGAAAATACCTTAATTGGAAAAATAAAGGTTATTTTACTGCTGGCGATAAAACTAAAGAAAAATTTTCAATCGTAATTCCACCTCCAAATGTTACTGGAAAATTACATATTGGACACGCAATTGATACTACAATTCAAGATATTACTTGTAGATATAAAAAAGCAAAAGGCTTTGATGTTTTATATTTACCTGGTTGTGACCATGCAGGAATTGCAACTCAAGCTAAAATTGATGCAAAATTAAAAGCAGAAGGCACAAATAGATATGAATTAGGACGTGAAAAGTTCTTAAAAGTAGCTTTTGAGTGGAAAAAAGAATATAGCGAAATAATCCACCAACAATGGGAAAAAATGGGATTAATGCTTGATTATACTAGAGAAAGATTTACTTTAGATGAAGGCTTTAATCACGCAGTTTACACTGTTTTTAAGACTTTATATGATAAAGGATTAATTTATAGAGGCGAAAGAATCGTAAATTATGATCCTGAAATGAAAACAGCATTAAGTAATGTTGAAATTGTTTATAAAGAAGATAAAGGTAATTTCTTCTATTTTAAATATCGTTTAAAAGAAGAACCTGAAAAATACTTGGAAATTGCTACAACTAGACCAGAAACTATGTTTGGGGATACATGTGTCGTAGTTAATCCAAACGACGAAAGATATCAAAAATATATCGGAAAAACAGTAATAAACCCAGCAAATAACCAAGAAATACCTATTATTGCTGATGAATACGTTGATATTGAATTTGGTACAGGTGCAATGAAATGTACCCCAGCTCACGATCCAAATGATTTTATAATTGGTAAGAAAAACAATATGAAAATGCCAATTATTATGAACGTTGATGGAACAATGGCTGATGGACTTGGAAAATATTCAAAATTAGATAGATTTGAATGTAGAAAGATTCTTGTTAATGATATAAAAGAAGCAGGAAATCTCATTAAAATTGAAGAAATTAAGCATCAAGTAGGTCACAGTGAAAGAAGTGACGCTGTAGTTGAACCATTATTATCAAAACAATGGTTTGTTAAAATGAAACCAATTGCTGAAGAAGTATTAAGACATCAAGCAACTGATGATAAAGTTAACTTCGTTCCAAAACGTTTTGAAAAAGTTTTAATTAGATGGATGGAAGATTGTGAAGACTGGTGTATCTCTAGGCAATTATGGTGGGGACACAGAATACCAGTTTACTACTCAAAAACTACTGAAAAACTACTAATAAGCGATAAAGCACCTGAAGATATTGAAAATTGGTATCAAGATGAAGACGTTTTTGATACATGGTTTTCAAGTGCTTTATGGCCATTTGCTACACTTGGTTGGCCATTAAAAACTGAAGATTATGATCGTTATTTCCCAACAAATTTACTTGTTACTGGATACGATATTATTTTCTTCTGGGTTGCAAGAATGTATTTCCAAAGCCTTAATTTTACAAATAAAGCACCATTTAAAGATGTTTTAATTCATGGCTTAGTTAGAGATTCAAAAGGAAGAAAAATGTCAAAATCATTAGGAAATGGCGTTGATCCAATTGATGTTATTGAAAAATATGGTGTTGATAGCCTTAGATATTTCTTAGCTACAGCAGCATCTCCAGGTATGGATATTAAATATAATGAAGAAAAAGTAGCTGTTGCATCAAATTATTTAAATAAAATATGGAATAGTGCACGTTTTATCTTAATGAATTTACCTGAAGGATATAAAGAAGGAAAGATTAATGTTAAAACTTTAAATGAATTAGATAAATTTATTCTTACAAAACTTGAAAAAACAATTAATAAAGTAACAAAAGCAATGGATAAGTATGATTATGGCATTGCAAGTAAGATTTTATATGATTTTGTTTATGATGATTTCTGCTCATTCTATCTTGAAATGAGCAAAGTTACATTAAATGATGAAAATGCTGATAAAAAGAACACATATGCTGTCTTATTAAAGGTTTTAAAGGCTGTTTTAATGATGATTTATCCATTCTCACCATTTATAACTGAAGAAATTTATTTACAATTACCAGAACATTTAGAAAGTATTATGCTTGAATCATATCCTGAATATGAAAAAGCTTTTATTTTCAATGATTCTTTAGAAAAAGCAGAAGTTTTACGTGCAATAATCGAAACAATTAGAAACTATAAAGCTTCAAACGACTTAGCTCCAAATGCTGAAGTTTCAATTATTTTAAATTCAAAATTAAATCTTAAAACTTTAGAAGCTTATATTAGAAGATTTGCATTTGCTAAAGATGTTAAATTTGATGAAGAAAATGTTGATGGTTGCATTAGTTTTGAATTAAATAAAACAACTTTATTTATTAAAAATGATATAGATAAAACTGAATTATTAAATAAACTTAATGATCAAAAATCAAAACTTGAAAACGAATTAACTAGAAGTGAAAGAATGTTAGGAAATCCTAACTTTGTTAATAAAGCTAGTAAAGAAAAAGTTGAACAAGAAAAAGAAAAATATGCCAATTATAAGGCTCAATACGAAGAAATTTTGAAAAAAATTAACAATTTATAAAATTTTACCCCCTTTTTGCTTTGAAAACCTCCTACTTGTATAGTGAGGGGGTATAAAATGACAAGGGTTCAATTAACAGAAAAAGAGCTAGATGAATTCAAAGTCGGAGATCCTTTTACCCTAACAACTGTATTAGCTGTTTTAGCTGTAGCAGTAATGACTGTTATAGTTTATAAGCTATTTACAAGTAATGAAGGTAAAACAGTGGTCCCAGGCGGATGGACTTTTCAATGGAAATGACCGATTAAAACATAGGTATTTTTAATTCTAAAAAACTCAAATCATTAATTGACATAATTATATTAATTATGGTAATATCTTTTTGTTGTAACTCTTACTAGCTACAACCGCATTAAAAAGGTCACTAAGAAATTGCTAAAATTCACCTTAAAAGCGAGTAATTATTTATTAAGAGGAGGAAAGATATGTACGCTATAATTTTAACTGGCGGTAAACAACTCAAAGTTGAAGTTGGACAAAAGATTTTTGTTGAAAAATTAGATGCAGAAGTCGGATCAACTTATACATTTGAGAACGTTTTATTAATTGGTGATAAAACAATTAAAGCTGGCAATCCATATGTTGAAGGCGCAACTGTCACTGCAAAAGTTGAAAAACAAGGTTTAGGTAAAAAACTTGTAGTCTTCAAATACAAATCAAAAGCTAACTACCGTAGAACATATGGTCATCGTCAACCATACACATGCTTAACTATTGAAAGCATTAATGGATAATGATTGAAATTAAATTTAATTTATCAAACAAAAGAATTGAATTTTCTTCAGTTGGACACGCTGATTTTGCAGATTATGGCAAAGATGTAGTCTGTGCAGCAGTTAGTTCAATAATAATTGGTGCCTTAAATGCATTAAAAAGTGAAGAATTAGATATAAAGATTAAAAAAGGAGATGTAAAAGTCTCTGGAAATCTAAATTCTCACGATGAAATCGTATTTGAAACGATGTTAATGCAACTTAAGACAATTGAAGATCAATATCCTAACAATTTGAAAATTAATGAAGGGAGTAATTAAAATGGAATTAAGATTTAAACTTGATATACAACTCTTCGCATCCCACAAAGGTGTTGGTAGTACTAAAAACGGACGTGATAGTGCCGGACGTAGATTAGGTGCTAAAAGAACTGATGGCCAATATTGCAAAGCAGGTGCAATTATTTACCGTCAACGTGGAACCAGAATTTATCCTGGTGTCAACACAATGAGAGGTGGAGATGATACTATTTTTGCTACTAAAGCTGGAATCGTAAGATTTGAAAGAGTTGGCAAAAACAGAAAAAGAGTCTCTGTATACGAAATCGAAGCATAACTTGAAAAAACCACCTGCTAAAAAGGTGGTTTTCTTTTAAAAATATCTATGTTTATTGATCGTGTTGTAATTGAAGTAAGAAGTGGAAAAGGCGGCGATGGTCGTATTGCTTTTGTTCACGAAAAATATCGTCCTTTAGGCGGTCCTAGCGGTGGAAATGGTGGCCGTGGAGGATCAGTTTATTTAAGATGTTCAACAAAGGTTGGAACACTTGTAAACTTCCGACATAGTCGTGCATTTATTGCTAACGATGGAGAAAAAGGTGATATTAAAAATATGTATGGAAGAGGAGCTGAAGACGTATATGTTGATGTTCCTGTTGGTACAGTAGTATTTTTAGAAGAAAACCATAAATTTTTATGTGATTTAGATGAACCAGGAAAAACAATTTTAGTTGCAAAAGGTGGAAGAGGAGGTCGTGGAAACGCAGCTTTCAAATCAAACCGTAACAAATGCCCTAAAATTGCTGAAAATGGACTTCCAGGTGAAAAGAAAAAACTTATTTTGGAATTAAAACTTGTTGCTGATGTTGGAATTATTGGCTTTCCAAGTGTTGGTAAATCAACTTTTATCAATTTAGTTAGCAATGTAAAGGCAGAAATTGGCGATTATGACTTTACAACTATAGTTCCAAATTTAGGTGTAACTTATTTACCTGACAAATCAAGCTTCGTTTTAGCTGATATGCCTGGATTAATTCAAGGAGCACATCTTGGAAAAGGACTTGGTTTATTATTCTTAAGACATATTGAAAGAACAAAAGTATTAATTCATATGGTTGATATGAGTGGAACTCGTGATCCATATGAAGCTTATTTAGCAATTAGAAAAGAGCTTGAAGAATATGGAATGCATTTAGTTGATCGTCCAGAAGTAATTGTTGCAAGTAAAATGGATGAAGAAGGTGCAGAGGAAAGATTTGAAAAATTTAAGAAGCAAGTTAATAAAGTAGTTATACCAATTAGTTGCTTAGAAGACAAAAACATTAACTTAGTTTTATATAGATGTAAAGATCTTTTAAAAGATGCTAAAACTTATCCAGTTTATAGTGAAGAAGATGAAGAAATTGTTATTGATGCAACTAAAGAAAATGCAGAAGTATTCGATATTATTCGTACTGGTGAGCACTCATTTGAAATTGTTGGAGAAAGAGTTTTAAGAACTTATAATTTAATCAATATTTCAACTGATGAAGGTATGATGAGACTTATCACTTATTTAAATAAAATAGGTGTAGACAACAAATTAAAAGAATTACACGCCGAAGATGGCGATATAGTTAAATTATCTGATTTTGAATTAGAGTATTTTGAATAATTGTCAAAAAATTTAAATGCTTAATTATATTATAGGAAAGGTAGTTGAGGTAAAATCTTCAAGAATTATTTTAGAATGCCAAAATTGTGGTTATGAAGTATATGTTTTAGGAAGAGATATTTATAATCAAAATTCGATTCAAAAAGTATATATTTACGATTATTTAAATACTGAAAATATTTCAACTTTAGTGGGTTTTAATAATTTATTAGATTTAGAAATTTTTAAGAAATTAATCAAGATTCCAACAATTGGAACAAAAACTGCAATTCAAGTGTTAAATTTGATAGATTCTCAAGAATTAATCGCACTTATTAATAACGATGATCTATTTACTTTAAAAGAAATTTTAGGTAATAAAGCAAATAATGTTTATATTGGACTTAAAAAAGGAGTAGAGAAATTAGACTATGACATTTTTAAATATGAAAACGTCTATTTAGCTCTTAAAAAATTAGGATATAGGCAAGATATAATTAAAAAAGCCTTATCTAAACTAGATTCAAATACTACATATACTGATGAGCAAGCTTTAAAAGAAGCTTTAAAGGTAATTAGCTATGCAAAATAATATTTTTAGACCGAATTCATTCGATGAATTCATCGGAAATACAAATATTATTGATGTATTAAAAGTATATTTATTTTCAGCTAAAAAGAAAAAGATAAATCTTGATCATATTTTACTTTATGGACCTCCAGGAGTAGGAAAAACTAGCTTAGCACATATTATTGCTAAAGAAATGAATACACGAATTTTGACGATTACAGCGTCAAATTTAGAGAAAAATACTGATTTAATTAATGTTTTATCTTCTGTAGAAAAAGGTTCTGTTCTTTTTATTGATGAAATTCATCGATTACCTAAAGAAATTGAAGAAGTTTTATATAGTGTTTTAGAAGATTTTAAAATTTCAATTAACTTTAAAAATCAAGAAAATACTAAAGTTTTAGAATTGGATGTTGAACCGTTTACTTTAATTGGTGCAACGACTCTATTAGGTAATATTTCTCAACCTTTAAGGGAAAGATTTGGAATTACTTTAAAACTTGATTCTTATAACATTGATGAGATCAAAATGATATTAAGAATTAATGCAAATAAGCTTGACTTAGTTATTGAAGATAATGCTTTACTTGAGATTGCGAAAAGAAGCAGAAATATTCCTAGAGTTGGAATTCAACTTTTAAAAAGAGTCGATGATTTCTATGTTTTTCATAAAAAGAAAAAGGTAGATATTAAGTTTGTAAAAATGGTTTTTGATAAAATTGAGATTGATGAAATAGGGCTTACTGCAGACGATTATAACTTTATAAAAGTGCTTTATGAAAAATATGAAAATAAGCCGGTTTCATTAAAATCTATAGCTATTTTTATGAATGAAAATATCAAAAATTTAGAAGAAATAGTTGAACCTTATTTAGTTTCAATTGGGTTTGTAGAAAGAACAAAACAAGGTCGAAGATTAACTTTCAATGGAAGGCAATTTTATCGTGATTTTATAGAAAAGAAGCCCAAAATTAATAATTAATTTTGAAATATCTAAATTTATTCCCTATTTTTGCTTAAAAATATTGTTTAAGACTGTCTTTTGTAGTATTATATTTAAGATTGTTTAAAACGATTTATAAATGTAATTTATAAAAGGTGAGATTATGAAAAGATTTATTGCATATTTATTGTTAGGATTAAGTATATTAGTTTCAGTATTTGTTGGATTCGTTCCTACATTTTATAATGTAAACGCAAGTGCTGATTATTCAGGTGGTAGAGAATTTATTTATTCTATTGCTTTAAAAGAATATGATGAAAAAGGCGATGCCATCAACTATATTAATGGAACTCAATCTTATAAAGATGAAAGCCAACTTGCTAGTAGTGTTGATGATGTAATTGATGAATTCAAAAGCAGATTAAGTAAAGCTAATGTTACTAATGTTAAAGTTGAAAGAATCGATAATGCTAAAGACGATGCTCAAACTGACAAAATCTACAGCATTAGAGTTGCTTATAAAGCTCAATATGAACAACTTTACAATGTTATCAATAATTATTTAACTTTTGACTGGAATTTAAGTATTGCAATTACTAAAGATCCATTCAATTTCTCACAATATGTCGATTCAGATGTTAACAATGAACAATTATTTGTTAAAAATAGTGCTGAATTAATCGCAACAACTGGTGAATTACCAGTCATTAAGTATGAATTAAAAGATCCACAAAAATTCCATGATGACATCTTTGCTAAAGTTACTGGTGAAGAAAGTTCAAGTGATTCACACGCTAATTCATTTAATAAAAATGTATTAAGAGCTGACGAAGAAGAAAGTGGACCATCAAATGATGACTATATCTATATTGTTAATAACTGGAGCGATAAATATGATTTAACAAAAGCTTTAACAGCTGGTGGAAATTCATATTATACAGACGCAATTAATAACGTTATTTATAGACTTGATACAACTAACCCATCAAGCATGTTCTATGACTATGATGAAGCTAGTGAAACTAAAGTCTTCCAATATTTAAAACTTGATTATTCAAAATTCTGCCCAGATTTAAGTTCATTAACTGATCAAGCAGCAGTTCAAAGAATTGTATTTATGTGTGCAAATATCGAAGTTGCCAAATTAAATTCAACTCCTTATAAATTCAATATCAAATTATTAAATGAATCATATCCAACATTATCATCAACTGAAAATGGTAATAATACAATCAACGCATTCGTTGAAACATTAAAGAGCAAAGGTACATTAACTTTCTCAACATTCATTATTTCAACTATATTTGCATTCTGCTTAGTATCATTATTTATGGCTTTAAATTATGGTATTGCAGCAGTTGCAGGTGTTTCAACTGGTACTGGAATTACTTTATTAAGTGCAGCACTAATTTCATTGTTTGGCGTTGAATTTAACGTTGGATCAATTGTTACATTAATTATTGTTGCGATTGCATCGATATTCTCAAGTACATTGTTCTTTAAGAAAGTAAAAGAAAATGTTTACATGGGTAAACAACTTAAGAAAGCTTATATAGATGCTAGTAAGAAAATGATTGGTTTCCATATTGATGTTCCTGTCGTTTTACTCGCATTTGGTTTAGTTTCTTATTTAATTCCAAACCCAATTACAATGTCAATTGGTGCCATCTTAATTTTAGGTGCTATCTTCAATGTACTTACTAATTTCTTAGTTATTAGACCACTTTATTGGTTACTTGCTAACTCATCATTTATAAGTGAACATGTTGGTTTATTAAATATTTCAAAGAAATTAATTCCTGATTTATCAAAAGATGAAAAACCAACATACTTTGATTCATTTAAAACTACTGAAAAACCAACGAGAAATAGTTTAATTAAAGGTATTGTTGCTTTAGTTTTATTGGTTGGTAGTGTCTTAGCAATTTCATTATCACATGCATTTACTGGAAGTATTTATAGAGCAAACGTTTCTTCGAGTGAAAATTCACAAGTTTATATTACTTATAAAGTTTTATCATCAGATGAAACAAAAAAAGGTATGGCTCCAAATACAACTTTAGAATCATATGTTTTAGATAATATTTATACTTATGATAACAACACTAAAGGTGCAAAGATTAAATATGAATCCGTAAAAGGAATGTATAGCCAAAAAACTATTGATGATCTTGGAAACATTCAATTATCATTTACTTATATTGTTAATTTAAAGAGTCAAATTTCATCGAATAATTCATTCATTTTCGAATATGAATCAATTAGTAAAGTTGGAACTTTAAATCAAGTTATTGATGAAGCAATTCATTCATCACCTGATTTCAAAATTGAAGCTGCTGATGAATTTACAGTCTATTTAGTAGATGTAGTTAATGAGTCAGTTGATACATTAAATAAAGATTTATTGATCCTTTCATTAATTGGTGTTGGAATTTGTACAGTTTATGTACTCTTCAGATTTGGATTAAGTAAGGCTTTAGTTTCATTATTACTTGTCGGTGGAAGTGCAACAATTTCAGTTGGATTATTCGCAGCAATTGGTAGCGGAGCTTCAAGCGTTCATACTTTAGGTGTATTAATTATATTTGTTATTGCTTATGGCGTTTTAATGTATCACTTTGGATCACAAAGAGAAATATTAAAAGACAATAAAAATATCTTATTTGGTGCAGATGCAGCAGAAAAGAAGAAAGAATTATTGCTCCAAAGCAATCAATTAAGCATTTCAAGCACACTTGTATCATTAGCAATTTCATTAATTTTATTAGTAAGCTTCATTATTTCTAGCTCATTTAAAAATCAAGTTATTATCTTAGCAATTATTGGTTCAGCCTTAATTCTCTTACTTGCTGCAACATTCATATTACCTTTACAAAATCTTAATTCATTCATTTGGACTAAAATTAAAGGTTTATTCAAAAATATGAGTGAAAAGAGAAGTAACAAGAAAGATAAAGGCAATAAAGACAACAAAAAACAAACAAATAGACCAAAAGATGATGGACCTCAAGAAGCCATCTTCATTGGTATCAATGATTAATAAAAAGGCGAAATGCCTTTTTATTTTAAGGATGTATGAAAACTTTTTTAGATAAATTATTAGAATATTATTCTCTAACTAAAGAGGATTATTTTGAGCTATCAAAAGAAGTTACTTTAGGCGATGTTCCTGAATATACAAACTTTAAAAACATCGATGAATGCGCTAATTATTTAAAAAAGAAAGCTGAAGCCAATACTAAAATTTTAATATATGGTGACTATGATTGTGATGGAATTATGTCCACATCAATTATGGTAAATACGTTTTCAAAATTAGGTTATAAAGTTGGTTTTTATATTCCTTTTAGAGAAACTGATGGATATGGACTTAATGTAGAAAGAGTTGAATATTTTGCCTCTTTAGGCTATAAACTTTTTGTTTGCGTAGATAATGGAATTGTTCAATATGAAGCAATAGATAAAGTTAATGAATTAGGATGTGAATGCGTTGTAATCGATCATCATACTCCTGGTGAAACTTTACCAAATGCAAAATATATTATTCATCCTCAAGTTAGTGAATTTGGTGATATTAATATGAGTGCAGGATGTGTTTGTAGCTTTGTTTCTAGAGCAATGCTTGGCTATTTTGATAAATATTTATTTACTTTAGGAGCTGTATCATTAATTTCAGATTTAATGGAATTAAAAGGATATAATCGAACAATTGTTAAAGTTGGATTAGAGTATTTAAATGAAAATATGTTTTCTAATCTTGTTTCGCTTCTAGACTCACCAAAAGCAAAGATAGATGAATTTGACTTATCTATGAATATTTGTCCAAAAATTAACGCTGTAGCCCGTTTAATTAACGATAATAAGCTTTTTAATATTGTTAGATTATTTATTACTGATGATCCAACATTAATTTCTTCATATAGTAAATGGGTTAAAGCAGTTAATGAAGAAAGAAAGAGATTAATTACAGAAGTTAGTGAATCAATTAATTTTGTTGATGATTCAAAACATGTTATTTTCCCTATTTTAAAGATGAAAGAAGGTCTAACAGGGCTTGTTGCAAATAAAATAATGGAAAAATACAATAAACCTGTATTTGTTTGTGTAAAAGAAGCTAATAATCCTAATATATATAAAGGAAGCGCAAGATCAAAAGATAATTTCTCGGTTGTAGAGTTTTTAAACGATAATTCTGATTTATTTTTAACTTTTGGTGGACATAAAAATGCTGGTGGATTTAGTTTTAATAAAGAAAACTATGATGAAGTTGTAAAAAGAGCAGATGAATACGCTATTAATCATCCATTTGTTGAAAATAAATTAGATAAATATGTAGAAGTTAATTTAAATGAAATTAACAATGAAAATTATGATATTTTAATGACTTTTGGACCATTTGGACAAGGTAATCCATATCCAGCTTTTATGATTAAAGGGTTCATGGTTGATTCATTTAATTATAGTGCTGATAAAAGACATATTATAACAAAAATATCGATGAATTCTTCAATTTGTTATTTTAATTACAACTCTGAAATACTTGATTATACTAAAGTTAATTTAATTGGAAAGTTTAATTTAAATATATTTAATGGAAGAAAATCTGTTCAATTTATTGTTTTTGATTACGAAAATTAAAAACTAGAGTAAAATAATAATATTATGGAAGAAAAAAGCGAACAAAAGTTTTTAGTTAATGGTGGATATCCTCTTCATACTTTTGAAGAAGTTAAGGAAAGTTATTCAACTTATATCCACAATGAAGAAAGTAGGGCTTTAATTGAAAAAGCCTATGATTTTGTTTGCAAAAAACACGCTGGAATATATAGAAAAAGTGGCGAACCATATATTCATCATTTAATTGAAGTTGCTTATATTATTGCCAGTTTACAAGCAGGCCCAGTTACTATTGCAAGTGGACTTTTACACGATGTAGTCGAAGATACTGACACCACAATTGAAGACATTGAAAAAATGTTTGGTAGTGAATGCGCTAAAATTGTTGATGCTTTAACTAAGATTCAACGCTTAAAACTTTCACATAGAACTCAAGAAGAATTTGAAGCTGAAGATAGACGTAAAATCTTCCTTGGAATGGCTAAGGATGTACGTGTTATTTTAATTAAACTTGCTGATAGACTTCATAATATGCGTACAATCGCATCTTTAAAAGAAGATAGACAACATGCTTTAGCTCAAGAAACATTAGAAGTTTTCGCTCCAATTGCACATAGATTAGGAATTTATAGAATTGAGAGCGAATTAGAAGATCTTAGCTTAAAGATTATTGAGCCTGAAAAATACAATGAAATAATGAATGCCTTAAATAAAAAGGTTACAAACAGAAAAAAAGCATTAGATAAGCTTAAAATTAAGATTGCAAATGCTATTTTAGAGAAAAATATTACATTTGAAATTGAAAGTAGAGTTAAGTCAATTTATTCAATTTACAAGAAAATGTACATCAAAAACTATAGTTTTGATGAAATTTATGATGTTTTAGCCTTAAGAATCATTACAGAGACTGAAATTAACTGTTATGAGATTTTAGGTATTATTCATGCTGAATTTAAACCAATTCCAGGCAGATTTAAAGATTACATCGCAGTTCCTAAACCAAATATGTATCAATCATTACATACATCAATTATTGCTGGCGATGGAAATGTCTTTGAAGTTCAAATAAGAACAAAAGAAATGGATGAAATCGCAGAAACTGGTGTTGCTGCACACTGGAGATATAAAGAAGGCGTCAAATATAACGCTAAAAAAGAGCAAGAAGAGATAGAAGAACGTTTACACTGGTTTAGAGACTTTGTTTCAATGTCTGATAATAACGATGAATCTGCTAAAGATTACATGGAAAACTTAACAAAAGACGTTTTTGAAGCAAATGTTTATGTTTTTACACCAAAAGGAAAGGTTATTGATTTACCAAATGGATCAACTCCATTAGATTTTGCATATCGTATTCATACAAAAGTTGGAGAACAAGCAGTTGGAGCACTTGTAAATGGCGCTTTAGTTCCATTAAGTTATGTCTTAAAAACAGGAGATGTTGTTGATATTAAAACATCAAAATCATCAGCTGGACCTAATGAAGGATGGCTAAATTTTGTTCGTACAAACAATGCAAAAAACAATATTAAAAAGTTTTTAACAAAGAAAAATAATGAACTTTTAAAAGAAGATAAAATCAAGAAAGCAAGACAAATTATTGCTGATTTTTGTAAAGATTATGAGCTAAATGAAGAAGATTTTATCAGCCAAATAAATACTGAAAATGTACTAAATAACTACCAATGTAAAACTTTTGAAGATTTACTGATTGCAATTTGTAATAAAAACGTAACTCTTTCAAGTATTTGTGACTTATTAAAAATTAAACGTCAAAATGTTCACAAATTAAACCTTTCTAACAAGGCTGGAATTGAAAATGATGAGTACCCAGTTTATGCTGAAGGTGCAAGTGGAGATTTACAAATTACACTTGGTGCTTGTTGCTCACCAATTCCAGGTGATGAGATCATTGGATACGTCACAAAGGGTAAAGGAATCACTGTTCATAGATGTGATTGTAACAATGTTAAGAATTTAAAGAACCGTTTAATCAATGTTTATTGGAAAGAAAACATCGATCATCATGTTTATCCTGTAAATATTATATGCGAATGCTATGATAGAGCTAATTTATTAATCGATATAATCAACACTTTAAGTGCAAATAAGGTTAAAGTAACAGAAGTTAGTGCAAAAATGCATCCTGAGACTTTAACATCATCAATTTTCTGCCAAATTTACGTTTCAAATTTCGGAGAATTACAAAAAATCTTTAATTCTTTGAAAAATGTACGTGGTGTTTACAATATTAAGCGACAAAATCACTAATTTTTTCGTTTATTTTGCTCATTAATTCTTTATTTACTTAAAATAATTATTTATAATTATTTAGTAAAGAAAGGATTTTTTTATTTATGTACGCAGTTTTAAAAGGAACACACGATATTATACTTGATGAAGCTGATTACTATTCGTATATAGAAGAGGTTTTAACGAGAGTTTGTATTTCTCACAATTATAGAGAATTTAGAACTCCAATTATCGAAAGTAGCGATTTATTCTTACGTTCTGTAGGTGATTCTACTGATATCGTTAGAAAAGAAATGTATACTTTTTTAGATAAAGGCGAAAGATCAATTACATTAAGACCAGAAATTACTGCAGGATGTGTAAGAAGTATGGTAAATGCAAAATTATTTGCAAATATGGATTATCCTGTAAAAGCTTATTATTTAGGTCCTAATTTTAGATATGAAAGACCTCAAAAAGGTAGATATAGACAATTTTTACAATTTGGTGTCGAATGTGTTGGAAGTACAAGTCCATATAGAGACGCTGAAGTTATTATAATGTTCAATAACGCCCTTAAAATGCTTGGTTTTAATAATTTAAAACTAAAAATTAATTCATTAGGTGATGAAGAAACAAGAATTAATTATAAAAAAGCATTAAATGAATATTTTGGTCAATACATCGATTCGATGTGTGAAGACTGCAAAGAAAGATATAAAACTAATATTTTAAGAATATTAGATTGTAAAGTTGAAGCAGATAGAGAAATCATTGGAAAAGCTCCTAAGTTATCAGATTTTTATTCTGATGAATCTAAAAAATATTTCGATTCAGTCTTATCTTTACTTGATAAAGTTGGTGTTGAATATGAAATCGATAATACTTTAGTGAGAGGCTTAGATTATTATACTGGTGTTGTATTTGAATATCACTATACATCAAAAAGTGGTCAAAATTATGGCGCTTTAGGTGGAGGCGGACACTATGGAAAACTTGTTAAAGAACTTGGTGGACCAGATCTTGAAGGTGTTGGCTGCGCATTTGGTATTGAAAGACTTGCAAGCGTAATGAAAGATGATAATTTACTCGAAGGAATCGAACAAGGTTTAGACTTATACATTATGCCTTTAGGTGAAGAAGCTCGTGAATCTTGCTTTATATTATCTAATTTCTTAAGTTTAAACGGATATTCTAATGATGTTTGCTTAGAAAGTAAAAACTTCTCACAAATGTTTAAAAAAGCAGAACGTAGAAGAGCAAAATATGCAATCATTGTTGGAGAAAACGAAATTAAAAATGATGAAGTTGTTATTAAAAATTTAGCAACTCAAGAACAAACAAATGTTAAAAACTCAGATTTAATCGAATATCTTGATGAAGAATTTGGTGAACATGATCATGAGCACGAAGAGGAATAGTTATGGAAAATTTAGTTAGAACACATCATTGTGGAGAATTAAGATTAGCTAATTTAAATGAAAAAGTTACAGTTATTGGATGGGTTGCAAAAAGACGTAACCTTGGTAGCTTATTATTTTTAGATTTAAGAGATAGATATGGTATCGTTCAAATCTTAATTAAAACCGATGAAATCGAAGTACCTGAAATTAGAAACGAATATTTACTTCAAGTTGAAGGTGTTGTTAATAAAAAAGATGTTCCTAATAAACAATTAGAAACTGGTGATATTGAAATCGTTGCTAGTAAGATTAATGTAATTAATACTAGTGAAAATCCACCAATTGTTATAGCTGATGAGACTGATGCTTCAGAAGATATTAGACTTAAATATAGATATCTTGATTTAAGAAGACCTATAATGCAAAAAAGATTCATTACAAGGGCAAAAATTGTAAAAGCAGCTCATGAATATCTTGATGCTCACGATTTTATTGAAGTTGAAACTCCAATTTTAACTTTATCTACACCAGAAGGTGCCAGAGACTATCTTGTTCCTAGCCGTGTTCATAAAGGTTCATTCTATGCTTTACCACAATCTCCTCAACTTTTTAAGCAATTACTCATGGTATCTGGATTTGAAAGATACTATCAAATTGCAAAATGTTTTAGAGATGAAGATTTAAGAGCTGATAGACAACCAGATTTTACTCAAATTGATATTGAAACAAGTTTCTTAAGTGAAGATGAAATCTTAACTTTAACTGAAGGAATGATTCAAAAAATTTATAAAGACGTCATTAATTATGATGTTAAGTTACCACTTAGAAGAATCCCTTATGATGTAGCAGTTGATGAATATGGAAGTGATAAACCAGATACTCGTTTTGATATGAAATTAAAATCTTTAAAAGAAGTTTTAAAGAATAATGAAGCTGATTTATTTAAATTAAATAAATATATTAAAGCAATTAAAGCCGAAAACATCGCAGATGTTACATCAAGAAAAGTTCAAGATGAATATAATTTAACTGCAAATAAATTCAATATGAGATCATTTATTTTCGTAAAATACGTTAATAATGAACTTGAAGGAAGTGTTGTTAAATTATTAAGTGAAGAAGAAAAGAAAGGTTTAATCGATACTTTAGAACTCAAAAACAACGATTTAGCAATTATTGCTGTTTCAAATATTAAAAAGAATGTTGATTTTGGTTTAGGTGCTATGAGAAGCCTTTTAGCAAAGAAATTTAATTTAATTAAACCTGATACATATGACATTTTATGGGTTGTTAACTTCCCATTATTTGAAAAAAGTGAAGAAACTGGTGAAATTACACCATGCCATCACCCATTTACTAGACCAGTTGATGAAGATTTAGATAAGCTTGAAACTGAACCATATAAAGTTTATAGCTATAGTTATGATATCGTAATGAATGGCTATGAAGCTGGTGGTGGAAGTTTAAGAATCTACGATCAAGACGTCCAAAAACGTATTTTCAAAGTTTTAGGATTTACTGAAGAAGATATTAGAAGAAAATTTGGTTTCTTTGTTGATGCTTTAAAATATGGAACACCTCCACATGGTGGTTTAGCTTTTGGTCTTGATAGACTTACTATGATTTTAAGTGGAACAGATAATATTAGAGATGTTATCGCATTCCCTAAGAATTTGAGTGCAGTTTGTCCAATGTCACAAGCACCAAAACCAGTTGATGAAGCACAACTTAAAGATTTAGGTATAGCTGTTATTGAAAAGGAGTAATTTATGGCAAAGCAAAAAGTTTTAAGAAATATTGATGAATTATCAGTTGCTGCTATTAGAGCAACTTGTATTGATGGTATTAATAAATCAAAAAGTGGCCATCCAGGCGTATGTTTAGGCATTGCACCAGCTGCTTATATTTTATATAAAGACTTTGTTAATGCTAATCCATTCCATCCAGATTGGATAAATAGAGATAGAGTTGTTTGGAGCTGCGGACATGCTTCAATGCTTATTTATACTCTTTTACATTTATGCAGTTTTGATGTTTCAATGGAAGATCTTAAAAACTTTAGACAACTTGGAAGTAGAACTCCAGGACATCCAGAAGTTGGTGTTACTCAAGGAGTTGATGCTGGAAGTGGTCCATTAGGTCAAGGAATTGCTCAATCAGTTGGTATGGCTATGGCTGAAGCTATGCTTAATGCTAAATATGGAAGTAAAGTTTATAGTCATTACACATATTGTTTTTGTGGTGATGGTTGCTTAGAAGAAGGTATTTCTCAAGAGGCAATCACATTTGCTGGATTACAAAAATTAAATAAATTAATTCTTATTTATGATAGTAATAACGTCACTTTAGATGGAAAATTAGAAGATTCTAACGTTGAAAACGTTGCTTTAAGATTTGAAGCAGCTAACTGGAATGTTATTACTGTAAAAGATGGAAATAATTTAAGAAGAATTAAAAAAGCTATTGCTAATGCTAGATTATCACTTGAAAAACCAACTTTAATTATTGTTAAAACAATTATTGGTTTTGGTAGTAAAAATGAAGGAACTAATAAAGTCCATGGCGCTCCACTTGGTGAAGAAGATGGAAATAATGCGAAAGCAAGTTATGGATATAATTATCCTCCATTTGAAATCCCACAAAAAGTTTATGACAACTTAAAAGATACTTTCTTAAAACGTGGTGAACAAAAATATGAAAAGCATAATGAATATATTAATTCACTTGCCGAATCAAATCCTAAATTACACGATGAAATCTTATCTTTTGCAACAAATGATGTAAGTGCATTCTTAAATAAAGAACATTTACCAATGAATGAAAAAGCATTAAATTCAACAAGAAATACATCAAAAATCGTTCTTAATTATTATCATGAATTACTTCCAAACTTAGTTGGTGGAAGTGCTGACGTTGCAGCTAGTGTTATGACAAAACTTGATAATGGCAGTAATTTTGAACCAAAAAATAGACTTGGAACAAACATTAACTGGGGAATTAGAGAGTTCTTAATGTGTGCAGCATCAAATGGTATTTTATTACATGGTGGCTTAAGAACATATGCAGGAAGCTTCTTAGTTTTTAGCGATTATGCTAAATCTGCAATTAGAATGGCTGCTTTACAAGAATTACCAGCAATTTATTTATTCTCACATGACTCACTTGCAGTTGGTGAAGATGGACCAACTCATCAACCAATCGAACAACTTGCAGCTTTAAGATCAATTCCAAATCTTAATGTATTTAGACCATGTGATGCAAAAGAAACATATGCAGCTTATAGACTTGCTTTAGAGTCAACAAAAACTCCATCAGCAATCATTTTATCTAGACAAAATTTACCATTATTAGAAAAATCATCTAATTATGAACTTGTTAAAAAAGGTGCCTACATCGTAGCAAAAGAAAGAGGACTTAAACCAGATTTCACAATTATTGCTACAGGAAGTGAAGTAAGTTTAGCTCTTGATACTAGAGATTATTTATATTCATTAGGTTTTGATATTAGAGTTGTTTCAATGCCATGTGTTGAACTTTTTGAAAAACAACCACAAAGTTATCAAACTAGTGTTTTAGGCAATGATTATAACCATAGAGTTTCTCTTGAAATGGGAGTTACTTATGGTTGGAATAAATTTGCTAAATATTCAATTGGTGTCGATAGATTCGGCGCAAGTGGACCAGCAAGCGACGTCTTAAAAGCATTTGGATTTACTAAAGACCAAGTTGCTAAAGCCATAATTGGCTGTATGAAAAAATAGGAGTAAATATGGCTACAAATTATGTACAATTAAACAAATTTAATAGCAATGGTGCTTTATGTTTATCAAGAAATGTTTTTATATCTCTCGGTTTACTTGCATTAGACAATGTTAAAGAAGTTATTAAAAGAACTGATAAGAAAGGAATCAAATTAAACGACGAAGTTAATGTCACAATTAAAGATGACGTCGTTAAATATTATTTTGATGTTGAAATTGATAAAGGAATCAGTGAAGCAAGAGTTAAAGAAAGTATTATTGATATCGTAACAACTAATTTAATTTTAGTTTTAGATAGTGTTCCTTTTGAGATTAAAACAAAAATTCGTAAAAAATAGTTATGGAAAATATTACAAGAAATAAAGCTCATGAATTTGTAATGCAAACACTTTATTCATATCTAATATATGAAAAGTGCGAAAGAGAGTTCAATATCGTTGATGAAATCGAACTTATTTTTGGTTTAGATTATAACGAAATTGATGTTTATGTTAGAGAACTTATCTTAGCTTGTTTAAAACATGTTGATGAAGCTCGAGAAAGTATCTCTAAAAATTTACAAAACTGGGCATTTAATCGTTTAAATTATTGTGTTCAAGCTATTTTAATTATGGCTTACACAGAATATTTTTATGTAAAAGATAGCGATAAAGCTATTGTTATTAATATTGCAATTAAACTTGCAAAAAAATATGCAGATAGCAACGATTATCGTTTTATTAATGGAGTTTTAGATAATACTTTAAATGGAAAGTAAATTATTTTCAGTTTCAGAACTTAATAATTTAATTAAAGATTTATTTTTAGAATTTCCATTATTTCAGAAAATTTCATTAAAAGGTGAAATTACTAATTATAAAGGCGCGAATAGATCGGGCCATTTTTATTTTTCATTAAAAGATGAAAATTCTATTATTGGATGTGTTTTATTTAAATATGACTCATTTAATGTAGATATTGAGCTTAAAAACGGCATGGAAGTAATTGTTGAAGGACAATTATCTGTTTATGCACCTAGTGGATCATATCACATTATTGTAAAAGAAATTAAACAAGAAAATGAAATTGGCAGTTTGCTCTTAAAAAGAGAAAAACTTAAAGAAAAATTAATTAAAGCCGGTTATTTTGAAGAATCACATAAACTTAAATTGCCAGAAATTCCTAATAAAATAGCGATTATTACGGGTAAAAATAGCGCAGCGAGTGTAGATTTCAAACATAACTTAGAAAGAAGATGGCCAATAATTGAAATTGAGTTTTATAATTGTTTAGTTCAAGGCGAAAAAGCTCCTGCTGATATTGTTGATAATATTAAATTAGCCGAAAATAGCGATTGCGATGTAATTATATTAGGAAGAGGCGGTGGAGCAAGCGATGATTTAAATGCATTTGA
The DNA here is from genome assembly GCA_017477255.1 of Bacilli bacterium. GTDB lineage: Bacteria > Bacillota_I > Bacilli_A > RFN20 > CAG-826 > Onthovivens. The sequence goes on from JAFUXB010000002.1 coordinate 96,546, forward strand.
TGATGAAAATGTAGTTAAAGCTATTTATGATTGTAAAAAACCTATTATTGCAGCAATTGGACATGAGATTAACAAAACTTTTTCCGATTTTGTCGCAGATTTCTATGCATCTACACCAACAGCGGCTGCTGAATTAGCAGTTCCTGAGAAAAATGAGTTTATTAGAAACCTCGAAGCAGTTAAAGATAACTTAAATAATAAAGTTGAATTAGAAATCACTAAAAAGTTGCGTCATTTAAGTAATGTTAAGGCAAATCCAATTTTTACTAATATAAATACTTTGTTTGAAATTAAACTCAATAAACTCAAAGAAAGTAGGAATAATCTCGATGTAATGCTTCAAAAAAGAATAGAAAAGTATTCATCGAAATTAGAATCTTATCAATTAATGATTGAAAATTTCAATCCGTTGAAGTTACTAGAAAAAGGATATTCAATTATTAAGGATGAAAACGGAAATATTATTAATGATGCTAAAGCAATTAATAAAAATGATTTATTAACTTTAACCTTATCAAAAGGAACAGTTAAAGCAAGAGTGGAGGATAAAAAGGATGAATAATATGTCAATTGAACAAATGATGAAACGTATTGATGAGATTACTTTAAAGGTAAGTGATCCTAATATTTCACTTGAAGAAAGCATTAAATTAGTCAAAGAAGCTAAAGAACTTATTGCAGAATGTGAAAAACGTTTAAATGAGTATAAGGAAGAAATAAAAGTAGATTAGTAGTTTTCTAGTATATTATTAGTAGTTAATAAGTATGAGTAAAATTATTTTACATTTAGATCTTGATGCATTTTTCTGCAGAGCGGAGGAAATTAAAAACCCTTCATTAGAGGGTAAACCTTTTATTGTTGGTGGTGATGGAAGAAAAGGTATTGTTTCAACATGCTCCTATAAAGCAAGAGAATATGGAATCCATAGTGGAATGCCTACATTCCAAGCAAAAATGCTTTGTAAAAACATTTTAATTTTACCTGGAGATTATCATTATTATAGCTTGCTATCAAAAGAATTTATTAATTACCTTAAAAGGTATTCAAAAAAGATTCAACAAATGAGTATTGATGAATGTTTTTTGGATTTAACCGAATATTATGAGAAAAGTGGTAAAAAAATAACTGAAATCTTAAAAAAGATACAAAACGAGCTATTTGAGAAGTATAAATTAAAAGTTTCAATTGGTGTTGGAACTACGAAATTTATTGCAAAAATGGCAAGTGATTATAAAAAACCAATGGGAATTACGATTATTAGAAATAGAGATATTCCTAAAATGTTATTTCCTTTACCAGTTAAATCCTTTTTTGGAATAGGTAAAAAGACTGTTCCTAAGTTAAATCAACTTGGAATTTATACAATTGGAGACTTATATAATCATTGTTTAAACGATTTAAACGAAGTAAATGATGTTGTTGGTAAGTTTAGTGCAGACATCATAAATGAACTTGAAGGTAAGTCAAGTGACGAAGTAAGTACCGAATTTATCGAACCAAAATCAATTGGAATGTCTAGAACTCTTGATTATGACACAAATAATCGAGAAGTTATTTTAGAAATGCTAGAATTTCAAATTGATAATGTTGTTGATTCAATGATTGAGCAACAAATGCTTACAAAAACTATTTATTTAGTTTATAAAGATGCAGCTTGTGATAATGATTTTAAAGAAAAATCTTTTTCACATTCTTTAAATAATTACACAGATAATAAAGAATTAATTAGAAAAGAAACGATTTCTTTATTTAATAAAACTTATGATGGTAAAGTTATTAGATTAATTGGCTTTACACTTAAAAATTTAAAAGAAAAAGAAAATACTGTAGTTCAAATGACTTTTGAAGATTTCGCTAAACATGAAGAAAATTCAAAATCATTTATTATTATGAATGAACTTAACAGGGTATATAATAAACCTATATTTAAAAAATTGAGTGACTTAGAGAAATAATATGAATATACATGATGCAATCGACAATTTTATTCAATATAAATTAGTTGAAGAAGGACTAAATAAAGATTCAACGATTATTTCATATAAAGAAGATCTTGAAATATTTTTACGTTATTTTCCTGATATTAAAGATACAAATCAGTTAACTGCCGATGATGTATCTAATTTTACTTACGAGCAATCTTTAAATGATTTATCAGCATCAACAATATCTAGAAGAATTTCGACATTAACTAATTTCTTTAAATTTTTAGAAAGTGAAGGAATTGAAAGTGATATTGTTCACGAAGTGGTTGTTCCTAAAAAAGAAAAACATATTCCAACTTTTTTAACTTTTGAAGAAATTAAATTATTATTAAATGCTCCAAATGAAGAAAAGCGGTCAGAATTTCGCGATAAAGTCATGCTTTTAATGATGTATAGTTGTGGTCTTAGAGTTAGTGAACTTATTTCTTTAAGAAAAAATCAAATTAATTTCGAAGAAAAAATCGTTACTTTAAAAGGTAAAGGAAATAAAGAAAGATCAGTTCCAATTAATGATGTTGCTATTCAATATTTATATAAATATTTTGACCTTTTAAAGGAAAAGAAGGCATTGAATCGATATAAATACTTATTTTATAGTAAGAAAAATCCTGAAAATGAACATGTTACTCGTCAATTTTTCTTCGAGCAAATTAAAAAATATGCTTATAAAGCAGGAATTGAAAAAGAAATTTCACCACACTCATTAAGACATAGTTTTGCAACACATTTACTTGAAAATGGAGCAGATTTAAGAGCAGTGCAAGAATTATTAGGTCATACTAATATTGAAACAACACAAATTTATACTCATTTATCATCACTTAAAGTTATTGAAACAATTGATTTGTATTCAAAGAAAAAATAATTTAAAATAATGAGCTTTATATAATAAGGAAAGGAGAATATCATGAAAAAATTTAAAAGAATCTTCTTAATTGTCATGGACAGTGCTGGAATTGGAAAAGCTAAAGATGCAGCCAAATTTAATGATGAAGGCAGTAATACATGGAAACATATTAGTGAACATATGGAAGGTGGCTTACATATTCCTACATTAAATTCACTTGGAATGTATGATTTAGACGAAATTGTTGGAACTACAAAGGTAAATCACCCAAATTCATTTACAATCAGGGTTGAAGAAGCTAGTAATGGAAAAGACACAATGACTGGACACTGGGAAATGATGGGAATTTTAACAACAAAACCTTTCCAAACATTCACAGATACAGGATTTCCTAAAGAATTAGTCGAAGAATTAGAAAAACGTACAGGACATAAAACAATTGGTAATTATGCAGCTAGTGGAACCGAAATTTTAAAAGTTTTAGGTGAGGAGTGCATGAATGAAAATAAGCTAATTTTATATACAAGTAGCGATTCAGTCTTACAATTAGCCGGTCACGAAGAAAAAATGGGCTTAGATGAATTATATAGATGCTGCTCAATTGCTCGTGAATTATGTATGAAACCTGAATGGTTTGTTGGAAGAATTATTGCTCGTCCATTTGTTGGAACTAGTAAAGAAAACTTCAAAAGAACATCAAATAGACACGATTACACGATTTCTCCAAGTGGAATCACTGCAATGGATATATTAAAGGAAAATGGCTATACAGTAAGCTGTGTAGGCAAAATAAACGATATATTTAATGGAGTAGGTGTTACTGAAACTGTAAAAACTGTATCAAATAGCGATGGAATGGTAAAAACTTCAGAAATTGCTAAATCTGAATCATTTAAAGAAGGTTTCTGCTTTGTTAATTTAGTTGAATTTGATAGTGAATATGGCCATAGACGCAATGTATTAGGCTATGGTAAAGCAATTGAAACATTTGATAAAGAATTAGCCGATTTATTAAAAATCTTACGTGATGACGATTTATTAATGATTACAGCCGATCATGGAAATGATCCTACATGGTTTGGGACAGATCACACACGTGAAAATGTACCTTTAGTTGTTTATAGTAAATCAATTAAAAACGGTAAGTATTTAGGTGTTAGAGAAACATTTGCTGATATGGGTGCAACAATACTTGAAAATTTCGATCTTAAGAAAGATAAAACAATGATTGGTAGCCCAATTAAAGAAATTTTAGAATAATTTTTCAAAAAAATTTTGTAGAAGAAGTGTCGATTAAATCGACACTTTTTTATTTTCTTAAAAATTTAGCAAAAATTTTACCCCCTTTTTTGTTTTAAAACCTCCTACTTGATATATGTAGGGACAATTTTTGGAAGTTTCTACATTTTTCTTAACATAGTTGCGATTTAGGTGAAAGACCAAGCCTTTTATTTCAATAAATTCACTTAAAAACTTAACACCTCAATTCAATCATCTCTAAAGCCTAAATCGCAACCCTCCCATAAATCAATGAAAAAAGAGATTATTTACAAAGTAGAGTACGATTTAAACAACAAAATTCAGAGTCAAATCGAATGGGCTGATAATTTTTTACGTAATTTTCAAATTGGAGATATTGAGCTAAAAGTTGGTCAAATTGTTTTATACAAAGAATTTTCGAAATATTTGAATATATTTTTGGGATTAAGATATGGAATTGTTTTAGACAAAGAAATTGGCGATCAAAACAATGTGATTATTTGCCCATTAGAAATTGAGACCGTTGATAGAATTTATCCAAACGGAGTTGATATTGGAAGAATTTATGAGATAGCAAACGATAATACATGCTTGGCAATGGTCTCAAATATTAAAAAGATTTCATACATGGACATCACAAATGATGGCGAAATTTTAAATAAAAAAATCTATCTTCCTGATGAATCAGTGAAGATAATTGTCGACATTTATCGTAAATTTATGCTTAAAATCTGTGGAAAATATATCAACACTAAAAAAATTAACTATTCGTAAAAAGTGCGTTTTAGTAGATTTTTAGTAGATTTGAGTGTGGAAAACACTAAAGGAGTTTATGTGACTATTTTTATGTTTTTATTTTTTGAAGGTAAAAAATATCGATTAAATCGGTTTTCTAATGGTTTTACTTAACATAATAAATATTATACGAAGTAGATATATAAAAAAATAATTATCCACAATTAATGGATAATTACTATTTGGTAAGTTCTTTTTCTTCTAGATAATATTTTATGCAATCGTAAGTGAGTGAATTTGACTTGAAATCTTGAGGAGTCATATTGTGTTTTTGCATTACGAACTTTAAGTTCTCACCGAGTATATAAACAAAACCATCTTCATAATTTTCTTCCATTCTGTTTATATAGTCTGAACTATCATAGCCTCTAGTAGGTTCAATCTTGTCTGATGCATATATTACTTTTTCTACTACACCCATTTTAGCTCTACCTGAACAATGATATTTAATTGCATTCAAGATTCTTTTATCTGTAATGTTTAATTCGTGTTTAGCTAAATAATCGCCTACAAATTGATGATAAGTAACTTTTGGAAGACTCACGTATTTTTTATAGTGCTTCTTCATTATCTCTAGTTTTCTTTCATCTGGGCATAATTTACCACAATCATGAATTAAACCAGCAATATAATAATCGCCAGGATTCTTTAAATTGTTTTTAAGAGCTATATTGTAAGCTACTTTTGCTACGCTTATTGAGTGTTCGAGTCTTTTACCGTAGACTAGTTCTTTTACTTTAGGCATAAAATATAAGTCATTATCTACAATATAGTTAATAACGCTAAATGAGGTATTAAGACTCTTTAATTCTCTAATTGATGTTGAAGAAAGATCTATTTCTCTTCCTTTAATGTGTTTTAGATTAAAATCTTTAATATTTTTGCAAAATTGTTCCGATTGGATGCTACTTCTACCATAATAAACAACTTGGACAAGTTTAGAAAGTTCTTCTGCATTTTTCCATCTATTAAAAGCTTCTACTTGATCACTTCCAATTAAAAAATAAAATTTTGCATTTGGGATTTTCTTTATTAAATATTTAACTGTATCTATTGAATAATTTACTTCGCTATTAGAATTAATCTCATAGTCTTCTATTTCATAATTGAGATTATTAGCTTTTAGTTGGAGGTTAATCATATTTAATCTATGATTAATATCCTCTGTAGGCGCTTTCCAGCGCGGATTTTTGGATGGAATGAGAATTACTCGGTCTGCTTTAATTTGCTTTCTAGCGCGCTCACAAATTAAAATATGAGCGTCGTGGATTGGGTCGAATGTTCCACCAAATAAAAGAATTTTACTTTTAGTCGAGCTCATTTAAATTAATCCCATCTTTTAATTTAGGATTTTTTCTATAAAGAATAATAGTTTTTCCTATTTTTTGAATTACATCTGCTTTTAAGAAACTACTGATATCTAAAATCATTTCTTCTAAATTGTAGGTATCAACGCTAGTTTTTAAAAAAGCAATTTTAATAATTTCGTGTTTATCTAATGCTTTACTAAGCATATCTAAAACAGTCGATTCTAAGCCATTTTTACCGATATTAAATTTTAATATATCGTTGCTATGAGCATATTTTTTAAGTTTTGCTCTATCTTTGTTATTTAACATTTACTACTTTTCTACATCCTTCGTAGACGTAGACTCCTTTTGGTACATAAATTCTAAATGTTTGATTTGATCCTTTAAAACTAATCCAACCAAGACCAGAAATACCAATATCACGATATCCTGATTCATCGATTATGAAGTCATAAGCATCAAAATCGTTCATGTTATAGAAATTATTACTACATGGAACAATATTTCTTTTTTGTAAGATGTGTTTTAAATGATTAAGACCTGAATATTGTCTAAACTTAAGTTCTACACCTTTAGCAAAATATGTTTTGATTAAAGTTGTTTTTCCTTTAAAAAGTTCGATTACAGCGAGTCCACCAATAGCTATGGAGCCACCTTTTAATAAAACACCATCTTGAGGAACAACAGCTTTTTTAGGAGTAATAACTCTTTGAACTGATGGTTCTACTTTTGAGTAAAGACTGTTATGAATATCGGTTCCTGGAAGTTCAAAAATAAAGTTTTTATTTGAAATAGGAATCTTATAACCTTGTAATGATGTTCCTTTGAATTGTTCTAAGCTGATTGGCATATCAGAAACGTTTTTAATACGTTTCATAAGTTCAGTAATTAATGTACTCTTACCACTTATGCTTGCACCTAAGAAATAAACATTACGGTTTTTAGCTTGTTTAATGATTTTTTCATACATTAAATCTAAGTTGTAATCTGTATTTGATGAAACTAAAACTATGTCTTTAACGCTTAAACCAGTTAAAGATAATCTTTCGTGAACATAGTTAATTAATTCGTTTTCATCAGCTTTTTTAGGAAGTAAGTCACGTTTATTTGCAACTACTATTACATCTAAATCTTTGATTACTTCGATTAATTTTGAAATGAAGCTTCCTTCAAAACTAAACAAATCGATAACGTAAACAATTAAATCGTTGTTTGTAACTGCTTTATCTAAAATCTTTTTGTAGTCTTCATCAAATGATGGGAGATATGGATGTTCATTAAAGCCTTCGTTTTTATAGCAATTATTACACAATAAAAGCCCACGAGGATATTTATTCATAATTTCTGGTGAAATATAACCCTCGCTTAAAGGATCTTCGGTTTGTAAAATTGCACCACAACGATAACATCTAGAAATTTTATTTAATTCTGCCATAAATTTCCCTCCAATCGATTAAAAGACCATTAGATTTATATTTTTTTCTTCTCATCATATCAATCCAACGTAAGAATTTCGTAATAAATTGGTCGCCTGGCCATAATTTTTCAGTTAAAATACAGCGAATTCCGACCTTTTTACAAACTTTTACATCAGTTAATAACTGATCACCTACCATTATAACATAATCAGTATCAGTATTTAGTGATTTCACAAATTTTTTTAATTTGTGAGCAAAAGGTTTGCCCATTCTATACAAAAACTCAACTTCACATTCATCAGCATATGTTTTTACACGTTTATAATTATTATTTGAAATAATTATAGGCTTGATGCCTCTATTTTTGATTTCTCGTATATAGTTTTTAGCTCTTTCACTAGGCGTTTTATCTTTGTGTGTATCTAAAGTATTGTCCAAATCTAGCAATAAATATTTAATTCCAATTTTAACAAAAAAATCAGGATCAATATCGTATAAATTTAATGCATGTGCATATGGAACTAAATCGCTCATAATACTTAAAATATACTAATAATCTACTAATTAATTACTAATTGGAATTAATCTCCCATATCATCGAATATTGAGATTTGTTCATACTCAACATCTTTTTCAGGGACATCTTCAGCCTCTTCAGTAAATAAGTTGATTGGTTTGTTAGTTGCTCTTTCAACAGGTTCTTCTTCGATTGTATTCTCATCGATATGTTGAACAGTTTCTGTAAAGACATCACAGATTTTTAATTTATCGTTGAATTCAAGATTCTTACGACACATTTTGTCCATTGGTGTTAAATGTAAATCGTTAATATTTAATTCAATGATTGAGTTGTCTGACATTAAAGCATTTAAAGTTAAAGCTTCAGCACGTTTGCTTATCTTATTAATATAGGCAATATCGTGTGGCTCGCTCTTAAATGATTTAAAGATGACTTGAGTTCTACCTAATCTTTGAGTTAATTCAAGGTTAGATTTATCAAATACACGATACATTCCGCGATCTGTGATAATGATAAGTTTGCCTTTTTCTTCTTTTCTGTAAGAGAAAACGCCACAAACTGTGCTATTTCTTAATGTAGAAATTGATTTTACACCACTAGTTTTTAAGCCTGTAGCTGTAATTTCACTTTCATTAAAGAATGTACCAAGACCATTTTTAGCTACAATGAATAAATCACTATTACCATTTGCAATGCAAACATCAGTAACAAAGTCATTTTTCATGAGTTTCATGCATTGAATTGGTTTGTTATATTTGGTGACATAAAATTCTTTTAATGGAGTCTTTTTAATTTGACCATTAGCACTAACAAAGACTATATTAACTTTCTTGTTAAAGTCTTTAACAATGAATGTTTTAATAATTTTTTCATTCATTGGAACAGTACAAATTGAGTTAATGTGCTTACCTTCATCTTTCCATTTTCCTTCAGAGAATTCATGGACAGGCAAGAATAAACAATTACCTTTGTCAGTAAAAGCTAAGACGTAATCGGCAGTATTTGCAACAGCTTGAAGAACAATTGTATCGCCTTCTTTTGTTCCTGGAAGCATGCCATTACTTGCTTTATATGATTTAAGTGAACTTCTTTTTGCATAACCAGCTTTAGTTAAAACAATGTAAACATCTTCTTTTAAGATTAAATCACGTTTACTAATTGAAACTTCTTGGCTATCTTCTTGTTCAATAATTTCAGTTCTTCTATCAACACCATATTTATCTGAAATTTCTTTTAAATCCTTAATAATGATCTTTCTAAGTTTCTTTTCATCACTTAAAATTTCATTAAATTCACTAATTGATTTTTCAAGATTTGCTTTTTCATTTAAATATATAGTGATATCTGCATTTGATAATCTATAAAGATGCATCATAACAATGGCTTCTGATTGTTCTTCAGTAAATCCATATTTTGCAATTAAGTTATCTTTTGCATCGCGTTTATCTTTACTGTGTCTAATTAATTCAACGACTTCTTCGATGATATTGACAGCTTTAATTAAACCATCAACGATGTGTAATCTATTTTTAGCAATTTCGACATCGTATTTAGTTCTTCTAGTTATAACATCGATTTGATGTGCTATATATGTATCGAGATAATCGAGTAAAGTTAAAGTTTTTGGTCTATTATCAGAAATAGCAACAATATTTGCACTATATCCAACTTTAAGTTGAGTTTTATTAAATAAGTAAGTTAAAACTTTGTTTGGATCAGCTTCTTTTTTAAGAGCAACTGAAATTTTAATTTCTTCTCCAGCTGATTCATCAAGAACTTCTAAAATACCATCGATTTCTTTACTCTTCATAATTTTATCGATGCTATGGACTAATTCTTGTTTATTAACTTTATAAGGAATTTCAGAAATAATTAATTCATTTTGTGATTTTCCTTCAACGATATTAACTTTACTAGCAATTTCAATTCTTCCTTTACCAGTTAAATAAATATCTTTTAAACCTTGAGAATTATAAATAATTCCACCAGTTGGGAAATCTGGACCTTTAACTATTTCCATTAATTCTTCAATTGTGCAGTGTTGATGAGCAATTCTATAAATGGTTGCTTCAATCAATTCTTTTAAATTGTGTGGAGGAATTTCAGTTGCAATTGCAACAGCGATACCTTCACTACCATTTAAGAATAAATTAGGGAATCTAGAAGGCAAAACAATTGGTTCTAATTCTGTATCATCAAAATTAAGAGTCATATCAACTGTATCTTTTTCTAAATCTTTAACAAGATTCATTGCGAATTCGTTGAGTTTTGCTTCTGTATATCTATATGCAGCTGCAGGATCGTTATCAATACTACCATTATTTCCTTGGAATTTAATTAAAGGCATATTCATTTTCCAAGGTTGTGACATTCTAACTAATGCATCATAAATTGAAGTATCGCCATGTGGGTGAAGTTTACCCATAACAGCACCAACGATTGTAGCGCATTTTTTAGTTGGTTTATCAAATGTATTGCCATTTTGATACATTGAAAAAATAATTCTTCTTTGAACTGGTTTTAAACCATCTCTAGCATCAGGAATTGCTCTATCTTGAATGACATATTTTGCATAAACTGCATATCTATCACTCATTACAAAGTCTAATGATTGATGTTGAATATTTTCGATGAAATCAGGGGTATCATCAATAATTTTCTTTTTAGCCATTATTTAATAACCTCCTTAATAAATTCATCTTCTTCATTGAAATCAATATTTTCTTCAACCCATTTCTTTCTTAAATCTGAGTTATTACCCATTAATGTTGAAATTTCTTTTGCAACATTTAAAGGATCATCGATATTAACTTTAATTAATAATCTATGACGTGGGTCCATTGTTGTATAACGTAATTGGTCTGGGTTCATTTCACCTAAACCTTTATATCTGTTAATTTTATAACCTCTACCCACTTTTTCTTTACAAATTTCAAGTTCTCTATCATCCCAAGCATATTCTTGGATATAGCCACTACCTTGTTCTTTATATACTCTATATAAAGGAGGTACAGCAACATAAACATAACCATTAACAATTAATGGTCTCATATAATGATAGAAGAAAGTTAAAAGCAAAGTTTGAATGTGAGCTCCATCAGTATCAGCATCAGTCATGATAATGATTTTTCCATAATGTGAGTCTTCAATATCAAAATTTTGTCCATAACCAGCACCAATTGTGTTGATTAATGTACTAATTTCTTCATTTTTTAAGAGTTTATCGACTGAAATTGAATCAGTATTTAATGGTTTACCTCTTAAAGGAAGGATTGCTTGATATAAAGGATTTCTTCCTTTTTTAGCACTTCCACCAGCTGAATCACCCTCAACGATGAAAAGTTCATTTTTAGAATAATCTTTTCCTTGAGCAGGTGTTAATTTATCACTTAAAAGCAAAGTTTCTTTTTGCTTTTTATTTTTTCTCATTTCATCTTTTGCTTTTCTTGCAGCAATTCTTGCAGCTTGGCTATCAATACATTTTTTAATTAAATTAACTGCAAATTCCTTATTTTCATTTAAAAAATAAGTAAATTGAGAATAAATTAAGTTATTTACTGCACTTAAAGCTTGAGGTGTTCCAAGTTTTCCTTTTGTTTGACCTTCAAATTCAAGAATACTTTCTGGCATTTTTACACTAATGATGGCAGTTAAACCTTCACGAATATCAGCACCTTCTAATTTTTCTTTTGATTTTAATAAATTATTAGATTCAGCAAAATCATTAACTGCTTTTGTAATACCAATTCTAAAACCAGTTTCGTGAGTTCCACCATCTCTAGTTCTAACGTTATTAACATAACTATAAATTGTTTCGTTATAATCGCCAGTACAATATTGAAAAGCAATTTCGATATCCATTGTATTTACTTTATCTTCAAAAGTAATTACAGGACCTAAACTATTTTTATTTGCGTTAATTGTTTCGATATATTCTTTTAAACCGTTTTCATAATAAAACTCAGTTTCTTGATTAGTTCTTTCATCTTTTAAAACAAATTTAACTTTTTTAAGTAAGAAAGCACTTTCTTGTAAGTGGGAAGCAATTGTGTCCCATTTAAAATCTACAGTTGAAAAAATCTTTTTATCTGGTTTAAAAGTAACCATTGATCCATGTTTAGTTGTATTTCCTAAAACTTCTAATGGTACAGCTAAATTTCCATTATTTTCAAATCTAATGTGGTAAACTTTTTGATTTTTATATACGACTACATCGCAGAATTCGCTTAAAGCATTGGTAACACTACTACCAACACCATGAAGACCACCACTAGATTTATAAGCATCTTCATTAAATTTACCACCACTATGTAAGGTAGTAAAAATAAGTTGTATTGCTGGGATTCCAGTACTTTTATGTATATCAACAGGGATTCCACGTCCTTCATCAATTACGGATAAGCTTCCATCTTTACGAATAATAACTGTAATTTTATTACCAAAGCCATTTAAAGCTTCGTCAACAGCATTATCAACAATTTCCCATACTAAATGATGAAGTCCATATGCATTTGTACTTCCAATATACATACCAGGTCTTTTAATTACGCCTTGTAAACCTGTTAAATATTCAATATTACTTGCATTATATTCTTTATTCATTTATAAAATTCCTTTAATAATCTTTTTTATTTTAGTAAAAAGATTAAAAATTTTCTATACATTTCGTTTTATTCGAATAAAAATGTGATTTTTCATCACATTTTTTCATAAATAAAACTCACTTTTGAGGTGAGTTTTATTTGTTATTTTTTACGCTATGCATGACTTGTTGTATTTGTTTTTCACTAGGAGTTCTTCCCATTGACATAAACATAGCACGAATCATTTTTTCATTAATTGGTGGGTTTTTTTCAAGTTGCTTTTTGAAATAAAATCTTGCTCCAAAAAAACCTGCGATTGCACCGATAATTAAAGTTCCAATAGCGAGTAATGCAATTTGCCAAGGTAACATCTTCTATCTCCTAAGCTCTTCCATCATAATCGCCAGTATCAGTTCTAACATAAACTGAATCGCCGTTATTGATAAATAATGGAACTCTGACTTTTAATCCAGTTTGTAAAGTTGCGTCTTTCATAGCTTTATTGACTGTATCACCTCTAACTGCTGGTTCACAATCAACGATTTGTAATACTACTTTTGCTGGTAAGTTAATTCCTAAAATTTCACTTTCATATTGAATGATTTCAACTTCTAAGTTTTCAGTTAAGAATTGTTTTTCCCATTCAAGTCTAGCAACTGGGATTTCAACTTGTTCATAAGTTTCATTATCCATAAAGACTAAAAAGTCGCCAGCATCGTATAAATAATTCATTTTTCTTTTATCAAGTCTAATAGTTTCAACTTGATAGCCACTATTAGCACTCATTTCTGTAATAGCGCCTGTTCTAACGTTCTTAACTTTAATTTTGGCAACCATTTTTCTCATAGCTGTTTTATTTAATAAAACATCCATAACAAGATAAAGGTTTCCATCTTCTTCGAAATAGTTTCCAGGTCTTAATTCTGTAACGTTCATCTTATAACTCCTTTTTTAAATAAATATTGTTTTCTAATTCTTCCTTCATGGTAGTTAATTCACCATGGCCAGGATATATACGGTACTTTGGATCAAAGTTTTTAATAATATTTAAACTTGATTTTATTAGTCTTCTATTTGCTGTAATTAAATCAAATCGTCCAATACTATTTTTAAATAAACTATCACCAGTAAATATTGCGTTTTCTTTTTCATAAACTATACATACACTACCTTCAGTGTGATATGGTGTTTCAATAATTTTAAATTCTAGTTCTTCACCAAAATTTAATATTTCTTGATCTTTAAATGTATGTATATTTTTTGAAAGAACAATAATTGGCTCTTCATACGAATTTGATAGATTATATCGAGGATTTGTTAATAATTCTTCATCATATCTATCAATAAAAATTGGAACATCTTTAAAATCGTTTATGAATTTATTAATTCCACGAATATGATCATAATGACCATGTGTAATTAATATTGCTTTAACATCAGTGAAATTTTCTTTAATAAATCTGAATATTTGTTTTGATGTTGTTCCTAAATCTATGATAACGCAAGATTTTCCTAGTTCTCCTACAATGTATGTATTTGAACTAAACTCTTCATCACAAGATAAGCAAAATGATTTAATCATTTATTATTTCTTTTCTTTGTGAACAGTCATTTTTCTGCATTTTGGGCAGTATTTTTTGATTTCTAATCTGTCAGGATTGTTTTTCTTATTTTTGTTTGTAATATAATTTTCTTCGCCACAAACTGTGCATTTTAATGTAAATGAATCTCTCATAATCATTACTCCTTATATAAATCTTTATGAATATACCACATTTTAATCGTTTTTGCTATAAAATATTTGTTTCATAAGATATAATCTTATGTATGGGACGTGTTAATACTAAGAAAATAAACATAGGAAATATTACTATTGGTGGAGAAAATAAGGTTTTAATCCAATCAATGTGTAATATAAAAACAAGCAATATTAACGATGTTATCAAACAAATTAATGATTGCACTTTTTATGATGCTTCTTTAATGCGTGTTAGTGTTTTAGATTTTGAAGATGCTAAAGCAATTAAAGAAATTGTTAAAAATATTAAAATTCCTTTAGTTGCTGATATTCATTTTAATTACAAATTAGCAATTGAAGCTATTAAAAACGGGGCTAAAAAAATTAGAATTAATCCTGGAAATTTAACAAATTTAGACGAATTAAAAGAAATTATTAAATGTGCTAAAGAATATAAAGTTGCAATTCGAATTGGAATTAATTCTGGTTCTTTAAATAAAAAATATGTTGGTAACGATGAACCTGAGTATTTAAACTTAGTAAATTCGGCACTAGATTACATTAAAATCTTTGAAGAAAACGAATTCTTTGATATTGTAGTCAGTTTAAAAAGTTCTAATCCAATCGAAACTTTTAAAGCTTATACATATTTTGATTCAATATCAAACTACCCACTTCATATTGGTGTAACTGAATCTGGATTTGATGAGGTCGGAATTATTAGAAGCGTTTCAGCTTTATCACCACTTTTACTTAATGGAATCGGTGATACTATAAGAATTTCTTTAAGTGGAGATCCTATTAAGGAAGTTATAACTTGTAAAAGACTTTTACATGATTTAGGACTTTATCCAAATTATCCTACTATAATTTGTTGTCCTACTTGTGGAAGATGCCAAGTTGATGTTAAACCTTTAGCTAAAAAAATACTTGATTACATGGAGCAAAATAACATTTATAAGACAGTTGCTGTAATGGGCTGTGTTGTAAATGGAATTGGTGAAGGGAAAAATGCTGATATTGGATTAGCTGGTGGAAACGGCTTCTTCATTTTATTTAAAAATGGTCAAGAAATAAAAAAAGTCTCACAAGAGGAGGCTTTTGATGAATTAATTAAATATCTTTAACTTTTAAGAAGTAATTCAATTTCTTCTTTATAAGGTGGTTTTGAGTCAATGTAAGGAGTTTCTAAAATCTTAGGAACTTCTTTTAATTTTGGATGGAAAATATATTTTTGAAGAGTCTTTAAACCAATAGTTCCTTTTCCAATATTTGCGTGTCTATCTTTATGAGCTCCAATTGGATTTTGACTATCATTAATATGTAAGACTTTAAGTTTTTCAAGACCTATAATTTTATCAAAATCATTTAAAATTGTTTCGATATCATCTACATTATAACCAGCATCATTAATATGACAAGTATCAAGACAAACACATATTCTTTCTGATTTTTTAACATGTGAAATTATATATGCAAGTTCTTCAAAAGTTCGACCAACTTCTCCACCCTTACCTGCCATTGTTTCAAGACAAATTAAAACATTGGAATCATCATCTTCTAAGACTAGATCTAAGCCTTCAACTACTCTTTTGCACCCAATTTCACTTCCAAGTCCTAAATGACTTCCTGGATGTAAAACTAATAATTTAAATCCTAACTCTGAAACTCTTTTAATTTCTTGCCTTAAAAATGAGACTGCAAAATCAAATTTAGAGCTATCCACTGTATTAGCTAAATTTATTATATAAGGTGCGTGAACAACAATTTTATCAGAATTTATCGAATATTTTTTAAATAATTCTTTAGTTTCTTTAATCTTAAATCTACTTACAGGAATCCTTATTGTATTTTGTGGAGCTCCTGTATAAAACATAAAAGTGTTTGCACCAAAAGATAAAGCTTCTTTTGTTGCAGATAATAAATAATCTGGAGCGTTTAAGCTTACATGACTTCCAATATAAATATTGTTAATTGCTTCTTTGTTTTCCATTTAATCTATAATGTCTAGTTTTTACTCTTTCAATTTCTTTTTTAACTTTCTTTTTATAGCCAGGTTTTACTTTATCTGATTTTGTTCTAGCTATTGCTTTTTTAATGTCTGTGTCTAATTTTGTATTAACTTTTTGAGATTTTCTTTCTTGTTTTAAAATTGGTTTATCTTCGATGAAATCGCCATTATTATATTTTAAGAATTTTGGTTTTAATCCATTTTCGATTAATTTTAAAACTAAATCTGTATGATCTAAATCATAAAAAACATATGAATTACCATCTTTAAAAATACGACCAGTTCTACCTGCTCTATGGTAATAATATTCAAGGTTTGTTGGGAGTTCTACGCTTAAAACATCGGTTACATCCAATAAATCTAGACCACGGCTAGCTATATCAGAACAAATAATGTATTGGAATTCATTGTTATTGATTCTTTTAAGCATTGCTTTTCTTTCTCTTGGTTGAAGATCACCTGAAATAATTCCGCATTTATAACCAATTGAAGAAAGGTAATTATAGATTTCTTTAACTTTTACATTACTATTAGCAAAAATCATTAATAAATAAGGATTTTTAACTTTAATAAAATCTACGATTAAATCGTTTATATTTCGATGTTTTGTGTTAACAAAATAGTGAGAAACTGTTTCTGAAGTTTGATTATTCTCTGATAAAGATAAAACGTAATCAGGTGAAATATATTTTCTTAAAAATACTTCAACTTGTTTTGAAATTGTTGCAGAAAATACTTCAATTTGTGGTGTATTAATCTTCGATATAATCGAATCAATTTCATCAAGGAAAGTTTTATCAATAAGCATATCTGCTTCATCCAAAACAATAGTTTTTAATGATGAAAAATCGATTTGTAAAGTTTCAATTAAATATTTGAGTCTTCCGGGTGTAGCAATAATAATTTCACAGCCATTTTCCATCTTCTTTTTACTTCTAGAAGTATCAATGCCACTTGTAAAAAGTTTAGCTTCTAAATTTGGAAAATACTTTTTGAATTGAATAGTAAAATTGTAAGTTTGTTGTGCTAATTCTCTAGTTGGACTAATGATGATTGCTTGTAAGTTTTTATTAAACTCAAGGTTATTAATAATAGGTATCAAAAATGAATGAGTTTTGCCTGTTCCAGTCGCACTTTTAACGATAATATTTTCGTTTTTTAATGCTTTTGGAATGACAATTTCTTGAACTTTTGTAGCCTCAAAATATCCTAGATTATTTAAGGCTTCAATGACTTCTTTTTTAAGGTTAAATGCTGTAAAATTCATTTTTAATTTCCACCGTTTATATACTAATAATATACTAAAAATCTACTAATTAATAACTTTAGGCAATTTTTCATGATCTACTTTAATAATTTGTAATTTTGGACAAATTTCTAGTAATTTTGCCTCCATTGCATGAATAAAAATCTTCTCAATTTCATGTGGCATATCTAAATAATTACACTTATAAGATACTACACCTCTTCTGCCATGATGAGGCATATCTCCACTAATATAAATGTCATAATTTTCGTCTTGAGCATCACGATAATGACCCCATCCTCCACCACCAACTATGGCTACTGATTTGACATTTTTCTTGCCATAATTAAGTAATAATGAATAATCAACTTCTAATTGTTTATTGGCGTATTTAGCAAACTCTTCACAAGTCATTTCTTTTTCTAAATAGCCACCTCTAGCCATTGGAACTTTTTCTAATGGTTTAATATCTTTTAAATTGAGTCTTTTAGCTAAAGCATCATTCATTCCATCTTTTCCTTCATCAAAATTTGTGTGGAATGAATAAATAGGAATGTTTTTTGCATCTATTTTATTGCATAGTGCTTCTTTATTTTGATCGTATTTAAATACTCTAGCTTTTGTACCATAAATAAATGGATGATGAGTCATAATTAAGTCGATTTTATCGAATAAATTATTCTTTTCCATATAATTATAAACTTCTTCATCAAAATCTAAACACAAAAGAATTCTGGATGTATCTTCTTTTAAAACACCAGTCATATGACCTACATGATCATGATATTTTTTAGCTATTCTTTTAGGGTAATAATTAGCTAATGCTCTTAATAATTTCTTTGTGTTCATATATTTCTCTTAATAAGTTCTAGTTCTTCATTAATTTCTTTTCTTCTTTCTTCATTAATATTTTCAATTTTTAATAAAGATTCAAGTTTTTTAATTTCATTTTCATAATGAAGTTTATAATCATCATTTTTTTCTTTTCTAAGTAAAGGCCCAAATTTTAAATCTTCTTGAGATAATTTGGTTGAATTATCTTTTTTAAATTTAATAATTTCGTAAAAAATACTCTTCTCAATAATACATTTTTCATCAATTATTGAATAATTTAATTCATTAAGAAATGCTCTTAATTCATGAGTTAAAGTATGTGAATCAATAATAAATTCTTCGATATAATCGAGTTTATCTTTGGAATCGAGTAGAATATTTTTTATTGTTTCAAAACCCATTCCAGCAATAATTACTGTTTTAAATTCTGAAGGAACTTGTGTTAAACCATCACTTAAACTAGTAATGATATTTCCATGAGATAAACAGTTAGCTACTAATGTTGTGTATGGACCTATTTTGTTTTCAACAGCAAAGCATTTGGAAGCTATATTTCTATCGATTAACTCTATAGAAACATAGCCATGATCACTTCCAATATCAGCGACAAGTGAACCCTTGTCGACCATATTAATAATTGTTTCCAAACGATTGCTTAATTTCATTTTTAATTGTAATGATTGTCATCAAGTTTATTCTTTCTTGATGGATGTCTTAATTTTCTAATTGCTTTTGCTTCAATTTGACGAATTCTTTCACGAGTAACGCCAAATTCTTTACCAACTTCTTCAAGAGTTCTTGGTCTATTATCATCTAAACCATATCTTAATCTAAGGACTCTTTCTTCTCTATCAGTTAAATCGCTCATAACTTCATATAAAACTTCAGTTACGCCGATTTCTGAAGCATAATCTGTTGGAGAAAGTTCGGTGGTATCGCGTAAAAATTCAATTAATCTTGTGTCTTCATCTTCACCAATTGGAGTTTCAGCTGAAATTGGTTCAAGAGCGATAAGTTGAATTTCTCTAATCTTGTCTGGTGTTAAACTTCCACCCATTTCTTCACTAATTTCTTCTGGAGTTGGATCTCTTCCAAGTTTTTGAACGAGATATCTTTGAACTCTAGTAATTTTATTAATTGTTTCGACCATATGGACTGGAATACGAATTGTTCTGGCTTGGTCTGCAATTGCTCTAGTAATTGATTGACGGATCCACCATGTTGCATAAGTTGAGAACTTATAGTTCTTAGTATAGTCGAATTTATCGACAGCTTTCATTAATCCAAGGTTTCCTTCTTCGATTAAATCTAAGAATTGCATACCACGTCCTAAATAGTGTTTTGCAATAGAAACAACAAGTCTTAAGTTAGCTGTAATTAATTTATCTTTAGCAGCTTTATCACCTTCTAAAATACGTTTAGCAAGTTCTTGTTCTTCACTACCTTTTAATAATGGAACTTTACCCATATCTTTGAAATATTGTTTGACGCTATCGTTGATTTTTGTGTCAGAAGTTTCCATTGTAAATCTATCAATATCGATATTTGCATCGGCTTCTTCCTCTTCAGAAACTTCGTTATAATCATCATCATCAATATCAACAACGCCTTTTTCCATATCGGCTTCATCAAATTCTAAGTCGTCTAAGTCTTCATCACCATCATCAAGTGAAGTAATTTCATAGCCAATATCTTTAAAATGATCAATAACTTTTTGGTAATCGTCATCAGTTAAATCTAAATAGCTTGTAGCGTCAAAAAATTCGTCTTGATCAAAAGTTTTTGTCTTTTTTCCACTTTTTTCAAATTGAGCGATGATATCATCAAGTGTTTTAATATCATCACCTTCGTCAAGAATTGCATCCTCGACTTTTTCACTAGTCTTTTTTCTTCCCATAATTACCTCCCAAGTTATTATTCTTCCTTTTATTTCTTGTTGATTCGTATAACTTAGCTCTAGTTATTGGATCTTGGTCTTTTGCATTTTGTAAGACCTGTTTATCTCTAACTTTAGCTCTTTCATCTTTTAAAGATTCAATCGTAATTTCTAGTTCTTCTTTACTATAAGGAACTGTACGATCATTTTCATCTAATGCAATCTCAGCAATATTGTTTGAGATGGAATCTGAATTTTCAATATTGTTCGAAGATACATAAGATAATACTTCACTATATTCAATTTTTTGATTTTCAATATTAAGTGAATCTAAATATTGAATTAATAAACTAGCAATTTCTCTATATTTTAAATCAGGCAAATAAACGTTATTTTCACTAACAAACTTAATTGCCTCACTATTCACTAGCATGTATTTGATAATTTTTCTTTCAAGAGCTTCAACTTTGTTAGTTTTAGTCGCTTCTTTAGTAAAATTATCAAGCCATTCATCATCATCAACTTGTGATTTTCTTTTTCTTTCAATAGCTTCGACTAATAAATTTTTATCAAATCCAGTAAGTCTAACTAATTTATTGATGTAATCGTTTCTATCAAATGATGAATTTAATGATGCGATGTATGAACTCATTTCTGAGACAAGTTTTTTCTTTCCATTTAGTGAGTCTAAATTAACTCTTTTTGAATGGAAATTAATTAACCATTCACCGCTATCAATTAAGTTATTAGCATATTTCAATAATGCGTCAGCACCATAAGAAGTTAAGATTTCATCGCAATCTTTTTCTTTAAATGTGACATTATTATTAACTAAGCTATATTTAATTCCTGCTGCATTTAACTTAGGAATTATTGATTTCATTGTATTTTCTTGTCCTGGGTTATCTAAATCTAGGCAAACTCTAACTTCACAGTTAAGTGATCTAAGTTCTTTTACGTGATCATTAGTCATTGCTGTACCCATTAAAGCTACAGCTGATTTAATTCCAACCCTATATAAGGCAATAACATCCATGAAACCTTCAAGAAGATAAATATAGCCAGTTTGTTTAGCTTCTTTTGCTGCATTATTAAGGTTATAAAGTATTTTTCCTTTATCAAATACTTCAGTAGATTCGGTATTAATATATTTTGCTGTGTCATCATTTTTAATTCTTCTAGCACTAAATCCGACTACACGGCCAATTTTATCAAATAATGGGAAGATAACTCTTCCTGCATTATTATCACGAATTGTCATGTTAACTGTATTGATTCTACCAATACCTGTTCTTTCAATTGTTTTGATAGCAATGTTTTTTGATTTTAAATAATTAATAATATTTAAGCCATCATCCATTGAGTAACCAATACCAAAATATTTGATTACATCGTCATTTAATCCTCTGTTATAAAGATAGTTGAGACCTTCTTTACCATAATCTTTTCCTTGATATAAACTTGCTTTATAGAAACTCTGAATATTTTCTAAGCAAGAATAAACTGGATCAAGAATTGGGTTTGTAGTTTTCTTGTGTTCTAATTCTTTTAATTGTGGAATATCAATACCACAAATATCACAAACTACTTTTGCAGCCTCAATTCGAGGAATTTTATCATATAATTCAATAAATCTAATTGCGTCTCCACCTGTATGACATGAAAAGCAATTAAAAATTTTCTTTTCAGAACTTATATGCATTGATGGACTGTGATCATCATGAAAAGGACATACTGAAACGAAGTCTCTTCCTTTTTTTGATACTTGAATTCTGGAACGGACTACATCAACTATATCTGCTTGTTGAACGATTGCATCGTATATTTCTTTTCTATCAACTGCCATTAAAATCTAGTTTTCTCTAATAAATAATTTTTTAATTCTGAAATTTTGATACGTTCTTGTTGCATTGTATCTCTGTCTCTAACTGTGACTGATTCATCGTTTAATGTATCAAAATCGATAGTAACGCAATAAGGTGTACCAATTTCATCATTTCTACGATAACGTTTACCAATTGAACCTGTTTCATCGTTTACTACGTTCATAAATGGTATTAAATCTTTATAAACTTCTTGTGCTTTATCGTTTAATTGTTTTGATAAAGGTAAGATTGCTGCCTTATATGGAGCCAAAAATGCAGGTAAATGCATAACTTTTCTAGTTTCTCCATTAGGAAGTTCTTCTTCATCATAAGCATTACAAACTACCATTAAGAATAATCTTTCAAGACCTAATGATGGTTCAATACAATATGGAATATATTTTTCATTTGTTACTGGGTCTAAATATTCTAAGGATTCGCCGCTAAATTCCATATGACGTCTTAAATCATAGTCTGTTCTATCTGCGATACCCCAAACTTCACCCCAACCAAATGGGAATTTGTATTCGATATCTGTTGTTGCTTTACTATAAAATGCTAATTCTTCTGGTTCATGATCTCTAAATCTGAGATTTTCTTTAGCAATTCCTAATTTTTCTACAAAATTAATGCAGAAATCTTTCCAATATTTAAACCGTTCTAAATCAGTACCAGGTTTGCAGAAGAATTCGAGTTCCATTTGTTCAAATTCTCTAACTCTGAAGATAAAATTCCCTGGAGTAATCTCATTTCTAAATGATTTACCCATATTTGCAATGCCTAATGGTAATTTTCTTCTTGTAGCACGTTGAACATTTTTAAAGTTAACAAATACACCTTGTGCTGTTTCTGGTCTTAAATAAACTTCACTTTTGCTATCTTCAGTAACACCAATATGAGTTTTAAACATCATATTGAATTTTCTAATGTCAGTGAAATTTGATTTTCCGCAATTTGGACAGACTAATTCGTGTTCATGAATAAAATTATTCAAATCATCAACAGTCATAGCGTTTGTATCGACATCTTTATATTGTTCGCCGATTAAATCGTCAGCTCTATATCTACTTTTACATGATTTACAATCGATTAATGGATCATTAAATGTAGTAACGTGTCCTGTTGCTTGCCAAACTTTAGAATTCATTAAAATTGCAGCATCAATTCCTACATTTGTTGGAGATTCTTGAACAAATTTTCTCCACCATAATTGTTTTAAATTGTTTTTAAGTTCACTACCTAATGGACCATAATCCCATGAATTTGAAAGTCCTCCATAGATTTGAGAACCTTGAAAAACATAGCCAGTAGTTTGTAAATGTGTAACTATTTCGTTAAATTCAAATTCTTTCATAAAAAAACCTCGACTAATTATAATTTTATAATAGTATTGTGTCAACCCACTATGAGTGTATTAATAATAAAATAATAGTTGTAAACTATTAAGCTTAATATTGAACTTGTCCATTATGAGCATTGATTCATAATAAAGGACTTTTTGAGCATCAAAATCTGTGATGTATTCGTCATTTAAGAAGAAATTGAGTTCTCTTTCACTAATTTCAAGTGAATCATCACTTTTAAATTTGCTAATAACTCCTTCTTTTATATTGATGTAAAACTTGTTTGAATCTGTTTCTTTGACTAACAAATTTATTCCTAAAAGTTTAGTTAATTTCTTTGTGAAATAACACAAAACTTCAAAAATATTCTTATCGTTTAAATCTATTAATGTGTTTTCTAATAAATCATATAATTCACTATAACTATCGATTCCATCGCGTGTTTTATTGATGATTTCTTCGATATAATCTAATGCAATTAAAGAATTATAATTGTTTGAATTCACATATTCTTTTAAAAATGTTCCATCTTTTAATTTATAACCACCTACTCCACCTTTATAAATTTCATATTTGCAGTTTATAAACTTTTTGGAAAATATAAAATTCTTTGATTTAAAATCAAAAATAGATCTTCCAAGAATTTCATAAAATCCATTTCTTGTTAGAACATTTAAAATTGCATCTTTTTCTTTATATTTGCTAATTAATATTGTTATGCCTTGGATTTCTTCCATTATTTATATCCAATTTTGGCTAAGAAACTACTTGAATTTCTCCAGTCTTTAATAACTTGAACAGTTAATTCTAAGTTAATGTGACGACCAATCATTTTCTCAATATCTTTTCTTGCAGCCATTCCGATTTTTTTAATCATTTTGCCGCCTTTTCCAACAACAATTGCTAATTGAGATTCTCTTTCTATAATAATTTTTCCGAATATATCGATGTTTTTATGAGATAAGTCAATATCATCACATAAAACAGCTACACCATGCGGAACCTCTTCTTTTAAGTTTAATAATGCTTTTTCTCTAACAATTTCTTGGACTCTAAATCTTAAATCTTTGTTTGTAATTTGAGTTAAATCGTAATATTGAGGTCCTTCATCTAAGTTTTCTTTTAAAACTTTAATTAATCCATCAATATTAAATGAATCTAAAGCACAAACTTCAACAAAAATTGCATCAGGAAATTGCTCTTTGTATCTTTTCTTTAAATCTGTAATTAATTCGATGTTTGTTAAATCAATTTTGTTAAAAACAACTACTAATTTACAATCAAATTTTAAATGATCAAACAAATATTGGTCACCATCTCCAAATTGTTTACTTGAATCAACGATAAAAACAGCAATTTCACTATCTCTAATCGTTCTATAAGCTTTCTTATCTAAAACTTCTCCAAGTTCATTTTTAGGTTTATGAATTCCTGGAGTATCAATAAAAACAATTTGTGATTCTTCATCGTTATAAATACCATAAATTTCATCTCTAGTGGTTTGAGATTTTGGCGTTACAATTGATATTTTTTCACCAATAATTCTATTTAATAAGGTAGATTTTCCAACATTTGGTCTACCAATTAACGATACAAATCCACTCTTCATTTTAATGACTCACCACCAAAAGAATATGGCAATAATTCTTCAACATTTGTAACCATGATATCGTTTTTTAAATTTGCTAAATAAATGGGTGTATCTCTATTTAAAAGTTCAGCCATAACTTGTCTACAACTTCCACAAGGTGAAACTGGACCATCTGTATCAGCAATTACTGCTAAAGCTTTGATGTCTTCTTTTTTAACACCATTGCAATAAGCGCCAAAAATTGCGTTTCTTTCAGCACATAAACAAAGACCAAATGCAGCATTTTCAATATTTGTACCTAAATAAACTTTTCCATCTTTTGTTAATAAAGCTGCACCGACTTTAAATTTCGAATATGGAGAATAACTTCTTTCCATCTCTTTTTTTGCTAATTCTACTAATTCTTCTTTAGTCATTATAATTCTCCTCCATAATTTTTTCTTGAAGCCCAAACATTACTTTTTCATCTTCTTCATTCATGTGATCATAACCAAGTAAATGTAAAACTCCATGAATAAATAAAAAACAAAGTTCTTTCTTTAAATTTGATTTAAATTCTGTAGCATTTTGTTCGGCTACATCGACACAAATATACATTTCACCTAAATCAATTTGATAATCAGATTTAATATTTTTTTCATTTATATCATCTAAATAAGCAAATGAAATGATATCTGTAGGTCTATCAATAGAACGATATTCTTTATTTAATTTATGTATGAAATCAACATCGACAAAAGTTACACTAACTGAGCAATTAGTGCTGAAATTAACTTTTTCTAAAGTCTTTTCTAATAAGTTTTTATAGATTGGATCTAAATAAGCTAAATCTCTACTTGTTTCGTTATTAATTTCGATGTACATGGCTTAATTATAACAAAGTTATAATTTGATTTCATCGAAAATAATGCAAATATAAGCACTTATAATAGCGCATATTGTTGATAATCTTATTAAAATTGATTACTTTATCAAAATTTTCTTCAATATAGATATATAAAAAGAAATGGAATAGCATGAAATTAATTGTTAAAAATCCAGTTGTAAGCTGATAAATTAGACATAAAGAAAGAGTTAAAAGAATCAAAAAATATTTTTTAAAACTCATATAACTCACAACTTTATAGGTTTCTTGATTGATATAATTAACTTCATCTTTAAATAATTGTGTTGTTAACTTTTCAGCATTTTTAGAAACAAAATTTTCGTGTTCTGCTATTTCTTCAATCTTAGGATTTAGAGTGGTTTTTTCATATAATTTGAAGATAATTTGAACTATAAAAATAAGTCCTAAAATTACAAAATTAAAATAGTTATTTAAGCCTAAAATTAATAGTCCAAAAAATAAAATCAAGAAGCAATTTACAAGCTCTAAAGGTGAAGAAATCATAGTAAATTTGAACTTATTCATTGGTTCAAAATATTTGTTAAATTTATTCTTCTTAAACACATAATCATCTAATAAAATAGCCTTATCGAAGTTTTTTAGTGAATTTATAGTAGATTTCTGGTACATAAATTCAAATAGAATATATAAGGCAAATAGCGAAATTGGTATAAAAACTGTGTCTGATTCAAATGAATCTAAAAATAACATTGAAGTCATTAAAAACACAAAACTAAATATCTGAAAAACGATAGTTATAAAGACATTAAATTTAGGAACTACATCTACCTTTTTAGCTCGATATGAAGTGTAGTTTGCTTTTGAAATTTCTATTAGTTCTCCGTTCCAAATTTCCATTGCTTTTTTCTTATTTAAAAAGTAAATTCCAAGTGAAGGATCATAGATTTTAAACCCTCTTTTATTTACCTTTTTAACAAGAACCATGTGAAAACTATCTCCTTTTTTAATAGGAATTAAAAATGGACATGGAGTTTTCCCTACAAACATCTCTTCTTTATTAATAATTCGAGACGCTGAAAGTGTTACATGTTCTTTTAAAGCATATTTCATTAAGTTGCTTAATGATGCACTTTCATCAATTGATGGTGTTGGATAATAAAGAAAGTCTTTATTCTTATTAATAATTGCTAATAGCATTTTTACGCACGTATAGCCACAATCTTTATCTCCAAGTTGTTTAATATAATAAGTCATAAAATTACCCCCTCACTATACAAGTAGGGTTTTTAAAGAGTAAAAAGGGGGTAAAAATATAAAATTATTAAAAATAATGATTAATTTTATTGTTTTTCTTTTTTCTGATGATTATTTATCTTAAAATAATCATATGGAAAAAATTGTACGTACTAATATCACCGGACTTGGTGATCCTCAAATAGTTTTAGAAAATAATATTTATTATTTATTTGCTACAGGCATGAATCAAGATGATTCTTATGCTTTTAGCTATTGTTATAGCGATAATTTAAGCGATTTTAAGTATGGTGGACCAATTCTACTTAAAAAAGATTCTTTTGGTGTAAGCGAATTCTGGGCTCCAGAAATTCATAAAATTAATGGTATTTATTATTTAGTTTATAGTGCAAGAGACACTAAAGGAATAATGCATGTTCAAATCGCTTCTTCTTTAAAATTAACTGGTCCTTATAAAGATTTAAAAGAAACTCCACTTTTAGAAGATGATAAATTTTCTACGATTGATGGCCACTTATTTGAAGATAATGGAAGAATTTATTTATTTTATTCATTAGATTGCTCAACTAATATAATAAATGGAGTTCATACTAGTCAAATTTATGCTGTAGAGCTTTCTAAAGATTTAAAGAGCGTTATAAGTAAACCAACATTTATTTCTACTCCAGATCATGAATATGAATATTTTTCAGGACCAGAATGGAGATGGAATGAAGGTCCTTATGTTTTAAAACATAATAATAAATATTATTTAACTTATTCTACTAATTGCTATTGTGATAAACATTATGCTGTAGGATGTGCTGTTAGTGATAATATTTTAGGACCATATAAAAAATATGATGATGTAATCTTATCTTATATTGATAATGAAATTAGTGGTCCAGGACATAATTCATTCTTTATTGATAAAGATGGATCACTAAAAATTTGTTATCACATTCATACTTTTATTGATAATCCTAGTGGAAATCGCAGAGCTTGTACTTCAAGAGCTTACTTTGATAAAGACGATAAACTTGTAATTGATTATAAATAAAAAAGGACGATTCAATCGTCCTTTTTTATTAGATATTATCTATATTTTTTTCTTGCGTTTTCAGATTTTAATTTTCTCTTAAGTGATTTTTTTAAGAAAAATTCTCTTTTACGACATTCTTGGATAATACTAGCTTTGTTAACTTGACGTTTAAATTTTCTTAAAGCTTCATCAAGTGTTTCACCTTCTTTATCTACTACACGTGGCATCTTTTCTCACCTCCAATCCGTCGCTTAGTTATAATATCAAATTTAATTAAAAATTAAAATAGGTAATTTACATTAATTTAGCACCGCTACTTGTACCAATTCTCGTAGCGCCTGCTTCGACCATTTTAAGCATGTCTTCGTGGGTTCTAACTCCTCCACTAGCTTTTACGCCCATTTCTGGCCCAACTGTTTTTCTCATTAAAGCAACATCTCCAACTTTTGCGCCCCATTTTGAAAAACCAGTTGATGTTTTAACAAAATCTGCACCTGCTTTTTTAGCAAGTTCACATGCTTTGACCATTTCTTCATTAGTTAATAAGCAACATTCAATAATAACTTTTAAAGTATGACCTTTTGTAGCTTTTCTAAGTAAAGAAATTTCATCTAAAACATATTCATAATCTTTGTCTTTAAGTTTTGATACGTTGATAACCATATCAACTTCATCAGCACCTTTTGCAATAGCATCGACTGCTTCGAATGTTTTAGCTTCTTTAGTCATACTTCCTAATGGAAAACCAACTACAGTACAAACTAAAACATCTGATCCTTCTAATTCTTTTTTAGCTAAAGGAATATAGCAAGGATTAATGCAAACTGATTTAAAATCGTATTTTTTTGATTCTTCACATAATGCAATGATTTCTTCTTTTGTTGCATCTGCTTTTAATAATGTATTATCAATAAGTTTGTTGTATTCCATATTTTTTTAGTCAAAAAAAGGCTCGTTTAAGCCTTATTTTGAATCCTTTCCTTTAACTACTTGTTTACCATCATAGTAACCACAATGTGGGCAAACTGTGTGTTGTTTAATTAATTCGCCACAATTTGGGCATGTAGCTGCGCCAGTAACAGTAATTTTATAGTGTGATCTTCTTAATCTTTTAGCTGTTTTTCCAGTTCTTCTTGCAGGTGTAGCCATAATATCTTCTCCTTTTTTTAAATCCTAATTAATTATATTAATTTTTATTCTTATTTCAATACTATTTTTTTGACATTGTCAAAATTTTTACTGAATTTTCTTTGTTGAACTTAATTTTAACGATTTTATCGTTTAAATTATCTTCTGATTTAATTAAACATTCTAGATAATTTGATGAATGAGCTTTATATCCTTTTAGTTTTTCGTCATAAGATTCAACTAAAAATTCTACTTCTTCATTGTAAAATTTCTTTTCGTAATCTAGTTCCAATTCATTAGATAATGAAATTAGTCGTTTAACTCGTTCTTTTTTCACTTCTTGAGGAATTTTTCCATCCATTTTAGAAGCTACTGTTCCGTTTCTATCACTATATGGGAAAACATGAACTTTTGAAAAATTAATTTCTTTAATAAAGTTGTATGTTTCAACGAAATCTTCTTCACTTTCTTGAGGAAAACCTACGATTACATCTGTTGTAATTGAAATATCAGGTCTAATTTCACGAATTTTTCTTATTACTTCTTTAAAATAATCTAAATCATATTTACGGTTCATGAGTTTTAGCACATGTTTACTTCCACTTTGTAAAGGAATATGTAAATGATTAGCGATATTACTATATTTAGAAAGTAATTTTAAGAACTTATCATCAATTTGACTTGTTTCAATCGAGGAAATTCTAATTCTATATAAATCCTTGTTATTTACTAAAATTGCTTCTAGAAGGTCTGAAAATGAGGATTTTGGGGTAAAATCTTCCCCATAACTTCCTTGATCAATTCCTGTGAGGATTATTTCTTTGTAATTATTTTTAATTAAAGCTGAAATTTCAGATAAAATCTCATCTTTTTCTCTACTTCTTGATCTTCCTCTAACATAAGGAATAAGGCAATATGTGCAATAATTATCGCAACCATCTTGTATTTTTACATATGCTCTAGTTTGGTCAAAATAACGATTTAATGTAATATTTTCATATTTTTTAATATCTAAGAAATTATTATGAGTTACTATTTTATTGCGATTTACTAAGAAAGAATCGATATATTCTCCGATTTTATCTCTATTACTTGTTCCAATTACAATATCAACACCTAAATCTTCGCTAAGAAATTTATATGAATATTGTGAATAACAGCCCATGACGCATAAAACACAGTTTGGATATTTGTTTTTAAAGTGTTTTATTGTCTTTTTTGACTTATTTGAGCTAGTTTCTGTGACTGCACATGTATTAATGATAACAACATCTGGATTGTCATCTTCTTTAACTTCTATATAGCCTCTTTTTTGCAAATCAAAAGCAATAGCTTCGACTTCGTAGCTATTAACTTTACATCCTAAAAAGTGTATATAAAAGGTTTTTTTATTCATCTTCGTTTGCCTTTAATAACTCTTGAAAAACTGTATAACTAATGAATCCATTTTTGTATAAGGAATTAATTAGTTCATTTTTAGTAGATTTATAGTAGTTTTCAAGTATGTTTTGAAGTTTTACTTCTATCTGATCTGTATTAATCATCTTTAATTTTCTATCATACAAATAGAAAATGTGATCAATATATAAATCGTTATTTACAATAAGCATAATGCATAAATTTTTATCATAGTATGCTTTAGTTGTCTTATCATTTCCAACATATAAAAGACTAGAAACATTAGTCATTTTCTCTCCTTCTTTTTGCATATGCTCATAAGGACTATTAAATTTTTGAATGTTGTTTCTATATTTAGCTAATATTTTAAAAAATGTCTTATCCATATTAATTGTCAAAATGATATCCTAAAATGCTTAAAGCATAAAATACGCTTGTTTCGCTACGTAATATTCTTTTTCCTAAAGTAATTATTTCAAAATCATTATTTGATGCATATTCGACTTCTTCTTTACTAAATCCGCCTTCTGCACCAATTAATATTGAAATTGATTTTCCATCGAATTTATCTAATTTATTTCTTAAATCTTTCAATGATGATGTTGCATTTTCATATGCAATTAAGTTCATATCTGATTTAAATTTAACTATATCTTTATAATCTATAACATTTTCAATTATAGGTAATTTAGTTCTTTTACATTGTTCTGATGCTTCTTTTGCAATCTTATTAAATCTTTCTAATTTTTTGCTTTTATTCTCATTAGTGATTTTAGCTATACAGCGTGATGAATTAACTAAAACAATTTCATTTACACCTAATTCTGTAGCTTTTTGAATGACTAAATCAATTTTTTCACCCTTTGGAATGCAATATAAAAGGCGTGTATAAACTCTTAATTCATGATCTTCATCATATTTTTTTATGATTTCAAAGTTAAATGGGTTTAAACCACTTACTTTGCATAAATAAACATCACCATCGTTATTTACTTCGAATTCATCGCCTATTTTCATCCTCATTACTTTTGTGATATGAAAAATATCATCGTTTGAAACGGTGATATTATCATTATTACAAGACACAAAATAACGTTGCATTATTTTAGCAATACTCCATTTTTATCTTTTCTATCAGTTTTAAATAAAGAAATGATGCCTAATACGATATAGACCAAGAATAATGATCCTACTGCTATTAATGCTGAATATAATAAAGCATTTTGACCGATAATAATTTTTAATAAATATAAGGCAGTAAATATTCCTGCTACAAATAAAATATTAATAAAAATACGAATAATTCCAGAAATAATAAAGCCTAAATAAAATTCATCAGCAGAAAATGCACCTAAAAACATAAGTAAAAATGAAGCAACTTTCTTTGATTTTTGCTTGATATTGAGTTCGTTTTTCTTTTCTTCTGGCATAGTCTCAATTAATTGAGTTACGTCAGTAGTTTCTGAAGTTTGTCCATCTAATGGGTTTAATCCACCACAAATTGGACATCTTTCTTTATCGAACTTAGTTATATTTGAATGACAATGTTTACATTTAGGCATAATTCACACTTCCTATAAAAAGTATAAATGTTTACATTTATAATTTAAATGTTTTTTTGAATTTAGCGAAGAAATTATCATCTTTATTGGTAGTTTCCTTATAATTTTCGAGTAATTTCTTTTGTTCGCGTGATAATTTGGTTGGAATTTTAACTTCAATATTTACAAATTGATCACCATATCTATCACTTCTGACGTCTTTAACGCCTTTTCCTTTAATTTTTAAGATGGCTCCTGGTTGAGTTCCGGCAGGAATTGTAAGTTTTTCTTCACCATAACAAGTTGGAACACTAATTTCAGTTCCAAGGCAACAATCATAGAAATCAACTGGCACAGTTAAATAAATATCATTACCATCTCTTACAAATGAATCGTGTTTTTGTACGACCACTTCGATATAAAGATCCCCATTAGCTCCGCCATTAATCCCTCTTTCACCTTTGCCACTTACTCTAATTCTTTGGCCATCATTAATTCCTTGAGGAATAGAGACTTCAATGTCTTTTTTAACCTTTTTATACCCTTTTCCTGCACATTCTGGGCAGCTTTCTCTAATAATTTTACCTGTTCCATGACATCTTGGACATGCAGATTCAGATTGCATCATTCCAAAAATTGTTCTTTGTTGAGTGACAATTCTTCCTCTACCTTTACAATCTGGACAAGTATCTAAAGCTGTACCATTTTTCGCACCATTTCCATGGCAACGTTCACATGTTTCTTCATAATTTAGAGGAATTGTTAATTTTGTACCTTTAACAGCATCCATGAATTTAATTCTAATTCTTAAAAGTGTATCTCCACCTTTAATTGGACCACTATAAGAATTTCTTGATCTTGAACCAAATCCTCCAAATCCACCAAACATACTGTTTAAAATATCGTTTAAATCGGAGAAATCGCCACCGTTAAAGTTAAATCCTTCAAAACCTGAACCATTAAATGGATTTGCTCCACCAGCATTTTGATCAAATGCAGCATGGCCAAATTGATCATAAGTTTTTCTTTTATTTTCATCACCTAAAACACTATAAGCTTCTGATGCTTCTTTAAATTTTTCAGCATCACCTGTTTCCTTATTGTCTGGGTGATATTTTTTGGCTAATTTTCTGTAAGCACTTTTTATTTCATCTTGAGTTGCTGATTTAGAAACACCAAGCACCTCATAATAATCTCTTTTTTCAGCCATACTTTCCTCCTAAATAACAAACTTAAGGGAAGCATGGTTGCTTCCCCAAAGTCACTTTATTCGTAGTTTTTTATTTTTTATCAGTGAAATCTGCATCGATTACATCGTCATCTTTCTTAGATTCTGATGTAGTTGATTGTTCTTGAGTTGGACCTTGTTGAGCATTATTTGCATTTTGTTGATATTGTTGTTGTTGCATATATGCAGCTGCTTGTTCAAGTTCTCCAATTCTCTTTCTTAAAGTTTCGATATCGTTATTATCTAAAGCTGCTTTTAATTCATCTCTTAATTTTTCAGTTTCAGCTTTTTGATTTGCATCCATCTTATCGCCGTTTTCTTGTAAGCCTTGGTTGATTGAATTAAGGTATGATTCAGCTTTATTTTTGAGTTCGACTTCTTCTTTACGTTTGTTATCGCTTTCTTTATTAGCTTCGGCTTCTCTCATCATACGATCAATTTCTTCTTTTGAAAGACCATTTGATCCGCTAATAGTAATTTCTTGTTCTTTTTGAGTATCAAGATCTTTTGCGCTAACTTTAACAATACCGTTAACATCGATATTAAATGTAACTTCAATTCTTGGTTCACCTCTTCTTGCTGGTTTAATTCCAGTTAATTGGAAGTGTCCTAATAATTTGTTATCTCTTGCCATTGGTCTTTCACCTTGATAAACCATGATATCAACAGCTGGTTGATTATCTGCGGCAGTTGAGAAGATTTGTGATTTTGTAGTTGGAATTGTAGTGTTACGTGGGATAAGTGGAGTCATAACTTCACCCATTGTTTCAATACCAAGAGTTAATGGAGTAACATCGAGTAATACGACATCTTTAACATCACCACTTAAGATACCACCTTGATATGCAGCACCAATTGAGACTGCTTCATCTGGGTTAACACTTTGATTTAATTTCTTACCGGTAATTTCGCTTACAAGTTTTTGAACTGCTGGCATACGGATTGATCCACCAATAAGTAAGACTTGATCGATTTGACTATAGCTTAAGTGAGCATCACTAATAGCTTTTTCAAGTGGTACTCTACATCTATCAAGTAAGTGTCTAGTCATATTTTCAAATTGAGCTCTAGTCAATACTTTTTCAAATGAGATAGGACCTGTTGGACCCATACCAATGAATGGTAATGAGATAGTTGTTTCTAAGTTACTTGATAATTCAATTTTTGCTTTTTCAGCAGCATCTTTATATCTTTGAAGTGCCATCTTATCGCCGATATCTTGATTGAATTCAATCTTAATTTGAGCTCTAATCCAATCAGCTAAGACGTTATCCCAGTCATCACCACCGAGTTTGTTATCACCACTAGTTGAGATAACTTCGAATGTACCATCACCAATATCAAGGATAGAAACATCTAATGTACCACCACCTAAGTCAAATACACAGATCTTTTCATTCTTATCTTTTCCTAAACCATAAGCAAGGGAGGCTGCTGTTGGTTCATTAATAATACGGACAACATCTAATCCTGCGATTGTACCGGCATCTTTTGTTGCTTGTCATTGAGCATCATTGAAGTATGCAGGGACTGTAATAACTGCTTTTTGAATTGGATGACCAATATTTGTTTCTGCATATGATTTCATATATGCAAGAATTTTTGCACTGATTTCTTGTGGAGTAAATTCTTTATTAATACAATTAATTTTTACTTTTTCATTAGTTCCCATTAAACGTTTAATAGAACTTACTGTATCTGGGTTAGTTAATGCTTGTCTTTTAGCAGCATTACCAACGATAATTTCACCATTTGCTTTAAATCCTACGACT
This sequence comes from Bacilli bacterium, assembly GCA_017477255.1. Classification (GTDB taxonomy): domain Bacteria; phylum Bacillota_I; class Bacilli_A; order RFN20; family CAG-826; genus Onthovivens. The sequence continues at coordinate 131,958 of JAFUXB010000002.1, forward strand.
GATGGAGTTGTCATTGTTCCTTCTGGATTTGGAATAACTTTAACGTTTCCATCACTTTGAATATAACTAACAACACTGTTTGTAGTACCTAAGTCGATACCTAAGATAATTTCTTTTGCCATAAATTTTCCTCCTTTTAAGCAATGTTTTTGCTATTTGTTTCATCTACTTCAACTTTTTGCTCTGGTTTTTTACTTACAATAACCATTGCTGGACGAATTAGATGATCGTATAGTTTGTAGCCTTTTAAGCTAACGTTTTTAACTAAGTTTTCTTCACCTTCACATTCAATTGTTTCGACTGCATGCATTGTTTCTTCACTAAATTTTGAATCAATTGGTGGATTAATAATGCTTACGCCTTCTTCTTCTAAAATGTTAAGTAATGAAGTGTATACATATTTGAAACCTGTAAGATAGTTTTTCATTTCTTCTGTTTTAGGTTCCATTTTGAATGCCATATCGAATGCATCAAGAGTTCCAACTAATTTATCTACGAAGCCTTCAATACGGTATTTAATAACTTCTTTATGATCTTTTTCGATTTCTTTTCTTAAATTGGCCATATCAGCATAAACTTTGAAGTACTGATTTTTCCAATTTTCCATATCTGATCTAGCTTTGAAGAGCTCTTCTTCATATTTATTCTTTTTCTTTTTGCTAACTTCTTTTTCAGCTTCTACATTGTTTTCTTTTTCTTCCATAACGCTCTCCTTTATTGACCATTCATGTATTTAATTATTTCGCTTACTATATAGTCTAGATAATTCATTACCTTGCTATAATCCATTCTTTTTGGTCCAATAACAGCGATTTTACCTAAGGTTTCTTCGCCATCAACACCAACAGCTTTTGAAATAATTGATACATCACTATCAAGTCCATCTTCATCACTAATGAATAAGTTATCGTCTGCACTATTGATAATTTCTTCAAGTTTTACTGGATTATCGAACATCCCATATAATTTTCTAACTTCGCTTGCGTTATCGCTAAATTCTGGTTGAGATAATAAGTTTTCTTTTCCAATAATTTCACTTCTTTGTGACGCGAATTCTACAAATACTTTCATTAAAGCATTATATAGATTGGAATAATCGATTAAGTAAGATTCAAGGATTGGTTTCATTGTTTCAAGTTTACTCGATAAATCCTTAATTTTTGTTCCTTTAAGTCTTTCATCAAGAAGCTTTAAACATTTAATGACTTCTTCCATTTTGTTCTTCTTACTTAAGATGAACTTTTGATTTTGTACATAACCTTTATCTGTTACAAAGATTACTGTACATGTTGTTTCATTAAGTGGTATTAATTGAATGTTGATCAATCTTTCATTATCACCATCCGGTCCTAACACAATACTTGTAAGGTTAGTCATATGTGATAAGATCGCACAACTTTCTCTTAATACTTCTTCAATTGATTTGGAGTTATCGAATATTTCGCTAACTTGCATTTTGAATTTAGAATCAACTTTGTTGTTTCTTAAATGTTTAATGTAGTATTTATAGCCTTTTGAACTTGGAACTCTACCGCTGCTTACATGGTTTTTCTCGATGTAGCCTTCTTTTTCAAGCTCAAACATTTCATTTCTAACTGTTGCACTACTATAAGGAAGATTATACTTTTCAATTATGTATTTACTTGCTACAGGGGTGGCTGTTTGAATGAAGTCATCTACGATTAATTTTAAGATTTGTTGTTTTCTAGTTAAGCTCATATTCTTTTTAGCACTCATCCTTTTCAACTGCTAACAATAATATAAACAAAAAATTTAGCACTGTCAACTAAAAAGTGCTAATTTCGTGAAAAATATTTTAATGTTTATAAGATTTATCGATTGTATCGTGCTTTTATTTTAGCAATCTTTTGCTCTAACTGCTGATTTGTAAGCAAATTTAGATTAAATTTTTGTATAAAATATTCAGGTAAATTGAGTGGTGATGTAGCTATATGTAAAGGGTTATGAACATCTAATCCAACTACAACATCAATAGGGTATTTTAAGGCAAATTGCCAGAAATAATAATTAGGATAAGGATTCGTGCCTTCTGATTGGCTTTTTAAGTTGTAATATCTAGTTCCACCAATATTTAATTCTAAAGGAACATTACATTCATAAGCAGTTTTAACTATTTCTTCACAAATATCTAAAATTTCAGGTGTGATCTTAGTTACTGAATGCATAAAAATGTCTGGATGAGCTATATAAAGGAATTTACCACTTCTAATTGCTTTAATTAAATCATTTTTATATCTAATAATACCTTCTAAGTTGTCTTTTAAATTAAAACCAAAATAAGGAACTATTTCTCCTTTTTCATTATAAGATAAGTGCTGGCCTATAATTAAATAATCAAAATTATATTTAGTAAATAATTCATCATAATATGAATCATATCTATCCATATATTCAACTTCAAAACCTAAAAATAAGTTTAGATTTTTATGTTGTTCTTTCGCTTCATTAAATTCTTTTATATAACTATCAATTTCACTAAAATCTCCTCTCATTCCTTTATGACTAATTCCAGGGAAAAAGGCATGATCTGAAAAACCAATAGATGTATAACCAAGTTTTTCAAACTCTTCGATGTAATCATTAAAAGAGCCAACAGCGTGGCCACATCTATAATTGTGAGTGTGATAACAATAATTTAGTTTCATAGTTAATTAGTAGTTTTTCAGTAGATATTTAGTAAATTACAAGTTGATAAGATTAAAAATCTTTAATAAAATTGAGTCCATTATAGCAATTCCATCATGGGTTAAACACAATGAACCCTTATTAATTATAGCAAGTTTTTTATTAATTAAAAGTTGTATATAGTCTTTTGCTACTTCTAATAAATCTAATCCAAATCTTGCATTAAATTCTTCTAAATTTAAGCCCCATTTTGTTCTTAAATTAAGCATTAAATACTCTTCAATTTGTTGATCTTTTGTTAGTTCTTCTTCAATAGATAATCTATCTTTATGTTCTAGATATTTGTTTAAATTACTAGTGTTTGTGTATCGTTTATTATCAATATATCCTGATGCTCCAGCACCTAATCCAACGTAGTTACCACACTTCCAATAATTAATGTTATGCTTACTATATTTTCCATTTTTAGCAAAATTACTAACTTCATAATTATCATATCCATGATCTTTTAGATATGAGCATATATAATCGTATAATAATCGATTTTGATCTTCATCAATCTCTTTTATGTGTTTATTAAAGAAAATAGTGCCGGGATTAACAGTTAATGAATAAATTGATATATGAGAGCAATTTAATGAGACAAATTTTTTTAAATTTTCTTTAAGTACTTCTATATTTTCATTTGGTAACCCATAAATTAGATCAATATTGATGTTTTTAATATACTTTTTAACTTTTTTAATTAATGATTTAAAATCAATGCTTTTTCTACCAAGCATTTTTAAAGTATCAGTATTAAAACTTTGAATACCTATTGAAATTCTATTTATACCGTATTTTTTAAAGAGATTTAGCTTTTCATCATCTAAATCTTCAGGATTAGCTTCAATTGTAAATTCTGTGCCCTTTTTAGCTAATTTTTGACACTCTATAAGTATTTTTTCTAAGTTTTCATTACTTAAACATGATGGAGTTCCTCCACCAATATAAATTGTATTAAACTTAAAAAAACTAATTTGAGTTTTCTTAATATCTTCGATTAATTCGTTGATATATTGATCTTCAAAATTAGTTTTCTTTAAAAATTTTGTAAAGTCACAATAAGGACAGATGCTATTACAAAAAGGAATATGAATATATAAACTATTTATTTTCCTTTTGTTCATTTTCATATTGTTCAAATTGCTTTTTAGTTTCTTCGTCTTCTACATCTTCCAAATATCTTTCGACATTTTCTTTTGCAATTTGTTTTTCATCCATTTCTGGTTTTTCTTCCTTAAATAAGAATTTTTTAACTAATAAAATAGCTAATACAATAATACCAAAAATAATGACTAATCCAACTAAGATTACTACAGGATTTTTTAACCATTCATTTGCTAATGTAATCATAAACTATTATCCTTTCTTAACTGGAGTGTAGATATATTTATTTTTAAGTGGTTCTTTTCTATAGAATCCTAAATATACTAATGTATCCATGCTTGTACGGGCAGTTTCATAAGCACAGCCTAATTCTCTCTTAAATTGAGCAATTGTGTATTTCATGCCAATTGTACAATGTCTTGCATAGAAATAAGCTTGAGCTCTAGATAATTCTGGATGTAATTCAAGCAAATGAGTTTCTAATTTATTTGCTTCTTCTTCATTTAATCCATCTGGAACTTCAGATATAGCAATATTTTTGTTGTAATTGACGTTTGAATCATCAATTTTTTCAACATATCTTTCAACAACCTTAATTTCTTCTTTTGGTTCTTCATTTGATACTTGATTAACAACAGGTTCAGTTGAATATGTTTCTTCAGCAATTTCATCTACTTTTGATGAACTTAAGATTTCATTTAAATCTTCGATGCAATGCTCAAATTTCTTTAATATATAGTTTAAGAAATAAGTTAAATCTAAAGTTTTTTGGCTTTCCAAAATAAAGCTTTCAAATTGTTCTTTTTCAAGTAATAAACTTTCAGCATTTAAATAGATTGCTAATTCACCAAGATCATTACGTGCAAGTATTTCTTTAAATAATAAGACGCTCATTTCTTCACTAAATGCTTCGAATGGAACGACATAATAGAAATAATAAAGAGCACATGTTGCTTTAACAAATAATGAATTAGTGCTAGTTTCCAAGAAATTGAATAACGAATCCATTGAAGATTCAATTGTATTACTTGGAACACCTAAATAAAGTTTATTAATAACTACTTTATTTAATGAATTTTCAATTTCAGTAGTTCTATAAAATTCAGTTAAATCATCAGTTCCTAATAATGAACTATAAGTTAAACCTAGAAATTCATCTTTTAAGCTACAATCATAGTTTTTAGCTAAATTTTTAATTGTTCTAAAGTATTTATTTAATAACATTGCTTCTGGTGAAAGTAAGCTAATGTCTTCACTAATTATTCTATCAATTGTTGCGCTATCAACATTGATTTTATATTTTTGAGCAACCGTTCTTAAAATTCTATTTAAAGCTCTTGATTCAAAATTATGTTTACCATTTCTGCCGAGTTTAGTGTAATTAAGTAAAATTTTAATTAATTTTCTATCAATTTGGTTAACTCTTTCATTGATTGAAGGTGCTAAACATACACTATAATTTGAATTATTAACATGCTTTAAACTTAAAACGACTTGGAAATTACTTCTGTATTCTAAAACTTGATCCCAAATATTATCAACAATTGGGACTTTCATTTGTCTAATGACATCTTGCTTTGTGGCATACATGTCGTTAGTAAATCTTGCGCCTATATTGTTTGCCATATAAAGTTACCTCAATAATTATTATATAATTATTTCATTTCTTTGCAATATTGAACTACTAAAAAAATACTAAATAATTACTAAAAAACTATCACTTTTTTTGCATAAAAAAAGCAATTGTATGAAATACAATTACCTCATAAAATTGCTTAATATTTTTAATAACGCATTGATGCTGCTAAAACGCCTGTAGCAATTAAAACTCCGTAGATAATTCCGACGACAACACTAATGGCAACTTCAACAACAAATCCGATGATAGCGCCTTTTTTGAGCTTTGGTTTATTGATTACTAATCCAATAATAAGACCTATTAAACCAAGGAAGAATCCTAAGCAGAAACCACCAGCAAATGAACCTTCATCAACATAAACTGGTTGTCTTGGTGCTTGATTTAAATCTTCTCCTCTATTAATTGGATTATTTGCAGCTTCATCTAAAGCTGCAGTTTTTTCTGCAGGACTTAATTTGTACCCACATTTTGGACAAGCATCTAATTGGCTTGACATAACGCTTTTACATTCTGGACATCTAATTAAAGCCATAATAATACCCCTTTTTTATTATTATAAATCAAATAATAAAATTTCAAAACTAATCTTCGATGTCTTCATCTAAGGATAAGATGCTCATAAATGCATCTTGTGGTACTTCAACACTACCAATTTGTTTCATACGTTTCTTACCTTCCTTTTGTTTTTCAAGAAGTTTACGTTTACGGGTAATATCTCCACCATAGCACTTAGCTAAAACATCTTTTCTAACTGATTTAATATCAGCTCTAGCAATAACCTTTCCATTTACAGCAGCTTGAACAGGAACTTCAAATTGTTGTCTAGGAATAACTTGTTTTAATTTTCTAACTAAAGTTACGCCTCTATTATAGCCAAATGGTTTGTATATAATTGAGCTTAAAGCATCGATTACTTCGCCATTTAATAAAACATCCATCTTGGCTAAATTGCTAACTTTATAATCACTTAATTCATAATCAAGTGATGCATATCCTCTTGTACAACTCTTTAATTTATCGAAGAAATTAAAGATAATTTCACTAAGAGGAATCTCGTATTTTAAAATCATTCTAGTATCATCAAAATATTCAAGATCTAAATAAATTCCACGTTTATCTTGGCATAATTTCATGATTGTTCCTACATATTCTTTAGGAGTCATAATTTCGGCCTTAACATATGGTTCTTCTATTGATTTAACTGTTGATAAATCAGGCATTTTACTTGGATTATCTAAGCTAATTTGTGTTCCATCTGTTAAATTTACTTTATAAATAACACTTGGAGCAGTCATGATTAAATCAAGATTATATTCTCTTTCAAGACGTTCTTGGACAACGTCCATATGAAGCAATCCTAAAAAACCACATCTAAATCCAAAGCCTAAAGCTTGTGACGTTTCAGCTTCAAATTTTAATGAACTATCATTTAAAGAAAGTTTTTCTAAAGCATCTTTTAAATCTTCATATTTTCTACTATCAGTAGGATAAACACCACTAAAAACCATTGGATTTATATTTCTATAACCAGGTAATGGCTCTTTTGCAGGATTTGAAGAAAGCGTGATTGTATCGCCAACTTTTACATCATGAATATCTTTAATTTGTCCACAAAGATATCCAACTTCACCACAATATAAAGCATCACTTTTAATTTCTGCTGGTGTTCTAATTCCAAGTTCAGTAACTAGGAATTCTTTATTAGTTTTCATAAAGCGAATTGTATCGCCAACTTTAATTTTTCCTTCTTTAATTTTAATTAAAGCTACAACTCCTCTATAAGAATCATAATAACTATCAAAAATTAAAGCTTGTAAAGGATTATCATTACTTCCACTTGGAGCAGGAATATCAGTAACAATTCTTTCTAATATTTCTTGAACATTTTCGCCAGTTTTAGCACTTACTAAAACAGCGTGTTCACCATCTAAGCCAAGTCTATCAGTAATTTCTTTTTTACATACATCAACCATTGAACTAGCTAAATCGATTTTATTTAAAACAGGAATAATCTCTAAATCATTATCAACTGCTAAATACATATTAGCTAAAGTTTGAGCTTCAACTCCTTGTGTTGAATCGATTACTAAAACAGCTCCTTCACAAGCTGCTAATGATCTAGAAACTTCATAAGTAAAATCGACATGCCCTGGAGTGTCAATAAGGTTAAAAATATATGTATTTCCATCTTTTGCATTATATTCAAAAGTTGCAGTATTTAATTTAATTGTAATACCTCTTTCCCTTTCTAAGTCCATAGAATCGAGGATTTGGTCTTTCATTTCACGTTTTGTAATTGTATTTGTTAATTCTAAAATACGATCTGCCAATGTAGATTTACCATGGTCAATGTGAGCAATAATACTAAAGCTTCTAATTTTCGATTGATCGTATTTCATATGCTTAAAATTATATCAATTTTTATTAAAATTGTTTAAGTAATTTGATAAGTCTTGAACGCTATATACTTTTTTATATTCATCCCAGTCACTTTTAAATAAATTTTTATATGTATTTCTTGCATAACGTGTATCAATAAGTAAGGCTGAGCCTTTATCGTTTTCAGTTCTAATAAGTCTTCCTACTGCTTGCATTACTCGATTCATTCCAGGATAAACATAAGCATAATTAAATCCATCAAGTTTTAATGATGAATAATAATCCCTTAATAAATTGTTTTCAAAATTATAATTAGGCATTCCTACACCTAAAACGATAACTCCAATTAATCTGTCGTTAATTAAATCTATACCTTCACTAAAACTTCCACCAATTACAACAAATCCTACTGTTGTCTTTTTAGGATTTTCTACAAAGTAATCTAAGAATGAATATTTATCATTCATTGTCATATCTTGCTTTTGAAAAACATATTTAATTTGTCTAGAAGATATAAATCTATCTTTTAATAATTTTAAATATTCAAAAGATGGTGCAAAAACTAAATAATTACCAACTTTATTCTTTATAAATTCATTAATATATTCTTCGATTTTATCGATTGTATCGAGTCTATCAGAATACATTAAAGATGTATTTGTGTTAATTAATAAATTAAGATTATTCTTATCAAATGGTGATTCAATTCTTTTAAAATCGAGATTATTTATTCCTAAAATGCTATGCATGTAATAATCAATTGGTGAAATTGTTCCACTAAAAAATATTGATCCATTACATGAAAACACAGTTTCATTTATAAATGGTGAAGCATCTAAACAATAAATTTTAATATATAAATCATCTTCATTTATTTTATGAACATAGATTGAAAAATTCGTGTTTACGAGTTCATAAATTCTTAAAAATTTATATATTTCTTTTGAATAGTTGTCGCACTCCTCACTAAAGAAATTAGTGTGATTATTTGTATAATCTTTATAAATTTCAGTGAATTTTTTAAGGTCATTAATTATTTCGTGATCTATTGTTTGTAAAACTAAATCTTTTACTTCATTTCCATCTTTATCTTCAAACACAAAGTTTTTAATATTTTTAAAATGAGAATTAATTTTAGAAACAATATTTTTAAGTCTTTTATTATTTTCTTTATTTAAAATTTTTCTAACTTCTTTAAAGTCTCCATAAGATAAAGTTGAGCTATACATGTCTCTTGCTCTACTAATTAAGTTATGAGCTTCATCAATATATAAGAATTTTTTATAATCTACATCTGGTGCTTCAAAATATCTTTTTAGTCTTGCTGTTGGATGAAAAACATAGTTATAATCGCATAAAATGTAATTGCAATATAAACTTATATCTAAAGAAAGTTCATAAGGGCAAACCATATTTTCCCAAGCAATTTCTTTTAAAACATCTGATGTAAAAACGTCATATTTGATTAAATTTAACTTAATAATATCACCAATTTTTGAGTAATATTCTTTTGCAAAAGGACACTTATCTGGATTACATTTTCTTTCAGTTGAAAGACACATTTTTTCTTTACTTAAAATAGATGCAACTTTAATTTTTGCACCTTTATTAAGCATCATATAAAAGGTATCTAAAACAGGGATAAATCCACTATTTTTTGGTGTAAGATAAAAGAATTTATCAATTTTTCCTTGTTGCAAATATCTAAGTGAAGGATATAAAAATGAAATAGTTTTTCCAATACCTGTAGAAGCTTCAACAAATACAGTTTTACCTTCTTTTATTACATCGCTTGTATAATTAACAAGTTCTTCTTGTCCTTTTCTATAATGTTCAAAAGGAAATTCAAAATTTTTAAGACTTTCATTTCTTTCTTTCATTAATTTTTCTTGCAAAAAAACGAATGAAATATAGTCTTCAAGATATGAATTTATATTGTGTTTTAAAGTTAAAAAATCATATTTAAATTCTTTGGTTTCAACTTTCTTTTTATCTTTTTGAGAAATATAAGTTAATCTAACACTTATATCGTTTAAATTATTTTTTAAACAATATAAATATGCATAGCATTCCGCTTGTCCTAAATGCCATGCTTTATTTTTCTCATAAAATTCATTTAAATCGCCATTAGTTGATTTAATTTCATCGATGCAAACGGAGTTTTTGTTGATGATTAAACCATCCATTCTTCCGTTTAAAACAAATACATAATCTTTATAAATAATGGTTCCTTCAATAAAAACTTCACTAAAATAATTTTCATTTTGTTTACTTTGATAAAATTGATGTACTTTTGTTCCTTCAGTTAAAGTTTCAGTATTAAAAAGGCGATCATCAATATCACCTTTTCTTAATACAAAATCAACTAATTGGTGTACACTTAATTCAAAATAATGTTTCATTCAATTTTATCGCCAATTTTAAAATAATCTTTATTGCCGTTATAAAAATCAGAAATATTTAAGACTTTTTTACCAGGTTTTTGAAGTTTTGTAATTTTAATTAATCCATCTTTTGATGAAATTAATAATCCGTTTTTATCATATCCACAAATAACTGAAACTTCGGAAATTTGCTCTTTTTTAATAAAATCTGCCTTAAAAACCTTTATTTTTTCATTTTTATACATGAAATATGTGCCTGGTTCATCAGTTAATGCTCTAATTAAATTAATAATTTCTACTCCATTTTTATTAAAATCAATTCTTTCTAAAGAGGAATCAATTTTTGAAGTAAATGTTACTAAATTTTCATCTTGTTCTACACCTTTGTTTATCTCATTTACTACATCTTCAATGTTTTCATCAAAAACTTTATATGCTGCTTCAGCAATTTTAATTTTTAAAGATGAATAATTATCATCGCTATTTATTGCAAATGTTTCTATAGCAAAAACTCTACCAGCATCCATTTTTTTAACCATTTCCATTAGGGAAACACCAGTTTCTAAATCACCATTTAAAAGCGAATATTGGATAGGTGCTGCTCCTCTATATTTTGGTAAAATTGATCCATGTAAATTTAAAGCTTTAAAAGTTGGTATATTTAAAATTTCTTCTGGAATTATTTGACCATAAGCTAAAGTTAAAATAATATCTGGTTTAATTTGTCTAATTTCTTCGATAAATTCTTTGATTTTTAAAGGTTGATAAACATTAACACCATATTTTAAAGCGACTTCTTTAGTCTTAGTTGGAAGTAATTGTCCTTTTCTATTTACTTCTTTATCTACTTGAGAAATTACTCCGACGATATTAAAAGAATTAGTGATTAAACGTTCTAAAACTACTGCACTAATGTCTGGTGTTCCAAAATATAATATTTTAAGATCTTTTTTATTCATTTTTACCTCTAATGATATTATTATATCATTAAATAAAGGGTTAAATAAAACATTATATTTGCCTTAAAAAGCACATTTATATTGCATTTATTAATTAAATATTGATATAATAATCCTCGTATAAAAAGAGGTAATGAAATGGCAAATATTAAATCTCAAAAGAAAAGAATTAAAACTAATGAAAAAGCTAGACTTAGAAATGTTTCTTATAAGTCAAAATTAAGAACAGCTATGAAGCAAGTTAAAGCTGCTGTCGAAGCTGGTGATAAAGAAAAAGCATTAGTTTTAGTAAATAAAGCAAACAGTGTCATTGACAGAGCCGTTGTAAAAGGTATTGAACATCATAAGACTGCTGCTCGTCAAAAATCTACTCTTGCTAGATTAATTAACGGATTAAAATAAGTTAAAGAAAGTATATAAAAAAGTTCCCATCAAATGGGAACTTTTTTGTTATTGATTATTAATTAATCTCTATGAATTGGTTCAGCTCTTAATGGTACTTCTGCAGTATTCATAATAACTGATCCATCACCAGCGACACAATATAATGTGTCATCTTTAAGCATCATTCCAGTCCATACTGATTGTTGTCCTGGTTCTTTAAAGAATGGATTTTTAGCTTCATAGAAATTTTCTTTTGTAAGCTTATCTACTGGGGTTCCATCACTAATAATAACTTTCATGATACTAACTCCATCACCAATTCCTTTTCCAGCTGCATAACAATCTTCATCTGTTTGGAATGAGATAATTAAACGATCATCTTTAGTAATTTCAATATCTGGAGCACTTGCTTTTGTTGTATTTCCATGAGGTTGAAAAACTTCAATTGGTTGTGACCAAGTTTTTCCATCTCTTGAATAAGAAATTAAGATTTCAAATGGATTGCTACCATAATTTGAAGCTCTTCTATAAGTTCCTTCAAAAACCAATACGTAAGTTCCATCACTTAATTGAGCAAATTCAGGCATTCCATCACGTGAAGTCTGAGCTAAGCTAATTTCATTGATGCTTTTTTCAACAGCACCATCCATTACTACAGTTCTATTTGTCCATTCACCATCTATTAATTCTTTATAAACTAAACGTTGGCAAGCATAATTCAAACTTGCGTTTTTCCATACGTCTTCTAACATTGGTGTAGCATCATCGGCATACATACAAACTAATTTATCATTAATATATCCGAAGAATGGTTCAAAGAATCCAATTCCACCATGTTTTCTAACTGCTGCAGCAACTTGATCTCTTGTATAACCTAAATCATAAATATCTTCAACGACAGCAAAATCTTCAAAAGTTTCGCCACCATCGTAAGAAACTGATGAGTAAATATTTCTTGCGTTAGCGTCTGAAGAACGAGCTAATGCTCTATAACCACAATAAATTGTTCCATCTTTTGCTTCAAATAAGATTGGATTTCCACAAACGACTTCGTCATGGAAACTTGCAGTTACAGTTCTTTTACTCCAAGTTGCACCATTGTCTTCACTTCTTTTAATTACACATTTACCACTTTGTTCATAAACACAAAGTAATACATCTTCTTCACTCTCTAAAGCTAATAAACGAGGATAAGCATTTCCACCTGCGTTAATTTTAACGATTGTATCTTTACTAAAAGTAAAGTTATTAATACTATGTTCACAATATTCGCATACTCCATCATAAGTAGAATGATCTAATTGTTCAGAAGTAATGTTTTTGAATTCTCCATATTTTTCTGATGAATATAAGTCATATCCAGGATTTAAACATGAAGCTTCAACAGTTGAAACAGTATAATCTTTATCGTTTAAGTGTGGAATTGTTTCTTTGTGTTCTTCACCACAAATACTACATTTTGTAACATAATAACCATCACTAGTTAAAGTTGGATCATCAACATGATCAAAAACATAGTTATGATCGTGCTTTTTGCTACAACCTGCTAGTCCTAAAACAGCTACAAATGCAAAAAATTGTTTAGCTAATTTATTCATAATGCACCTCTTTATAATTATTATAAATAATTAAAAAATCATTTACAATTTTTAAAAGTTTAATAAGAACAATTCAAATGCGTAAAATCTATCTAATTCGTTATGCTTAATTGATTTATCTAATTCATATAAATCTTCAAGTGCTTTTTTAATACTTTTTCTATTTAAATTTGAAGCATCTTGCAAAGCATAATATATTTTTCCAGGTTTTACGTTTAACTTATCTGCTATATCTTGATTTGACATTTTTTTGCTTTTTAGATGATATAAACTATCTAAAAATACTAAGTTGTTAGCCATTATGCTAATTAATGTTACTGGTTCTACACTTGTAGTAACTCGTAATTCTCTATAAATCTCTATAGCTTTAGCTTTATTTCCACTAATTAATGCTTTTGTTAATTTAAAAATGTCGTCTTCTTGTGCTTTTGTAACAATAGCTTTTACGTCATCAAGAGTAATTAAATTACCTTCAACGTAAAGCATAAGTTTTTCAGATTCTTTAATAAATAAGCGTAAATTGCCGTTTACTCTTTTATTTAATTCTGCGATTGCATCACTTGTTATTGAATAATTTTTATTTGAAAAATATTTATTAATATAAACTGGCCATTTTTCTTCTGTTAAATCTTCTAAAAACTTTTTGTTCTCATTTTTAATTGCTTCAAATAAAGGAAATTTCTTATCTAAAGAATTTTCATCACTGGCAACCATAAAAATGATAATAGTCTCTTCATCTTCATCATGTTTTACAAATTCAGTAATTTCTTCATATTTATTTTCTTTTAAAATTTTATTTTCTTTTGTTCGAGGTTGCTTTTTCTTAAAGAAATTTGAATTTTTAATAACATAGACTTTTTTATTAAATGAAAGAGATAATTGAGATACTTCAAAATAAATATCATCAATTGGTGTGGTTAAAGCATCGAAATAAGTAATTTCTTTTTCTTCGTTATCACTATAGATCTTTTTTAAGAATGATTTTAGGTAAAGATCTAGTCTATCTTCGCTATTACCAAAAAATAAATAAGTCATGTAATTATTATAGTATAAATAAATTAAATTTATAAGATATTGTGCCTTCTAAATCAGTTCTTCTATATCTAATATTTAATCGATTTAAATTATTAATGACTTCTTCATGTGGATGTTTGAATTTATTCTTATATCCACACGATATAATCGCCACATTTGGGTCTAAGGTTTTAAGAAATTCATAACTTGATGATGTTGAACTTCCATGATGTCCCAATTTTAAGATGTCTACGTCTATTTTTGTATTCTTTATAATTTCTGCTTCTACACTTTTAGAAGCATCACCCATTAATAAAATTTTTTGACTCAAAAGTTTGAAATAAAGTACTAAACTTTTATCGTTTTCATCACTTAATTCATTCCAATAATGATTAAGATTATTAAAATCAAAATACTTAGTTTTAATAGGAAATTGTGCGTTATAATCGATAATTTCTTTAACTTTAAAATTTGATTTTAAAGAATTTAATGCTCCAAAATGATCATAATCATAATGTGTTATAAAACAATAATCAATATCGTAGATTCGGTTCTTTCTTAAAAACGGTATTAAACTGTTTTTAGCTAAATCATAATTAACAATACCCCCTGTATCTACTAGAATCGTTTCGTTTTTATATCTTATTAAAGTTGAATCTCCTTGTCCTACATTAATAAACGTGATTTCACAAGTCATTAATTGTTCGATTGGTAAACAATATAATGCAAAACTTAATGTAGAAACTAAACCTATATTTAAATAAAGCCTTTTAAAATTAATTTCTCTAAAGTAAAAATATAGGCTAAATAATACATAGAATACAATATAACCTAGCTGCTTAAATGCAGGTAAATTAATTGATAAAAAATCTAGTTCTATTTTATTTAAGAAGATTAACAAATGATAAATAAGATCTTCTAAAAAACTTAGATGTAATCCATAAAAACTTACGATGTTTATCACAAAAATTCCCTTAAAAACATCTACAAATAAAGTATTTAATACTAGTCTTAAAATGTTAAATGAATTATAAAATTCTATTGAGAAAGGAAGGAATAATAAAATCGTGAATGAATTCATTTTTAAGCGCTTTTTAAGCCGATTTTTGTCAAATAGGTATAAATGACCAAGTTCCTTAAAAACCATGAAAATTAAACTTAAAATAAAGGATAATGAATAGATTAAATAATGATTGAGCAATAAAAAGATAATCAATATTAAATTTTTAAGGTTAAATCGATCCACTTCTTTTTCTAAAAATATAATTCCAATTATAAAGAAAATAACTGTTTTAATTACGACAAATTTCGAGATATTTATAAATATGTATGGAGTTAATAAAAGTAAAGATAAAATTCTAGATAATTTATCACTTATAAATTTTGCTAAAAATTTAGAAACACTGTATAAAAGGAAATTTAACAATACACCAGTAACAGATAGAACGTTAGCTAGCATAAATTCACTTTTTAAATCACTGATGTAATCGCTATTTTCGTTAAATAATATAGCTCTAGCTAAATCTTTAGTTTCTTCATGATGAAATTTAGATAATATTTCACTTTTAAATCCATCTATATTAATAGGTAAGGAGAATATTTTAGTAAAATTATTTATTTTTAGACTAGATTCAATCCCATTTTTATTAAGATAGCCTTTAAAGTCAAATGAACTTTCGTATGTTGTAAAAGTTAATTCAGCCCTATCTCCACTAAAACAAATTAAATCAAATAACTTTAAATCGTCTTTATTATAAACATAAAATTTCTCTTTAAATGTTCTTAAAATTACGTAATTTTCACTTGTTCTAACTACTAACCCATAATTAGAAGTTAAATTGTTTTCTTTAATCTTTATTACACTAAATAAGATCCCTATTATTAGACAAATAATCGACAGTATTATTACTACTTTATTTTTCTTTATTTTCCATATAAATAGGAAAATGATGCAAATTAAAAGAATTACTGTAATTAAAACGTTTTTAATATCAAGTAATAATAAGCCTAAAATTAGACTTAATAATACTGTTAAAAAGCTCATTAGGCATCAGCTAAAATTACAAAATTTCTGAGTTTTGTATATGTTGCATTACCAATTCCGCTAACTTTCATTAATGTTTCAAGTGTCTTAAATAAGCCACTGCTTGTACGATAATCAATGATAGCTTTACTAATATTTGTTCCGATTCCATCGATGAAAGTTAATTCTTCTGGATCAGTGTAAGTATTAATATTTACTTTTTGAATCTCATCAACACTACAAACATCATTTGGATTATAACGTGGTGGAATATAATAAGTTACATTCTTTTCTAAAACTGCATCAGTAAAATAAGCTCTAGAATCTGCTTTATTAGTAACCCCGCCTGCTTTTTCGATCAAGTCACCCATGGTTGCATTATCATCTAATAAATAATTACCAGGATTTAAAATATAGCCTGTAATACCTATTGAGTTTCTTGCACCATCGGTTACTTCTTGTGTTGTTTGTGCAGTTTGCATAATAGAACCAGAATCAATGAATTTTAAAGCCACTAGTCCTACTAATGTTGCAATAACAACACCAATAATGATTTTGATTGTTATACTCATAAATAAAACCCCCTCTATATACAAGTTTGGAAACTTTGTATAAAAAGGGGGGTTAAATTTAAAAATATTAAAATTAATGTTATTTAATTTCTAAAATTTCGACTTCGTAAGGGAAATTTGCTTTAACTTTTACTACATCACCAATCTTATGGCTTAATAATGCAGCACCTAAAGCACATTCGTTACTAATTTTGATGTTGTCAGGATCTTTAATTGGATCTGATTCAATTGAAGAAACGATTTTAACTGTATAAACATCACCAGTATCGATTTCTTTATATTTAACTGTACTTGATAAAGTAACAGTTTTTGTAGTCTTTTTAGATGTATCTAAAATTTTAACATTATTTAAAATT
Source organism: Bacilli bacterium (assembly GCA_017477255.1). Lineage (GTDB taxonomy): Bacteria > Bacillota_I > Bacilli_A > RFN20 > CAG-826 > Onthovivens. The sequence continues at coordinate 149,061 of JAFUXB010000002.1, forward strand.
TCTTCGATTTCAGCGATTCTTGATTCAATCTTACCTTGTCTATCTCTAGCTGCATCATAATCGGCGTTTTCACTTAAGTCACCCATTGATCTAGCAAGAGTTAATTGTTCAAGTACTTCTGGTCTTTCAACGTCTAATAAATGACGGTATTCTTGTTCTAATTGTTGTTTTCCTTCAAGAGTTAAGATATATTCTTTTTTTGTTGCGCTCATAATGTGCTCCTTTAATCTTTAAAATTATAATACAAAGTATTTAAAATATCTATTAAATTACGAATTTTTAAGTTTTTCAATGTTTGGATCTTCTTCAAAAGCTGCTAAAACTTCTTGTCCTTCTTCAAATTCTTCTTCATCTTCAACTGGTGTAATGTTTCCATTATCATCATATTTCATAAGATAAATATCATCAGGGGCATTATTTTCATAAACGAAAACGTATTTTGCTCCTCTTTCTTCATTTTCGTAAGTAAATAAGATTTCCATTAAAAACTTATTACCATCTTCGTCATAAATTGCAATTTGGTTTTCATTTAGTTCCATTTTCAATTCTCCTTAAATATCTTTCTAATATAATAATTGCTGAGAACATATCAATTAAATTTTCAGATTTAGATTTTTTCATGTTCATATTAATCATTCTTTCTTTAGCTTCTATTGTTGAAAATCTTTCATCTTCATAAATAACTTCTAAAGTTGGTAATTCCTTTAATATATCATTCATAAATCTTTTTGTTGATTCACAACGAGTTTGTTCTTCACCATTTGGCATTAAAGGTAAACCTACAACTACTTTATTAATTTTTTCTTCTTTTAATAAATTAATAATATGTTCACGAGCTTTTTTATAATTTCCACGTTCAAAACAAAAATTTTCTCTTCCATGAACTATCCCTAAAACATCAGAAATAGCAATTCCAACTGTTGTAGTTCCTAAATCTAAGCCAATGTATCTTTCCATTTATTTAATATCTTCCCAAGTAAGTTTACTAAATTTCTCTACATCTAAAATAGAACCTTGTGCTAAATCTGGTCTTCCACCACCATTTCCACCACAAATTGAAGTAATCTTTTTAACAATATCGCCAGCTTTAAGTCCTAATTCTTTATCTAAAGCGACCATAAGTGGGAATTTTTCTCCGTCTTTACCTACTAAAACTACAACAAATTTTGAATTATTAGCTTTTAATCCATCACAAATATTCATTAAATTTGCTTTATTAAATTCTGGTAAATATTTAATTAAAACTTTGAAATTTTCTTTTTCTACATATTCATTTTTCAAAGATTTTACTGCTGAACTGCAGGCTTTTTCATTAAATTCTTTAATTTTTGCTTCTAATTCATTAATTTTAGCATCTAATTGATTAATCTTGTTTTCGATATCATTAATTGTAGGTGTACCAAGTTGATCTTTAGTATTATCAAGCATGATTGCTCTAGCTTTTAAATATTCATAAGCTTTAATTCCAGTTAAAGCTTGAATTCTTCTAACTCCACTTGAAATTGATTCTTCACTTTCAATAACAAATAAGCCAATTTCTTTAGTGTTATAAACGTGACATCCACCACAGAATTCAATACTTTCTTTACCAAAGTTAACTACTCTTACAGTTTCTCCATATTTTTCACCAAATTCATGGATAGCATTTGTTTTATTTGCTTCTTCAAGTGATAAAACTTGAGTAACTCTTTCTATTCCTTTATTAATATATTCGTTAACAATTGTTTCAATTTTTAATAAATCATTTTTACTTACTTTTTCAAAATAAGAGAAGTCAAATCTTAAATAATTTTCACAAACAAAACTACCTTTTTGATGGACATCATCTCCTAAAACTTCTTTTAAAGCGCTTTGTAAAAGGTGTGTAGCACTATGATTTTTCATAATGTTATGGTGTCTAATAAGGTCTAATTTCAAACTAACTTCATCATTAACTTTTAATTCACCCATTTTTACCTTAATATGGTGCAAATTTTGCTTATTTGGAGCATGAATTACATTAGTTACATCAGCAAAAAATTCTTCATTAGAAACTTCTCCAGTATCTGCAACTTCTCCACCCATTTCAGCATAGAAATTAGTTTTATCAAAGATTACATCGCCTTCATCATCAATTGATTCAACCTTTACTCCATTTTTAAATAAACCAACAACTTTAGCTTTAATTACTTCTTCATTATCGTATAAATATTCACTATTAACGTTAAATTCGAGTAAATCTTTTGATTGTTTGTTGAATGATTCTTCGTTTTTTCTTGCTGCTCTAGCCATTTCTTTTTGATGATTTAAACATTCATTAAATTTATCTAAATCAACTTTAATTCCACGGTCTTCGCAAATTTCAACAGTTAATTCAATTGGGAAACCAAATGTATCATACAATTTAAAAGCTTCTTCTCCAGTTAAATTACCATGTTTTTCAATTAAATTATTTAATAAATTTTCACCACTAGTTAATGTTTTAATAAATTTTTCTTCTTCAATTTTTACTAATTTCTTAACTAATTCTTCTTTTTCAATTAAATAAGGATAGAATCCTTTCATATTTTCAACTACTACATGAACTAATTTATATAAGAATGGTTCGTTTAAATTAATTTTTTGACCATATCTCATAGCTCTACGTAATAATCTTCTTAAAACATAGCCTCTACCTTCATTTGAGAAAGTTGCACCATCACTTAAAGCAAATGTACATGTTCTAATGTGATCTGCAATAACTCTAAAAGGCATATATGGTTCTTTATAAGGGACTCCAGATAATTTTTCTATTTCCTTTATAATAGGCATAAATAAATCTGTTTCAAAATTAGTTTCAGTTTCTTGTAAAACACAAGCAATTCTTTCAAGTCCTGCTCCAGTATCGATGTTTTTATGTGGTAATTCCTTATAATTTTCACGAGCAACACCAGCTTGTGCGTTAAATTGAGAGAAAACTATACCCCAAATTTCAATATATCTATCATTTTCTATATCTTCTTTTAAAAGTCTAATTCCAATATTTTCTGGGTCATATTTTTCACCACGATCAAAGAAAACTTCAGTATTTGGACCACATGGACCTTCGCCGATTTCCCAATAATTTCCTTCAAGAGGAATTAAATGATCTGCTTTCATTCCTTGTTTTTGCCAAAGTTCAAAAGTTTCAAGATCTGTTGGGTGATAAGTAATATAGAGTTTATCTTTATCTATTCCAAAATATTTTTCACTTGTAAGGATAGTAAATGCCCATTCAATTACTTCTTTTCTAAAATAATCACCAATAGAGAAATTACCAAGCATTTCAAAAAAAGTATGATGACGTGCTGTTTTTCCTACATTATCAATATCATTTGTTCTAATACATCTTTGAACATTTGTAATTCTTTTTGATAAAGGAATTTCACTACCATCAAAATATTTTTTAAGCGCACTAACGCCTGCATTAATCCACAGTAAAGTTGGATCATTTAAAGGTATTAAACTGGCACCTTTATCAATAACATGGCCTCTTTCTTTAAAGAAATTTAACCAAGTTTCTCTAATTTCTTGACTACTTAATTTACGCATAATACTCTCCTTAAAAATAAAAAAGAATTAGATAGGAACGAATTTCTCCGCGGTACCATCCTAATTCTTATTTCTAAGCTCTTAATTTTATACTTTAACGCAGTATTTACGAATATTTCTATTAATTCAAGGAAATGGCTCATATTTTCTTTCTTTATGCTTTCACCAACCGCATTTTCTCTAAGTAGAAATCCAATAATTCTTTTTCCAGGAAATATTATATTAAATAATATTTAAATTTCAACAAGTTATTTAGTCGTTTTCAAACATATCTGCGACATTTGGTGGGTCTAAGTGATATGTTGCAAGAGCTAAATAATCAAGTTCTTTTAACGATTGTTTACCATTACCACAACGGACAAGATTGTTAAAATCGACGTAATAATAAGTTCCATTAACAGTAATTTTGCTTAATGACATTATTTTATTAAGTTTTAATTTGCCATCAACTTCTCTGTCATATGTTTCTAAAATTGGTTCATTTTCTAATTGAACAAGTTTATAAACACCTTCTTCTTCGATAATTACATAATATCTGTTACCTTTTGTAATGTATCTATAACCTAAATATTCATCATCACCTTCAGGTAATAAATTCTTTAATCCTTCGCCATCTAAATCATCTTTAACAAATTGAACACCACCGTTTTTAACGAATATATTAGCAATATATTCTTCTCCGGTTTGTTCGATTATAGCGAAGTTACGTTGATAATCAGTTGAATCTAATAATTCAACAAATTCAAATCCATAAGTGTCTGCGCTATTAAAATATTTGCATCTTTCCCAAGCATTTCTTGAAGTATAAGCATATTTTGTTGATGATGTTTGAATAATTACACCTTTTTCTATTGCTTCTGAGTTAAATGCAACCCAAGCCCCATCTTTTTTAATAAATACATAAGAAATTCCAGTTTCTTCAAGCGAAGTTGCAATTCCTCTTTCTGTAATTTCACTATCAATTTCATGAAGTGTTCCTAAATTATCAACGATATGTAAGTGTACAATTGTTCCAACTTTATCGTAGATAATGTGTCTAGATGCATCATAATCATGAACAGCAACAAAAATTGGATCTTTATAGAACAATGTTTTACTATAATTTTCTTTTATATATGAAGCATTGACAGGTAAGGACTGAGAAACAGGATAAGCAATAATATATCCGTTTTCAAATTGATGACAATAAGTCCATTCATGACCAATATTTAAATTGTCATAATGATATGTTTTTCCATCTATTTTTGCTTTAAAGATCAATTTTTCGCCTGATAAAAGAGTTCCTTCTACTAATCTTGAAGTTCCATCTTCTTCGTTTTTAACCATAATATAACGTTTAGTTTCATCAGCACTCTTGTAAGTGTGGAATGAATCTTCAGTTGAAACTGTAGCCCAGTTTCCTGTGTCTTCTAAGAAATAATGATCAGTTAAAGTTTCAAATGATTTAATTGTTGTTGTATAAATACCAGTTGTTACATCAGTTCCACCAACAATAGCAATCCAAGCTTCATCACCAGTTTTTGTTGCTATAGTTGTGTTGTCTTCAAGATTGAAGATTGTTACAACATCTCCTACATAGTTATATGCATAACCTTCTTCAAATCGATAATATGCTAATTTATTTGTTTCATCATAAATTTTAAGTTCTGCATCAACTGTATATTGAATCTGATATTCGTCACCAATAAATGCGCCTTCATCAATTGAAATTGTAGGAATAATATTTGTTTTATTTGCTATATTATAAACACTACTATAAGCTGAAGCACTTGATGCATAAATTGGACCAGAAAATGCGATATCATCATCACAACTTAATTCTCCAGCAACAACTAATCTACCACTATTTGTACTTAAATTCGTTAAATTAGTAGCATTATGTTCACTTGCAGTTGCTGGATAAACAACAAAGTTTTTATTTAATATAAGCTCGCCTAAATCAATTACATTTAATGTACCACCATTTAAAATTTTAACTGGGATATTGAGCTCTAATTGACCATAAACTAATACATCTAATTTTGCATTTGCGATTGGGAAATACATGTTTTCTGTATTAACAAAATTATTACCGTTTTTAACGAATAATTCGATCTTATTTAAAGAATAATTTCCACCAATAATTATTTCTTCTTTTGTTCCATTATATAAAATAGAAAATACATCTGTTGTATCTTTTGAGACATACAAAGCATTTACGTTTTCTTTTGAAGTAACAAAATAAAATTGATTATTATAGAAGTTAACACTATCATCACTTCTTGATTCTTTTGCGATTAGATCGCCATTATGCATCACTACTATTTCTTTAACATCAAAATCTAAGAATGAATAATAATGGTATGGGAAATCATTATTAAATGCTTTTGCTTCGTAATTATCATAAGAATAATTATCTGAAGTAACATAATTTCCTTTTAATGTTCCGCCATCTTGAACATAAATTTTTCCTGTTTTTGCTGCGCTTGAGTCAAAAATTCTACCATTACAATCAAGAACACCACCACTTGAAATAGTTAAAATATGTCCATTTAAATCGATTGAACCGTATTTATTTACTACTTTACCAACATCATTTTCATCTTGACCAATAATGCCACCAACAATAACATTACCTTCAATTGCTAAGTCACTGCTTAACTTAAATGTAAGGTAATTTTGTAAAGCTGGTTCATTAATACTATATTCTCTATATCTACTAATCTCTGGGCCTAAAATCTCACTAGAAATCATTGTTTTTGAATGTGGGACATATAATGTTTTTCCTGCAGGAATCACACCTAAATCACCGTTTTCAAAGACATTATTTGAAGGTAAATCCATCATAAATAAAGGATTTATCGAATTAACTTGTGCAAATCCTTCTTGTAAATTTTCAACTTTTGGATTATCAAAAGTTTTAACAAATTTAACACTATCTGCTAATGGATTAGCAAAATTAATATCAAAATAAGGGAAGTTTGAAACGTTTTTGTTTTCAAATCTTTCAAAATAAACTGCATCATTTATAGTTGAGTTTTCAAACGGACCGTTAATTGTAATTTTTGCACCTTCTTTAAATGGATGATCAAATTCTACAATAGTTCCATAAATATTGAAAATATCGATTGGTTCGGCAGTATAAGGAATTAATACTCTATTTAAATTAGTTAAATTAGATAATGAAGATAAGCATAATTTTTTAATTGTGCTTGGTAATTCAACTTCGGTAAGATTTTCACATTTATTAAACGCAAAAATACTTAATTCAGTTATTCCTTCATTTAAAACTATATTTTTAATCTCATGTGAAGCTGATTTGACAGGCGCTTCACCTTCTTCTTGTTCAATAATTCCTTCGAGTAAATCGTCAAATAATCCAATTGGACCTACAACGACCTCTTTTCCATTAAAAGTACCTGGGAATTCAAGTGTATCTGGTAAAGCTTGAGTTCCATCAAGTAAGTTAACTTTATCGTAAACATCGACTAAATTCTTATAAAAATCTAGCTTAATTGGCAAATCATCCATGTTCAATTTAGCATCAATTATGGAGTAAATATCACGTTTTAAAATTGCTGTATATTTTCCGGTATAATCGATTTTAAATTGATTTAAGATGTCTTCACTAACGTCTTTTACATCAATATCGTATTTGAAATCTTTTATATAATAAAAAGTAGGGTCGTAATTTTCAACAGTTGCGTTAGCATCTAAAGCACCATCTTTAGTAAATTTTGAATAAACATTTACCTTTTTATCGAAAGTTTTTGCAGCACTTGTATCCTTAACTAAAACTAAAGGCAAATCCTTTAAAATGTTGATTGGATCTTTAAAAACTTCTGGAAGTTCGAATTCACCATTTGTTAAATCGAATTTAACATCATAATTAGGAATATCTACATAATATTCTTCTGTTTCACTAAACGAAAATGTTTGGAAATTGATAATTCCAAGGTATTCATAGTCAGTTAAAGAGTTAAAAACAACACCTTTTAAAACTGAACTATCAAAATACCATGCATGATAATCTTGATTTTCTGCAATATGGTTGTTTTGTCTTAATTTTTTGTAATAGCTTAAAGCTTCATTTACAAATTCTTGATTAACATTATGTCTGCCGCAACCTGTTAAGCAGGTAAGTGCCAATGCTGTTAAAAGAAATAGTCTACTTTTTTTCATATTAAAATTATAAATTTTAAAAAAGATTAATTCAAGCAATATTGATAGACCTTAAAACTTTTATTTTTATTAATTTTTTGTAGTATATTGTTAGTAGTTTTTTAGTAGTTTTTTAGTAGATACACACTTTTAAAAAAATAATAGGGCTTTGCATATGTTTTCAAAAAAATAGCTGGGGTTTGCATATGTTTTTGAAATTTACATCTACTACTTTCTATTATCGTTTTTATTTCAAAAAATAATTCTAAAATTTTTAATCATTATCGTTTAAGTTTTCTTTTTATTTATATATAATATAAATATTTATAAAGAGAGGTAAATTATGAAAAAAGTTATGGCAGTCAATGCTGGAAGCAGCAGCTTAAAATTTAAATTATACGAAATGCCTGAGGAAACAGTTATTTGTTCAGGTATTGTTGAAAGAATTGGATTCGAAGATGCTATCTTCCAAATTAAATATAATGGAGAAAAGAAACAAATCATCACTCCAGTTAAAGATCACGCATTCGCAGTTAAGCTCTTATTAGATGCTTTAATTGAAAATAAAATTATCAAATCATACGATGAAATCAAAGCAACTGGGCACAGAATAGTTCAAGGCGGAAGCTACTTCAGTGGTTCTGCTATTATTAATGAAGATACATTATGGAAAGTTCGTGATTTAATACCACTTTCACCATTACATAACGCTGCTGAATTAGTTGGTATTGAAGCATTTATGAAAGTTTTACCAAATACTCCAGGAATTTGTACATTTGATACTGCTTTCCATCAAACAATGGAACCAGAAGATTACACATATGGTATCCCATATCAATACAGTGAAGATTTCAAAATTAGAAGATATGGTGCTCACGGAACAAGCCACAAATATTTAAGCGAAAAAGGTCTTAAATATGTTGATGGAAATAAAGCAGCTAAAATGATTATTTGCCATTTAGGTAGTGGTGCTTCTATTACTGCTGTTAAAGATGGAAAATGTGTTGCAACAAGTATGGGTTTAACTCCACTTGGTGGTATCTTAATGGGCACAAGAACAGGTGATATTGATTCATCAGTCTTTAATTATTGTGTTGCACGTACTGGTAAATCAGCTGAAGAAATTTATCAAGAATTTAATAAAAAGAGTGGACTTTTAGGGGTTTCTGGTATTTCAAGTGATGCAAGGGACATTGAAAAAGCTGCTGCTGAAGGTAATAAAAGAGCAATTTTAGCTTGCAGATTATGGGCTAGAAGAGTTGCTGATTTTATTGGTCAATACTATGTTAGATTAAAAGGCTGCGACTTAATTATATTTAGTGCTGGTATTGGTGAAAACAGTTCTACTTTTAGAGAATTAGCATTAAGAGAAATCGAAGAAGTTTTCAATATTAAAATCGATTATGAATTAAATAATAAGATTCACGGAACTGAAGCTTTAATTTCATTACCAGATAGCAAAATTAAAGTTGCTGTAATCCCAACTGACGAGGAAGTAATGATTGCTCGTGACTGCTACAACATGTTATTAAAATAAGAGAAAAATATGCGTAAAAATTATATTAAATTAGAAGCAAGTAAATTTAAAAGTGAATATAAAGCTGTAATCAAGCAAATAGAAAAATACGATAGAATCGCTATTTTTAGACATATTAAACCTGATTTTGATGCTTTAGGTACTCAATTTGGTCTTGCTACTTTCATTAAGGAAAATTTTCCAAATAAGGAAGTTATCACTTTAGGTGATAATCATGTTACATTCACTAATAGAATTTACCCTGAAGTTGATAAAGTAAATGATTCTTGGTTTGATACACCATTTTTAGGAATCGTTGTTGATGTTGGTGAAAAGAAAAGAATTGCTGATCCTAGATTTGAAAGAGCAGAATTTTTGATTAAATTTGATCATCACCCATCAAATGAAGAAACTCATTTTGATATAGGTATTTGTGATATTGAACTTGCTGCTGCTTCTGAATTAGTCTGTAATTTCTTATTTACATTACCTAAAAAATATAAAGTTAGCAAAAATGCTGCTTGGTATTTATATAGTGCTTTAGTTGGTGATAGCGGAAGATTTCAATATTCATCAACTTCTGCTCACACATTTGAAATAAGTTCATTATTAATTGAAACTGGCATTAATATCACTGAAATTTATGCAAAAATGTATGAAAAAACAATTGATGATTTAGATTCAATCAAATTTGTTTTAAATAATTTCAAAGTAAGCGAACACGGGGTTGCTTATTATGTTATGACTCAAAAAGATTTAGATACTTTAAAGTTAACAAATGAAAGAGGCAAAGAAAATGTTAATACATTTGCAAATATTCGTGGCATTAACATTTGGTGTTCAATTACTGAAGATGTAACTGTTCCTTGCTACAGAATTTCAATTCGTAGTAGAGATTACGTTATTAACGAAGTCGCTAAAAAATATGAAGGTGGAGGCCATGCACAAGCTGCAGGTGCTCAAATTCCTAATTTAGATGCACTTCCACAATTTATTGAAGATTTAGAAAAAGTAATTTTAGAAGGTAAATAATGGATTTTATACCACTTCACACACATAGCTGTTACACCTTTTTACAAAGCGCCGTAAAACTCGACGCTTATGTTGAAAATGCAATTAAAAATGGCTATAAAACAATCGGAATTTCCGATGTTGGTGTGTTGTATGGTTATCCAGAATTTAATAAATTAGCCAAAAAAGCAGGAATTAATCCTATTTTTGGCATGGATTTAGTTTGTAATGAAAACACTTATTCTCTTTTTGTAAAAGATGAAACAGGTTATTCAAATTTATGTAAAATTTCTACTTTTTTAGAAAATAATAATGGAATTTGCGAAAGTTTAGATACCATTAAAGATTATGTAGCGGGTTTAATTTGTGTAATTTCTACTAAATCTAGCAAAGTTTTTGAACATGTAAATGAAAACGTTTTTAAAGATACTCTTTATAAAATTCAAAAATATTTTCCTGATTTTTATATTGGACTAGAAATATATGATGTAAACGATAAGCAAAAAGCTCATTTAATTAGAGAATTTGCAAATCATTATTCATATTCCACTATCGCTTTCCCATTTATTTGTACACTTGAAAAAGGATTTAGTGCAACTTTAGCAATGCTTACTGCTGTTAAAGAAGAAACAAATGTTGAAACTATTGAAGATAATATACCTGTTAATAACTATTTAAGAGATAACAAAGAAATTGCTTCTTTATATGACTACAAAGATATTAAAGAATTAAATGATTTAGTTGATAAAATTAACTTCAATTTTAGCGTTAAAAGAGGAAAAATGTTGCATTTTTCTGAAGATAAAAACGTCTCTTCTTATGATTTATTAAAAGAAGAAATTTATAAGGGATTAAAAGAGAAAAATATTGATATTAAAACCAATAAAAGATATAGAGATAGATTAAATAAAGAATTTATTATCATCGATAAAATGGGCTATTTAGACTATTTCTTAATTGTTCAAGATTATGTTAGATATGCTCATGATTCAAACTTTGCTGTATCTCCTGGTAGAGGAAGCGTAGCTGGTTGTCTTATTGCTTATTTATTAGGAATTACCGATATTGATCCATTAAAATTTGATGGACTTCTTTTTGAAAGATTTTTAAATCCAGAAAGAAAAAGTATGCCTGATATTGATATGGACTTTGGTGATAGATATCAAAGTGAAATTATTAAATATATTAGACAAAAATATGGTGAGAATCGTACTGCTAGAGTTATTGCATTCCAAACTTTTGGTGCAAAACAAGCTATTAGAGATGCAGGTAAAGTATATAGATTTGATTCTTTAACAATTGATCAATTATCTAGTTCTATTCCTAAAAATTTTAATAATAACAACTATGATTTAAATTATTGTTATGAAACTATTCCCGCTTTTAAAGAACTCGTTAGAGATGAAAAAACAAAACAATTATTTGAATTAGCTAAGAAAATTGAAGGATTCCCTCGTCAAAAAGGAATTCATGCTGCTGGTGTTATTGTAAATGACTCAGATTTAAATGGAAAAATACCACTTTCTTTATCGTCTGAAGGTGAAGCAATAACTCAATATGATAAAGATTACATCGAAGATCAAGGATTCCTTAAAATGGATGTCCTTTCAGTTACTGCTTTAACTACTATTCAAAACGCAATTTCTTTAATTAAAGAAACAAAAGGAATAGATTTTACTATTAATTCAATTCCTTATGATACTCCTGAAACATTTAATGTATTAAATAGTGGTTTAACTATTGGAATTTTCCAATTAGATACAGCTGCAGCTTCAGCTGGTTTAAATCAAATTAAACCTAAATCATTTAATGAAGTCGTTGATTTACTTGCTTTAGATAGACCAGGACCAATGGAACAAATTCCTCATTATGTTTTAAGAAAAGAAGGTAAAGAACAAATTAATTATTTAGATAAATCACTAATTCCTATTCTTAAAAACACTTATGGAATTTTAATTTATCAAGAGCAAATTATGCAAATTTGTAGGACTTTTGCAGGGTTTTCTTATGCAGAAGCCGATATTTTTAGAAGAGCTATTAGTAAAAAAGATAAGACTGGACTAGAAAAAATGAGAGAAAAATTTATTACTTCTTCTATTAAAAACAAGAAGGATAAAGTTGTTGCTGAAAGAATTTTTGACCTCATTAATAAGTTTGCCGAATATGGTTTTAATAAATCACACTCAATTGCTTATAGTATGGTAAGTTGTAAGATGGCTTATTTAAAAGCTCATTTCCCACTTGAATATTATTGTTCAGTTTTACAATCACAATATGGATCAAACGATACTAAATTTAGTAATTATGTAAGTGAAATTAAGAAAGTTGGACTTAAATTATATGGTCCAAATGTTAATGAATCAACTCGTACTTTTAGAATTTATAATGGTGGTCTTTTAATGCCTTTATCAAATATTGGTGGTATTCCTTTTAAGATTTTTGTAAATATCATTGAAGAAAGGGAAGCACATGGTAAATTCACATCATTTATTGAATTTGTAACAAGAATGATGAATACAAAAGATAAAATTACTGAACTTCAATTAAACAAACTTATTGAAGCAGGTTGTTTTGATTCATTGCATGAAAATAGAAAAGAATTAAAATTATCTGCAGAATCCGCAATAAATTATGCAAGTAATTCAATTTATCAAGATGGAAAATTACTCGATTCATTCGGACTTAGTTTCACTGTTGCAAATTGTGATGAAGATAAAAAAGAAAGAATATTAAGCGAAATTGATGTTTTAGGTGTTGCTGTTACTGACTCATTATTTAATTACATTAAAAAGCCAGAAAATATTCGTTATACTCCTTTTGATAAATTAGTTGTTAGAGTTGAAACTTATGTAATTGGTATTGTTACAAACACTAAATCTATAACTATTAAAAATGGCTTGAGTAAGGGAAAACAAATGGCTTATGTAGACATTATTGATGATCGAGGAGATACATTAAATCTTACATTATTCCCTGAATCTTATGATAAGTACTTCAATTCTCTTGAAAAAGATATTCCAATTCAAGTTAAAGGTAAATTTAATAATACTAAAGGTAAAAAATCATTTATAGTCGATGAAATCTTAATTTTAGAGGGCATTTAATATGGCAAAAATTATTATAATTGATGGTAATTCACTACTTTTTAGAGGATATTATGCAACTGCTGCAATAAATCCAGATAAAATTATGAGAACTTCAACCGGAGTTCCTACTAATGCTATTTTTGCTTTTGCTAATATGATTACTGCCTTATTAAAATCATTAAACAAAGATGATGGTATTTTTGTTGCTTTTGATTCAGGAAAACATACATTTAGACATAAAGAATATAAAGACTATAAAGCAAATAGAGCACCATGCCCTGAAGATTTATTAATTCAAATGCCACTTGCACGTGAGCTATTAGATAATTTAAATATTGTTCATTATGAAAATGAAGAAATTGAAGCTGATGATATTGCAGGAATTATGGCTAAAAAAGCTGAATCTTTAGGATATGATGTTTTAATTTATACTAGTGATCGTGATTATTTACAATTAATTGATGATAAAATCACTATTAAATTAATTAAAAGAGGTCTAAAAGATATTAAAGATATGACTCCTGCTTCATTTATGGAAGAATGGGGTTTTGAACCTAAACAAATTGTTGATTATAAAGGACTTATGGGCGATGCTAGTGATAATTTAAAAGGCATTCCTAAAGTCGGCGATACGACTGCTAAAAATTTAATTAAAACCTATGGAACAGTTGAAAATGTTATTGCTAACGCTGACTCAATTAAAGGTAAATTGGGTGAAAACATTAAAGAATTCCAAGATCTAGGATTAATGTGTAAAAAATTAGCTATTATTAGAACTGAAGATACAATTAATATTCCTGTAGATTCTTTAATTTATAAAGGTTATAACTTCAATAAAATTATCGACTTTTCTAAGCAATATGAATTAAGAACTTTAATTGATAAATTACCACCAAAATTAAGAATTTCGAGTGAGATTAGCAAGGTTTCTTATGAAAATGTTGAGAATTTTAATGAAATTAATATAGGAAATAAAATTGGGATTGGTGTAGATGCTAGTAATGAAAATTATCATGATGCTGAACTTTTCGGTTTATTAATTACTATTGAAGATAAGGTTTATAGAATTGAACTTTCAAATGTTAAAACTGATGAAAAATTATTAAATGCTTTGAAAGATACAAATGTAGAAAAATATGCTTTTGATTTTAAAAAGATTAAGTATTTATTAAATAAAAATGGTATTGAAATTAATGGTTTAGCATTTGATTTATTACTTGCTTCTTATTTAATAGATTCATCAATAAAGCAAGATATAATTGCTGTTTTAGCTTACGAAGGAATTGACGCTTCTTATGCTTTAAATAATAATTCTTTATTTGAGATTTCAAATCCACTTTTATCTGCTGTTGAATCATATTTTTCATTAAAGCTTGCAGATCAATTTATTTTAAAATTAAAAGAAAAAGATCAATATAATTTACTTATTAAAATTGAGCAACCACTTACACTTGTTCTTTGTGATATGGAAAGAGAAGGTTTCCCGGTTAATAAAGAATATTTAGTTAATTTAGGTAAAACTTATAAACAAAATTTAGATGTTTTAACTAAAGAAATTTATGATCTTGCTGGTGAAGAATTTAACATTGCTTCTCCTAAGCAATTAGCATCAATTTTATATGAAAAATTAAAATTAAAAGGAAATAAGAGTAATTCTACTTCTGTTGAGTATTTAAATGAATTAAGATTTGACCATCCAATCATTGAAAAAGTTCTTGAATATAGAAAATATGCCAAACTTTTAAATACTTATGTAGAAGGCTACTTATCTTATATCAAAGAAGATGGAAAAATTCATGCTACTTTTAATCAAGCTCTAACTACTACTGGTAGACTTTCAAGTAGTGAACCAAACTTGCAAAACATTGCAATTAGAGATGAAGAAAGTAAATTATTAAGAAAAGCTTTTTATTATGACGATAAAGATACATATATTCTTTCTTTAGACTATTCTCAAATTGAATTAAGAATGCTTGCACATCTTTCAAAATGTAAGAGTTTTATCGATGCATTCAATAATAATGAAGATATTCATATGGAAACTGCTAAAAAAGTTTTCCCTGGTCAAGAAATTACTTCTTCTTTAAGACGAAAAGCTAAAGCTGTTAATTTTGGTATAGTTTATGGAATTAGCGACTGGGGTTTAAGCGAACAACTTGAAGTTCCAGTAATCGAAGCAAGACAAATAATAACTGATTTTTATACTGCTTTCCCAGAAGTTAGAGAATATTTAGATTCTCTTGTTCAATTTGCTATAAGTAACGGCTATGCAACTACTATGTTTAACCGTAGAAGATATTTACCAGAAATAAATAGTGATCAATATCAAGTTAGAGAATTCGCAAAACGTGCTGCAATGAATGCACCAATTCAAGGTAGTGCTTCTGACTTAATTAAAATTGCTATGATTGAGGTTGATAAAGCCTTAAAAGAAAAAGGATATAAATCAAAAATTATTAGTCAAATTCACGATGAAATTATTATTAAAACTTTTGAAGATGAAAAAGATGATGTCTTAAAACTCGTTAAAAATATAATGGAAAATTGTGTTAAATTAGACACAAAACTTGAAGCTGATGGAGGTTATGCTCATACTTGGTATGATGCTAAATAATTATGCCTGAATTACCTGAAGTTGAAACAGTTATTAATATATTAAAACCACTTATTATCGGTAAAACTATTGATAAAATCGATATTTTTTATGATAGATTAATTCAAAGTGATTATGACACTTTCACTAAAAAATTAATTGGAAGAACATTTAAATCTGTAGATAGGTATGGAAAATATATATTCTTAAATTTAGATGAAAATTTAACAATAATCACTCATTTAAGAATGGAAGGAAAATTTAGATTTACTTCAGATACTTCTCCAAGAATTAAAGCTACAAGTTTAATTTTTGAATTTAAAGATAAAACTTACCTTTGTTTTGATGATACAAGAAAATTTGGCTTAATGTATTTAACAAACACTAATGAAAAATTTAATGTAGAAATGATTAAAAAATTAGGTGTTGAGGCAAATAAAGTTACAGAATCAGATAAAGAAAAAATATTTAAAAAATTAAACGCTAATAAGAAGATTAAAGAACTTTTATTGGATCAAACAATAATGTGCGGCATTGGCAACATTTATGCCGATGAAATCTTATATAAATCACATATTAATCCTTTTACAAAAGGTAAAGATTTAACTACATTTGATTATGAAAATATAGTTAAATTTGCAAAAATAACTCTTGAAGATGCTATTAAAGCTGGTGGTTCAACTATTCATAGTTTCCATCCAAGTGAAGGCGTTGATGGAAGATTCCAAGTTCAATTAACTTGTTATGGTAAAGAAGGTGAAATTTGCCCAAATTGTGGCACAACTTTTCACAAAACTTTTATCGGTGGTCGAGGAACTACATATTGTCCTAACTGCCAAGTTAATCCTTATTTAAGAAAAGCTATTGGTATTACAGGACCTATTGGTAGTGGAAAATCTTCTGTTTTATCTCACTTAGCTTCATTAGGCTATGTTACTTTAAATTGTGACGATATAATCCATGAATTATATAGAATGCCAATTCATAAAAACAAAATTTCTAAGATTTTGCATACTGATTTTGATATTGATAATCAAAAGAAAAAGCAAACTGCTAAATTAATAATGATTAATGATCCTTTAAAGAAAAAGGCTGTAGAGAATTATATTTACCCTAAACTTGAAGAAATTTTAGTTAAACATATTGAAGAAAATGAGAAAGTTGCCATCGAAGTCCCATTACTTTTCAAGGCTCATTTTGAATATATGTTCTCTAAAATTTTTGTTATTGAATTAAGTAAAGAAAAACAAATTTCTAACTTAAAAATAAGAAATGATGAAATTGAAAAATCATTAAAATTAAATAATGACTACTATTATAACAAAGACAACAAATTCATTATAAATATTAAAAATAAGTCGACTTTAGAGGACTTATTTAATCAAATTGATAGTTTTTTAAATTAATATAATGGGCTAATTGCCGTTAAAATTTCTTCACAATTTGAGCTTAAAAGATCTTTTAATTCATCTCTTTTAATTGCATTTAATTCTTTGTTATAAGCACTAATTAAATACATTCCAGATAAAACATTAATTTCCTTTTTTGCTATTATTATTGTACGTTGACCATCATGAACACGCCCATTCAAAATAGGTAAAAGAATTTGATCACGACTTGTATAAGTAATAGCTTCATCTCCTAAATTATCAATTACTAATAAATCACATTTAATAATTTTGCTAAGTATATTTTTAAAATCTTCGATATCGTTTTTATAAATTTTTTCTAATTCGCTAAATCTTGTTTTTGCATCAATAAAAGCTACTTTAGCATCTGGGTGATTTCCTAAAAATGTATTTGTAAAAGCAATTGCTGCATATGTACGACCAGTATTAATTGATCCATATAAATAAACCCGTTTGTCTGCTTTTAACGCAGTATTTATCTTTCTTCTCAAACTTTGATTGAAGAATTCATCTTTATTATTAGATAACAATACATTTTCATACTTTGAATCAAAATCTTTATAAATAAATGAAGCATTATATTTAATATGTTTTTTATGTGCTGGTAATGCTTCTAATTCTGTTTTGAAAATACCATCTTCTTTTATTACATTTACTTTATAGAATAAATTTTTATCGATGCAATCTTGGTAAGTTTTAATTTCTCTTTCAACCACTCGTGATTTATACATTTCATAAAAAATATGAACATTATCATAAATTTCTTGCTTAGTAAAACCTTGTTCTTCAATTTCTTTTAAAACTTCTTCATCAGTAACGATTTCATTATAAAGTTCACGAACATATTCTTCTATTTCGTTATCAACACTTGAGTTTTCTACAAAATTACTAAGCTTTTCCATTAAATTATGTCCTCTAAATCATCTATATAATCTTCGTCATCATCGTCTTCAGTTTTTACTTTTTCGTTTTTAATATTCACTTTTTCAACTTTTTTAACCGATGATGGTGATCTCTTATATAAAGTATTAACAACATCTAAAATTGTAACAACATTTTTTCTAATTAATGATGATGCTACTTTTTCAATATAAGACCTGCTTAAAGTATTATCACAATGTTGTAATGTATAATCGATTAAAGCATTAATAATTGGAGCATCAAATCCAAAACTTTCACTTAAATAATTAATAATAGCTAAATCTGCTTGAACAGGTTCATGTCCATTTTGTTTTTCTTTTAATAATTCACGAGGTGAAATATTTTCATAATATCTTATAAGTTTAGCAAAGTCAGTATCGCCATTAATGTTAACTTTTGATGGCCTTCTAATATTGTAATTTTTCTTACTAACTATTTCAAAAACACAGGCTTTATCGAGTTTTTCTGCATTTACTCTATCACCAACCATATTGTTAACTTCATAACATTGTCTTACCAAATCCGCTAAAACATTTTCGTTAAGACCATAAAGTTCAGCTTTTGATTTAATAATGATTAATTCTTTTTCACTAAAGCATTCAGGACTAACAGAATTGTTCATTAATCTAGCTAAACATTTAAAGAAAAGATCTTCATTAAAACGTGAACTTCTTTCAATTTTATTTGTGCTAATTAATGCTGTGTCTTCACCAATTCTTAAAGAATTAACATCAAAACTGACATCAGTAACTTCACTTAATGATGCAGATATCTCTTTATAACCATTTGTGTTAACTTCAATTTCGTAATAAGCTAATAATTCTTTAACTTTTTCTTCCCCAATTTTCTTTATTAATAAACCCTTTAATACGTCATCTTTAAAGAAATTCTTTGGAGTTAAAATTCCATTTAAAATTAAGATGTAATCATTATCTTTTTTAAATGATTGAATCAAACCATAAGCCTCGAGAACTCTTCTTGTATCAGTGAATTGGCTAACTTTCATATTAGTTAATTCAATAAAATCTTGAAGTGAAAAATAAGTGTTTCCTGTTTTATATTCATTCAAAAGAAATTCATATAAAAATGTAGCTTCATATCCAATAAGTGGAAGATAAAGTTTATACAAAAACTCACTATATTCACTTGATAAGATTGTTCTTGATTTAATTTGATAATTAGCTTCAACGTTTTCCATCAAAATTATTATAACTTATCAGCAAGTTTTTTTCTTTATTTTTTATCTTCTAAGCCAATAAATTCTCAAAATCGAAGATTATTTTTAAATAAATTTAAAAATTAATCATATAAAACTTAACACTTCTATATAACTTTGTTATATAATAGTGTTGGTTATTAGGAGAATTTTATGATTAAAAAGATAGGTTTATTAACTAGCGGTGGCGATGCTCCAGGCATGAATGCAGCATTAATCGGTGCAATTCGTGCTGGTCATAAATTAGGAAAAGAAATGTATGTTGTTTATGAAGGCTACCGTGGTTTGTTAGAAAAGAATTTTGTTAAAGTTGATAGAGATTTTAACTTTGATAAATTATCAAGACCTGGAACATTCATTAAATCAGCCCGTTTACCTGAATTTAAAAACGATGAAGTTCAACTTGAAGCTGTCAAAAATCTTAAAGAAGAAGGCATTGACGCTTTAATCGTTATCGGTGGTGATGGCTCTTACATGGGCGCAAAGAAACTAAGCGAAAAAGGAATTAATTGCATTGGTTTACCAGGAACTATTGATAATGATATTGCTAGTAGTGATGTCACAATTGGATTTGATACTTGTTTAAATACAGTTGTCGAATCAATCGATGAAATTGTTGCTACTTCTAGCTCACATAGACGTTGTGCTGTAGTCGAAATTATGGGCAATAGATGCGCAGATTTAACACTTTATGCAGGTATTGCTACTTGTGCTGACTATATCATAACTAGAGAAAGAGCCAATAAAATTGAAGATATGATTAGTGAATTAAAAGAATTAAAGAAAACTAATCCAGATCACGTCTTAATTTTAGTTGAAGAGAAATTCATTGATTCAAATGCTTTAGTTGACAGAATCACAAATGAATGTGGTTTTGATACTAGACTTACAGTTTTAGGTCATATTCAAAGAGGTGGCACTCCATCTGCTATGGAAAGATTCAATGCTATTAGAATGGGAGTTTTTGCTCTTGAACTTTTAGATAAAGGCATTGGTGGAGTTTGCGTTGGTCTTGATGGAAATAACCTTGTCTATAGAGATATTTACGAAGCTTTAAAATTAGAAAGTCCAAAAAGAGACGATTTATACGCTATTCACGATATAGTTAAATAGGAGGCATATATGCTTCAAAGAATTGATAAAAACACAAAAATTGTTTGTACAATTGGTCCTGCAAGTGATTCAAAAGAAATGTGCAGAAAATTAATTGAAAGCGGCATGAATGTTGCTCGTCTTAATTTTTCTCATGGTTCATATGAAGAACACTTAGCAAAAATCAATGTGATTAGATCTTTTGAAGAAGAAGGAATTTATATTCCTATTATGCTTGATACAAAAGGTCCTGAAATTCGTTGCCATATGATGGAAAACGGCTCAATTGAAATTAAAAGAGATGACATCGTAAGAATTTCAATGAAAGAAGTTTTAGGCACTCCTGCTAAAATTAGCGTTAATTATCCAGGCTTATTTGATGATGTAAGCGTTGGAAATCATATAAAAATTGATGATGGTAGATTAGACCTTGAAGTTATTGATAAAGATTTTGAAAATAAAGAAATTATCACAAAAGCTTATAATGATCACGTACTTTCAAATCGTAAAGGTGTTAATTGTACAGGTGCTCGTTTATCAATGCCTTTTATTAGTAAAAAAGATAAAGAAGACCTTATTTGGGGATGCGAACATGGTGTAGATTTTATATCTGCTAGCTTTGTAAGAAATAAGGATGACGTCGAAGAAATTCGTCAAATTTTAAAAGAAAACGGTCATCCAGAAATTAAAATTATTTCTAAAATTGAAAATTATCAAGCTTTAGACTGCTTAGAAGAAATTATTAATGCAAGTGATGCAATAATGGTTGCTCGTGGTGATTTAGGCGTTGAAGTTCCTTTTGAGGAAGTTCCTGTTGTCCAAAAACACTTAATCGTTTCTTGTAAAAAGAAAGGAAAGCCATCAATTACTGCAACTCAAATGCTTGATAGTATGACTCATTCTCCAGTTCCAACACGTGCTGAAGTTAGCGATGTTGCTACTGCTATTTCTGAATCAACAGACTGTGTAATGTTAAGTGCAGAAAGTGCTAGTGGAGAATATCCAAGTGAAGCTACTTTAACTCAATGTAAAATTGCTTCAGTTATGGAAAAAACTTTAGATTATACAAGACTTGCTCAAGAAGCTTATGATACATCAAATAAAGATAACAATGATGCTATCGCTAATAGTGTTGCAAATACTGCAAAACTTATTGGTGCTAAATTGATCGTTTCATTTACAGAAACTGGAAAATCTTCAAGAAGAATTTCTAAAGCAAGACCTTGCTGCCCAATTTTATCAATTACAAACCGTTTAACTACTGCTCGTCAAAATGGTTTATATTGGGGCATATATAGTATTTTAATTCCTACTAAAATGCCTGATTTTATCGAAGATATGGAAACAATCGCCATTCTTTATGCTAAAAAATATGGCTTAAAAGCTGGAGACTCTATCTTACTTAGTGGAGGAACTCCTACTGCTGTAGGAAATACTAATTTCATGAGAATTATTGTAATTCCTAAAGATAGAGCACTTCTTTAATTAATACTTATTGAGCATTAACTATTTACAAAAAACTTAATAAGTTTTAATATAATTATGCGTTGAAAAAGACACGTTAATTAATAAATTTTGCTTAGAGAAAGAATGGTTGGTGAAAATTCTTAAAAATTGTTAATTAATACTACTTTGGAGCAAAAACATAAATGAGTGACATTAGAATTCTAATGTAACTAAGGTGGTACCACGTAAACAAGCGTCCTTAGATATTGTTATCTAAGGATTTTTTTATAGGAGAGAGTTATGGAACTAGAATTATTAGATGGAAAATTATTAAAGGTTGAAGACGGATCAAACGGATTTGAAGCCGCCAAATTAATTAGTGAAGGTTTAGCTAAAGCAAGCATCAATTATAAACTTGATGGTGTTTTATATGATTTATTTAGACCTATTCCTCATGGAGGAAAATTCGAACTTGTAACTTCAAAAACTGAAGGTGCAATCGACATTTTAAATCATAGTGCTGCTCATTTACTTGCTGAAGCAATTCACGAATTATATCCTAATGCATTATTTACTATTGGTCCTTCTATTGAAAATGGTTTTTATTATGATATTGATTTCTTAGGCGAAGTTATTAAAGAAGAAGATTTAGCTAAAGTTGAAGCTAAAATGAAAGAACTTTCTAAGAAAAATGAATATATTATAAGAAAAGAAATTTCAAAGGAAGAAGCTTTAGAATTATTTAAAAATAATCCATATAAAGTAGAAATTATTAATGAATTAGAAGGTACTATTTCCATTTATTCTCAAGGTAACTTCACTGATTTATGTGTAGGAACTCATGTTCCATCAACTGGTTTTATTAAATTCTTCAAACTTGAAACTATTGCTGGAGCTTATTGGAGAGGCGATTCCAAAAATAAACAACTTACTAGAATCTATGGTACTGCTACTTTCACTAAAGAAGATTTAGATAACTACTTAAAGATCAAGGAAGAAGCTAAGAAAAGAGACCACAGAAAACTTGGTAAAGAACTTGGCTTATTCATGCTTACAGATTATGGCCCAGGATTCCCATTTTATTTACCAAATGGCATGATGCTTAGAAGACAACTTGAGAATTGGTGGAGCGATTTACACGATAGAAACGGATATAAAATCATTAAAACTCCTATCATATTATCACGTGAATTATGGGAAATTAGTGGACACTGGGGACACTATAATAACAACATGTATACAACTAAAATTGATGAACGTGACTTTGCAATTAAACCAATGAATTGCCCAGGATCAATCTTAGTTTATAATAGTGAACTCCATTCATATAGAGATTTACCACTTAAGCTTGCTGAACTTGGCTTAGTCCATAGACATGAAGCTAGTGGCGCATTAAATGGCTTATTTAGAGTAAGATGCTTTACTCAAGATGATGCTCACATCTACTGCCGCCGTGATCAACTTCAAGAAGAAATTGTTAAACTTTTAAAAATGTTTGATGAAGTTTATTCAATCTTTGGTCTAGATTACAGTATTGTTTTATCAACTAGACCTGAAGAAGGCTATATTGGCGATATTGAAATTTGGAATGAATCAGAGAAAATCTTAGCTGAAGCTTGTAAGGCTAGTGGTAAAGATTTCAAGATTAATCCAGGAGATGGCGCCTTCTATGGTCCAAAACTTGACTTTAAATTAAAAGATTGCATGGGCAGAATTTGGCAATGTGGTACTATTCAACTTGATATGAATCTTCCAGAAAGATTTGATTGTACTTATATTGATAAAGATGGTCAAAAAGTTCGTCCAATTATGCTTCATAGAGCAATTATGGGTAGTATTGAAAGATTTATTGGAATTATCACAGAACACTTCGCAGGTGCTTTCCCAATGTGGCTTGCTCCTGTTCAATTAAGAGTTTTACCTGTTAATAATGAAGCTCATAAAGAATATGCAAATTATGTCAAAGAACTACTTATTAAAGAAGGATTTAGAGTTGAACTTGATGATAGTGAAGAAAAACTTGGCTATAGAATTAGACAATCTCAAATTAAGAAAATTCCTTACACTTTAGTAATTGGTGATAAAGAAAGTAATGAAAACGTCTTAACTTATAGAAGATTTGGTTCACAAGAACAAATTACTCTTCCTACTAATGAGTTTATTAAATTAATTAAAGATGAGGTTAAATCGAAGGCCTTCTTAGTTGATCCTAAACTCATCTAATTAACTAACTAATTTAACCCACAGAAATGTGGGTTTTATTTTTACCCCTTCACTATACAAGTAGGATGTTTTTAAATTAAATAGGGGGTAAAATTTTTAAACTAGCAAAATAAAAAGTGCTAATTAATAGCACTTTATCGAATAAATTTTTATTTTATTAAGATTTAGATTGTAGCAAGTAATTTATCTAAATACATTACAATATATTTCGATAATGTAAATTTAGAAGAATCTAAAGCTAAATCTTTTACTCTAAAGCTTTCAATCGTAGGAATGTAATTACCTAAAATTGTTAATACATATAAATAAATAATTCCAACTGTAGCTCCAATTACAACTCCAGACAAAACACCTAAAGTTTTATCTACTGCTTTACCTACTTTTCCAGCATTAATTGCTCCTTTAATTAATCTAGAAATAACAAATAAAATAATTCTTACTATGATATAAATTAATATAAATGATATTACTAAAAATACATAAGGAGTAAATCCTTTTAAGACTTCATAAGTTTTATTATAAAACGATGTATCTACAAAAAGTGAAGATATCATCGTGCTAAAATAACTTGCTAAAAGTGTTGCTATAGCAATATTAACAAGTCTTAATATTCTAGCTACAAAGCCTTGGATTAATCCAATTAATGCACCAATTAATATAAGACCTAATATAATTAAATCTGATATTGATAAAGCCATTTACTATTTTGCTTTTCCTTGGTTTTTAACAGCTTCCATTGCTTTTTTAATAGCTTCTTGGTCACCTAAATAATGTTTTTCAATAACTTTAAAATCTTCATCTAAAGTATAAACTAATGGTACACCTGTTGGAATGTTTACTCCAACGATATCTTCATCACTAATATTGTCTAAATATTTAACAAGAGCTCTAAGTGAATTACCATGAGCAGCAATAATTACGTTTTTACCTGCTAACATGTCTTTTTTAATAACATTTTCAAAATAAGGAACGACACGAGCAACTGTATCTTTTAAACATTCTGTTAATGGGAGTTCTTTTTTATCTACTCCTTTATATGTTTCTTGTAAAGCTGGGTTACGTGGATCATCTTCTTTTAAAGCTGGAGGTTGAACATCATAACTTCTTCTCCAAATTTTAACTTGTTCTTCACCATATTTTTCAGCAGTTTCTGCTTTATTTAATCCTTGTAAAGCACCATAATGTCTTTCATTTAAAGCATATGTTTTAATTACAGGAATATATTCTTCATCTAAAGCTTCTAATACTCTATTTAAAGTATGAATTGCTCTTTTTAAAAGTGATGTATAAGCAACATCGAATTTAAATCCTGCTTCTTTTAAAAGTTTTCCGCCATTTGTAGCTTCCTCTTTACCTTTTTCACTTAAATCAACATCAGTCCAACCAGTAAATAAATTTAATTTATTCCATTCTGATTCACCATGTCTTACAAGTACTAATGTGTATGTCTTTTTTGCCATATAAAAATCTCCTTTAAGCATTTATTATTATATAATAAATACTTTTTATATAAAAGAAAGAGAAAATTGAAATTAAAGAATAATTGTTTGTTTTATTATTTTAAATCATTTTAGTAAAATTATTTAGTTTGTATAAAAATAAATCATGCTACCGTCTTTATAATGCTCATAAGTATATAATGGAGTGTATGTTATAGGTTCGCACTCAAATAAATTATTTCTGATTGCATAAGAAATTTTATAAATCTCTTTTGTTTTTCTTGAATAAACAATTGGTTCAATATAACTATTTATATATAAACTAAAATAACCAACTTCTTCAAATGTTCTCATAAACCATCCAGGATCTTTTCTTGAGATAGTAAAATCATTATTTTTATAAATAAGTAAATAGTTATTTTGTGAATAAGTTATAAACTCTTTAAATATATCTTTTTTATTAATTCCAATTGTAAGAATTTCATAATCACCAAAAAAGCCATAATAATCATATATCATTAAATCTTTTTGTTTGATTTTATAGCTTCTCTCATTTTTAAATTCATCAAGAAATTCATTTGAAAATGAATAATTACCACCATCTAGATAATTATTATAATAAGCATCTAAAAGCATTTGTTTTTCTTCATTAGAAAAATATTTTGATGCAAAACTTGATTCTTTTATGTATTCATTACTTTTAGAGCAAGAAATACACATCAAAATCAGGCTAAAAATTATTATTTTTTTCCCGATAACTCTTTCCATAATAATTCCTCAAAGAATAAACACAACTAGAATATTTTGGGTAATACATATTCCAAACACCATTTTCCTGAATAATTTCTAAATTAATAGCTTCACTTAATAAATAAAAATTGTTTTCGTAAATAACAAGTGGTTCTTTTATAGATGTATAACAATAGCCTGCATCATATTCATAATCATTAACTCCATGGCTAGATTTAAATACTAGCGTATTATAAGGATTATCAACCCACCATTCGCCAATTGTTTTATGTGCAAAAGAAACTATAGTATAATTAAGATTATTTCGATCAAATATATCGTTAATAATGAAATCTTCTAATTTGACTTCTACTTTTCCAGTTTCATGATAATTCCATCTATCATCGTTTAATATAGATAAATCTAAAATACTATTTGGACAATACATTTCAAAGAATTGTTCTTTTATTAAGTTATAATCTTCTCCTAAATATTCTTTTATATTTGGGTCTTCTAAGCGTTCAAAAATCTTACTTTTCTCATTTTCTTTACAAGAACAAAGAAAAATAATAGGCAAACATGCACATATAACGAAAATAAGCTTTTTATTAAATCTAATCATAATTTAATAGTATCACAAAAAATTTTTTTACATTTAAATTTTATGCACAAATAACAAAAAATTATATAAGTAACTTTTATTATAAGCACCAATTAGCTGCAATTTCTCTAATTCTTAATGCGCTAGTTTCTTCTAAATTATAATAATAAGTACAATTTGTAGGGATTGCTTTTTTAAATAATGAGTTATAAAAACAACATGCTTTCATATAGCCCATTTCTGCATTACTTGCTGATACACTATATGTCGAATTGTAATCTAAAATAGCACTTCCATATAAAACAGGATCACCACAATCTGACCATTTATCTGTTGCTAATTCTTCAAAATAATCAGTTCCTTCTTGAGCTAAATATGTTTCATTTTGAGAAGTTTTTGTGTAATTTGATCCTTCATCTTTAAAAATTGAAGGTCTATCTGCACTTTGCATTGTATAAATATAAGTTTCAGGAGCGTCTTCGCCACTAAAATAAGTACTAATTATATTTTTTAATGCATTATGTTCACTAGTTTCAACATCTGTAGATGATTTTGTAATTCTTCTAGTAATTTGGAACATTACACTATCCCATTTTGTTTCACCAGTAGCTTTTTCTTTTAATGTGGCTCCACATGAAGTTGAGGCATTTGAAGCTAATTTATTAGTATAAGCTCCATCTAATACCCATTCTAAATTAACATCGATATTATCAGCATCTTTTGCTAATTGTGTGAACATTTTTTTAACAGAATAATTTTCCATATAATTAGAACCTACACAAAGTAAATTATATGCTGTTCCTCCTGATGGAGTTTCATCTTCTTTATCTTCAAGGTCAGGAACTAAATTTTCTAAACAAGTTTTATTTGCAATTTCTTTTAAAAAGTCTGCATTTTTTAGTCCTTTATCAAAACTCATATAAGCATTAGTTTCTTTATAAATTGTTCCAAAGAAAGTAAGTCCTGCTAGATAAGATCCAGCTAAAGATGGATGTTTATCATCAGAATAATATAAATCACAACTTTGATCAGCGGCTAAAGCGTTTTCAAAAGCATAACCTGCTTCAACCACAATTCCATCAACAAGTTCACATACTTCTTTACTAAAATCATGCATAAATTTAGTATGTTGTTTTCTAGAAATTGCTTTATTTCCTGTTTTTGATGATGTAGACGTTCCGTTTTGAGTATAAATATCAAGATTACCAGTATTATTTCCCCAAACAGAATAAATTAATAATTTAGCACCGATTTCATCAGCTAAATAATATAACTCTTCAGCAGCAGCAAGCTCAGCTTGATAGACAGTATCTTCCCAAGGAGTTGCTCTTCTTGAAGGTTCAATAACAATATAATCCCAATCTTTTTCAGATATTTTTAAACGAGCTTGATGACCCATAGTTGTCCCAGGATCTGCAAATAATGACATAGTTGCAGATCCTTGAGTTACTGAATCAACATAAATATCTTTTCCAGCAATTGTTGCCATTTGTTCAAACATTTTTGGCATATCATTGAAAAACATCAAACTATTTCCTAAAAATAATACGTCTAAATGTTTATCTTCTTCATCTCCTCCTTCATCAATTGGAGGATTTGGATTTGGTTTATTTGGTTCTTCTTTTTTACTGCATCCAAAAAGTACACTAGCACCAAGTAAAATCGATAATCCTAAAGCAAATTTATTTAGTTTCATAATTATCTCCTTTAGGCCTGATATGTACTATAATTTACGACAAATTCACGTATTTTCTTAGCAGATGCATCTTTAAATGAGCTAACAATTGTTTTGTGATATTGTGAAGATTCATCTACTAATACATTAAATAATGAATTATAAAGTAAGCAGCCTTGGATGTATTGTAATGTGTTAGCTGAAACAGCATTTCCATCTTCTCTATATTCAACATAGCAACTTGAATATCTAATAAGTTTTAATTCATAAGCAGTTGCCCATGATGCACCTAATTCATCATAATATTTGCTTGTTTCTTTATCAGTATATTCTGTATTTCCATCTGCACTATATGTGCCATCTTCATTAACAATATATTTTTTAGGAGTTGTGTTCCAATCAAGATTGAAACTCATTAAATAAATTTCTTCAGTTTCTTCTTTTAAAGTAGGGATAATTGTTTCAAGATGTTCTTCTTCAGCGGCGATTACATCGTCACTTCCTTTATTAACCATTCTATTAATTGAAAGAATAATAACATCGAAATCTTGCTCTTTTAATGCTTTATTAACTTTTGAACCATATGATTCTTCAGTTGAAGTATCAGCAATAGCATTAAATCCATATCCGCTTCCTAAAGTTAAATATGTTGCTGAAACAGTCTTATAACCTGCTTCATTTGCAAGTCCAGCTAAATGAACGTCCATGGTGTAGTTATTCATATTTGCTGTACCAAGGAGTAAAACATTAGTTGTAACTGTGTCTAATTCTTCAGTTTTAGTTCCACCACACTTTGTACATGTATAAGTTTTTACACCTTTAGTTGATCTAGTTGCTGGTGTAGTAATAACTCCATCATTCCAAGTATGTGCTTCAGTTTCTTCTTCTCCACATGCACAAGTATGTTTATGAGTTGAAGCATCTACATAAGTCCAATCTCCAAATTCATGATCTGCTAGTTTGTCGATTTCTTCTACTTTAGTTTGTCCGCAAACTGTACAAGTATAAGTTTTTTCACCTTTAGCTAAATGAGTTGGTTCTAAAGTAACAACTCCTTCATTCCAAGTATGAGCAGCTTTATCTAATATTTCTGAACATCCTTCAAAAGTACAAACATGCCAGTGATAAGATTCGTCTTTATGCCAAGTTTCATCAGGAGTATGTTCAGTATGAACAAGCATTGGTATAACTTCTATTTTAGTTGCACCACATTTAGTACAAGTATAAGTTCTTTCACCTTCTTCAGTAAATGTGGCTTCTTTTGTAACAACTCCAGAATTCCAAGTATGTGCTTCAGTTTCAACTTCACCACATTCACAGCTTCTTGAATGAGTGTCATCATCAACTTTTGTCCAATTAGAGAATGTATGTTCAGTTAATTTATCGATTTCTTCAACCTTTGTTGCACCACATTTAGTACAAGTAAATGTTTTTTCGCCTTTTGCTAAATGAGTTGGTTCTAAAGTAATAACTCCAGAATTCCAAGTATGTGCTTCTCTATCAAATTTTTCTTCACATGTTGCACATGCATGATAGTGATAATCTCCATCAATAAGCCATTCACTTCCGATTTGATGGTCTAATTTATCATAATGTTCATCTATTGAATAATTACATCCTTTACAAACAAAGTGTGCACTTCCTTCTTGAGTACAACTTGGAGCGACAAAACTTGATTCAACTCTTTCAAGTTCATGAGCATGTTCTTCTAAATGCTCATTACAAATTTCACATTCTTTCCAGTGATTATGTGAGTCAAATAAGACCTCATTATCTGCGATGTGTTCATGTTTATAACAATATTGAGCTGCATATCTTCTTACATAATGTAAATCATTTGCATCAAGTTCAGTTTCTGGATGTTGATAAGTTGATTCATCAGTAATTAAATTATTAAAGATACCTTCATATAAGCATGCACCTCTAAGATAATTTGCTAAATTAGTAGCTGAAGCTTTTAAAGAATGTCTTTCTTTAGCTTCTTGCATTGCTAAATAACTTTCACCATAATTAATAACTTTAACGCCTGTTTCACTAGCCCATTCAGTTGCTTTTTCAAAGTAATAATGGGTGTTTTCAATAGCGCCATTTTCTTTAGCACCTCTAGCGTATTCACCATTTTCATCTACATCAAAAACAGTGTAAGATTCATCACTTTGATAAGTTAAAAGATAAATTTGTGATGTTTCTTCTTTTAATGTATTTATATAGGATTTTAAGTAATTAAGTTCAGCATTAGCGACTGAATCGTGATTTTTTGCAATCATTCTAGTGACTTGTAAGACAATAATATCATAGTCACCATCTTCTATAGTTTCTTTAAATTTAGCACCAAGTGTAGTTTCTTCATCAAATAAAGCTTTAAATGAATAACCACTTGTAGGTGTTAATTCGTTACTCATTGTGTAGTTTATTGTTCTTTCATCTAAGGAAGCAGCTAATCCTGCAAATGTTTGAGTAAAACCACTATTATTTCTTATTAATGCACTACCTGAGAATAAAACATTTAAGTTTTTATCAGATAATTTTTCAACGACTTCTTCTTTTGTATGTCCACAAGTTTCACAAGTATAAACTTTTAAACCTGTTTCAAATTTTGTTGGAAGTTTTATAACTTCACCTTCATCATAGTTATGAGCTTCTTCTAAAATTTTATTTTCACAAACAGGGCAAACTTTCCAGTGATTTTCATCATTATAAACCCATTCACCACTAGTATCATGGCTTGCTGCTATTGTTTCTACTTTAGTTGCTTCACAAACTGTACAAGTATATGTTATTTCTCCATTTGTTGTACAAGTTGCATTTTTTGTAACTTCACCTTCGTTCCAAATATGATTTTCAAGATCAAGTTTTTCATCACAGCCACTGCAAGTGTGCCAATGTTGAAGATCATCATATTCATATGTGGTACTTACTTCATGAGTATGCTCTTGATGATTGTGCTCATCATCTGGTTCTACCGTATTTTTCTTACATGCAGGTGCACTTAAAAGAAAAATAGCAAAAGGAACGAGCAAGAATTTCCACTTTTTCATATATTGTCTCTCCTAATATTTATTTAATTTTATTATAAACTTTAGTTTATAAGTAAAAAAGACAATTTAAAAAAATTTAAAATTTTTGTGATAATTTTAAATTATAAAGACTTTTTTAATTATTCTCAGAAGAAGCAGAATTTGTTTCTTTTTTCTTTTTTAATAAATGATATAAAGATTTATTGGTTGTATCGTAATCTTTTGAAATAATATGAATTAAACAAACTTCAAGTCCGCTCCAAATAGCGACTGTTCCAAATGTGAAAATATAGATTGCATAAACTAAAAATACTTCACCAATAAAGAAGAATGGGAAGCCAAATACAGCAAATCCTAATAATTTATCAGCATATGTATGTAAAGATGAAAAAGTTTTAAATTTAAATGCACAAATAATATATCCAATTCCATGAAGTACTGTTGCAGTAATTCCTATTGCCCATAAATACCAAGGTAAACATCTAATTAGTGTTGGGAATAAGCAATATAACATTGTGGCATAAAATAAAAGATCACTAATGCTATCTAAAATTGCACCAGCTTGTGTTTCTATTTTAAGTTTTCTGGCAACAAATCCATCGATTACATCAGTTAATCCACAAATTCCATAAAGAATAAAAAATCCATATGTTAATTTTTCATGTGGAAATACACCTGTAATTGTTAAAACGAATAATAAAATAGCTGCAATTATTCTAATTACAGTAATAAAATTAGCTAAATTTCTTTTAAAAAATGACATATCAAAAATAATATATACCTTTTTAAATTAATTTAAAACTTTTATGTTTAATTTAAACATAAAGAGGCAAAATTGACTATTTATTAATTTTTACTAAAATTATTCAAATTTAAGAAAAATAATTGGGTTCTGCAAGGTTTTTGATAAAATTAGTCAAGTTTTAGAAGTTTTTCAACCTCGTCTTTAGCAAAATATTTATCGATATAAATATAATCATCAAACAAAGCTAAAACTTCATCTGTAGGCATTTCAAATTTATTGTAATAGTCTACAACTATTTGTTCTGGGACTATTTTTTCTGTTCTTCTAGTTCTATTTGTTTCAAGTATCATTTCAAGCGGTTTTCTAATTATAACTAAAATTTTAATGTCATAATCTTTACCAAGTTCAACATATTCTTTTCTAAGCGAATTTAGATCAATTAAAGCATCTAAAACAACTGTAACATCTTCTTCTTTTGAATATTCTACAATTCTTTTATTAAATATTTCCCATACTTCTTTTTGACGTGAAAAATCATTATAACAAGATGTAAGTTCAAATCTAATTTCATCACTTGATATTATTTTGGTATTTAAATAATGCTTTTTATAAGCATTAGCTAATGTAGATTTTCCACTTCCTGGTGGAGCACTTAAAACAATTAGTCTTCTCACAAAAAATATTTTACTAGAAAGTAGTAATTTAATAAAGACAAAACAAATAAAAATATTAATTATGTAAATTATTTATATAATCCACGTATTCCTTATGACTCATCACTGGATTATCAACAAATCTTTTTAATTTATTAAAATAATTTTCTACTTCTAAATCTGATAAAACTTCTTCATCTCTATCAAACAAAATATCTTTAAGTTCATCAACTCTACAAACTGAATCATGCTCGATTGAATCGATGTTTCCGTTAGTAAAAACAATTAAAGAACAAATATTAATAGATCTATCTAAATAATTACTTAATATCTCAATATGATTTAAATTTTGCTTAATTGGATTTTCTCTTTTTTCATTAAAATCATTATTAATTACATTCCAATTTTTGCTTTCTTCATCACCAAAAATTGTACCTTTCCATCCTTTAACTTCAATAACATATATTCCAGTTTTGTTTATATAAATTAAATCAATTTCAGTTAATCTATTTAAATTATCTTTAATAATTATATTTTGTAAGATATGGCCGCCAATTTCTTCTTTTACCTCTTTTAAAATTTTATAAACTAAAAATTCATCATAATTATTATAAGAAGATATTTGTTTATTATTTATAGTATTATCACTTTTTCTTGATGATTTTAATTTATTAAATTCTTTAGATAACAAAATAATTATAAAAACACCTATTACAATTAAAGCTATTGTAATACCTGCTCCTAATATAATTGTTAATGTTTCTTGACTCATATTTTTAAAAAATAAGGGGGGTTCTGCAAGGTTTTTAGAAAAATATCTAACTTTTACAAGGTTTATTATAACATAAATAAAATAAAAAACTTAGCATTTGCTAAGTTTTTTAAAGAGCAATATTTATTAATTTATTCTTTATCTTGATTAACAGCAATTAAACCAAAAACTCCACCTAAGAAATAGAAGATATCGCCAAATATACCAATAATTAACATAATGATATGTGGTGTAGCATCTTTACTTCCTTCGTTAAGTTTTTTATTTGCTCTAGTTGCTAAAATATAAACAACAAGTTGAACAATTAAATAAACAATTGCTGTTACTAAAACAAATACACCAAATATTTCAACTTTCTTTTCATCATTAAATGCAGCAATGTTATCAGCTGCAGCTTGAGCAGCTATATCAGCTTTTAATACTAAAAAGATAACACCTAAAACAGCAAACAAAAATGAAAATACCATTGCTACGATGTTAAATATTCTACCTACAATATATAAACCTTTAGAAGCACTTTTCATATTCTTACTTCCTCCTTATTAATATTATATAGTTTTAAATTTTAAGGTAAATATAAAACTAATTTAATAATGATTTTAAATGAAATTTAGCAATTAATTTTAGATCAAAGCACATCTATCTTCTTTTTTAAAAATTAAAATAAACATTTATTTTCATTAAAAAAAGACGACTAAATCGTCTTTTTTGATTATTATTAATTAGATTAATTAAGCGCCTTGTTGGAATGAAGCATATGTAACTGTTAAATCATATTCTATGACCGAATAAACTGCTTCTCCAACATAAATTTCATATTTAGATTTACTTGTTCCTTCAACAAGATAACCTTCTTCATTATAAATATGAGTAATATCTAAATGAGCTTTAATTGTTGAAGCTATTCTGCTTCTAACACCAGTTGGTTCTAATTCACCTTGATCATAATCTCCAAGCATTTTTAATTTAAATGGTTCTAAATAATAAGTAAATTCAACAGTTTCAGGTGCTATTCTAAAAAAGCCATCATCTTTATTAACTTTTACATTGTTAGGTGTAACTCCTGATTGAGCTAAATTATCGTATCCTTCTTCATCTGGGAACCAGGCTTTATCATCAACAAAATAATTAAATACTAATTGTTGATTTTCAAAATTTTGAGTGTTTGTAGTATCTTGTTGTGTCGCATCTATAACTGATCTATTCATAGTTGTTTTAACAGTACCATTAAAAGTGCCTACACAAGTATTATATTCAACTAACGAAATAGCATCGACTTTTTCAAAAAATTCGGCTGCTGTAACTGTTTTTTCTTCTTCTTTTTTGTCTTCTGGTTTTTCTTCTGCTTTTTTACAACCAACTAAAGCAAATAAAGAAACAAGAGCTAAACATAAAATATTCTTTTTCATTTTTAATCTCCTAATGTTTAATTTATTTTATTTTAAAATAATTATAGCGATATAACAACCAAATTTAACAAATTTTTAATAATGGAGTATAATAAACCCAGAGGTGAAAAATATGAAAATTAAAAAATTTGCTCCATTATTTTTATTACCAGTTTTACTTTGTTCATCATGTAATGAACATATTTTAGGAAGCTTTTTTAAACCAAATTATTTAAAAGATAAAAATTGTCAAAACTTACCTGTTGCTCCAGGTGAATTAATGCTTTATAAAAATATATTTGGTCACGAAGTATTTTCAAAAGGAACTGAAGAAGAATATAACACATATGTAAATAGTGTTTTTAACTATCTTAAAGAACAAAACTTTACATATTTTGGATCAGTTTCAAAAATAACTAACATTACTAAATATCATTATAAAGAAGCTACTAATTTAGAAGACTTTAAAAGAAATGAACAATATTATTTTGTTTATTCAGCTACAGACAAAATTGAAACAAATGATAATAATGAAAATATATTAAAAGACTATAGATGTATTACTCTTCAATATAGTCCATCAACTCATACTTATACTGAAAAAGATGAAGAAAAATCATTTGAATATAATTTCGTTATTAGATTCCATACTAGTATTTATGTAGTTATGGGTCAAAAAACTGAAGAATAAAAACTATAAAAATCTATTAAAATACCCTGCTTTTGCAGGGTTTTTGTTTTAAATAATGGGTTTTTGCTAAAAACAAATATTAATTTAAACCTAATTTAGTTAAGAATTCTTCTTCAGTAAAATCAGTACCAAAATCTTCACTAAACCACTGAATTATTTCTTTATAATTATGCTCACCTAAACCATCATTTAATAATGAATAATATTCTTCTATAACACATTTATTATTTTTAAAAGGTATAAGTGAAATAGCATGCTCACTTGGATATGTAAAATTTAAATGATCATATTTATAGTCTCTGGTCCATTTTATTATTTCACTTATATTTTGATAGCTAAAAGTATAAATAGAATCAACATCTTCAAAAAAGGCATTAATTCTATTTTCTTGTTCTTTAATTTTATTTAATACTATTTCTCTTTTTTCTTTAGTTAAATCAACTAAAGAAAAACTTAATGGTCCATAGCCTTTATAAAGTTTAATTTGTGCTCTATTATATTCTTTTTTAATAAAATCACTATAATTATCACCAACTAAATCTTTTGTTTCTAAATCATATATTGTACCAGCATCACTAAAATTAAAAATGAGGAATGCATCAGTTTCTTTAAATAAATAATGACAATTACAATATTCATGTAATTTATATTCTAATAAAATATTTTTAATATTATTAAGTTTTATTAAGGTTTTATTGCGTTGATATTCACCTTTGTAATATATTCGTGGTCCTGCTTCTTCATATACATAACAAGTAGGATCTCTATCACAATTAAGCCCACAAGAAAAACATAACGAAGTTAAACAAAGAAAAGTAAATGTAATTAAAGATTTTTTCATAACTTCTCTTCTTTCATTATATAAGACAATTTAAAAATGGAAAAGTGCTCAAAAAAGTGAAAAGATTTAAAAACAAATTCTAAAAGTAAAATCAGTTTATGTTTTTAAACGGAATTTAGTCTAATAAAATCTGAGTTTGTTTATTGTCAGGAATTTATTTTGAGAATTTGCAAATAGGATTTAGAAGACTTTAAAAGAAATAAACAATAATGTTTTGTTTATTCAGATACAGACAAAATTGAAACAAATTATAATTATCAAAATCTATTAAAACACCTTGCTTTTGCAGGGTTTTTGTTTTAAATAATGGGTTTTTACTTAAAACTAATATTAATTTAAACCTAATTTAGTTAAGAATTCTTCTTCAGTAAAATCAGTACCAAAGTCTTCATAAAAATAATTAAATGTATGACCATCATCATGATCATATATAGCATCTTTCAATAATGAATAATACTCATCAATTACACATTTATTATTTCTAAAAGGAATTAATTGGGCAACATCAAATGTACTTACATGCAATATAAGATTATTATCATCGGGATTCTTATAATATTTTTTAGTGTTAATTAAATAATTGATATCAGAATGTTGTAATGAATAAACAAAATCTAAACTATTAAAAAATTCATTTATTTTACTCTCATGTTCTTTAATTTCATTTAATACTCTTTCTTTTTCCTTTTTAGATAGGCCAACTAAAGAATAATTAAGAGTTTTACCGAACAGATAAGGGTCAGAATCTAATTTAATACCTTCAAATGATGAATTTAAATCATTATATGTATCGTCATTTATTAAACCTCTTGCTTCAATATCATATATTTTCTTTGTATTTTCAAAAACATAAAACAAGCTTACTGTTGTTGTTTTATATAATATCTCACAATTACAATATTCTTTATATTTATATTCTAAGCTTGCACTTTTAAAAGACGTTAATTTAAAAGCAGTTTTACATTCTAGATATTCATTTTTGTCATAACGATCAGGATCGGCTATATCCACAAGAACACATGGTTGAAATCCACAAAGTTTTCCACATGAAAAAGATAAAGGCAATAAGTTAACAATTAATAATGGAATTAAGCTCTTTTTCATAATTTCTCTTCTTTCATTATATAAGACAATTTAAAAATGGAAAAGTGCTCAAAAAAATGAAAATAGATTAATTATTGCGCTTTTTACGCAATGAATTAATCATTATGATATAAAAAGTTAATGAAAATACAAATAAAGCAATAAATACATATAAATAGATCCAATTAATTTCTACATAAGGTGTTTTAAGGCCATAATAAATATATAAGTTACCATGCAGTTTATAAACATAAGTAATTTGATTTTTAGCATCAACACACTGAACATCACTATAACCAGTGCCATATAATTTTTCAGCTAGTTTACTGGCTAATTCATGCAATCTACTTGCTTCAAATATACCACCAAGACCTATATCATTATGTGCTCCTTCATATGAATAAGCTTCATGCATAAATATTTGATTCTTTATTAAAGTAATTAAAAATAAAATTAAAAATATAAATGATCCAATCCAAAATAAAGATGCAATTATAGATAATATAATACTAGGAACATCATGTTTTACTTTTTCTTTAATTTTATTTTTAGGTGAAGAAACTAAATCTTCTAAAGAACAATTCAAAATATCACATAGTTGTTCTAATGTTTCTAAATTAGGTTCACTTACACCACTTTCCCATTTAGAAATAGATTGTCTACTTATATTTAATCTAGTAGCAATATCATCTTGAGTTAAATTGTTTTTAATTCTTAAATCTTTCAAGTTTTCTTTAAAATTCATACTTATATTTTAAAAGTATACATAATAAAAATCACGAACTTTAGTTGTTAACTAAAAGTTGCGTGATTGAAATTTTAAGAAAATAATGGGGATTTAGAAGGTTTTATAATAAAAAACACTAACATAATCATCTATTTAAATTTTTTTAGTATCTCGTTTATCCAACTACTGTCAGAGGACTCAAATTTATTCAAAAACATTAAAAAATTTGTGCTAGGTATATCTTTTATGTTACTAGAAATTTTCGATAAATTATTTTTAAATAAATCAAGAGAGTTATAATTTATTTTGTTTATTAACTGGTCGATTTGTTCATTTTTTGCAGAATAGTTTTTAATACCAGTTAATTGTTCTACTATTTTAGCGTTTGTTTTTTTGCCTACATTTTTCAATTTAACTTCACCAAAATGAGATAAAATAATTTGTAGTGTAACCGGATTAGAATAGATAAACACTTCTAAAGAATCTTTTTTATTTTTAAAAAAATATTCACCAAATGAATTCAAAAAACTTAAAAATTGAGAACTATTATTATCTCCATCACAAAAAACTAAAATCAAATCATAATATCCTTTTTGGAACTCATATTGATACCTAGCAAAAATTTTTCCATTTCCCTTTACATTTATAGCTTCAGCAAAATTATAGACTTCTTTATTTATGTTTGGAAAAGACAAAATTTTATCAATATAGGGTTTTTCTTCGTTTCCCTCAGCTAAAATTAGTATATTTCTCCTCCTTGTTTCACTCATTATTTATTTCCTCAAGAGACGAAAATAAGTCAGGGGATGGAATTGCTCCAAATTGTCCCTTTAAATAATATTCAGAAATATCTTCATCTCCTCTAATTCCGTTATTACTTCTTGAAGTAAAACTAGACATTCTTTTTACAATACTAGTGTTTTTATTTGTTAAATCAATTAAATAAATCTGATCTTTTCTAAATAATTGTTTAAAATTCAAGAGTAAGACATCATGCGTTGTAAAAACTAATTGCGCTTTTGTGTTTAATAAATTATTAAACATTGAAGCGATAGATCTAGTAATTATATGATGTAACGAACTTTCGATTTCATCTATAAATAATGTTTTTCCATTATAAAGAGCATCATAAATATACCCAGATAATGCAATTAATTTCATAGTTCCTACCGATTCAAAGAAAATAGAAGGAACTCTATAACCATTATGTTTACTGGAAAATTTCAAAAATTCTTTAGAGAATGATGGTGAAGAAATAACTCTATTAATTTTATCAGATAAATCTTTGTCACTTACAATACTATCGTTAAAGCCAAATTCTTCTATATGTAAATCACAATTTTTTACGAATGCTTGTATAAATTTTCTTGCTTTTTCATCATTTTGCATAAAGTTTATAGTTTTTGTAATATCAATTGGGTGATTCATCTCTATAAATAATAACGAATTTGCAAAATCTATATAGTCTTTTTTAATTTTTTTAATAAATTCATTATTTAAATCATTTAAAATTATTAAAACAGGGAACGATCTAGAAAAAGAATCGTAATTTTTAATTTTAAATTCTTTATCATAAATAATATTGTTTTCTTTTCGTTTAAATATCGCTTTGTTTAAAGATTTATTATCTTCGTCTGTATTTAAAATTAATTCTTCAGATTCATAAAGTTTTGTTTTATTATTATATGCAACTTTATAAGTGTAGAATCTTTTATTAATATAGTATTCAATTTCAAAAGTTGTTATTGGATTATTTTCACTAAAAGCATAAGAAAAATCTTCGTGTGGTTCAGCGAGCATTAATGCTCTTAGCCCTTTAAAAGCTCTAAATAAACAAGTTTTACCAGTATTGTTTGGTCCATATACTCCTATTACTTTTAAAATATTTTTTTTCTTAGTTTTAATATAATTAAAATTAAATCTTTTAATATTTCCATTAGCTTGGAAATCAATTTCAATCTTATTTAAAAACGTTTCAAAATTTTCTACTACTAATCTGCAAATCATAATCAAAACTCCATAAAATATATTAAAATTATATCATATTTTAAAAACTGTGCAAATTATTTACACAGATTAACAAAATATAAGAAATTTATATTCAATAAAAAGTTTGCAAAAATTTTGTAATCTGAAAGCAATAATTGATTTGTAATGAGAATTTTCAAAATTTATAAAAGTAAATAAAAATAGAAATATCTAATTAAAATCATTCAAACAAATATAGGTTCAGGCAAATTAAATAGGGAGTCTTTTAAATGGACT
Organism: Bacilli bacterium; assembly: GCA_017477255.1. Classification (GTDB taxonomy): domain Bacteria; phylum Bacillota_I; class Bacilli_A; order RFN20; family CAG-826; genus Onthovivens. Next base: position 189,889 of record JAFUXB010000002.1, read on the forward strand.
CCCTGTTTTATTTAACAGTTCTTTTAGTTTAGATCAACTTTTAAAGTAATGAATTCACTCTAACTATAATTACATTTATTTTTAAAGAATAATTAGGTTTAATCGATAATTTAATTAAACTTGATTAAAAATAAAAACAGACATTTTTGTGTCTGCTTTTAAGTCCCGTTTAATTTAACAGTTTTGGTGGGTTGTTTGATTTATACCCCGCTATTCCCCGTTTAATTTAACAGATCCAGTATACATAATAAAAATCACGAACTTTAGTTGTTAACTAAAAGTTGCGTGATTAAAATTTTAAGAAAATAATGGGGTTTTGAGGGGTTTTTAGCTTCAAATTCATTATTTTAAGCTACTTCATAGTTATCATTAATAAATTGTTTAATAACTTCAATAAGATAATCTAATGTAAAATATCCTTTTCCAATTGGAACTGCTAAATATTCTCCACCCCACCATAAATATTGATCATAAGTAACTAAGTCTTTGACTAAATTGTAATCTAATGGTCCATATTTTTCTAAATCTTGTTCCATTTTGATAGGGTCATATTTAAATTCTGGAGTAACTTCAAACCAAACATGTTCATGTAATGTTGGTTCAACAGTTAAAATATTATTTGCTAAATATTGATAATCATACATTGTGTCAATTTCATAATATTCAGTATCTTTATTTTCAACATATGCATCAACAACTCGTTTATATCCTATTGTTGATGTGCCAATATCTGAAAGCAATTTTTTACCTATAAATGAACTATAATTACTAGAATCAATTGTTACATAATCTAATAGTTCTGCATCAAAGAATGATTGTTTCCAAATAGCTTCAACTTTTGATCCATCATCAAATACTACAGTTATAACGTCAGCATTTTGCATAGTGCCGCTCTCATACCAAATAATTGGCCTATTAACAAATGCACCCTCTTTAAAGCTCCAAGTTTTAACAAGTTCTCCTAACTTAACGTCCTTAATTGCTTTATAAGAACCGTCTGCCATCGTTACTAAAGTATTTCCAGTAACGCATACACCAGAATTATGCATTATATTAAAATCACAACTATATTCCGTATTATTAATGTCTGTTACTTTACATCTCAATACACAAGCATCAGGTTTCTGATTAGTGCGTCCATCAAAATGAATTTTTGTACTTCGTGAACCATCATCATCAATAGTTGTTTTATTTGCAACCTTTGTTCCAGAATAATCAACCATATATTCTCTTTCTCCTGTTGGACTATAAAAAGTCCATTGAACTTGTGAAATTTGACCATTTGATGGCTCCCATTTTAAACTATAAGTAATTGTTGTGTCTGTACTTGTAACTTCTTCGTGATAAGACCAATTTTGTGCAACTGTAATTCCGCTGACTCCATCATGTTCACTTGATGTTCCGACAACTGTTTTTGAAGATTTGTTAGTACTACTAGTAATCCAAACCGATGTAACACCGACTAAGCTATCATCTGGAATTACTTCAGTATTATATGTACCAAAAACTTCACTATGATATGAAGATGTTGCAGTAATAACAACTTGCCCTAAATTAACACCAGTAACTTTGCCTGTTTCATCTACAGTTGCAATTGATGTATTGCTTGAAGACCAAATTACGTCCTTATTATAAGCTTTTTCAACATCAATCAAGTTAGCTTTTAATTGAATACTATGATTTATATATAAAGGATCTTTACCATTATCTAATTTCCCAGTAGTACTCTCTACAGTTATAGATTGTACATCAAATTCATTAATACCATTATTGTTAGATGATATACTAGGCAAACTATTTATTACACAAAATACTACATTACTAGCATTATTAATGTATGATCTATAAGCATACCTACTAGATGTGCCAAAAACATTGTTGTTACCTTTAAAGACATTAACATTATAAATGTTATTTAATAATTCTAATTGAGCATTAGTCACAGAATCGACATGGAGAACTTTTTGAACTCCATTTATTTGCCATTGTTCTCCATTGTTAATTACATTTAACTTTGGTTTATTTGGGTTTGGAAAATCGTTTGAATTAAAAAATGTATTCATTCCTATAAGGATTTTCTTTGAATTAATCTTTTCTAATGACGATATCGAAAGTTGCTCTCTTATTATTAAGTAATCTTTAATAACAAAAGGCGCGCTTCTTACATCTTGATTCCATGGTTCATTGCTCTCTACGATATCTGACGACGAATAAATAATGTTTGCTGAATCGTTGCAATATACATTTCCACCAATTTTTTGCATGGTAATCTTTCCACCATCCTCAACGATACAATTTGCATTATTTTTAACAGGATAATGAGCTCCACAACTCCATTTTGATGTTGGTCTCTCTCCACTGCTGTTATCAATGAATGTGCTATATACCGTCAATTCTGATCCGTTTAAATCCACGTTATTAGAAACAGCCAAAGATGCTTCAGGTAACAATTTTATTTTTTGATTTAATGTAGAAAATGTTGCTCTACCACTTTGGTTTGAATTTCTAAGCAAACTAATATTCATTTTATATGAAACAGGGAAAAAACCATTTGCTGTACTTAAAGTCTTTTCAACACCACTAATTTTAATCTTAAAGCTAAATGTATTAAGAGAAAAACCACCATAAAATTTTAAATTCATTATTTTTTTATCTTTGTCATATTTTGCTTCCAAATATGAATAAGTAGAATTGGTAAGTTTAACTAAAGCTGCATTCCCGTTGGATATTATCAAAGAATCATTATTTGCAATAACTTCATCAATTGTTCCAATAATAGGAATTCCAGTTTGATACACGTATACATTAGAGCACCCATATAATTTAGCATTATATCTAAAGTATGAAGTGCAAAAAATATTTCTAAACTCAATTTGATTAAATGGTGGAACGCCATATGTATTATTTGCTTCTTCCATACCACTTGCAACAGAAAAACCTCTATAATCGCAAACTACTAAAGGCATATATACTGTTCCATTTGCAAAATCTATATAACTATTATTATTTTTTACATCTTCTTCTATATAACCATAACAATGTGTTATTGCAGTACTTGAATTTTGGATTATTGCTGCTCCATGTTTTAATAAAAAACGAGAATACGAAAAACCAGTATAACTAATTAATGAGGAGTTTTGGTTTGTTCCAGAATAAAGATAACCACTGATTACAAGAGTACCATTATTAATTAATGTTTTTCCACTCTCTATTTCTACTGTAGTTCTTAAATAATTCGTTGAATGATTAATAGCATCTTTATCGGTACTTCCGAGGTTTCTGCTATCTTTCCACATTGATTTAATGTAAGTTTCAAGTGTTTCCTGATTATTAACACTGTCAATATTATTTTTATCTGTTGGCAAAATTAAAGTAACGCCTTGTTTAATTTCACAATTATCTTTTATTTTATATGTAACGGAATCTACAGAAATTTTATTATTTACTGAATGATAATTTTGTTTTTTTGGTGGTATTGTAACAACAATATCACCACTATTAGCACTTTTTAAAGCTCCTTCAATAGTTGGAAAATATATTTTGTTAGATCCAGCAATATAAGCTACAGGCTCCTGAACGCTGCTTGTATATGTTTCATTAGTACTATTAGCTGTATCATTTTGATTATCTCCAGCATTCCAACTAGCATAAGAAACTTTAGGCATTAATCCTAAAGAAATAAATGCAAACATAAAAAATGCTAAAAGTTTTTTAAACCACTTCATTATGCATTCTCCTTAGGGGTAAATGTAATATTAAAATTAGCAGAGGCTAAATTAGGAAAACTTGATAAAGATCCAGTCCATTTTAAATTTAGACTAAAATCAAAGCTAAAATCAGCATCCGTATTTGTACATGTAATAACAAATGATGTTGTAATTGCTTCTCCATCTACTGGATCAGTATCATTAACGCTAAAATTTGTACTAGTTAATGACATTGAGCTGGATGAAAAACCATTAGGATTTAATCCATTTGGTAAAGCAGTTGATAAACTAACATCTAATTTGAAAGATTTTGTGTTTCTATAGCTTGTAAAGCATGATTTTGCATTCGCTGTATTAACTAAGCATGTGCCAGTTAAATCAACGTTATCAGCGTAAATTCCATCATTAACAAAGCCATATCCAGTTGCATATTCAAAATTTCCTAATGAAGAAATTGTAATTACATCAAGAGCTTCGCCAGTTCCTCCTGTAATTACATCTCCAACACTTAAATCAACAGTCATATTATTAGTTGCCTGTGTAGCTACTGCCCACGTTGAAAAACCAAGTCCTACTAAGCTAATAATAGAAACTGGACATAAAACAACAAGTAACTTTCTTCCTATCTTTTTCATATATGAGAAAACGCAGGCGTTTCGTTTAGAGTTTTGAGTTTAAAGAGTTTAAAACGCCTGCTAATAATATGTGTATCTTTTTATAAATATAAAAAGGATACACTTATATAATAGAGAGAGAGAGAGAGAGAGTCAAGCACTTTCGAAAAAGAGTGCTAATTTCTTCGATTACTTCTACTATTTATTTTTTCTATAAAAAAAGATTATTAGAACTTTAAATTGTTTAATAATCTTTAAGCTAATAAATGATTACTACTTATTGTTTTTGTTAATAATCTGAGAAATCTAAAGTGCACTTTATTTTACTCGGATTTTAAACATTTATAATACCCAATTGTGACTTACTGAAAGATTTTGCTAAAATCAATAAAATTTTTCAGTATACTGAAAGATTTTTCAATATTTATAAAAATTGTTCAGTATAGTGAAAGATTTTTTAATCAAATTAGCAAAATAAAAAGACCTAATATGGGTATTAGATCTCTTCATTTTAAGTTACTATTACTTTTTATGGCCTAAGAAAATAATAACCGATTGCGCAATTCCTGCTATTCCAAGTACAAATGGTAATCCACAAGATAATTTAATGTCTTTATTGCTGACCCAATCATTAAATTTCTCGATGGTAGACATTGTTGGATCAATATTGCTGACATATAATTCTTTAAATTGTCTAATAATAAAGAATAAGAATATAGAACCAATTAAACAAACAACAGCTGATGAAATAATTAAAACTTTTCTATAAAGATCTTCTTCTATAAATAAATGAGCAAATACATTAGTTAAACCAGCAACTAAAATCATAATAATTCCTGCTCTAATTAAATACAATGGTCTATAAGATACAAAACTAACAACTACAGAATCACCTCTTTTTACATTAGATGTAGTTCCCCAAATTACGCCATTATAAGTCAGTACACTATTAGATGATTTTAGACTAAATGAAGCAACAAACGATAATGCAAAAATCAGCAATGCTATTCCTAATGCAATTAATGGTAATTTTGATAAATATCTTCTCATAATATTTGACTCCTTATTTTTATTTTCTTCTTTTTCTTTCTTTTTAAATTCTCTATATTCTTTTCTTAAAATTTTTAATTCTTTTCTTAACTCTTTTAATCTAAGTTTGCATTCTTTTCTTGCTTTCCTATCTTTAATAACTTTAATAATCATTATTACAAATAAAGCAAGATTTAATACTTGCAATATATATGCGATCCATACAATATCTACTGGTTCTATCGAATAAATTCCTGTTAAATATATGTGACTCCTACCTATTCTTCCAGGACCAAACACAAAGATAAGTGTAAAGAATAATACAATTGATGAGGTAAATAACAATGATTTATATAAGCTGATTTCAGCATATTGATTCTTTGTTTCTACAATTTTATTTTTACATTCAGCGATTTTTTGTTTTATATCATTATCTAATAAAGATAATTTTTTATTCTTGTTTTCAATATAAAAATACAAGAATAATAACATAATTCCTATTATTAAAATTGGTAATGTATAAATATATAATGGGCTTTCAAAAAGTACATTTTTATAAGTAATATCAGTAGTAATTAATCTTACATATAGGTGAAATGAAACAGCGCTAAATATCAAACCAATATGTAAGCATAAATTAATTAAATCTATATGTTTTTTTCTTAAAAAGTGTATTACTAAGCACAATAAATATATACTCATGAAGCTAAATAAATAAGGTAGGTGATCAAAAAATGTTCCTTCAAAAAAGCTGGTATCTCTTCCAAAATTTATTACAGATACATAGAGAAATTGTGGATTTACATATAAAGCAAAATGTAAAAATGCTCCAAAACCAACTAAAACTATTTTACTTATTATTTCTTTCTTGTTTAATTCATTAGAAATAACTTCTTCATTTTGTAATTTATTAAATTTAAACACTTTAAAGATATAAATTCCTAAAGAAGCCGATACTAATAAACCATACAAAATTAACGAAATAATGCTAGTTATTGCAGAAAGTTCAATAAAAAATGAAATCGTAAAACTACAAAATAGTGTTAATAAAACTCTACTAAGAAAATCTCCTTTATATTTCTTATTTCCTTTTTTATAAAATAAGATAAGTAAAATTATTGAAGTTATTAAAATTACAATTGATAAAATTGCAACTAGTCCTCCATGATACCTATGTGATCCGGTTTCAATAATATCAATAAATATCCCTTTTAGAGTTCCCATCATTGAACCATGTATATTTAATATATATAAAAGAACTGTAAATGAGATTAAAATTAAAGACCAAAATAAATTAATCATATTTATATTTTACCTACAAAGAATGCTATAAACAAGCATTCAAAAATCATTATTATTTTAAATAATCTCTTATATCTAATAAGAAATAAGTATAATCAAGATATCCTAAATTAATATCGCTATAAATATTTATTTTCTTTTCTTCTTCATCTATTTCTGTATTATATTTTTCATACTCACTTAACTTTGATAATACTTTTTTAACATTTACAAAGGCTTCGTTAAAATCTTTATAATACTTCTTTTCTCCAATACTAATTAGTTCTGGGAATGAATCATAGCTTGTAGTTACAAATGTTGAAATGAAAAATATATTTTCATTTTCTTCTACATTTAGTTCAATAATTTTCCAATATAAATGAAGATCATTTTCATTTAATGAATCTTTATCATGATAATTTTTATCAATAAATTCTTCGCCGAAGCTTTCAGCTTCATCAATTAAATATTCTAAATCGTTTTCACGAACAATATTTTCTTTTAAACTAATCATTTTATTAAATACATCCATTTTATTTGTTGATGCTTTAATAACTCTAACGTTAGCTTCAACTTTTTCATTCCATTCATAATCAATAGTAATGTTATTTTCTACTAAAATAAAAATCTTTTTCATTAAATTATCCCTCATTTATGCCTTTTAATAATTAAATATGCTTTTATTTTAGTATTAATAACTATTAATTTTTAGCATTCAAAAAATCTTTTAAAAATTATTTACCATTGTTTTAATAACTAAAAAAGGTTCAGTAATTCGAACCTTTCTTTTGAATAATCATTACAATATGCTGATTATAATCTCCAAATTTAGAACCAAATAAGTTTAATCCACCTCTATTTTTAGCATTTTCTTTAACGCCTAATTTAAATGTAATTGTATCTTTTTCATTAAGTTTTAAATCTTTTAAAGTAACACTTGATACTTTAATTTCATTAATAAAACTTCCTTCTTCAGTTATTTTAACGTTTTCTAAAATTCCATAAGAAGTATTGCCTTTCCACCAAAATGGAGTATATTTACCAGCTCTATCTCCAAAATCTCCAATTGAAGTAAAATAACCTATATCTTTACCATTAACTTCAAAAAATATATCACTAGGCCAATTATGATTATAACCTGGAGATTCACTACATAATTCTAAAGAAAATGAAATTGATTGGATTTCATCAACGTTTTTTGATTTAATTGGTATTTCATATTCTAAATATCCATAATCAAACCAAATAAGTTGAGCTTTAAATCTATCACTTTCATAAAAGCAATTAATATTATCTCTTTCTCCAATATATCCTTCTTCTGAAATCATTCCACATAATTTATTAACTTTAAAATTTTTATAAGACCCTATTAAAATATCTACTATTTCATTGTGTTTTGGATAAATTGGATTATTTTTAGTTAAATTAATATGAATTTCTTCAAATTGACGAGATACAATTTTTCCTTGTCCACTACTATTTGAATCTTTAATAACAGATATTAATCCAGTTTTAAGTAAAATAGAAACATCTTCAGATACACTAGATAAAGGTGCATCAAGTTCAAAAGCGATATTTTTAATACTTGATGGCCCTTTTTTAGAAAGTAAATTTAAAATATCTCTTCTTCTTTTATTCGATAAAGCTTTAAAAACTTTATCACATTTTAAAGAATCTTTAAGTGATAAATTAAAAACTTTTTTATAATCAATTGCCATATAAATATTATATATAATTTTTAATTAGAATAGTGGATTTTTCCATATATCAATTGGATCTAAAACTACTGGATCAATGCCATTAATTATAAACCAACTATAATATGAGCTAGGACTTGACCCTCCATTATATTTACCAGCACTAGCAAAATCGACAAGTCTAACAAAATTTCCATTATAAGGAACATCAATATAAGCTAAACAGTTTATAGTGTTTCCATTTTGTACTTCTAATTTTTCAAGATTTGATGCATTTAATACTATATTTTTTGAAAATAAAACTTGAGGACAATATTTATTTAAATAATATTCATCTAATGTAAATAAAATTGGTCCATAATATAAGGATGCATAGCCTGATTGAGAACGTTCTCCTAACCAAGTTGAAAAATGTAAATCTAAATTAAGTTCGATTTCATCTCCATTTTTCCATACTTTATCTATTTCATAATATTCATTAAATGTAGCACTATGAGTTTTAGAATCATATTTAACAATTGACTCAAAACTCCATGATGGAATTCTTAATTTTAATTTAAATGGAGTTGGTTTTTCTAAACCTTCTATAGTTATTTTAATATTTCCGTTTAATGGATAAGACGTTACTTCTTTTATAGTAACACTAGCGCCATTTACACTAGTTTTAATAGTAGAATTACCATAATAATTTAAATATAAAGAAGGTCCATCAGTTAAGCATGCCCATTCAACAATTTGCCCAATTCCACGTGCAAAATTTGCTTGGCAACAATTCATATCAGGTGAACCTGAATTAAATTGGAATGATATATCTTGTTGTGAACTTACTCTTCTTCCATCATATCCTCCAGATAATCCTCTAATACCATTCATAGGAGTATTATAAGAACAATATTTATCGTCATCTAATTGTGCACCTAATATTCCATTAAAATAACTTCTTTCAAGTTCATCTAATACTTCTACTTTTTTAGAATATTTATAAAATTCATTAGTAAAAGCACACCAAGCAATTGTACAACAAGTTTCAATTACTCCATCTTTATAAGGATCACCAATTGCTCCTTCATTTGTAGTAAATCCACCTGTATTATGGATATCTGTAGATTGAATATCGTACCAAATTTGTTCTAAAACGTTGTAATATTCTTCGTTTTTAGTTTCTTCAAATAAAATACCTAAAGTCATAATCATGTGTAAAACTTCCCATCTAGCACTAGATGAACGATAGAAATTTCCACCTCTAAGAGCAGTTTTATACCATCCACTTTGATCTTGACAATCCTGCATTATTATTCTTTCTGCTTCATTTAAATATTTTTCTTCTTTATTAACTTGATACATTAAAGCATAAGCATGAGCTATTGCTCTATTTGTTTCAAATCCACCTTTTACTAAATAACTTCTATCTTTAAAAGTTTCATAGATTGCATCAAGACATTTTTTAGAAATAGTTAAAGCTTTTTCATTATTTGTTAATTTATACCACTCTAAAAGTCCTACAACTGCGTGATATTGATTCCATAAATCCCAGTTAGCTGAACCTATTGAATATCTAGATTGACCTTTAAATACACCTAAATATCCATCTTCTCCTTGAGCTTCTTCTAACTCATTAATAATTTCAGTTGCGGCATTAAATAATTCTTCATCTTTAGTTGCTTTATAAGAAAAACTAATTCCAGTTAATAGTTTTCCTACAAATTCTCCATACCGTGCTAATCCAGAAGGTTGTTCCATAGGATCATCTATACTTCTTTCTCTTAATAAATTAATATCCCAAATAACTTTATAAGTGTCACTAGTTCCCGTGTTTATTGGTAAATCATTTCCAGCAACACTACCAACAATTGCAAAATCAGCTAATCTAAATGTTTTATTTAATGAAGTTGATGATCCTTTTATTGCTATTTGAAATTGAGCAATACATGAAGAATCTATAATTCTATTTCCACCTTCACACCAATAACATTCATAATAATCTTTATTAAAAGGTAAAGCTACATATCCTTCAAAATTAGCAGGAATAGAAACAAATCCGCCTTCACTAATACTTGCTTTTATAGCTTCACCATTACTTTTATATAAATTAACTTCTTTTCCATCGATTAATTTATATGATTCTCTTCCAACACTATTATCTTCAAAGCAAAGTCTAAGACCAGTTGTAGCTCCTATTTCACTATTATCAACATATACCCAAAGTTCTTTAATCCCTTGCCAACTAGTAATAGCATTAATATCGTTAACAAATCTAAAATCTCTATCTCCAAAACTAGTTGGAAGTGATTTTAATTTAAAACCAATATAGTTTTTATCATTCTTTTTAACTACATCAATATCATAATATCCATCAACACCAAAGTAGTCTTGACCTAATACTTCACTAAGTGAAGATGTATTACTATTTTCATTTGCTTTTTTTATTTGAGTAATAATATTTGGGTTATTTTTGTAGGCACTTTTTTGCCAATATTTAATATTATTTTTAAAGTTTTTACCTAAAAACCCTTTTAAATCCAGTTCTTTTATATAATTTTTCAAAACACCAATCTCACTTTCTTCATAATCAGTTTTGCTTGTATTTTCTTCAGTTTTATTACTTTTACAAGCATAAGTAAAAACTAATGAACCAATTAATAATAAAGCTGGTACATTCTTTTTCTTTTTCATTTTTTAGCCTTTTAAGAAATTTTTTCTAAATATGATTTAAATTCTTCGCTATTTTTATCTAATATACTTTGAGAACTATATTCAACTGAATATTTACTACTTGCTCTATCTGCACATGAAGTAATATTTAAAGCAAATAAACCTCTATATCCAGCTAATTCTTCTTCACTAAATTGACATTTTAATACATCATTATAGAAGAAATATGTAGCTTGACCTATTTTTAAAATAGCTACTTTATAACTAAATACATCTCCATCCATTGAATCAGACTTATTACCTAATGAAATAAAATATTTTTCTACTCCATTAAATCTAGCGAATAAATTAACTGCTCCACCATTATCTGTTTCAATGTTATACCATGAATTATCACTATTATTAAAAGCAAATGCTGATGGTCTAATCCAACCTGTTGAATCTTCTAAAACACTAACTCTACCTACATATAACATATCTGTAGGAACAGCTATTTCTGCTTGTCTAGTTTCTGCACCAGTTTCACTAAATAAAGTTGTATTTTCTATATCTTTATAGATTTTTTCTCTAAATTCAGCGTAATTTGCACTATTTTCATATTCAAATTTATTATTAGTTATATTAACTTTAAATTCTTTTCCTTCTTGCCATACATCTGTAGTTGATGTTACTTCTAAGAAGTCAAGACTTGGATAGCCACGAAGTTCAGCTTCATTAAACCAACAAACAAGTTTTTTATTAAAGAAATAATATGTTTCTTGTCCTTCTTTTAATATATTAACTTCAAAATGAATTTTATCATTAACCATTAAATCACTCTTATTTCCTAAAAAGATCCAATATTTTTCTACTCCATTAAATCTAGCAAATAAATGAAGAGCGCCTTCAGCATTCATTTCAATGTTATACCAAGAATTATCACTTCCATTGAATGCAAATGCTACGGGTCTAGTTGCGTTATTATCCCATTTTTCTACATCTATAGTTGAACTAAATAACATATTTTCTTTATTAGCAATATAGCCATATCTATATTTTTGTTCATCACCTTGTTCATGAGCTAAAGTAAAATCAGCAAAATTAACTGTACTTGGATTAACTAATTCATGATATGCTCCAGTATTTTCTAATTCATAATATACTTTACTTAAATTAATAATATATTCTCCAGCATTTTCTCTATCTGCTGCAGCTGTTACTTCCATTGTAGCTAAACTTGCATAGCCTTCCATTTCTTTTTCAGTAAATCCACAAACAGCTTTATTATTGAAATAGAAAGTTGTAGCTTGTCCATTTCTTAATATATCAACATCATATTCAATACTATTTTCTACGATATAATCAGCTTTATTTCCTAAATAGATCCAATATTTTTCTATTCCATTAAATCTAGCAAATAAATGCATATTACCACTTGCGTCCATTTCAATGTTATACCAAGAATTATCACTAGCATTAAAAGCAAAACTTGAAAGTCTAGTATATTCATTTACATATTTAATAGCTGAAACATGGAAATGTAATAAATATTTATTAATTGAAGCATCAGGAGTTTTAACAGCATATTTACTTTCTCCTCCTGTAGGACTTGTTAAACTTGCTTCAATATAATTAACATGAACATCAAAAGTGGTTTCATGATGAGAAGTTTTAGCTTTAACAGTTGTATCTGAATTAGGTATTAATCCTTTAACTTTACCATCATTAATTTCAATAGCATTTCCTTCAAATGTATATGTAACTTCTTCTTCATATTCTTCTTTAGAAAATACTGGATTTAAAATTAATTCAGACATAAATGTTACTTCAACATCTTCTAAAGTTAATGTTCCATAATCTATTTTTTGTTCATCAGGATCTGGAATTGGTGTAACAGGGTCATTTTCTTTTTTAGAACAACCAAAAGTTCCTAAAAGCGTAATTGCTGAAAGCAATACAGTAAAAATTTTCTTTTGCATATTTATATTCTCCTTAATTAGATTATATATAATTTAATTTTTAAAATATTTATTTTTTGTTTTATAGAAAGTATATAAAAATGCTTCGGAAAAATCCGAAGTATGTTTATTTTAAATTATGCTCAATCTAATCTTTATTTGTAAAAGATGTAAGTGTTTTATTTTTACTTACTTTTTGTCTTTTTTAGTTCTTTATATCATTATCTTGCTTGACCGGTTTTAAATAAATTAGCAACGTATTTCATTACATTAATAATATGTTCTTTAGTAGTAATTCCTTTTTGAACTACTATATTGCAATATTTACCATTAATCTTTTCAAAGAAGTCTAAAGACATATAATCTTTCCATTCTTCATATGAATAAAGACCATATTTATTAATATCTTCTTCCATTAATTTTTCATCATATTTATATGAATTATCCATTTCAAAATAGTTACATGTTATATCAACACATGTTTCAGTAATTGATAACACGTTATCAGTAACGCAGTTAACGTTATAATCAGTTAATATTGAATATGCATGACAATATTCTTCACTTACTTCAATGTCTACAATTTTCTTAATTCTAATAGATCCATTATTTTCACAAACTACTTCTCTATTTATGAAACTGTTATAGCTATTTCTATTGATAGATTCGTATTTTTTAGTGTCATTCATTAATACACCATGAGCATTAATTATTTCAAAATTAGAACCATCATCAAATATAACATTAATCTTTGTATTATAGTCATTACCATGATCAATTAATGCTAATATATTACTGTATTCAAACTTACCTTCGAAATGATTAAATGTTAAAACTTTATCTTCTTTAATTAAATCTTTAGCTTTCTTTAAACCATTTAATGTATTAATTAATGTGTCTTCTGAGAAACAACCTCCACTGTTTTTTGATGCATTTGCCACAGTAATGGTAGCATTTCCTGTACCAGATACTGTATATGGGCTTGCATTGCCAGTCAAATTCGTGACTGCGATATTTCCTGCTGTATAGTCACTTTCTGCACTTACTTTAATTGTTATTACATCATTAACATTAATCGACTGACTAACATTTTCTGTGCTTGATGCTGCAATCGTTGTATCATTAACGATTATAGTATTACCACGCTTAATACTATATGTAGCTGTTTCGTTACTACCAACATTAATTGTTAAATTATAAGAGATTGGCGTTTGTTCTCCAACAACAGTAATCGACTGGCCCCGAGAAGTTGATAAACAAACACCTGTTTGACCAGTTTTTAAAGTATGTCCATCTAAAGCTCCGCCAGTTACTTGCCATACCATTTCATAACCAGTAGGTAATGTAATTCCATAATTTGCTGCATCTGGAACAGTAAAGATTGCATCTTTATTTAAATATCTAATAGTTTGTACTAAATTATTGCCTGCAATCCCGATTGTTATTTCGTTTTTGTTAAGCCAATTTGCATACAGCTCACAAGAACCTGTAATTTGTGAATTGCTAGTATATTTATTATTAAACGAAGAATCTAAATACCAACCATCAAAATATTTTCCATATGATGTATTGCTATTTTTGCCACTTAAATCAGGAACAACTAATTTATCAACATTAACACTTAGAATATCTTCTGAAGAGATGCAAGTGCATCCTTCATCTGTATTATCATTTACATAAGTTATCGTGAAGGTCTCAGTATCAGCAGGATACCATCTGCCATATAAATTCAAATTATATGGTGAAGATAAATATGCAAAAATATTAGAATTTATCTGAGTAATTTTTGTTTGATATAATGAATCAATATACCAACCATCAAAAATTAATGAATTATGTTTTGCAGGATATAAATTTAAATTTGATTCAACATTAAACTGTGTAGGATTTCTTGAATCATTGCTTTGTCCACTTATTTGATTACCTTCAAAATCGACGTTAAAATTATACGAAATTGAGTAATTGATTGGTGACCATTTTGCATATAAAACTACACTACTATAAACTACATTAGAAAGCGCACTAATTGTACAATTTTCATCTAAAAACCATCCATCAAAATTGTAATGTTCTCGTACAGGAGTATTCGCAATGTCATCGTTATTTATTGTGTATCCTCCATTTCCTATTGTTATAGTTTTTGGGCTAAAAGTCGTCGATGAACCATTGCAATCATACGATATAGTTCCAGCATTAGAAAACCGTCCATAATTGCTCTCTGTATCTACATATGAAAAATATGTGCCTGGTCCAACATTCTCAAAAACATCACTGATTAATCCATTTTTTAACAATTTTAATTTTAATGATCCGTTTATAGTTGTATATGTTACACTTGTAAAAATAGTGCTGCCACTGTGGTTTAAATGTTCATAAGATGTTATAGAAGTATTTGTAGCTGTTGTTTGAGCCCCTTCATTTGTTGAAATTACCAAGCCTGCTAATTTTTGAGCTGACAAAACTCCATTATTAATCAAAATAGGTTCACTAGCTGTGTTAGGATACGCAGTGTGTGAATCAGTACTTAGATCTTTATAATTTTCATAACTTATTAAATCATCTACATTTAAAGTCGCAGTTTCGTCAATAAACACTCTACAACCTTTCATTAATTTTAATTTGTTTGAACATGTTATTGTTCCATTAAAAAAATATAGATGGAATGAATAAGAAAGTGAAAATCTAAACGATGATGTATCTAAAGAAGTTCCTGCGACATTTAAAGTCAAAGCGTTAATTTTACAGTTTCCTCTTACCCTTATATCCATAAAATTTAAATATCTATTACTATAATTTGAAGAATTATTATTTGCATAATTATATTTAAAATCAATAATTGCACCACTAGACATTTGAAATAGATGTGAAGATGAATTTCCTATAATTTTTATATCCTTTGCACTATGTGAATCACTACTAGCATAAAGCCAGGTATCAACAGTCAACGATGCACCATATTGAATATTAACTAGAGGCCTCACATTACAAATCTCATACTCATTAAAAAATATTACATTTTTAGATGACTTATCACTGTTTAATCCATATGTAACTGAACCGCCTCGAAAATCGTGAATGATAAAAGGAGCATTTAAAATAGAACCGGATTCAAGTATAATTTTTGGCCAAGTAGTTCTATCTGCCACTTCATCATAATCACCCTGATGTTTTGCATATTCTGTAATGTAGCCATAAACAGTTAATTTCGATCCGTTCTTGCAAAGTACTTGGGAATTATCTTTTAATGT
This sequence comes from Bacilli bacterium, assembly GCA_017477255.1. Lineage (GTDB taxonomy): Bacteria > Bacillota_I > Bacilli_A > RFN20 > CAG-826 > Onthovivens. The sequence goes on from JAFUXB010000002.1 coordinate 206,054, forward strand.
TAATTGTGCATAATTACCATTAGTAGCACCCCCATACAATCCTGCTCCAGCACCTGCTCCAATAGAACCACCTACAATCATTGTCCCATAATTAGTTATTTTGACCCCATCATCAAGTGTAACTTTTAATTTCATATAGGTGGCATCATCTTGTTCTTTAAAAACGTTACTAGATGTAGGAGAATTTATATATGTTTCATTTTCATAAGGCAAAATTAAACTAACACCACTATTAATAGTAAAACTATTTTTAACAATTGGATTACTTCCAGGAATGACATAAACCGTTTTATTTCCAACATTGTTTGCTGAATTTATAGCGGCTTCTAGAGATGAAAAATAAGTAGAATCATAATAAGCAACCGGATTTGATTCTTGTGCGCTTACCTTATTACTACTTACTTCATTAATTTTTCTTATTTCATCTGAAACCCATGAAGCGCTACCAGTTTTAATTGTAGAAAAAATACACCCAAAAAAAATTAAAAAACCAATAAATATGTTCTTAAATTTTTTCATATAACAGATTCCGCTCCTAAAGTTACTTTAAATCCGACTCCGTTTGAAACATATTTATATGTATTATAAAATGTCGAAAAATTTACAGGTGAAAGAGCAGCTAAAATAGAAAAATTAACATTTTCATCAGTCAAATCAGAAACACTTGTGTTATATGAAATTATTATTTCAGATCCATTTTCAACAGTTATACCATCATTTATTTGTGTCAAATTATGTAATGCGCTGATATTCGTTTTGTTTGCATTAACAGTAACAATATTATTTAGATTCAAAGTATTATTGCCATCAAATCCATTGATTTTCAAAATAATCCTCATTTCATTTGATAATAATAAAGATTTGATTCCTCTTTTGGCTAAATTTAAATTAATTGATGAATTTACGGTTATATACCCACCATAAGGGTCAATTATCGAACCTTCTTGAGAATACGTTCCATCACTCATTTCAAAGCCATATTGAGACATCTTAAAAGTTTGTAATGTTACTGATCCAAATGCATCAATATTATCTGCAGTTTCGACATTACCAACTGATAAGTTTACTGAAATATTAGTACTTACTTGCTTAGCAACAGCCCATGTTGAAAAACCTAACCCGATTAAGCTAACCATTGAAACGGGAAGCAAAATAGCCAATAACTTCTTATTTATCTTCATTTACTCTTACCTAGTTTTAAGTAAGAGAATATTATAAACTCATTTACTATACGAAAATGTATAATAAAAAACTCTCTAAACTCAAAACTCTACATATATATTAATATATATGTAATAATTAAGCAAACAAAAAAGTTAGCTATAGGAGCTAACTTTCTACTAAAATATCAAATTTGCACACCTTCTTATTAAAAATTTACCTTTTAACATAATTTGGACACACTGTTGAAATTGCTTCGCTTAAAGGACAACTATATCGTTTATAACATGTAAGGCATTGTTCTCTAGCTTTTTGTGTTTCTATTTGTCTTCTTAATTCTGCAGTAAGTTTATTATCATCATCAATCATAATAGCAATGGCTTCTTTTAATGTATCTGCTCTTGCTGCTTCTAATATTTCAATAAGTTTTTCTACTTCATCAATATAAACTTGAGGATAATAAATTGGTAATGAAGCTACATAATTGTTTAATTCTTCATTTAATACTTTTTGCTTTTCAAGTTTTTCATGAATCTCTTTTTCTCTAGCTAATTCATACATTTTATGAGCTTTTTTAACACATTTATCATATTCTTTTTCAATTTGCTCATAAATTATTATCTTTTCTTCATAATCTGCTAGATCTTTATTATATTTGTCCAAATCTTTTTCATATTGTATTAAATCTTGCTCATATTGAATTCTTCTTTTTTCAACTCTTTCTTTTTCTATTTTTGTTTTTTCTTCTATTTCTTTAATAATTTCAGATCTTCTTTTTTCTTTTGCTATAGCTCTTTTAATTGCTTTAAATAATATTATTGAAAGTAAGGTACCTAAACCTAAAGCTAGCACTACTATTCCAACAATAAGTGTTGTTTGTCCTCTTTGCATGGATCCTTCATGATATGTTTCACCATATTCTGCAATTTCTTTTTTAGAGTTATTAACAACAATACCACCAATAATAAGAATTAAAATTCCTAAAATAGCTAAAAATATTGTTATTCCATTAAAAACTTTATATGGCATATATTTATCAGAAAAACTCGCATGTTCTGAACCATCATAAGCTTTTTCCCGACATTTTAACTCTTCTTCTACTGTAGGAACATTAATTGAATCACTAAAATATGGTTTATTAGGCTCTTTTGGTTTTTTTGGTTTTATATTATTTATATGTTTTTCTTCAATTTCTTTATCTATAAAATCTTCTTCTTTTGCAGTTTTTTTATCTAATATTTCATTTATTTTCTTATTCTTTTCATTTTTAGCTTTTTTAATTAAATAAAGCTCGCTTAATAATTCTTTATCCATTATTATTTCCTCTTTACATATATTTTAACAAAAAAGTTAGCTTTAGGGGCTAACTTTCTTAAAAACAAGAATTAAAATCCTAATACACTTTTTATAAATTTTAGCTAAATATTTTAAATAATAATATCACCGTCAATACAATGTACTGTTTTTATATTGGATTCATTTAAAAAGTTTGGATTATTTTGTAATAAATTATTAAATTCTTTTTTAGTGCCTTTATATTCTAAATCACACAATAATTCACATTTTTTAAAAATAGAATTTCCGATTATTTCTACAGAATTTGATAAAACAACCGATTTCAAATTATTACAATTTTTAAAAGCTAATTTATCAATACTGTTTATTTTGTCGCTTATTATTATTTTTTCATAATTAGTTCCCGAATAAATTTCACTTGGGATTTCTGTTATATCAGAATCAGAAAAATCCAACACATTATTAACTACTTTTTCAATCTTCTTTGCCATAGCTTGATCTTCGACAATCTTTTTTTCTTCATCTTTATCATCAGATTCAACCATATATTGAAGTAAAACATTGGTATTATCAAAATAATTAGCTATAGTTTTGAACAATATTCCAGTAATTAATGTGGAAATAGCAACAGGCAAGAAATAAGCAAGTGAGACTATCCCAACAAAAGCAATTAAAACAAAAGCCAGGATAAAAGAAATAACAGAAATAAATAGCACAATGATTGCATAAATATTAACTGTTGCTGCTTTTTTAATGTTTTGATTTAAAATTTCATTTTTTTCTTTTTTGTTCATAATTAATTCACCCTCTCCCAATTAGCAAAAACTTCAATATCTTTATAAATTGGAGTTAAATTGTCAAGTTTACCAATATTTGGATTTACTTCTTCTTTTGTATACCATCCTAAAAATTCATAAGTAGTTTCATCAAATTTAGGATAATCTAATTCATAACCCATTGAATAAAAATTCCATCCTTCATAAATTTCATATTCTTTAGTTAATAATGTATTATCATCTTCAAAATAAATATTAGACAATTCTTCATTAATTGATGATAAATTTAAATTTAATGTAACTTTAAATGAATTTTCAGGAGTAGGAACTTTACTTAAATCACTGATTAATTCCCAACTATTTGATCCAGTTTTTTCATAAATTTTAAAATTAACTGAATCAAAATAAAAATCACCTACATAACCTAAACTAGATTCAGGGGAGCTTTCTCCACTATACCAAATTGATGTTCTATTATATCTTTGTTCAATTGTATCTCCACTAGTTAAAGTAAAAATAAGTACGTTTTCGCCAGTATTTTCATCAATCTCTACTAAAACACTAGTAATTGTATTCATTTTTAATAGTGGAATAGATATAAATAAATTTTCTTTATTAGTATCTAAATATAAATTTAATATGTTTTGACTTTCTTCTTCAATAACTTCAACTGCTTTAATATAAGCACCAACATTACCTTTAGGAAGAGCGATTTTATAATCTTCTTTGTTATTAAAAGAAATAATCATATATTTTTGATCACTAATTTCTTCATAAGTAATTCCTGTAATTAAAGTTCCATCTTTTCCTTGTTTGCCGTTAATTAAAGGTAAAGTTAATTCAATAAATTCAGTTTCTTCTTCGTTAAGATAAGCATTAATAATAACTAAATTATTAGTAGAATCAACAATTGGAGAAGAAAAATGATCAATTCCTAGTCCTTTATTTAAACTAAAAGTATAAGTAACTTCTTCTTCACCATTAAGTGTAACTTTAATAGTTTTAGTTAAAGTTTCTTCATCTATTTCTTCACTAGTACTAGTAATAACATATTTATATTCACCTAAAAATCCACATGAAGAAAAAGTAATACTACCTAAAAGTAAAAAAGTTGATAAAAATAACTTAGATTTAAACACTTTTTTCATCATTTTACCCATCTAGCCCATAAATTAGTATCACTATTAACTACTGTTAAATCAGTAAATGATCCTAAATTTACATTATATTTTCTTGAAGTATACCATCCAGCAAACGAATATCCATTAGTACATGTAGGAAGAGGTAATTCATAACCTTCACTATAAAAATTATATCCAGCTTTAATTTCATATGAACTTTCTTCACCATAGTTAAAACTTGCTGTAGCATCACTAGGTTCATTTAAATTAAACGATACTGTATAAGTTTTATTAACTGCTGGGGTTGATCCTAAGTTTGCTACTACTTTCCATTTAGTGCCTGTAGCACTTACTTTTTGATAAATAATAAATTTATTAGTATTAAAATAAAAATCTCCAATATTTCCAAAATCTGTGATATTTTCACTATTTGGATCATAAGTTCCTGTAAACCATTTAGTTACTGTTCCTATATCCATTGGTTCACTAGATTCGCCATTATTATAATAAATTACCATTTGATAAGAATTAGATATATCATCAAAAATAACTTCGACATAATCTATTGATTTAGCTGCAGGAATTTGAATTGTTCCTAAAGGATGTTCTTTATTAATATCTCTATAAAAAGTAACTACTGTTACGCCATTTGGTAAAGTTTCATAATCAATTGCAACTACTCCATCTCCGTCCTCTCCTTTTTGTAAAGGGAAAGAAATTGATGGAGTTTCATCATCAAATTCGATAATAATAATTGGATTACCTTCTTCATCAACTCCTTCAGTTAATGATTTAATTCCTTTACCATTTTTCCCATCTTCACCTTTAATTAAAGGCATTAAAATAGTTTTTTTAGTTTGATGATCATCGTTATAAGTAATAATGAGTTCTACTTCATTAGTAGCTTCATTAAATTTACCTACTTCAATATTTTTAATTCCAGTTCCATCAGATAAAGTAAAAGTATATGTAGGAAGAGTTGAGTTAGCACCAAATTCAATTGTTATTTTTTGTCCAATTACATTATTATTTTCATCTTTTATATCTTCATGAACAAAACTAGAAATTGTATATTCATCACTTCCAAAAAATGAACATGATGAAGCAAAACTTCCTAAAAGTAAAACACTAGATAAAGCTAAAACTTTACTAAATTTAAACTTTCTCATAACTAACTCCTTCCTCTAACAATTAAATCTTCTCTTGATGGTGATTCTTTATATAAATATGGTTTATCAGTATATGTACCATTTGTAATAAAATTAAATGCATTAAATCCTGCTGCGACTGATACACATTTTTGTAATATATCAATATATCTATTTCCTGAATTGCCATTCATTGAGTTTTCCATAATATTTACATGTAAATCTTCGCCAAAATCGATATTATTTAATGATGAACTATCTACAGTAGATAAATTAATTCCTCCACCATAATAAGCAACTTCACTATTTAAATATGATTTTCCTTCTTCTTTGTAGATATATTTTTTATCTGCTGCTAAGCTAGAAACTAACTTTTTCATTGGGAAATAATAATCAATTGGGATTCGATCCATTTCAAAATCATCTCCAAGTACTGATTTAGCAAATTCTCCAATTCTTTCTTCAATAAGACATGAAGCATCTAAATCTTCAATATCTTTAAAATCATAAAATTTAGTATCACCAACTAAATTTAATTTTGATGGTCTCATTGTTGCGCCTACGTTGTTAGGGAGTGCAAAATCTAGACCAAATCTATTAAATGTAGCTTTGATGTAACTTGGCATACCATTATATAAGAAACATCCATTAAAATAAGTATCAAAAGCTATAGCAAATATTCCAGATTGATTAAAATAAGTGTCTTTTACTGTAATTTCTTGACCAAAATCTACTTCATCTCCTTTTAAATAAGGATTATCAAGTTGAGATTGGAAAGTATTAAGCATACTAATAGTTTCTTCGCTATCTCCTTGACCTTGAATAAATTCATTAAATATTAAAGAATCAGCACTAATTCCTTCTTTTTTATCTAAGAAATCTCCAAGTCTTCCATCAAAAGTTTCACCATCAAAACTATAATTTACATATTGTCTTAAATCAGTTTCTTTATATTCGTTACATCCAATTTTAAGTAAAAATTCTCTACTATTTTGAAGTAATGAATTTTCAAGTAAGAAATTATCACTACTATAAACTCTCACTGCGTTTCTTGTGTTTTTAACTGTAACATTTTTTAAAGTTACATCTTTTGCATTAACATCAATTCCTGTTCCAACAAATTCTAAATTATAAATATTATTAGCGTAGTTATCACAGTTAATTACATTTAAATCATTAACCGTTACTCCTTCTTTATCAATATAAATTAAAGAATTATCTTGTCCAAAAGCTTTAACAATTGGAGCTTCAAAATCTCCAATTGATACAAATGTTAAAGGTCCTGTAAATAAATCACCCTTTGTACTATCAGGAGTTAATATTCCAGTATATTGATTAATTGAACCATTTATTGGGTAAGTTAAATTTCTACCATTAACAGTAAATCCATTTCCATAAAAATCTTTTTGGATATGAATTCCACTGATTACTTCGTTTTTATTTGTATTTTCACCATAAATTTGTTTAATAAATTTATCGTTATATGTAGTTTTAAAACGATATACTTCATTATTAAAACTAAATGAATTTTTATTTAAATTACCAAAAAGTCTTGTTGATTTATTCTTTAATTCATCAGTTCTATTTCCGTTATTATAAACATAAGTGTTTTCTAAAGATTCAAGATTTACTTGTAAAACACCTATTTCTCCACTTCCTCTATTTTTATTAGTAATAGCAAGTAAGTCATTATATGAATAAACATTACATCCATCTTTAACTATATTTAAATCAAGATCTTTTTTAAGTTCAATTTCATTAGTTAATTGTGCACTAAATGAAATTTTAGCTTCACCACTATTTTTAATAGTTAAAGCACTATTTTTTTCATCATAATTTAATGTAGTTGATGTAATATTCTTCACTTTTAAAGGTAGTCCTTCTGGTAAAGTTTTAACTTTTAAATTGATATTTGCATTATTTTTCCTGTAACTACTAGGATCGGTATAAACTAAATCATATTGACCAAAATATCTTTTTCCTGTAATTGATTCACTACTTGAAGGATATTCGAAGTTGATAATAATTGTTCCTTCATTATAAATTTCGGCATTAAATGTAGCGCTGGCTGTTCCTTTTTTATTTCTACATCCAACAGTTACAGTTCCTTCATTTTTAGCAAATAAATACCATTTTTCTTCTTCTTTTTCGACTACTTCAGCAATGTTTGTGTCTCCATTAATAAACCAAATAAGTTCATTATCACTAGCTAGTTCTCTACTTCTATCATAAGTTAAATTACATCTAAGTTCAGTATAAGGATTATCATTCATTTCATTTAACATTTGAAATCCTGTATATTCATCAAAAATACCATCAAAATCTATTTTTTGAATATCATTAGGTAATTCTCTTATTCTTTGTTTAATAAGGGCAAAACTTAAAAGACTCACAATAAATGGAGCAATAAGTAAGATATAAAGTGTTTTTTTAGATCCGGATTTTGCCATCATTAAATCCTCATTTTGATAAAGCTATTATTAATTATCTTTTTAAAAGGTAAAATAAGAGCAACGTTTGTAATTACATAAAGTAAAATTACAATAATATACATTAAGGCTTTTGAAACTTGAGCATACATAAATAAGAATATAAGTCCAAAAGTAATAAGAGGTAAAACAATTGATAAAACTGTCGATAAAAACTCAATATTTGATTTTTTATTTTCATTTAATTTAGCGAGATCTATATATACTCCTGCTACACTAAGTGATAAAAGAAGCATTAATCCAGCTAGTAACGAAATAAAGAAAGCAAGTACTGAAATTTGTTTTCCTATAGCAAGTACTAAAAGAGTTAAAATTAAACTAAATGAAGAAAAAGCAAATGGAATAATCATTTTACAAATAGTTTGTTTTAATGGGCTAATTGGAATATATTTAACTATTTGAATTGCTTTTTGTTCTCTAGAATAAGCATCCATTGTAGAACTTGCAATAATTGAAGAAAATAAAAGAATTAAAGTAATATTAAGTGCATTTATAAATTCACCATAATAATGTAAAAACATTTGTTGGTTTGTATAAAATAAAGTATTAAGTGAATTAATAACAACAAATGCTAAAAATGGTTGCATTATAAGTAAAGAAGTATAACTAAATACATAATTTGAATTTCTAAAAATAAGTACAAATTCTTTTTTTAAGAGGGTTTTAGTAGGGTTTTGAAGTAAAATCTTACTAGATTTCATAGTTTTAGATTCATTAGAACTAAATTCACCTTTTAAGAAATTAGTATATGATTCAGTTGCTATAAAATATCCTAAAACGAGCGCTATAACACTACTTCCTACACTAATCATTATGTCTTGTAAAACATTTACTTTTCCTAGTCCTAAATCCATAAGTTGATAAGTAGGAACAAAGAATTTAGTAGCTTTATGAAGCTTTTCTACAAATGCTCCACTAATTAAAGTGTCAAGTTTAGCATCATTTACAAGTGTCATAAATAAATTAAGTACGTAGTTATATAAAATACACAAAGTAATAACTAAAATACTTCCTAAAGCAATTTGTAAAATTGGTTTAGGTTTAATAAAATTGTAAGCTTTATTATATAAAGGCAAGATAATAAGCGTTAAACCAGTTGATATAAAACTAGAAAAGAATGGGTATAACACACTAAAAACATAAAATTTAGTAGTAATTCCTGATTCAAATCCTTGTTTAATTCCAAATGTAAAAAGTAATGGAATAGTAATAATTGCACTAGTTAAAACGTTATTTAAATAAGTAAATAAAGCTTTTGAAAATATAATTTCATCATTATTAATTGGAAGATGTAACATAATTGATGAATCAATTCGTTTATAAAAGATTTCTCGAGCTCTTAAAGTCGTAGAAATCATAGAAACAATTAACATGACAAATAATATTAAAATTAAGAAATCATAAGATCCAAACGAAGAAAATTCTTTTAATTTTGGTTCAAGTTTAGAAAAAATAAATACTTCTAAAAAAACTATAAGTCCATAGACTAAAACTCGACCAACCCATCTTAAAATGGTTTTGACTTTACTTGATTCATAAGTCTGAGACTCTTTAAATTCTTTATGAAGTAATTCAAGTAACATTAAAGATTTTCTACTCCTTCTCCATAAACTTTAAAGAAAACACGTTTAAGGTCTTTTCTTTTATAAGGTTCTTTTTTAAAATCAAGTTCAACTGCTATTTTTCCTTCATTAACAATTGCAACTTTATCACAAATTGCACTAACTAGTTCAATATTGTGACTTGTAATAAATATTGTATTTCCAGCTTTTGCATAGTCTCTAAGCATTCTAAGTAAAACTTCATAAACCATGATATCTAGACCTACCGTAGGTTCATCTAAAACCCATAATTTAGGATTATGAATTAAAGAAGCCATTAAGCATACTTTTTGCTTCATACCATGTGAATATTCACTTATTTTTCTATTTAAATCAGCTTCTGGTAAATCAAATTTACGTTTTAAGAAGTCATAGTTAGCATCAAATGAGCTTTGAATCATTCCATAACTACTTCCAATAAATTCTAAAAATTCTTTACCAGTCATAAGTTCATATGCTGTTGGTTCACTTGGGACATATCCAAATAATTTTTTAGTAGCAACTGGATCATCTTTAATTGATTGTCCAAATATTTTAATATCTCCGCTATTAAAATCTTTTAGTCCTACGATAGCATCAATTGTAGTTGATTTACCGACACCGTTTTTTCCAACAAAGCCATATATCTCACCTTTTTTAACATATAAAGAGATACCTTTAAGAACTTCTTTTTTACCATAAGATTTATAAACATCATCGATTTCAAGAGCGATTTCATCGAGCTTTTTAGTAATATGATTTGCTCTATAATGTTCAATAATTCTCATGATTCTAGCTAAAATTACTTCGCTAGATTCAAAAGGTTTTTTAATAAAATCCATTGCGCCAAGTTTTAAACACTCGACTTCTTTTTCTTTATCACTAGTTAAAACAATTACAGGGATTTCACTAATTTCTGGATTTTCTTTTTTAAACTTTAAAAAAGCAATTCCATCCATTTTTGGCATGATTAAATCAAGTAAAACAAGGTCAATATCTTCAGCTTCTTTTTTTAAGATAGCAAGGCCTTCATCGCCATCTTTTGCAAAAAGACATTCACACTCATCTTTAATGATGTTAGCTAAAATCTCGCGATTGATTTCTTCATCATCAATTATGAGTACTTTACTAGCTTTTTCCTTTAATAAACTTGAATCATTAGCCATATTTTCTCCTAAAAATAACTATGCTGTAGTTGTTGATCTAGTAACACTAGCCACTACACCAAATGAAATTAGAGTACCATAAACAACATAAAAAATTACGACAGCAATAAATAAAACTGTTCCCGCAAGTCCTAAAAAATAGCCAATTTTGCCATATATATGCTTATCTTTAGTCTTTTTACCTATACTCATAGCTAATATATTAAAAACTATTCCGATAACACCGAAATCTAAAGCTAAACCAATAACACCTAAAACTAAACTGACTAATGCATTTTGTTGCTCTTCTTTACTTATAGCTTTAGTTTCATTGTTTATAGCTTCAATTTCTTTTTTACCGAGCACATGTTCGAACTTTTTGCTACCACAATCAGGACAAACTCTAATGTCTTCATCTTTGGTTTCATATCCACAATAACTACATTTTTTCATAATTATTTATCCTTTTTCGTTTCATCCCATAATTTTTTAATCCAAATATACTTCTTCTTTCCGATTTTGATTTCATTAAATGAACCATTACAATCAAGACAAGTATATAAAGATGATTCACTATGCAATAAGTGAGTTTCCCCACAGAATGGACATTTATTAATTTCGTCGATATAAACTGGAATTAATATTCTAGTTGATTTAAAAATATTAAAAATTTCTAAATCACTATAAATTTCTTTTTCATAATTTAATTCACAAACATTATTAAAGTTTGGAGTTAAATTATTATTTGTAACGTAAATACATTCATCATATTCGTTTTCATTAAACTCTTTTTTATCTTCTAAAGCATAGACAAATCTAATTAAAATACGATGAGATACGTTATTTAATTTAATATTTAATGTAAGTGATTTATCATCTTCATTAATTTTTAAAGAGTATGCAAATTTATCTAATTTAAACTTAATTAAAACTCTACTTGTTACTAAATCTTTTTCATTTAAGCTTAGATCTACAAGGTTTTCGAGTTTAAATTCATCATTTTCACTTATAACATGAAGTAATCTAATAACTGCGTAATTGAAGAATAATTTATCAAAATCTAGTTCTTCTTTTACTCCAAATAAGTTTTCTTTATAAAACCTATAAACTTTGTTATATCTTCTATCATGAAGTATAGTGTTAGTCATATTAATTGGAAGATGAAAAGATGTATCTTCTAATTCTTTATAAAATTTATGGAGTTTTAATCTTTTTGCTTTTTTATGGATTTCTTTTAATGCATTAAAATTTACATTAGTTAATCCTTCATTAAAAACATATTTAGATATTGCTTCATTTTCATTAAATAAATTCTCATAAATTGATAATCTAGATAAACTAGCTTCGTTAGTTTCATAATATGTTTTTAATGAATTAGATGGAGTTAAACTTAAATCTTTATAAGTTTTAAGCATCGTTAATATTTTTTTAAAAACATAAATAATGAATCTATTTTCATAATTATTAATTGTATCGATATATTCGACACTATAAACTTGTTCTGGAGTCATTTTTCCATTTTTATCCTTCCATAAAGCAGGATCTTTCATAGTTTTTGTAAATGATTCTTCAGTTAATATTGAAACAAGTTCACTACGAGTAATAATTTCTTCAGTAGTAGTTTGAATATAAGGATAATTCATAATATTAATTAAAATATCTAAAATATTATTTAATTCAGTTATGAATTTTTCTAGTTCTACATTATCTTCACTAGCAAGAGGTAATTTTTTAGTACCTTTAAAAATATTAGTTGTAGACAAAGTTAAATCTAAAGATTCATTAAATCTAGAAACTAATTCATTATTAAAATTAACTAAAAAACTATGATTTGCCATATTAGAATCTTCTTAATAATTTATTAATTAAGTGTTCAGTTTCGCTAAATGTGCCTTCTTTATAAGTTTTCTTTAATAAATCAAGTAAACCTTCTAAGCCTTTTTTAACATAGTCTTCATATCTACCTTCAAGTTTAGCTATAACTTTTCGAGCAAACATAAAATCTAAAGCTTCTTCTTTTTTACCACCACAGCTTACAAATATTGGAGTAAATGTAACGATTTGATTTTGAATACGGTTACCGAATGTTAAGTCAAATGCTTCATAGGCAAAATCAGTAACTTCTTTAAATTTAGCAAGTTCTTCTTTAGATAATTTAAATGAATCATTATTAATTGCTTCATCACACATTTTTCTAAAGTAATCGTAAGAGATGGCGATTTTATGAACATCTCCTTCAACTTCAAATTCATCATTTTTATCATCAAATGATAAAGTGATAGCTCTATCATAAACTTTATCTGTAATTGTATATGTAGAGTCATCTTTATTTGCTGTACCAATAAATATAGTATTAGCTGGGATTTGTAAAATACCATCTTCTAAATGATATGGAGCCATAAAACCATATGGAAGTTGCATTATTTTTAATTTCCAATCTTCAATTGGATATTCTAAAACTGATAAGAAATCAGCAAAATAATATTCAATACGGCTGATGTTCATTTCATCTAAAACCATGATATTAATATGATTTTCTTTATATGAATATTCATATAATCTCTTTAAAAATTCAGTTTCATTATAAGATTTTGAGAAATCGTTATAGAAACCTAAAATTGAAGTTCTATCTCTCCAAGTAGTTTGTACTGCAGAGAAGAATGATTTTTCACTAACAAATTCACTAAAATAACGAGCAATTGATGATTTACCTGTACCACTTAAACCTTCTAAAATGATAAGTCTAGATGTTCCAAGACCAGCAATAAATGCTCTAATTGTTTTAATGTCAAAATAAAGTTTTTCTTCTTTAGCTAAATATTTTCTGAATTGATCACAAATTTCAGATAAAGATAAATTATCTTCAAATACACCCATTTCTTGAAGTTGTGCAGTTGAGTCTATTTCACAAAGTCCTGGGAATACTTTTTCTTTAACTAAATCGCCAATATTTTCATTTCTTGGTAAATCATTTCCACCAAGATTATTTTGATTAGGAGACGCGTTATTATTAATATCACCATTTACACTTGTTTCACCAAAACTTTCAGCAAGTTTTCCTTGTTCAGTAGCTTCTTCTAATTCCTGAGCTTCAACTTCTGCAAGTTTTTTATCTTCATCTCTATCTTCAAAGAATCTAAATGGTTTATCAATGTTTTTAAAGTTAACATATAAAACAATAGCTCCTCCAATAAGACAAAGTAAAGCAGCATAAATAATTAAGCCTGTAACAAGTCCTTCAACTAGTAATAGGTAACTATTTTTAATATATTCAGGATTATAAGGATATTGAGCTAAAATTCCTATTACTGTAGATAAAACTAAACATATAGCTAAAGTAACGCTATATACAATAATCCACTTTTTAGTCCATCTTTTTCCTTCATAATATATTGCTAGTCTCATTTCATAAATGAAAGCAATAGTAAATATTAAAATATAAACAATATTACAAACTACTAAAAGCCAAGCACCAACACTTCCTCTAATATCAGGGAATCCTAAAGATCTTCCTAAATATTGGATTGGGTTATTAGCTTTCATTATTGGGTTATTCGCATCTACACATATTGTACAAAAAGTAACTATTAACAAATAGAAAAATACTAATGCACAACAAATGAGATTTTTACGCGTAAAATGTCTTTTTTTCATAAAAAGTCTCCTAAACGAAAATATTTTTTATTTTTCTTCTTTATTTTCGGCATTTGTTTCGTGATCGTTTGATTTATTTTTTCTAAATTTTTTAATTGCTTCTAAGAAGCTTTCTTCTTCATCTTCCTCTTCAACAAAGAATTTCTTTTTAGGTTTTGAAGATTTTTCTTTAGAAGCGATGTCTTTTTTATCTTCTAAAGAATTTTCTTTATTTTCTTCTTCACCTTTTACTTCTTCTAAAGCTTCTATTTTTTTAAATGTTTCACCATCTTCTATTTTGGTGAGGGTAGTCTTATCAAAATATTCTTTAATTGATTCATCATTTAAATCTTCTTTTTTAATGAAGTTACCTTTATTAAAATCAAATTTTATTCCTTTATATATAAGGGAATGAGAATCAAATGATTCTACAACAGGATTATTTAAATCATAATCAAGTAATTTGATAATTTGGTTAGTTCTATCATCAATAGTTTTATCTAATTTATTTTTATAGTGATCAAACATAAATACGCAATATGCGACACTAACAACAGTAATAATTCCAGAATTAGATTGAAGGAATATAACAAAGCTTCCTAAAGCTTTCATTCTAAATCCATCATAATATCCTATTAAATCTTTATAGGTTAAATAATCTCCAGAATATAAAGCTGTTGCTGCTTCACTATCTTTAGTTGTGTATTTATCACCTCTAGTGATGACTTTAATATCACCATCTTCAGTATGATCTAAAGATATAATTCTATGAACAATAGTTCTACCATCTTTTGCTTTATATGCGACTACATCATATAATTTAACTTCAGAAATACTTTTATATTTAGTAAGTCCTAAAATATCATAAGTATCAAACTGGTTAGTTACTCCAGCTTCTTTAATGTCAGTATTTTCTTTATTTACTTCTGACATTGAGTCTGAACCAATAACTAGTAATCCTTTATCTCCAAATATCATTGCATTTGAGTTAATTCTAGAATATAAACTGAATGCAAATATTAAGATAACAATAGCATATAAAGAGTAATAAACTACTCTTCCTGCTATTTTCATTCCTTTTGTTCTTGGTTTTTGATTTTCTTTTTCTTTAATAAATACACTATTAATAATTTCTAGATCTTCTCGCCCTTCTTTAACATCTTTAATGGCAGTAAGGTTATAACTTCTAAATAGTACTGTAAATACAGCACTAAATGAGAGCAAACATACTCCAGTAATGATAAGGGCGAGAATCTCTAAATTTGACATATATATTTATTTTTTAAGTAAGTGTGTGGGTGTTTATTATAAAGTTGAAACTGTGACGTCAAAACTTGCGTCATTTAATAAGTGTAAATTTTGTAAACGGCTAATTGCACCTATATAATTTGTTTCAGAAACAGTTTTATCATCGATGTATTTGTGATTTGCATCATCTTCAACAAATTGAGTTGGATTTAAACTACTAAAGAATTCGTTATAGCCAAAACCAAAAGTAAAATAAATTTCAATATAATTTCCATCCGTATCAACACGTTTATATAGGCTATAATTAACATAGCCCGTTGTCCAATTGGCAGATGTTGGTGATGCACTATTAGTACTCAAAGAGCTAACAGTTTGTTCAAAACCATCTGTTAAATCAATTGGATTAACAATAGATGAATTATTCGTTGCTGCATATGTAGCAATAGCATTATTTAAATTACTTTGTTTTGAGCTACTTTCACTAGATAAAGCTAAATTAAATTTAACTTTAGCAAAGGCATCGCTAATTGGTTTATTTGATGCATTATAGCTTGTCTTTGCACCTTCTAAGAAACCTGTTCCCGCATCATTAACATTTGCTTCCCATCCAATTTTTAAGGTTCCTGCAAAAGTCATGTTTTCTGTAGCTTCTGGGTTTGATGCAGATATTAAACCAGCACTTGTACCTACAGCGTCAAATACAACGCTATTATCTGACAAGGATGCAAACATTTTAAGTCTATTATCACTAACATCCCCAACAACAACTTGGAAATTACCTACAGATTGATTCGTTAATTGGGCTCCTAAAACCCAGTTTGCAAAACCTACTGAAAGTAACGAAATAGCAGCTAATCCCCCTACAATCAAAGGAAGTTTTCTTTTTTTCTTAATCATAATTAAATACTATGTGATAATCCAGCAAAAATCTTAATTTCTGCACCTTCTCCAGTTTCGAAATATTTTTTCATTGCATCTAATTCATCTTTGATTGCTTTTGTGTAATTTCCAATTTCTTCTGCAGTAGCATTTCCTAAAACTGTGCTATTAAAAACTCCATTATAGAAATTATAAGGTGAGACTCCTCCGAAGAAACCTCCCCATTCAAATTCTAATAATTTAGCATTTGCATTAGCTGTGAAAGTTTTATCAGTTTCATTATCAACAATGGTAAAGTTATCTTGAGTCAAAGCTACAGTTTTACTAAATGTAATATAGTTCATATCTGTTCTGCTTGAACTATCCAATTCTTCTCCACCATTAGTAAGTGTTTCTAAACTATCAGCAGTTGCAGCATAAGTATCAGCTGTTGCGGCTTGGCCTTCTGTTTTAACTGATTTTAAAGTGAAAGTAACTTGATCATAATCATCTACTAAATCACCACCTAAGGCAACAGAAAAAACATCTAATGATACTTTCATTGCGTTAGCATTAACTTGAATTGGGCTTTCAGCATCATTTGCGCTTACATTAACTAATTTTGATGTATCTGTTGCTGGAGCTGAAGTTTCACCAATAGTTAATTTTGTACCTTCTGCAAATTTAACTGTCAAATAAGCAGTTTGGCTTGAAGCAGTATCAACTTGAACAGCGATTCCATTTTCTTGTTGAGTTCTTTGAACACCAACGACCCACGTTGCAAAACCAGTAGTTAATAATGAAACAGCACTAAAAGCTAAGATTCCACCAGTTACCCACTTACGTTTGCTAGCTAAACTTAATTGTTTTTTCATAATAATTTTCTCCTTTCATAAAAAAACATAATGACATCTATATAAACTATATCTGGTGAATATCGTGCTAAAAAATAAATCAAACAAAAACGCACAAAAAATTACCAGATATAAATATATCCAAGTAAAAATTTGTGCTCGTTTTAACAACTATAAGAGCAGTTTAATTTAAATGAATTTTTGTTGTATATAGAATTAAAGTCCAATAAGCTATCTTGAACTTTAACTATGTCCAAAGCATTAATGAGTTCTACTTTTTCTTTTCTTTCTTTAATTTCAAAAATGATGCAAACAATATAAGCATTTAAAGCAAATAAAATAATTGATGCTCTAAACATAACATTAAGAATTGAGTATGAATAAATTGCATCATTTAAATTACCTGCACCAACTACTATTGTTTTTATAAGTTCATTAATGTGTGGTAATGCTCTAATGAAATAATCAACTTTTCTAAGACCAACAACTTTAATGAAAAGGAAATATAAAGTTATTGTAATCACTGCAGAATTAAATAAGTTGAGTAAATTAAAAAACTTAGTTCGTAAAACTCTAGATACTGCAAAACCAGCTACAATAAATGTAACAACTGAAACAATGAATGGAAGAATATCTTTCATTGTTTGGTTTAGGAATAATTCTTTAAGTAATTTAACAAACATTTCCATAATAAATTATATTTATTATACATTTTATTAATCAAAAATAAATACTTTATAAAGTATTTCTTACTCAATAAATTGAATTTTGAAAAAAGAGTTGAGATCTGCAGGGTTTTTGTAATAATTAATTTAATTTTGGATGTTCAATTATTGATATTCGTATTGAAACTACTTCTATAATTTGAATTTTTTAGAATTTAAAATCAATTAAAAATTAAATACAAAATTAATTCATCTTTACTTATTTTAAACGCTCTTTTAAAATAAAAATATGAAGAAAAAATATCTTGTTTTAGTTATTTTAAGTGCTTTAATTTCTTGTAGCCAAAAAGAAAGTTTTGCTCAGCCAATAGATCAAGAAACACAAACAAAAATAATAAATGACGTAGAAAATAAATCTTTTGATGTTTATATAAATGATAATACTTCAATTAACCTCTATGATGGATATAGAGGTGTATTAAACAAAGATAAAGCTAAATTTGATTTTTGGTATTACTTCACTAAAGATTATTTATTTATTAATTCAGTTAGTCCACATAACGTAAATAATCCATATTATAATCTCTATGTTTATAATTTAGATAATGATTCTTTAATATTTAATAAAGATTTAAGTATCATAATTGATAAAAAAATTGATTTTGAAGCAAACTTTACATATGTAGAAAGAATCAAAAACAATTCAAAAACTATTTATGAACATGAAGAAATTACTAAATTTAATGTATCTATAGATTTCACTAATAATATAGATGAAGAATTATTTAATAAATTAGTAAATATAGGTATTATTTCTAGTTCTTATGAACTACCTGAATATAGAAGATATGAGATATATTTAACATTACCAATTAATGAATTTAATGAATCAAATGTTTCAAAATATAAAAAACTATTAGATTTTGAAGAATTTGAAAAAATTTATTTTTCTTTTTATAGTGATACTCCTAATTCAATATATCCAGATATATATGAATATGGATTTAGTGATGAAAATATTTTACCTTTACCAAATGAGGCATTATTTAATTTATTTCCTAATAGAACCTATGAAGAATCTATATTTATTGAAAGTTATGAAGCTTTTAATTCAATAACTTCTACTTCATTTTCTAGTTATATAGAAGATATTAAAAATAAATATAATTTTGATGAAGAATATTTTAAAAACTATAATTTGTTAATTACTCCTAATATCCAAACTCCTTGTACTGGTGAATACGTTTATGTTAAATCACTTCTTTTAAGAGATGATAAATTAACAATTACTTATAGAACACTTATTATTGATCTTTGCTTTACTATGGTCGATAATTTCATCACATTTATTAAATTAGATAAAGATATTAAATTTACTAAATTAGAGCAAATATATACTTTTAAATATTAGATATTATTTATTCAAAAAAAGAAAAAATACCTAACTTTTAGACACTTATTTATCTAAAACTATAGGTATTTTCTTTTTATAATAAGACGAATTAATTACTAACTTCTTCTAATAAAGGAACTTCTTCTTTAGCTTCTACTACATCTTTATCATTTTCACTTAAAGCAAATAACATCATACCAGCATTAATTGCGACAACATATAATACTCCAGTTACTAAATGGACTGGACTTAATAAATATAAACCAAGTAAAACATATGCTGTTGTAATTAAATAAGTACTATGTTCTTTTCTTCCTTCTTGTAAGGTTGCAGCAAAAGTAGCTAAAAGCATAACAGGAACCATAACATAACAAGTAATAGCAGTAAATGAGAATGATTTAGCCATAAACATAACTATACCAACACTAATTACACTAAAGACACCATATAATATCCACAATCTTTTATTTAATGGTTTCTTTCGTAAGAAATGAAGAGATAAAAGTATTAAAGCTACCATACCAATAATAATTCCTATTGCCACATGGATAGAAACAGTAATATTAGCTATTACTATAGCAATTAAGAAAGGAAGTAAAGAATCTAAAGGATTTTTAATTTTCTTTAGATCTTTTCTTAAAATATAGCTAACAATAATTAATATGCCTGCTATAGCTTTAAACATAATATTAAATATTGGGAAATCTGCTAATAACCAATAAGCAACTTCTCCTTCAATAACACTAATTAAATAAACACTAAATACACCCATTCTTAAAGCTACTCTTCCTGGCTTTTTATGTTTAATAAGAGCGTTAATTGCTCCACCAATAATTAAAGTAAGACAAAGTCCTAAAGCAAGTAAAGCAACAAGCATAATAATATAAGTTCGATAATAGAATGCTCCTTTACCAACACCTAAATAATTAGCAAAATCAATTGGGTTATATAAGTCATCATCAATACTATATGAAGCTACACCACTATTAATACTAATTAACATTCCTTCATCATTTGCACTAAGTCTTTTATTATTTTCATATTTCACTAATTTATTAGTAAATACTCTTCCATAAGGAACTATTAAGCTTTCAAAATTAGTTAATCTATTAGCTTTATATGTTAATTCATAGTTTTTATCAAATGGTAAAACCATTACTACTTTATCTTTAATATTAAATACATCTATATCGATATGATTATTAGTAGCATATTCACTTAATACTTTTTTATCTTTTTTAATTTCAAGTACTACTTCATTAGTGTCTTTATCAACTAAAGTATAGTTAACATCACCATCTAAACAAATATAGGCAAAATTATCATTATCGTGATATAACTCTTCTGGAGTTGAGTTATATAGCCAATAATAATATTGTTCTGGGAAATGTTCATGAGCTAATTGAGCTATTTTATTTGGAAGTTTATTATCTTGTCCTTCCATATAATCTTTTCCAGTAATCATTGGAGGAAGGAATTTAACAGCATAATCAATTAATTCATCTTTATGTTTAATTAATTCTTTGTCCTTTTTGTTCCAATTAATTAAGAATTCTCTAACTAAATTAGCTAGATTTTCTGGGCTTTTATCATTTAATACACTTAAAAATACAGGTTCTAATAATTCAACAAAATCATCTGGTCCATCACAAATATTAAGTAATATTCCATATAAAAGTCTTACTCTAAAATTAAAATTAGTATTGTAATAACTTGTTACTCCTTTTTCAGCAAGTAAGTCTTGTATGGCTTTATATTTATAAGCAAATGTTGAATCATATTCACCACCTGGTAAATATAAGTTATGACCATAATGTTCAAAATTCCAATCAATAGGAACAAATTGAGGAATAAAATCACTTGCTCCCATAATATTAAAAATATTGTCATATTCACTTTGATCTATTTCTTCACTTTCTGGTCTTGGTGCTGCAAATGTATAAGCATAAACATCATCTTTTGTAACAAGTATGCTCTTATTTAAATTAGCAGCAACTAAGTTAGCAATTGCTCCAGCTCTAGAAAATCCTGTAACCCAAATTTTAATATTTGGATCTACATCTTGTTGAGTAGCAATATAACTTAAAACTCTATCTGTAACAAGCTGAGCTGCATCATTAAAACCTTCATGTCTAAAGTTATAACCAACAGTTAAATTTGATAACCATTCTTTTTTATATAAACCACCTCTAATAGCACAAACTATTAAAGTAGCTTTTTCTCCATCTTTTTCAATATCTTTTCTTCCAATACATGTTCCAACGGTATATAAACTAGTTTCTTTAAAATAGTCATCAATTCTTACGTCATCGAAGCTATTTTCAGTAAAATATGTACTTAAATCTCCAGCTGGTGTGTCACCAACTAATTGGAATGCACTAAGAGCTAAACCTAAACTTTGTTTAGCAAGAAAATGATGGTAAACATTTGATTCTTTAAAGAAAATTTCATCAGAATAAACACCAGGAACAACAACACTTTTACCTAAAGCAATGTGTTGAACTGCAACACTACATTGAGTGTAATCAATATCTTCTTCATCGTCGTGAAATACTTGATAAGGTACTTCATCAGGTATGAACTCTTCAAGTTCTTCAACAGGTGCTTTTTTACAGCCAAAAAGTAAAGTAACTGATGGAATTAAAGCTAATAAAATCTTCCAAAATTTTTTCATAATTGTTCCTTATTATTCATTTAAAATAATGAATAATTTCCTTGTGCTTTCCTAATTTTTTATTATAAAGTCTAAAACGAAAAAAATATATTATATTTTTTCTAAAATACTCATTTTTTATACAAAATGTATCAAAGTTTGTAAATTCAAAGTAGTTAATTAGTAGTTTTTTAGTATATCAATTATTTATCATTTTAGTGTCTATAAAATTAAAAAATCCACTAAAATAGTGAACTTTTGCAAGGTTTTTTAAAAAATATCGCTTATTTTGTTATAGCTGAAATTTCGTTCACGAACTTGTTAGTTCTATCTTTAATCATAGTCTTACACCAATCAATTCTGCCTTGCCATTCATTCATAAAATTGTTACCAGCACCCCATCTTGTTTGGTGATCAAACTTATAAAGATAAACTTCATTAATCATTTTTTCTAAAATACCATTTATATTTTTATAATTCAAAATGTCTTCTTTAAGTTCTACTGCTCTATTATATAAAGCGTTTTTAAATGATTTATTTTGCATTAATTTATTAAATAATGGGAAGATGAAAAAGTTATTGGCTTGGCTTTTGCTTAAATAATTTTTGTCTTCTCTAAATGCAAAATCACAATCATGCATGCAGAATCTCCATTTTCCATCTGCATATTTGTTATTTTCATCAATTTTAGTTGTTCTCCACATTTTTAAGTTATTGTTATTACCAATAAAGTCCCAGTTAGCCGCACAATGATGAATAATTATGATATCTATAAACGAATCAATATCAATATATTGATTACAGAATTTTTCATATATAGATTGATTTGAAAAATTAAGTGAATTAATTAAAGCAACAAAAGAATCTAATAATTGTCTAGCTTCAGTTTCATCGCTAGCATCGTCAATATTCCAGTTTCCTTTATATTCAACAATTGCTACATCATCTTTATTTACACCATAATTTTGAGCAAAATAAGCTTGTTTATAATGCTCTCTTAAAGCATACATTCCCCAATATTCACCATTAATATAAGTAATACAAGGTCTATATGCGCTTGTTGAAACATTAGTTTCTTTTACTACTTCTTGAATTAAAGCATCATTACATCCTGTATAATCTTCAAAACAGTTTCCACCATTATGAAGTCTAAGTCTAGTGAAATTTGTTAATTCTTTATTATCTAAACCAATAGCTTTTCTATCACCAAAAATATGAGCTTTTATCGGATCATTTTTCTTTCCAAGTTCATCTTTATTAAAGTTTAAATTTAAAGTTCTTTGAGGATAACCAGTTGACCAGTTCCCACCTAATTTAACTTGTCCATTA
The DNA here is from genome assembly GCA_017477255.1 of Bacilli bacterium. GTDB lineage: Bacteria > Bacillota_I > Bacilli_A > RFN20 > CAG-826 > Onthovivens. The sequence continues at coordinate 229,403 of JAFUXB010000002.1, forward strand.
ACTCTAAAATATTCATCATATTTTAAATCTATATATTCAATTTCACATCTTTTCTTATATTCATCTCTAATAGCATTATAGAAACCTTCTGGTCCATACATATCGTCATAGCTCATTGTTAAACTAACAATAGGCATATTTGCATAATATTTAAGTCCATTTTCTTCAATAAAATAAGTTAATGAACGATTAAGTACTTCTTTTTGAGTTTCTTTATGAACTAATTTAACCTTTAAAACAGCTTGCTTTGGAAATAATTTATAATTTTTAGGATTTTGAATATTAGAAATGTAATTATTTGAAACACATTTTCCTAAATTGTCCCATGCTAAAATTGCATCAACACTAGTTGTAATTGGATAATCCATTAAAGATTCAACTTTAGGTTTTCTAATTTTAATTTTTTCACCTTGATATTTAAAATATGAATCAATTCCAGTTCCATAATTAACATCAAAAGTATAATAAATATCTATAACTGGATTATTATTAGTAAATTTTATTTCGATTGCATCTTCATAAATGCCTGGAGCCTTATCAACAGTAATATTGCTATAAATAGCATAATCTGTTTGATCTTTTACTTTAGTAACGCTTTGTGGTTCAGGTACAATTTCATTATAAAAATGATTTGAACTGCAAGCAGTTAACAAAATAAATGGAGTTAAGCATAATAAAAGGCGCTTTTTCATATTTTTATTTTAACCCTTTTCACTTTATTTATTAACATTAATATTAATGAAATTACAATAAAATAAATATTTTATAATATTTATAATATGAGAAAATTAGCTAGATTTATAACTCCTTTATTAGTTGGACTTTTAGGTTTATCTGGATGTAAAAACTCTGCTAATTCCAGGTCTTTAAAAGAAATCAGCTTAAATTACAAAGGAAATACTACAATTTTAGAAAATACTTCTATAGAATTTAATCCATTATTTAATAATAATGCATCATTTAATTATTCAAATTATTCATTAATCTCTAGTGATGAAAATATAGCTACAATTGAAGGTAACAAAGCTCATTTTAAAAATATTATAAATAACCAAGAAGTAACAATTACAATAAAAGATAATGCAAGCAATTTACTCGATAGTATCACATTTTATGTTGTTGATGTAGGCTTTAAAGATGGTGAATATTTAAACAAAGAAAACTATATAGATGATGGTTATATTTCAGTATTAAACGAAAACGCTCCATATTATTTACCATATGAGAGATCATTTACTAAATCATTTTATTTTGAAATAAATATTAAAACTCCTTTTGGTAAAGAAGGAGATAGAAATGGTATTGTTTATTCTTCTTATGAAGACCCAGAAGAATTTGGCAAAAACACATACTTTTTCCATTTAACTTATGATTATTCTACAACTGCAGCTTATGCTGTTGTTGAACGCTATGATCCTGAATCTAAATCTTTTGATTCAACTTCACCTGTAATTAAAGAAAAATTAGTAGAACCTATTTCATTTAAGAATTATTTTTATAAATTATCTATTTTTAAATATGGTGATAATTGTTATTTTTATGTCTCTTCTTCAAATAAAGAAAGACAAATAATAGGCAACGTTAAAAACACTACAATGAATGGTGATTTATATCTTTATTATTATTCAAATAGAGCTCAATCAGTTCAACTTAAAAACTATTTTTCTAGAAGTGAAGATGAAGGTTTTGAAGAAGCTTATATTTCTCCAGATGATATAGAAGTTCAATCTAGAGACATAGTTATTAAGCTTAATGAAACAGTAAAAATTGAGATTATTAAGTCAAAAACCTCGCTAATCCTTGATGAAAATTTAAAATTTGCATCTTCTAACCCTGAAATTGCTACTGTTACTGATGAAGGAAAAGTAACTGGAGTTTCTTTAGGAAGTTGTGTAGTTACATTAATGTATAGAGGAACAAATATTGTTAAAACTATTAACATTAGAGTAACTAGAAATGTTGATGATAGGGTCACTTTAGATTTAAAAATGGATGAACCTTTATATACTGAAAATGTTAGAAAAAACAATATTACATTATACGGAAATGAAAATAATTCATTCAGTGTATCTTATGCTTCTTTAACTAGTGATGGAATAGTTTTATTTACTGAAGTTTACTTCAATACTTTAAAAAATGATGGTAATGGTTGGTGGGAAAGAGATAATTTTGAAATAAGATTTGGTACTTCTTCTAAATTAAGTTCTCAAATATGGTTTAGTGTATTAAATCAAGGATCAAGTAATGCTGCTAACTCTGTTATTTCTAATATATTAAAAGATACATCTAATCAAAGAAATTATAAATTTGTTGTTGAAGCTTTATTTACTTGGGATAATTTATCTTCAATAATTGGAGAATCAATTAACTATGACTCCAAAGTATTTTTCTCAATAGGCTTTAACGATGTTAAAGGTTGGAAAGCTTGTGACTGGTTTGGTAAATCAGATGCAAATACTCCTTATGTTACATTCAATGGATTTGCTAGAGGAAATGATGTTTTATGTACTTCAAAACATGAAGAATGTTCTACTACTATTAAAGTTTTAGGAACATGTTCTAAAGAAGAAACAACAAATAAAGTATGTAAATATTGTGGAATTCCAATGACTGTTACTAAAACAGACTCAAAAAACGCAAATAATCACCATTATGATCCAAAAAATATAGTTTATAGTGTTGAGCCACATTGTCATCAAAAAGGGCAAGGAACAGTTAAGTGTGAAGATTGTAATAAGACAATAAATGTTACTACTGATGAAGATTTGACTAAACACGTTCACAATGGTGAAGAGTTATTAGAAAACCCAATCCATATTAGTAAAGGACAAGGATTAAATGCACCTAATGCATATAAAGCATTTACTACCACTTCTAATTCTAAACACCACCTCGTTATCTATCAAAATGGTTATAGGATTAAACAAGCAACTGGAGAAAATAGAGCATGGGAAACAATGATTCCAACAATATGTGATTCTACAAACTTAAACAATAACGTAACATTTAGATTAGACTGGTGGGGATGGACTAACGGAAGCTTTAACGAAAATTATTTAAATAAAGGAAGTGTTTATATTGGTCAACATTCAGAATTCAATAATTTTGAGATCTATATGCCAATGCTTCATGAAGATTGCTACATTGAATTAGATGTTATTAGACAAAATAAGTTATTTACATTAAATTACGAAATCATCGCAAACAATACAATGATGCACAATACAAGATACACTTATACTCAATCTTATGATGCTTCGCATTTATCAATAAATGATTTTACACTTGTTTTAGATGGTGAAAATGTAGAATTTGATGTATTAAGTATCAAAAAAGTAAGTTAAAAAATAAATTATAAAATTAAATCTTTGTTATTTAATGATGTTTTAATAAGATCCTTGTTCAGTAAAAGCATATGGTAACTTTCTAAAACCACCCCAACTTGAAGTCACATTTTGTGACCTCAAGATTTTATTCCACTCATCTTTTGTTAATTGAAAATGTAAATCCAAATCAAATTTTGCTATATTTTTTAACTTGTTCATTAAATCTTGTTGTTGTATAACCATAAAGCTTAGCAAACTCAAAATCTAGCATGACCTTTTTTGTCTTGTTTTTTGCTCTATTATTAAGAGAATTAATAAAAAAAGCAAGGTTTTTAAACTCAAAACCCTGCAATTCTCAATTATTTTTTAAAAAACTAAATTTACAAATATTTTTCAATAAATGCTTTAGTTGGTTCAATATCATATACAAAATCTTCTAAAATGTTATTGTTAATTACATATAAAGATGGGGTTCCGCAAAAATAAGTTTCGTCCATTGAGCTAGGATGATTCTCTATCATCCAATTTGCATTATAAATCCAGCTATATTCATTTTTAGCAAACTTAGATCTATTTTCAATACCAACTTCTGAACCCATTGAATGCATATTATATTTATACATTTTAGGGAGATTTTCTTCATTTAAATCATAATATGATAAAACAAAATTCTTAATTTGTTCACAATCTATACATTCAGTTGAATATAAATAAATAAAATATTTATCACTTGAAGCATTATAAAAGGAGTCTAAAGACTCCAATTCATAATCCTTATATTCGTCGTAATTTCTTTCTTTATTAACGTCAACTTTATAAGGAGATTTCACTTGAGATTTGCACGAAAAACACAATAAGAGAATTAAAAAGCCTGCAAATCTCAAGTGTTTTTTCATAAATTACTCTACAGTAACTGACATATTTTTAATAAGTACATCAGCTTGATAGCTTACAAATCCTAATATACCTTGAAGATTTGAAGTGTTTGCAACAAACGTTTTTACCTCATTTCCATTAACGCTAATTACATATTCATTATCTGTTTTATAAACATTTAATGTGTAATCAACATTTTGTCTAAAGGCAAAATCAAATGTGCCATATGAAGGTTTTGAAACACTATATTCGACATCGTTAATTGAACCACCAGATGGATCAACAGTAAATGACATACCAACGAAGTTAGTGTCATAATTTCCTTTATTATAATTTGAATCGCCATTATGTTTTGGACCAGATTGTTTTTGACCATTAATCATTAATCCAACATAACTTAAGGAAGAACCCATAGATTTAACATTGAATTTAACTTCAAATTCATAGTTTCTATATTCTTCTTTTGTTGTGATATTACAATATTGGTCAATGTTAGTTTCAAGTCCATTTGCTGTTTTAGTTATTGTATTTCTAGTATCAAATGCACCAAGTGTTGATGTTGCAGTAAATTTTTCATCAAAATCACTACCTGTTGCTTCTGGTAAGATGTCAATTCTAGAGAAAGCAACTTCTTCACCTTTACAAACAATTGATAAATTAAATTGACCAGCACTTAAATCAATAGTACCTAAATCAACATTTGTATCACCTTTTTTATAAGTTGTTGGTCTAGCTTCACCTAAAGTAGTTTCTTTTACTACTTTATTATTAACCATGATTTTTACTTCATTACCAATAACATTGTATGGAACTCTAGCTTGTAAACTATAATATCCTTCTTCACTAACAAATGATCTATATGTAGCTCTATCACCTTCATTTACTAAAACCATATTATTTCCATATGTATTAATATGATTTCCACTTTCAGTAATATTAACTAAACCAGAACCACTATTAAGTTTTGAAGTTCTATAATCATAAGAATTAGCTAAAATTCTACCAGTTTTATATTCTAAGTTATCACTATAGCCTTGAGCATAATTTGAAAATACTGTTGCACCAATATCATCAAATTCGTTTCCAGCTTCATAACCTACTTTACCAGCTTTTAAATTAATTTTTACATCATTATCAATTTCAACATTGTCAAAATAAACATCTAAAATGCCATTTTTATATCCAAATCTAAATTCATGTAAAACACTAGTATCATATTCATTATAGAATTTGTGGCTATAAGCTTTTGTAGCTGTACCATTTTCTACATTATTTAAAACTAAATTTTTTCCATCAAATGTTGCATATGAATAGTTTTTATCATCAACATAAGAAAGAATCATTTTTCCTTCTCCTGCATTATTAAATTCAACAGTGAACATATCTTTAGTTTTTGAATCACTTAATAAATAAGCACCGTTTTTAGTAAGTTCACTTGAATCTTCTGCATAAAAATCTGGTTCGGCAGGAACAAATCCACCTTCAATTGCTACATCTTGAGCATACATATCACTTCCATTAAATGAAAGTCTTGAAATATTAATATTTCTACCATTACCTCTAGTTAAATTGTGATAAACAATATAATAAGAGTCTAAATCTGGACCTACTACAGTTGAGGAGTGTCCTAAACCATAATATGCAGTTGTTGTAGATAAAAGTGTTGAATCCATTCTTTTAAATGCTCCACTTGAACTTGGAATACTTCCATTTGGAGCATAAGCATAATCAACTCTATAGTCAGGGGATAAATAATGAGTTCCTGTATAAGTCATATAATATTGACCATCTTTAAGTAAAAGATAAGGTCCTTCAGTCCATCCACCCATTGAACATTCACCAAGAGCTTGATGATAATCATCTTTTCCTTCTTTAACAAATGTTTCAAAGTCATCATTTAATTTATAAGCTTGAATGTTTGATCCACCAGCTGTATAAAAATAAATTTCTTCATCACTATCGACAAAAAATGAACCATCAATTGATTTGCCTAAATTATCTGTAGTTCTTACAAATGGTCCTGCTGGAGATTCACTTTTAAACATAAAGTGACCATTTCCAGTAATTGATGTAGTTAAATAAAAATATCCATTCCAATAAAATACTTCAGGAGCGTATGGGAAATCACCAACTCCACTAGGATAATCAGATTGAGAACCTGATAAACAAACTCCAGCACCTAAACCCATATTTTCAGTAGGTGACCAGTTTAATAAATCAGTACTTTCATATGATCTAATTCTTTTTCCACTGCCTGTGCAATATAAATAATATTTTCCATTAAATCTAAATACAAATGGATCTGCACCATCAGTTCCTTCTACTTTAAAGTTATTATCATGAGTATATCTTTCTTCATCAAATTTATCTAAATAAGAATCATCACCAGTAGTTTCTCCTGATGGAGGATTTACTGGATTAGGTTTATTACCATCATTTGAATTACATCCAGCTATTAAACCTGCTGAAAGTAAAACAATTACCGGGGATAAAAATCTTGTCTTCATAAATTATTCCTCGCTTGCTAATATTTTAATTTCATTAATTGCTACATTTCCTGGACTATTAATAATAAATGTAACTGTATCAGTTCTTACATCTTTATTTAAATTAACAGTAAATCCAGAATCTGGGAATATAAATTCATCTTTTGTAGCGATTGTATCGTTAAATACTACACCTTTAATAAATTGGTTAGCATTATCAAATTTAATATAGTCAATTTCTGATAAATATTTATCATAGAAAGCACTATTTTTAACTTGAATTCCACCAATATTGTAAACTTTATCAAGTTTTACTTTAATAAAGCACCATCCTTTATTTAAGATAGCTTCTCTATTTTGTTCTTGAGAAAGTTTAATGTGTTCAGTAACAAATAAATCATTTAACATTTCTGGTTTATCAACATTAATTGCAGCAATTGTTGCTTTAGGAGCAACATTTCTATAACCACTAATTTCTGTTGGTAAATTTTGTAATGTAGCACTTGGACCTTCACAGAAAGGACGTCCTGTATCTTTATCAAAATATAAATGATCAAAAGCTACCATTCTTCCGTTATTACTATCTTTTCTATTTTTGTGGGCATGATATACGATCATATATTCATCACCAACTTTAAAGAAGTTATGGTGAGCACATCCTGACATAAATCCTTCCCAGTTATTATATTCTGTACCTGCACTATTTCCAGCATAGCCAAATAATAAATTAGTCCAGTTACCATTCTTTTGATATGGTTTAGTGTATTTTCCTAATGGAGAATCGCTTTCAGCATAACAAACAGTGTAGTATCTATCTGGATAATGGTTAACACTATAAGTCATATAATATTTACCATTAACTGGTGATTTAATAACACATGGTCCTTCAGCAACTTTAAATTCTTTCATGCATTCCCATGGTAAAACGTTAACATTAACATCTGGATCTAAAGCACCTGGAACGATTAATTTAGTGTATGTATCCCAATCAGGAGTGACTGGATCTTTCATTTGCATACCAACGATATATTGCATTATTCCAGTATCATAAACTGAATAATACATATATATATCTTCACCATCTTCTAAAACAGTAACGTCTAATATTGATAAACCTTTTCCAGATTTAATATCTTTAGCTAAGAATTCTTTTGAGAAATCTACATCGTCACCATCGGCGTTTTTACCTTTATATTCTTTAAATGAGCCATCTGGAGCATCAGCTACTAAAACATTAATTCCAGTGGCAACTTTTCCATTACCACCACTATAATACATATAATATTTATCACCAAATTTATGAACTTCTGGTGCAAATAATGATTGAGTTGTGATTGTATCTCCTGGTTTATAAATATTTTTAACAACAGTGAAATCATTTAAATTCTCACTAACATAGCAATCAAAGCTTCTAGCTCCAGTTGCATCTGTTGTTCCATAAATATAATATTTTCCATCTTCTACATAAACACATGGATCTGGTAATGGTAAATGTTGTAAATCATTTTTATACCATTTATTTGTATCGTAGTAAGTTTCGTCGCTTTCACCATAATCTTCATAATCAACACTTGATTTTCCAGTTGGTAAAGCTTTATCTTCTTCGGTAATTTCTACTTTATTTTGATTTCCATTATTTGATTTACAAGCAAACATTGCCCCAGTTAACATTAAACCTGCAACAAATTTAACAAGAATTTTATTTTTCATAGTTATTCCTCATCAAACCATCTTGGTCCATCGAGTTCATAATCATAACTTGGACGTTTTTTCTTGCCATCTTGGTTTTCACCAACAAATGGATAATCGTCTTCATCCCATTCAAGTTTGTCGATTAAGAAATGTCTAGTTTTAAAGTTATCAGCTTTAATATATGCGTGATAGTAAATCCACCAATCACCGGCATCATCGATTAAAATTGAGTTATGACCTGTACCATAAGCATTTAATCCTTCTCCAACACCAGCATAAACTACTAAATTACCATAAGTGTTATTATTTCCACTTAAAGTCATTGGTTTGCCATCTGAACCAACATATGGTCCTGTGATTTCATCAGCTTTTCCAACCCAGACAGTATAAGTTGAATTTGTGCCATCACAACAAGTTCCACTTGATGCAAATAAATAATATGAATCTCCCTTTTTAGTAAGGTAAGTTCCTTCATATTGAGCTCCATCCCAACCAGAAGGTTTTCCTGCGATTAATACTTTATTTTTCTTAGCATAAGCTATTTGTTCTTCATAAGTTTCGCCACCTTCAAGAGCCATACCATCATCAGTTAATTCAACTAAATATTCACCTTGGAATGAACCAACAGTCATATAAACTTTTCCATCTTCAATAAAGATAGATGGGTCAATACAGTTTTGAATACCGACATCTTCACCAATAAATAATCTTCCACCATCAATAAATGGTCCAGCTGGATTATCACTTACTGCATATCCAATTCCAACTGGTCTGCCCCATCCTGAAACTGAATAATAATATATCCATTGATCTTGAACTTTAATAACATCTGGTGCCCAGATTCCAAGTCCATTACCATCTCCATATTTTTCTTTTGCCCAATCACTTGCCCAGTTACCGACTGTAACAATATTTGTATTATAAAGTTGCCAGTTAACAGCGTCTTCACTCTTTAAAGCGACTCTATTAGTTCCAAACATATAGAACATTCCATCATCGCCTCTAACTACTGATGGGTCAGCAACTTCTGCAGTATATGTTCCATTTCCATCTTTTCCTGCAGGAAGAGTACCATTTGAATAAGTTTCACACCAATAAGATTTCTTTGAATTATCAACATAAGGAACATCTTCAATGATTCTTCCATCTGTTCTCATTGTTGTTGGAGTTGGTTTTGTTCCTGGATCAGGATTTACAGGATCTTTACCTGCACAGGCTGTACAACTAATTCCTAATAAAATTAAAGGGGCTGCTAAACCTAAATGAATTTGTTTTTTGTTCATAATTTTTCTCCTTTTATTTCTAAATTGTTGAAAGCACCGCTTGCATGATTATTATAAATTCCTATTTTTCCTTCTCTAATGTGACCTAAAGCATCATAAGAGTAGATTAATTCATCATTAATAAAGAATTTAAATAAATCGCTTTCTTTCTTAATTTTTAAATTAACGATACCTTCATATTTATTTTTAAATTTAGCTAAAGTAATTGTTTGATAATACTTTGCTAAATTAATAAATACATGTTCAGAATTTAATACAAATTGAATACCAATCATTGAATATGGTCCTTCAAATTGATTATCTTTTCCATAATGTTTAATACTTGCAATTAAACCTACAAAATCAATATCTTCTATAGCTTTTCCAAAAAGTTTAACATCAGTACTAACTTCATAATTAAAATATTCTTCTTTAGTTAAAATTGCATTTCTATCATTTTCAAAATGAATTCCAATATTAGCTAAATTATAACGATGTAATACATCAAATTCGCTTAAAGAAGATAAATCTTTAACATTTAATTTTAAATCTTTTCCGTTAAAATCTCTTTTAAGTAAGCTAATTGATTTAACATTTTTAGTTTTTAAAGTAACTAATTCAAATAATCCTTTTTTAAGATTAAAGGATTTAACTGTAGTTAATTTATTTTTATTTTTTAAAGTTATAACTTCTTTTTTAATAGTTCCATCTTCATCAATAAAAGTAAAATAAGCGGACTTTGCAGCGTTTTCGATAACTAAATCATAAATTCCATCTTCTTCAACTATAAATTTATTAACATGTTTTTTAGCACAAGGTACTGCTTTTTTATAATTAGCTACTTCTAAATCGCTACTTCCAAAAGCATAGTTGCTACAGGCAATATAAGCTTTTACTAGTTCATTATTAAAATAACCAAAATAGCCTTTATTTAAATTAATTTTAAGATCATATTCAAGTTCAACATTATCTAAATAAATAGCCATTTTACCCTTTGAATATTGAATTCTTAGATTATGTAAAACATCTAATCTATATTTATAATTGAGTAATCTTTCAAAAATTAATGTGTTTTTACCATCTTTATGATCAAATAAACTTAATTTGTTTTCGCTTAATTTAAAATATTTATAGTTTCCATTAACTTTTTCTAAAAATAATTTTGCTTCTTTTCCTTTAAAGTTATATTCAATACTAAATTCTTTATTATTTTTAGTAGTTTTAGAAGAAATATAATCTTTGCTAGTTCCAAAATCTTCATAGTAAGGTCTAGAAATTACTAAATTATTATTTAATTTAGGTCCATTAACCCACATTTCACCATAATTATTAAATAATAACCTTGATATATTAAAATTTCTAACTCCACTAGGAGTCATGTTGTGATAGCAAATATAATATGAATCTAAATCTGGACCTAAAATGTTCATTGAATGTCCAAGTCCATAAAAATCTTTTGAAGTTTCAAGTAAAATAATATCTTTATAATGCAAATCTTCTTCTTTTAAAGATTTGCCACTACAATATTCCACTCTATAAGCATTAGATAAAAAATGAGTTCCAGTAAAAGTTAGATAATATGTACCATATCTTTTAAATAAATGTGGTCCTTCATTCCATCTTCCAACCTTGGCTTCTTTATAGGTTAATTCATTTAAAAAGTATGCAAAATCCCCTTCTTTTTTAAGATTTCTATCTACTTCTTTAATTGTAATTCCTGTTTCACTAGCTCTAGTAAAATAAACTTTTTCATCAGAATCGACAAATATTGATCCATCGATCATCTCATGAAAATTTTCACTTACGAGTTTAAATGGTCCTTCAATATTATCTGAAGTAAATAAATAATGACCATTTCCACTAGGTGAACAAACTAAATAAAATTTCCCATTAATATAATTAATTTCTGGAGCATACCCATGGGCAGGAAAATCAGCGTTTTCGCTGATTTTTCCTGTTCCATTTACTTTTTCAAAATGTAATAAATCAAAAGATTTATAAAGCATTAAGCCACTTGGTGCAGTAAAAGTTAAATAATAAAAACCATTAACCTTTATTAGAAAAGGATCAGCTGAACCACATTCACTATCGATAAATTCTTTAGTAAATGAGTTATTATATGGTTTAACTTTTACTTTTAAAGGCATAATTATTTAATTCTTTCTCCTGAAATTGGGTCAAAGATTAAAACGCTTTCTTTATTTAATACGAGCTTAACTTCTTCATGGGATTTAACAATAGTAGTTGCAGGTATTTTAGCGATTAAATCAATATTATTGTATTCAGCGTGAATAAGTAATTCACCACCTAAAAGTTCAACAACGTTAGGTGTAATTACGAATGGTTTACTCTTTGAAGGTTTTGTATATTCGCTATCAAGGTGAATATGTTCTGGTCTAATACCAACTTTAACAGTATGTGGACCTTTAAGAGCTTCTTCATAACTCTTAAGCATTCCTTCAAGTAAAATCTTAGTTTCACGAGGATCAATAGCTTTATGTTTTTTAACTTTTTTAACTTTTTTACCAACTTTTGTTTTCTTACCAAAAGTCATAACAGCTTGTGATTTAACATCTCCTTCAATATATGATTGAGCACTGTAAATCTTACTTAAATCTGCTTCAGTAATAGTTAAAATGTTATTTAATGTTTCATGAGCTAATTCAAGTGAAGGAAGCAAAGTTTCAGTTCCTAAAGCTTCTTTAACTTCTTTTAAACTTGCGATAATTTCTTCTTTATTTTCTTTTTTGTGATCTTCAAATAAAGCAATTAATCTATCAAGTTGAGCTTCAACATAATTTTCTTTTGAAACATCTAAGTCAAATTCTTCATTTGCTACTGCTTTATTAAATTCTTCAACAAGTTGAGCTTTAGTTGATGAAACAAATTCTTCTCCAACATAAGGAATAACAAGTTCATTAATTTCATCAAGTTTAGTTTCAACTGCTTCTAAAACTCTAGCTTTAATTAATGAATTTAATTCAGCAATCTTAGTTTTAATTAATTGTTTGAATTCATGTTTATTAGCAATTTCTGCTCCATCTAAATAAGCATAAATTTCAACTTCTAAAGATGATACTAAATGATGTAATCTTTCAAATTCTGATTTTGCAATTTCAGCACCTAATTTACTAACTTCAACTCTATTAGCTTTTAAAGCTTTATAAAGAGGTTCAAAAACTCTAATTGCTTGGAACTCTCTTTCATTATCTAAAAGATTAATTAATCTAGTTGTTTCTTCTACTTTTCTTTCATAGAAAGCTTTATCTTTTTCTTTGAAGTCTTTTGGTAAATCAACACTAAATCCATCACTTAATGTAACTTCATTTTTATCTAAAGTTCCATCAAAGATATTCATTGCAGGTGAACCAATAAATGTAGCAACGAATAAGTTAGCTGGGTCACTATAAACTTCATGTGGAGTTCCAACTTGTTGGACCCAACCTTTTGACATAACTACGATTCTAGTAGCCATAGTCATAGCTTCAGTTTGGTCGTGAGTAACATAAATTGTAGTTGCACCGATGTGTTCGTGAATTCTAACAATTTCTGATCTCATTAAAACTCTTAATTTAGCATCAAGGTTACTTAAAGGTTCATCCATTAAGAAGACTTTTGCGTTTCTAACAATAGCTCTACCTAAAGCAACTCTTTGCATTTGACCACCTGATAATTCTTTTGGAAGTCTATCAAGATATGGTCCAAGGTCTAAGATACGTGCTGCATCAAAGACTTTTCTTCTAATTTCTTCTTTACTTAAACGTTCATTAACAAATACTGGTTCTCCATTTAATGATAATTCATAATTTTCATTAAATTCATATCCAGCAGCTGTTAATTTTTGTTCTTCTACACTTAATTTTGAATCTAAATCAACTGTAAAGTTTTCTTTATTAGCATTGATGTAATCTAAAGCGATTTCTATTGAATTATGAGGAATATTTAAAGAAAGTAATACTTTAGATGCTTCATCACTAATATTTAATAAAGTTGAGATATATTCATGTGGTTTACCAAAGCTAACTGTTTTATCAAAACCTTCAACGATGGCTCTAGCTAAAAGTTCAGGATTTTCAAAAGCTTTAATTGCTAATTTATAACCTAAAGCTTCTTTTCCTACTTTTCTTTTAGTGTATTTTCTAATTTTTAATGGGAAAGCGATATTTTCATAAACGCTCATTTGTGGATAAAGGGCATAACTTTGGAAAACCATTGAAATGTCTCTTGATTTTGATGGTAAATAATTAGATAAAACCTTATCAATATATAAATATCCACTACTAATTTCTTCAAGTCCTGCGACCATTCTAAGTGTAGTTGATTTACCACAGCCAGATGGACCAACAAGTACGATAAAGTCATGTTTATTAATATCTAAATTAAAATCATAAACTGCTTGTACTCCGTTAGGATAAACTTTGTTAATTCCTTGTAAACTAACAAATGAGTCTACATCGCCGTTTTGGACTTTATAATTATGTTCTTTTAATATTTTATTGGCTTCAGCAGCGTTTTTTACTACTTGATTGCCATCAGCATAACCATTTTCCATATATTTTCTCCTAATTAACGTTTAACACCTGCACTTGCCATACCTTCGACAATCTTATTAGCTGCGAATAAATAGACAATTAAGACAGGAACAATACATATGACACCACCGGCTAAAGAAACACCAATTGTATTTGATGATCTAAATTTACCTAACAAGTATGCCATACCAACTTGAAGTGTCCAGAGGTCTTTTCTTTTAACGTCTGCTCCATAAAGCATTTGTGGCCAAATAAGATCATTCCAGCCACCCATAAATCCAAATAATCCTTGAACGAGCAAGACAGTTTTTCCAAGTGGTAATACGATTTTAAAGAAGATTTTAAAATCACTATAACCATCCATTTTTGCAGATTCAATGAGGTCTTTTGGAATTCCAGAGAAGAATGTTTTAATTAAATACATTCCATAAACTCCACCAATACCAGGTAAAATAAGACCAACTAATGGCACTTTATTCCATTTAAGTCCAAATATTGTAGTTTGATTACCAAGTGTAGTTGCTGCACCAGGAATAACCATTGTAAAGATTAAGAAAGTAAATAAAACATTTCTATATTTGAAATCTAAGAAAGTAAATGCATAGGCAGCAAAAGCAGCAACTAAAACGTGAATAATAGTTCCACCAATTGCGACGCCGCATGAATTTAAAATCCAAGGTACTAAATCTCTCCAAGTAACACCTGTAGTAATGTGTTGTTCACTAGTTTCAGGATATTTACCAAGTAAAATAATTTCATAGCTTTCAAAACTATATCCACTATGAGGATAAAGAATTTCTTTAGGATATAGCATTGCATCAGTTTGGTTTCTTAAACTTACTGTAAATAAGAAGATAAATGGTGAAATCCAAATGATACAGAAAACTGTAAGTATAATAAACGAAACTAATTTTCCAACTGGAAAACTAATCATTGTTCTTTGTTTTTTTGCGTTTCTTGAAGGTAAACGAAGCTCATGTAATTTTACTGTACTACTCTGATCCATTTTGAATACCTCTCAGAAATTATTGTTCCAGATTTTTTATCTCTGGATAAGAATTGTTGAATACCAGTTAAGATACCAACTAAGATGGCATAGATAATACTTGCAGCACTTGCTAAACCATAGAATTTAGCTTGCATTGTTGTATTACTACCATCAACGATTGCTTGAATAAAATAAATTAATGTTGATGTTTCACCATATGCTGGGGCACTAATTAATAATTTATCCATATATGGCCCACCACCAATAAGAGTGTAGTTTTGACCATAAAGTCCCATATAACCAATAATTGTTGTAAATGTACAAAGGACTAATTGACCTTTAATGTTAGGAAGTGTGACGTGTAATATTTTGTTCCATCTATTACATCCATCAACGCTACTTGCTTCATATAATGATTTAGGAACGTTTTCAAGTCCTGCACTAAAGATAATGAAGTTGCCTCCCCAGCCTCCCCAGAAACACATAAAGAATATAGGGATCCAAGCATAAACGATAGGTACATTAATAGGACCTACTTTAAATGAAAACCAGACAGAATCCTGGAAGAATTTAATATTATCAAAGAAAGAACCAGGGAATAATGTTGCCAAAATTCCTGATGCCGCTGCCGGGTTAAATAACATAACAAATATTGCACCCGAACATGCAAGTGGAACAATAGCAGGCATATAGACTAAACATCTAAAAATCTTATATCCTGGAGGTTTTAAGTTAATTAAAATAGCTAATGCTAAAGGAACAATAATTGCGATTGGAACCATAATAACAACGAAAATTATAGTGTGTATAAATGCTTTCCAATATGAATCAAAAAATGGTGAGAATTTTGTTCCTTTTATAACATAATTTCTATTAAATAATATAGCATACCATTGGAATCCAACCATTTTAGTCTCACCTGGTTTACTAAGGTTAAAGTTAGTAAATGAGATGTAGATACCATAAAATAATGGATAAATGAAAAATACTATAAATCCAATAAGGAAAGGCGCTAAAAATAATAGCGCCAATCCATATTTTTTTAAACCGCCAACTGTTCTTTCTCTTCTTCTATAAAATTCTTGTAATGTTAATTCAGTACTCATTATTAACTATACATCCTTTATAAAATTAGAAATTAAAGAGAAAATTAATCTTCTAAGAATTTTAATTGATCAATTGCGAGTTGTAATCCTTCAGCACCAGTGTTGATGAGTTCTCTAGCTTTTGCTTCTGTACATCCATCACCAAGCATTGCGCTTTGAACTGAAAGGATAACACTTTGGAATCCATTAAATACAGTATCTTGATAAGTTAATGGTTCTCCACCAATAATATCTTCTGGATTTCCAATACCTCTTAAAGTTGCACTAGCAGCTTCAACTTTTTTATAGCTTTCTGATTCATAGACTTCTTTCCAAGCTGGAACGTGTCCTGAAGTTGCCCAAGTAGCTAAGTTATATTCACCATTAGTTTGTTCAAGAGCAAACCATTTAGCATATTCTAAAACAGCAGCTACCATTGATAATTTTACTTTTGATTTGTTAATTAAAGCGATTGAGTGACCTAAACCATACCATGAATGAGCAGTTTCTAAACCTTCATTTTCAGGATTAGTCCACCAACCGATTGGGTGTGAAGCAGTTAATGGTCTTGAATAAACTGGATCATTTGCTTCTTCTTGAGTAATATGTAAACCTTCATTAGCTGATCTAAGTTCAGTATTATTGAAGTTTGGTTCATAGTTACTTGCTGACCACCATGGTCCTTCTGAGAACATAACTGTATCTCCAGTACCAAATAAGGCGGTGTTAGTTCCATCAATAATTCTTCCTGCGTTGAAGTTATTAACTTCATCTACAACATAGTTAACAAAACCACTATTTTCTTGGAATGTAATTCTTTCTTGAGCTTCATCCATTAATCTTCCACCATTTGCATATAAAGCACTTAATCCATCTGGATCACTTGATTGAACAAATGATGAACCAAATGATGTACCAGCTGTTCTCCAAGCGTGGTCTTGACCTTTATTAATAGTTCTAGTTAATAAAGTTCCTGCTTGAGCTTTATCTTTTAAACCTTTTAATAAACCTTGATATTCAGTTTTGCTATGTGGAATAAATCTAGTATTATTATCAAAACCTAATTCATTTTTCTTGATGATATCTTGTCTAATATAAGTTAAGAAACCATGTGAATCGATTGGGATACCATATCTAGTTCCATTTAAAATATTAGTTCTATCAATATTTTCATAAGCTGTAGTAAAATCAAATTTTGAATGAGCTTGTTCTAATAATGAATCTGTAAGTGGTAATAAATATTGTTTAGTTTTTCCTGCATAAAGACTGATTTTTGTATTGTGTACCCATAAGAAATCTGGTAATTCATCAGGATCAGTTCTCCATGTAGTGTCTAATTGAGTGTAATAGTTTTCTTCATTAACGTGGGTGCATTTGACCATGATTTCACCAGCATATTTCTTATTGAAGTTAGCAATAAGTCTATCCATAGTGGATGCATCTGGGTCACCACCAACTGCCCAAAGGTTAATTTCTACATTATCAAAATAACCTCTACCATCTTCATCAAATTCAATATCTTCATCGACTTCGAATTGTGGTTCTGGTGGTTCTTGTGGACCATCATCACCGCCGCCTCCACAACCAGCAAGGCCGATTAAAGCGAAACAAGATAATGCTAAGATGAGAGCATTTTTTCTACTTTTCATAATATTCCTCCATATAAAAATAACTTTTAAAAAAGCTACTTAAATTATATATTACTACATAGTAGTAATTAACCATTAAAATTAATGTAAACTATCAAATTAATGTATTTTCTTTAAAGTTATTAATGTCAATTAAATTATAAAAACTTATTTTTTATAAAAATAAAACAAATAAAAAGGAGCTAAAAGCCCCTTATTCTTAACTATTTTTTATTTTTTTATAATGCACCTTCTGCTTTTTCATCAAAATCATATTCATCAATATGTTTTAAATCTCTTACTCCAGTTTTTAAAATAATGTCAACAAGTGTTGTTTTAAAATGAGTAAACAAGCAAGGAACAAAATTAATTACACCTAATACTGCAATAAAAATATAAATAATAATTAAATTAATATTTAATGATCCAATTGAAAATAAAGTAATTCCAAATGGTGCACTATTTGCATTAAATGGTGGAAGTAAAGTAAATAAGAATGTAATTGGGAAAAGGAAAATTCCTTCAAATAAACATCTTAAAATAGTTTGATAAATTCGAGGTTTTTCTTGATCATTTCTAATTACTGCTAGTCTTATTATTTTTCTAGAAAAATTAATTCCATTATTAAATATAACTAAAGGAATAACAGTTAATAAAATAAATCCAATAACAAATCCAATAAATATGTCAAAATCTAAAGTTTTTCCTAAACTATTGTAGCTAGAAATATATTTAGTGTAATGTTCACTATAATATTTTTTTGATTTTAAAACTAATTCTTCAGCCTCTTCTTGAAGCTTATTATATAAATTAACAAGTGAGTCATATTCATCTGAATTTATCACATTTGTTCCTATATTTTTATAAGATTTAAATATAGTTTTTGCTACACTTTTTTCAATAACATATGGAAATAATGATTCATCACTACTTTTTGCAAAATAAGAATTATAACCAAAATAGTCAATTTTACTATCAAGTTCATTTAAATAATATTCTTCATATGTGTGAGATCTAGGATCTAATATATCGTTATCCTCGTTATTATTTTTAACGTATTCTGTATAAAAATAAGCAATATCATCATTAACATATGAAGATTCTTTTGTAATTTGTTCTTCTTTATAACCTTTTTCTTTTGCTATTGATCTAAATTCTTCAACAATATCAGCATTAAATGATTTACCTTGTTCAGTAAGACGCATTTCATCATACCATCCTACTCCACTTAAATCATGTGAGTTTGAGAAAAGTAATAATCTAGAAATGTTATAAAAACAGAATGGTCCATTATCTAAATATCTATCTTTATTTCCTTCACCATCTTCTAAAAAATAAACTAAATGAGTTTTAGAAATAAGTTCATTATAATAATCTGTTTCAACTTTAACTATTTGTTCATTTTCTTTATATTTATTTGAATTTACTGAGATTCTAAAGCTTCCATAAAATAAAGCATAAGAAACTACAAAAAGCATTACAAATTCAAGTAAATAAGATAAAAATCTAGCTAATGGTTTAGCTGGGCTACTTCTTTGAATAAGTTCAAATTGTTGCTCTTTTTTAGTCATAAGAATATTATAGTTATTTGTTATTTAAAATACAATTTTTTTAAAATAAACCTTGCAAATCTCAATTATTTTTTAAAAAATCAAAAAGAAAAAGGAAGATTTCTCTTCCTTTTCCCTTTAAGGTTGTTTTATTTTTTAAAAATTAATCTTGAGCCCATTTAATAGCAGCTGAGCTACCTGGATCACCGATTGAATTTTTAGTTGTTATAGTTGCAATCTTTTGATCAACTTCTGTTGGATCAACAGTGAATGAATAATTACTAAATGTAACATCACTATTAAATTCAAAGAAACCAAATCTACTTAATGCATCACCACTAGTTTCAACACTTGTTGAGAATAAATCATGTAATGCTTCAAATGAGAATACATAATTTCCATTAACGAAGCAGTGGAATTCAAGACCATCTCTAATCATTCCCATAGTGAATGAACCATTATTTTGTCCAACACCTTCAGCTAATGAATAAGCGCCATCACAGTGTCTAGCTTGTTCATTTGTAACTCCAGCATTCCATGCCCAGTTACCACCGTTTTGAATTTCACAAACACCGAATCTAGTAAATGTAGCTGCATCACCATTTTCATGTGCTCTTTCTGGGTTAAAGAAGTATACGACTTTATTTTGAGTCATTTGATCTTCAACTACTTTATTGCTTTCTGTTGAGAAGGTAATACCCATTTTTGGATAATCTTCACTAGCACTTGTTGAATGCCATTCAACTTTAGTTTCAATATATGCTTTTGTAACATCTGCTGATTTAACATATAAATCCATTGTCATAGAACCACTTGTTCTAACATATGGATTTTCTTCATCAGTTTCATGTTCGAAATCATCATCTGATGATACAACTGAACTAATCTTTCTATCAAAGAATGATGCAGTAACAACTACTTTGAAGCTACATGATTTTGTTTCATCAGCTTTTGAAACTACAGTAATTTTTGATTCACCAACTTTTAATGCAGTTAAGCTAGTTCCTTCGACTGCTACAACTGTTTCATCTTCTGAAGTAATAGTAACTTTCTTATCTTTTGCAGTTAATTTGTTACCTTTTAATTCGTATAAGTTTGCAGCACTTACTGATTCATCTTCTTTCATTTCAACTACTTCACTTTTAGCAGTTAATGATTTAATTTTAGATTCAGTTTGTCCTGGTTCTTCTGTACCTGGATCACCTGGAGTAACAGGTGTTTCTTCTGTAGGTGTTGATTTTTTACATGAACTTAATGAAAAAGCACCAGCAAGTAATAAAGCGGCTGTACTTAATATAAATAATTTTTTAGCTTTCATAATAAAAACTCCTTTTGAATTTCTTATATCAATATAATAATGAATTTAAACGATAAATAGAAACATTAATTTTAATGTTTTGTTGATTTAACGTATTTTTTAAAGGAATAAAAAGTACGGCCGGAGCCGTACTTTATATTGCCTTATAATTTACTATTAATCTTCTAAAGCTAAGAATTTAGCTGATGTAATAGTTGCTTTTGCAAATTCAGCAGTTAATCCAAGATTTAATGCTTTTTCTGGATCATCTTGTAATTGAGTTGCCCAAGTTCTATAGACAAATGCTTTGTTATCAAGGTTAGTAGCTACGATATCAAATCTAATATCCATTCTACTTCCGACTTTGAAATAAGTAGCTTTAATAGTTGATTTTTGAAGAACTTTAAGAATTTCAGTATTGAAATCACACCATCCTGCAGTTCTATCAATAGCAGCACTGCCATCAACATTACCTGGAATCTTTGTAACGCTCATGCCATCACCATTAACATCATCATTCCAGCCCCACCAGTCAAGTCTCATGACCCAGCAGTCACCATCGCTATTTCTAACGATTGGTAATACATGTTTCCAAACTTGTCCACCTTTATCTTCTGCATTAACATCAAGATTACTTTCCATATCATAAGTAATTTGAGCAAGATAATTGCCTGTTAAATTAGTTAATGGGTATTTTTCGAGTTCAGCATTATTCCAACCAGCAGCATTATAGTTATCAACTATCATATTTTCAGTTAATAAGTTTTCAGTAGCTTCAACTGCTTTAATTTGTTTTTCTTCTTCAGTATCAACATGATCAAAGTTAAATCCTTCAGTACCGAATTTAGCATATGTATCAATATTTGAAGCACCCCAGAAGCTTACAGTCTTCCAACCAGCGGCTGGGTTTGATCCAAATTCTACTGCATAAACAGTATCGATATCACCACCTAATTTTTCATAAGAAATGAATAATTCGAAGTCTGCATGGTATGTTCCATCTTCTTGTTGAATCATTGATGTAATGAAGCTTGATGCATCACAGTTATTTCCTGGTTTTCCAGTACATGCCCAGAATTGACCACCATTACTATCTCTAGTTCCATCAACGTTAACTAATTTTTCATTTTTAATATGGAATTCGAAGTTATCGTTTTCCCACCAGTTATTATCGTGTGGTCCTTTAACTGTTTCCATATTATAGTCAGCATAGACATATAATCCTTTTTTGTTTCTTGAACCATAGAAATTAACATAGCTCTTATCTGTCCATTTAATTTGAACTGGATCTTTTAATTTGGCTTTTTCCCAAACTTTATCATCCATCTTACCATCTAAGACAACTTTAGCAGCTGGATCATCAGTGACAGTAAATTCTACTGAAGCACTTAATTCACCGTATCTAACAGTAAGTGTAGTTGATCCTGCGACATCTTTAGCAGTAACTAAACCTTTTTCATCAACAGTAGCAACTTCTTCATTGCTTGATTCGAATGTGACAAGTGATCTGTCATATGCGAATGTATCTAACTTATATCCTAATTGATAAGTATCACCAAGATATAATTCTTGAGCAGGTGAAGTAATTTCAATACTTGTTGGAGTTTCAAATTTTGAATCAACTGCATCACCAACAGCACTATTGAATCCTTTGACTTCCATAGCAGTCTTAAATCCTGCTACCATGACATAAGCTGTTTCATCAGCAGCGATATCTGGATATTCTACGTTAGCAACTGGAGTCATAACTCCTTCTTTTTCTAAGTAGTAAATATATTGAGTACCATTTCTTAAGATACCCATCTTAACAAATTCGCCAACTTTAACTGGTTTTTCAGCAACAGCTTTTCCGCCTAATGTTCTTGACCATTCCCAACCTTTGAAAGTGTCATTGTTAGCAACAGTATTGAATTGTGTCCAACCTGAAGCAATGTTGTTTCTATTTGCATCGCAATAGAAGAATAATGATTTAATATCAGCAGATGCATCATCACCAGTCCATAAACCAGTTTCATTATTAGTAACGATTAAACCGAATTTTGCCCAGTTTTCATCATCAGCAAATGCTGTAGCTTTAATTTCAGCTTCAAAATAGAATTTTGTTCCTTTTGCATCAGCTGAAACTAAGTGTGGGTATGAACTAGAATCTTCAACAGTTAAGATTCCATCATCAACGAACATTGAACTATCAATTCCACCATATGGAGCTGATTTTTCAAAATCTACTGGACTATGAACTACTTCTAATGTAATTGAAGCTTTCTTTTCTGTATCTTCTTCTGAAGTTGCAGTAATTGTAACTTCTTTAGTTTCACTGACGGATAAGATTGATACAGTACCATTTTTAACAGTAGCTACAGTTTCATCACTACTAGCCCAAGTAACTTTTTTGCTATAATCTTTAGTTTCATCAATTGCAGTAACTTTAGCCTTGAGAACAACTGATTGGTTGTCTAATACAACAGGTTTTTCTTCAATTACATCAACGTCTTCTGAAGTAATTGCAACTTTAGCAATGTTCTTTTGAACTTCAACTGGTGGGTTTTCTGAAGGTTTATCTTCAGCCTTTTTACAACCAGCGGCCATTCCAAGAGAAAGAACTAATGCTGATGAAAGTAAAAGTACATGTAATTTGTTTTTCATCAAGTTTCCTCCTTATACAAAATACTTGTAGATAATATAATTTTAATCACTTTTAAAGTGAGTTTTTAACATTAAAATTAATGTAATGCGAAATTAATGTAAAACATTACTAAATTTTTTCTAATTCGACGTTTTCTTCGATTAATTGTTTAAATAAATCATATCCAGCTTGGTTAGGATGTAAGCCATCTTGTTCGTAAGATGCATAATCATCACCATATAAACTCATTACATCTAAAACTTCAAGATATGAAACTTTTTCGCTATATTCTTTAACAAAATCATTAGCAACAATGTATTGAGGCCATTTTGTAGCAAATCCTCCGCTACATCTAGTCAATGTAAACCAATAGATTTTTGTTTCAGGAAGTCTAATATGTAAATCATTAATAAAACTTACAACATTAATTCCTGCCATTTTACCGATCAAATTAGCATCATCAATGTCATTAATTCCAATATTGATAACGATATTTTTTGGTTCATAATCAGCTATAACTTTTTCAGCATAAGCTCTCCAGTGTTTAGTTTGGGTAGCACTTATTCCAATGTTATAAACGTTATAAGCACCAAATTCATCATTAAAACTTCTTTGAATTCCAATTTTTGCTTTCCAAAATTCAAAGAAAGAATCACCTAAAAATAAGGTAGATCCTTTTCTCATTTTAGATTCATCAAACATGTTTCTACGACCTTTTGATAAAAAGTCAGCATTTTCCATGTTTTCGATTGAATTTACAAAAAATGTTTTTTCAAAGTGTTCACTTTTAGCTTTTACTTCATTTAATCTACAGTTATCTTGACGATATAAAATATCTCCATCGTCTAAATAAACTGCATCTTCATTTGAAATTGTATATTCAAAATGTTCATTTTTACATGCTTCTGGATTAGTAAAAACAGGTGCAAGTTGAACACTATCAAAATAGTTATAAAGAGTTACATCACTAAAATAAACCTCTCCATAATCTACTTCTTTATCAGTATTATTAGTTGGAGAGGAGCTCTCTTTTTTAGAACATCCTAAGAGAGCTCCTATACTTAAAACTGTTAATAAAAATTTAAAACTTTTATTCATAATCGCAATATGCTTTAGCTGCAGTTAAAGCAGTATATTTTTTAACTTCTGCTCTTTCTTCAACTTTTGCCCATTCAGTTGGATCATCTTCTTTAGTAACAGCTGACATATTGATAAATTGAAGATTAATTTTTTCACTACCTAAATGGAATGTTTCCCAAGTGAAGTTACCAAATACTGTTTCTAAAGTATTATTGATATAAAGGAATGCATCTTTTTCAGTAGCAACTACTTCAAATGTAATTTCTAATCCATTTGTATATTGCCAGCTATGTCTAGTTGATGTTGGGTTTGGATAACCATTATATGCCCATCTTGAGATAAATTTTCCAGCATTTGCTGCGTCCCATAATAAGAATCTATGATCCATTCCTTCAGTAAATCTAAATTCAATGTGTGGGTTATTTCCAACGTTTGGAACTTCTGTTGTAGCAGCTTCCATCTTAATTGTTCCTTTTAATGAGAAGTTTTTAGTAAGTGAAGCGCCATAATATTCAACAGTTGGTGAACTTCCGACAGAATCACCGATAGTTCTTGTGATGTTTTTAATATCACGAGTTAAATTTCTTCCTTCATCAAGTACTAATCCTGCATCAAGAAGCATCTTTTTATAAATTGAGAGATACAATTCATTTTGTGGATGGACTCCATCTTTAAACATTGAAGCTTGAACAATACCGTCTGTATTATAGAATTTGGAAGCACTATCTAATACAGTTAAATAATCTTTATCTTCTGCAAATTCCATAATTCCATTATTAACTACATCAATATATTCTTTTTGAGCAGAATTTTGTTTTCCAGCTAAAGCATAAGTTCTTGGTTCAATTGTAAACCAATAAACTTTAGTTTCAGGAATAACTGTATGGATTTCTTCAAAGTAAGCTTTTAAATTATCAAGTAAAGCTGTATTTGATAATCCATCATCAAACATATCATTAGTTCCAACGTGTAAAACTAAATTTTTAGGTGCTTGAGGATAAACGATTCTTTCTGAGAATAATCTCCAATCAGTAACAGTTGTTGCACTAATTCCATGTTGTAAAACATCTTTCTTAGCAAAATCGTTATAGAATGTGCCCCAGAATTGTTTATCAAAGAATGAATCACCAGCAAAAACAGTTTGTCCTTTATATTCTGTTTCTTGCCATGCAGTTTCATAAGCACTTACTCTATTTTCATAATCATAATTTGCTGCATAAACTTTAAATTTAGCACTGAAATGTTCACTAGTTGCTTGAACTTCTGTTGAACCAACTGAAAGTGGTACAAATAATCCATTTTCATATTTAACAATTGTAGGATCTGCAATTGTATAAGTTAATTCTTCAGCAAATTCTGGTTTTGAGAACTCTAATTTTGGAGCTCTTCCGTTATATTTTAAATATGTTCTAACATCAGCAATTTTTAATGTTCCGTAATCTTGAGGAACAGTTACTTTAAATGTAGTTTCAAAGTGCTCACTTTTTGCAGTAACTACAGTTTCAGTTCCAGCAACATCACCAACTACATATTGATTATCTTCGCTGATATGGATATTTTTTCCTTCAAATGTGTAAGTTAAAGCTTCTTGTTTTTTTGGATTTGAGAATACTGTTTCAATTTCAGCTCTTTTTCCTACTTTAACTGTAATATCAGCAATAGTTAAAGTTCCAAAGTCTTCAACTTGTTGTTGATTATTTTCTTGGTTATTGTTTGAATTTGATTTACATGCACCTAAACCTAAGCATGCAAAAACACTTAAACCAAGGATAAATATTTTTTTCATTTTCATACAATTTACCTCTCTTTATTTTTTATTATAGAACATAGATTTTCAAATTAAAGAATAAAAATTACTTTAAAATTAAAATTCATTAAAAATTAATGCCGATTAATCGCATGTTTTCTTCTATATATAAAGGAAAAATATTTAAAGTTATTTTTATATAAAATTATAGTTAATAAGTTCCAAATGATTTTGAAAGATCATCTAAAACTTCATTATTTGATTTTTTATCTTTAGAAGAGAGTCTATGTAAAATTAATTGCTTTGTATAATAAACTTCATTTAAAGGAAGAGTTACTTTTTCTCCACCTTTCCAACCAGAAAGTTCCATTGCATTCATTAATTCAACCTGTTTAATTCCTTCTTTTCCATCAACATACAATTTTTCGTTTCCTAAGATTGCTTCAGTGAAATTACGAATAATTTCTTTATGTTGAGGGTTAGTTCCATCAGTTTCAACAATTTGTTTATTAATTTTTAGTTTAGGAAAGGCTTCATCTGTTACTTTTGAATATTCAAGTGAATCTTGTTCATTTTCAAATAAATATATTTTTGAATCTAAATTAGAATCAATTAATATTTTTCCTTTTGTTCCACTAATTTCTAAACGGTTTGTTCCAGGGAATTCACCAGTAGAAGTAACAAAAACTCCAGTAACTCCATCTTCGAATTCAATTATTGATGTTGATTCATCTTCAACTTCAATATTGTGGAATTTTCCGTATTCATTAAAAGATCTAACACTTTTTACATTTTTATTAACAATCCAAAGTAATAAATCAAGTTGATGTGGACATTGATTAATTAAAACTCCACCACCTTCTTTATCCCAAGTAGCTCTCCAATCTCCACTTTTATAATATTTTTCTGTTCTAAACCAATCTGTAATAATCCAAGTAACTCTTTGAAGTTTTCCAAGTTTTCCTTCTTCAACTAATTCTTTTGCCTTTTTATATAAGGAATTAGTTCTTTGATTAAACATCATTGTAAATAAACAATTATGTTTTAAAGATTCTTCATTCATTTTTCTAACTTCTAAACTTGTAACTCCAGCAGGTTTATCACATAAAACATGAATATTTCTTTTAAGTGCTTCAATTGCTATTTCTGGATGAAAATAATGAGGTGTTTCAATTAATATTGCATCTACTAAATTTGAGTCTAATAAATCAATATAATTTTCAAAATATTTTATCTCATCATTATTTAAAATTTCTGAAATTCGTTTGAGTTTTGCAGGGTTATTGTCACAAACTGCAGTGATTTTTGCATTTTTAACAACCCCATTATTAATAATATCTTTTGTGTAATATGTGCCTTGGTTTCCAGCTCCAATTAATCCATATCTAACTACTTTACTCATTTTGTAAAACCTCCATTTGTTTCTTTAAAGTTAAGCTCTAAAAGTAACTTTTTTAAATGTGCACAAGCTTCTTTAAAAGCGGTTTCATTATCTTTATATACATACTTATTTTTAAGTTCAGAATTATCAATTTTGAAATAAGCATCAAAAATTTTTAGGTGTGGTTCTAAAGTTAAAGTTGTATCAAAATCAATCAAAGATAACATCTTTTTGATATTTGCATCACCTAAACCACTTGGTACAACTTCTCCAGATTTTAAGCAATCTTTAATATGAAAATATGATGTAAATGATAAACATTTTCCAATTGCTTCATCAATATTTTGACCAACTTGAATATAATTTGCTGGATCAAAAATAAACTTTAAACCTGGTACATTTTCTTTAATTTTTAATACTCTAGAAACATTATCCCCATAAACATCTTTTTCGTTTTCATGACACAAAGTAATACCAAATTTATAAGCTTCTTCAACTAATAAATTAAGATATTTAAAAACTTTTTCTTCATCATTAAATGCTTCAAAAAAGCTAAACATTCTTACTCTTTTACATTCAAAAATATTGCAAATTTCAAAAAAAGAGTGGACTTTTGCAAGGTATTTGTCAAAATCAGTACTAATTTTAACTTTTCCAATTGGTGATCCAATAGACCAAACTTTAATGCCATTTTCTTTTAAAATTTTAGAATATTTAAGTGCTTCTTCTTTAGTAAAATCAAAAACATTTTTCCCATAAATACTTCTAAGTTCAAGCATAAAAATATTATTTTCTTTTAATATTCTTATTTGTTCAAATAAGTCACTACTAGCTTCATCAGCAAATGCACATAATCTAAGTTCCATATTGCCTCCTTTATTAAAAACACAATATCACACTCTATTTTTAAACCTTAAAAATATTTAAAAAATTTAATGTTTTTAACAAAATAATTATTTGCTTACCTTAAGTAAATATGTTTCACTCCATTTCTTATATATTAAGAATATACATGAAACACCAATTATTGCACAAGCTATCCAAATATAAATTCCAATATCCCAACCATATTTAGTTGTAATTAAAGCAAATCCATATCCAGAAAGTGCGCTTCCACCGTAAACTGTAGCATTTAGTACTCCTGCTACTGTTGAAATTTTTCCTGTATCTTTAAAATATAAAGGCATAAATGAAGAAAATACGTGGTTAGTTCCAGCTATTGATCCATATGCAAGTGATAATAAAATAATAACAATTATTGCATTATTAAATTTATTAAATATAGATAATAAAACTAAGAACCCTAAAGTCATAAATAATGTAATTATTGCAAGTTTTAAAGGATGTTTAACTTTAGTTTTATATAAAATTGTCATTGTTTGAACTGCTAAAAAGCTTAATAATGGAAGTATCATTGAAGCCATAATTGCAGTTGATGAATCTAAAGAAAAACTTGTACTAATATAAGTTGGAGTCCAACTTTCAATTCCATCTCTTAAAGCACCTTGCATAACAACTGAAATTAACATAAAAATAAAGATAATACTAAAAAATAAGTGGGGTTTTGCAAGGTTTTCAGTATTTACTACTAATTTTTCTTCATTATTTTTATCTCTTTTTAAAGGTAATTCATATTCAAATTTTAATGTATAAAATAACCATAAAACACTAACAAAAACACCAAAAGCAAAAGAGAAAATAAATAAATATTTATAACCTACATACTTACAAAATAAAGCACTAATTACACATAAAATACATTGTCCTAAATAACCACTACTTGTTACTACTCCAATACCTGAATTATAGTTATTATCTTCTAAATAATAAGCTACAAATCTAACCATTGGAGGCCAAATAAAAGCTTGAGCTACTCCATTTAATATCCACAAAGCAAAAATAATATATGTGTTAGTTGTAAAATAAATTCCTAAATTTAAAAATGAACTTACAAGTAAAGCAATAAATATTAAATATTTAGGATTTGTTTTATCAGATATGATCCCACTAAATATCTGCATTACTCCATATGATATAAATAAGCCAGTAAATGCTAATCCTAAATCATTTTTAGTTAAATTTGTTGTTTCTATAATGTTTGCACTCGTTATAGCTAAACTTTTTCTTGTAAAGTATGCTGTAAAGTATACGAAGCCGCAAATTAATACAAGCAATATTACTGAACTTTTTTTAGTAATTTTAATCATAACATTTAATATTATAGTTTGTTTTTGATATAATTAAAAATACTTTAGGAGATAAATATTATGTTAGTTTCATGTCATACTAATCCTTTTAAAAAATTAAAAGACATACACAAAATACTTGATATTATTAAAGCTGCTGGATTTGATGCTTATGATTATTCAATGTTTAATATGGGCGATGAATTCAACAAAACTATTAACTTTGCTTTTGTTGATGATTACAAAGAAAAAGCTATTGAATTAAGAAAATATGCTGATTCAATTGGTTTAAAATGTAATCAAGCACATTCAATTTTTCCTAGCTTCTTCTTAAATAATGAAGAGTTAACTAAAGAGAAAGTTGCACAAACTATTAAAACAATGGAAATTGCTTCAATTTTAGGTGCAAAAATTATTGTTGTTCACCCAGAAAATAATGCAACTCCAGAACAAAATTTAAAATTTTATAAACTCTTAGAACCATATTGTGAAAAATTTAATATTAGAATTGGTGTAGAAAATATGTGGAACTGGAAACAAGGCGAACCAAGATGTTGCGAAGCTGCTTGTTCTTATCCAGAAAACTTTTTAAAACATATGGAACTTTTAAATTCACCATGGTTTGTTGCTTGTGTTGATTTAGGTCATGCTGAAATGATGCCAGGTACTAATGCTCCTGCAATCATTAAAACTCTTGGAAGTTATGTACAAGCTTTACATGTTCATGATAATGATTGTGTTCATGATGATCACATGATTCCTTATTCAAGCAAAATTCCTTTTGATCCAATTATTAAATCATTAAAAGAAATTAATTATAAAGGTGATGTTACATTAGAAGTTGATAACTTTGTTAGATTCTTCCCAACTGATGAAGAACATTACTTAATAGCAGCAAAAATTTTATATGAAGTTGCTAATAAAATTAGAAACGAAATTTTAGAAAAATAATTGAGTTTTACGAGGTTTTAACTTAAATTCGTTAAAAAAATTTAAAAAATATTCACTTTATTCAGTAATGAATTAAAGTGAATTTTTTTATTTAATTTACCTAATAAAATTTGTTAGAAATTATTTTTATTTAATATATAGTAGGTTTCAAATCGAGGAACAAATTATAACAATTACGATTACTGAATTAAGAACTCATCTAAGCAAATATTTAGATCTCGTTAAAAAAGAAGATATCATTGTTATTAAAAAAGGAATAATTGTTGCTCTACTTTCATGCCCATATTCAAATAAGATTAAAGCTTTAAGAAGTTTAATTGGTATAGCCAAGAACGGCAATAATATAACATTAAAAGAAATTAAAGAAGAAAGAATTTGCAAATTATAAAATAACAACTATTTCTATTTCAAATAAGCAAAAATAAAAGGCACAATCGTGCCTTTTTGTTATAGCTTTTAATTTATTAATCTGAAAAATTAGTGTCTAAAACTGGATAAATATTAAAATCACTAAATTTTTCATTCATTGCATTTAAGATATTATTAAATACTTCTTCAGGATTTTTTTCATCAAAACTAATAATTAAATCATAAGTAATCATCTTAAGTTTTTCATCGACATAAAATCCATGGCATTGAATAATTGTTGGATATTTTTTAATTTCATTAAATAAAAAATCTTTAATTTCTTTAGATAATTCACTTGAATCATTACTAGCATAAATTCCAACAGTAATAATAATTCCAAACTTAGTATAAACAGCTCCTTGAATATTTCTTTCTAAAAATTGAATATCTCTAGCTGTTAATTTGTCATCAATTTCAATATGAACTGATGCTATTTTTTTATTAACACCGTAATTATTAACAATTAAATCAAATACTCCTTTAACTTCTGGGAAACTTAAAATTAATTCTTTTAGTGATTTAATTAATTCTTCATCAGCTCTTTCTCCAATAATTTCGGATAAAGATTCACTAATAGCTTCAATTCCACTTTTAATAATAAATAAACCAATAACAATACCTAAATAACCTTCAATATTGAATCCTGCAAATCTAGAAATAATAGCTGCAATTAATGTTGATAAAGATAAAATTGCATCAAATAAAGCATCTTTTCCTGAATTCTTCAATAAATCTGATTCATATTTCTTTGATCTAACAATAAATAAAATTCCTAAAAATACTTTTACTGCAATAGCAACACTAATAATAATTAAAGATATATTTGTATAGCTTGGTGAACTTCCTTCAATTAATGATTTAATTGATTCAACAATTGCTGTAACACCAGCAATTAAAATAATAACTGCAATAATAGTTGATGTAATATATTCAACTCTACCATGACCAAATGGATGCTTTTTATCAGGTTTTTTATTAGATAATGCAGTTCCTACTATAGTAATTGTTGAACTTAGTGCATCTGTTAAGTTGTTAATTGCATCAGTAATAATTGAAATAGATGATGAAACAATACCAACAAATGCTTTGAAAGCAACTAAGAATAAGTTACCTAATATTCCTATAATTGATGTTTTTATAATACCTTTACTTCTATCCATGAATTTATCATAAAACTAAAACTTATTCATTTCTATTATGTTGCATAAAATAATATAAAATCTTCTTTAAATATTCTAAAATAATAAAAGTGAGGTAAGGTATGGAAAATTATACATTAATTACTGGTGGAACAAGTGGACTTGGAAAAGAATTAGCACTTCTTTTTGGAAAAGACGGCAATAACTTATTACTTGTTTCTAGTAATAAAGAAAGATTGGAAAATACAAAGAAAGAATTAGAAGAAAAATTGGATGTTGATATTAAAATTTTAGCAGTTGATTTATCAGATCCTTCTAAATTTCATTTAGTAACAGATTATACAAATTCTAACGATATATTCGTTAAAAACTTAGTTAACTGTGCTGGATTTGGTGATTGCACTGACTTTGTTGATATGGATATTGAAAAACAAATTAAGATGACTGAACTTAATTGTAATGCTTTATTGTATTTAACTCATGAATATGTAAAACCAATGTTAAAAGAAAATTGTGGTCAAATATTAAATATCTCTTCAATTGCTGCATTTATGCCAGGACCATATATGGTTACATATCACGCAACAAAAGGCTATGTTTTATTATTAAGTGAAGGAATTTCTAGAGAATTAAAAGGAACAAACGTTAAATTAACTACAATTTGTCCAGGACCATTTGATTCAAACTTTGTTAAAATTGCTCATAATGATCATGCTTTTTCAAAAATTAAACCTATAACTAGTGAAAAAGTCGCTAAAATTAGCTATAAAGCTTTCAAAAAGAAAAAATATATTAAAGTCATTGGTGGTGGAAACAAATTATTAGTATTTGCATTAAGATTTTTCCCAAGAAAATTTGTTACAAATATTAGTGCAAAAACAATGAAAAAAGGTGCTTAAATAGGAGAATAAATTATGCCTGCAACAATCACGCATTACGTATTTTTAAAAGAATTACATTTAGAAGATAATAAAGTTTATAACATTGGAACTCAAGGCCCAGATCCATTCTTTTTCTATGAATATGGAATAAGAAAATTACCAAATTCTAAAAAAATAGCTCAGATCGGGCACTTTTTACATGATATTAACCCTATAATTACATTTAATTATTTTGTTAAATTAATAAAAAATGAACACAATGAATATACTAGAAAAGTACTAAAAGACTACTTGTTTGGTATTGTTTCACATTACGCTTTAGATTCTACTGCTCATTCTTATATTTTTTATAAATCAGGATTTGTAACTGATGAAGATAAAAATAGTAAAAAATTCTTTTTATCTCATGCAACAATTGAACATAATATTGATGTTTTAATTAGAGATAAATATGGTTATAAAATTAATCCAATTCAAGCTTTAAAAATTAAAAACAAGGATTTAAAAATTATTAGTAACGCTTGGTATAAATATCTTAAAGATACATTTAAATATGACTATATTTCAGAAAATAATTTTCAAATTGGATTAAAAAGAATGCGTTTTATCTATAAAATCTTGTACTCAAAAACAGGTTTTAGAAAAGCTATTTTCAATAAATTCTTCCATAATTCAGCACTTAATGCATTCTCACATCCTAGAATTAAAAAAGTTTTGCCTTATGACTTCTTAAATCTTAAAAAAGAAACATATAAACACCCTGTAACAGGTGAAGAATCAAATTATTCATTTATTGAATTAATGGAAAAAGGCAAAGAAAGATATAATTTGCTTGCTACCGAAATAGAAAAATTAATTAATGAAGATTATAACGACAATAAATTAAAAGAAATAATCGATGATATTGATCATAACGGCAAAAAAGTTGATTCAGTTATGAAATATTATGATTATCTTCTTAAATAAGCACTTCTTCTTTAATAAATTTATTTATTAATAAATCAAATTCTGCTTGTAATTTACATTTAAATTCTATATATTATTTACGTACGTAGAAAGAAGAGCGCCTGCTTCTCACCAGATTGACTACGAGTTGATTGGTAAATATTGCTACAATTTATTTGTATTTTATATGGGCGCTAAAATTCTAGCGTCCATTTTATTTTATATAGTTATTTAGGAGGAAAAGATTATAGCTAACTATTATCAAAATCAAAACCCAGCACAAAACAATAATCAAAAAAGTCAAAAAAATGGTAAAAACCAAAATAATGACATCGTTAACGAAAGAATTCATTTCAAAGAAGTTCTTCTTATAGGACCAGATGGTGAATCACTTGGAGTAATGAGTAGATTCGATGCTTTTAAAAAAGCTGAAGAATACGATCTTGATATATTATGTGTTGCACCAAACGCTAATCCACCTGTTTGTAAGATTTTAAATTATGGTAAATATCGCTTTGAAGCTCAAAAGAAAGCTAAAGAAGCTAAGAAAAACCAAAAAGTAATTGAAATCAAAGAAATTCAATTAAGTCCACAAATTGGTGAACATGACGTTCAAACAAGAGTAAAAGCTGCAATTCGTTTCTTAAATGACGGAAACAAAATCAAATTAGGCGTTAGATACAGAGGAAGACAACTTTCCCACGTTGAAGTTGGCGAAGATGTCTTGAACAAGTTCATCGAAAGCGTATCAGAATATGCCGTTGTCGAAAAAGCTCCTGCTTTAGAAGGCAAATGGTTAACTTGCGTACTTGCAAGTAAAGTTAAAAAGTAGAAAGAAGGAGAAAAAATTATGCCAAAAATGAAAAGCAAAAAAGCTTTAACTAAAAGAGTTAAAGTTACTGGAAGTGGCAAAGTTGTAAGACACCATGCTTATGTTTCACACTTAGCACCACACAAAACAACAAAACAAAAGAGACACTTAAGAAAACAAGCTTCAGTCCATGAATCAGATATGAAGAGACTTAAGCAACTCATTCAACAATAGGAGGAAATAACCATGAGAGTAAAAGGCGGAACAGTTACACACGCAAGAAGAAAAAAAGTTTTAAAACAAGCTAAAGGTTATTTCGGAAGTAAACATTTACTTTTTAAAACAGCCAAAGAACAAGTAATGCATTCACATTACTATGCATATGTTGATCGTAGAAACATTAAAAGAGATTATAGAAAACTCTGGATTAGAAGAATCAATGCTGCTTGCAGAATGAACGATATTTCATATAGCAAATTCATGCACGGATTAAAACTTGCTAAAATCGATATCAATAGAAAAATGCTTAGTGAAATCGCTATTCACGACGAAGCTGGTTTTAAAGAATTAGTTAAACTTGCTAAAAACGCAAAATAATTAAACTAAACAATGTAAGAAAAACAGCGAATTAATCGCTGTTTTTTTGTTATCTGCTATTAAAGTTTAATAACTTTTAATTCTACGTTTTCTATAGCCTCTTCAAGCAAAGGTTCAAAATCAAATTTAGATTCAATGATTTTACATTCTTTTAATTTAGGTTTTGTCTTTGGTTTAACTGGAGCAAAAATTGTACAACAATCTTCAAATGGTCTAATTGAAATATCATAACAATCAATCTTTTTAGAAAGTTCAATAATATCTAATTTATCCATTGCACATAATGGTCTTAAAATAGGCATATTTGTAACTTCATTTATCACATTTAAAGATTCAACAGTTTGACTTGCTACTTGTCCAATTGATTCACCATTTCCAATTGCTGGAATATGTAATTTATTAGCAAGTTTTTCAGCTAATCTATACATCATTCTTCTCATTATTGTAATTGGATATCCTTCAAATGAGATTTCATATATTTTTTCTTGAATTTTAGTAAAAGGAACAATATATAAATTAATTTTTTCTTGATAAAGATTTAATTTAGATAATAAATCTTCAAGTTTTAAAATAACGCCACTATTTGTATATGGTGGGGAGGCAAAATGAATACAAGTTACTTCTATTCCTCTTTTCATCATTAAATAAGCAGCAACTGGTGAATCAATTCCACCACTAAGCATCATTAAACATCTTCCAGTTGATCCACTAGGATAACCACCTATTCCATTAATAGTTTGAGTAAAAATATATATACCATCGACTCTAATTTCTAAAGACATTAAAATATCAGGATTATGAACATCTACTTTTAAATCTGTATTTTTTAAAACTTTAGTAGCAATTGCTCTATTAATTTCATCACTTATATAAGGGAATGATTTATCTATTCTTCTAGCAGCAATTTTAAATGTTTTTCCTTCTTCTTTTTTAATTTGTTCTAAGCAAATATCACATAATTCATCTAACTCATAAATATCAGTTACTTTTAAAGCAAGTGAAAAAGAGTGGAGTCCTGCAACTTCTTTTAATGAATTATAGTTAAAATTAGAAGTATCAGTAATATTTAAATAGATATGATCATGACGAACATCCATTGAATAATATTCTTCATAATTAGTTAAAGATTTTTTAATAACTCTAGCTAATTTATTAATAAAATCTTTTCTATTTTTCCCTTTAGTTGACATTTCGCCAAATCTAACAATAATCGTATTATAATCCATACTAACTCCTAATATTTTTTAAAATATCATTTAATTCATTAATAAAAATTTTAGCTTCTTCTAATGTGTTTTCTTCTCCAAAAGAAAGTCTAATTGAGTTTTTAGCTTCATTTAAAGATTTATTTAAAGCGAGTAAAACATAACTTGGTTCTTCTTTTTTGCTTGAACAAGCACTAACACTACTTACATAAATTTCTTTATTAGATAAAGCTTCAACTACAACACTTGATTTCTTATTTAATAAAGAAAAATTTAAAATATATTCACATTGATCTTTATAAGTATTTAATGAAATTTCTGGATTTTTTGATAGCTCATTTGTTAAAAATTCAAAAATTAAGTGGACTTTTGCATAGTTTTTCTCAAAATTTCTTAAAATATCTTCAATAGCAACAGTAAAAGAAACTATTAAAGGATAATCTTGTGTACCACTTCTTAAATTATATTCTTGACCTCCACCATTAATAATTGGAGAAAGATTAATTTTCTTTTTAATAATTAAAGCTGCAATACTTTTAAGTCCATAAATCTTATGAGATGAAATTGTAATTAAATCACCTAAAGAATAATCAAATTTAGCTTTTCCTAATGTTTGAGCAGCATCAACGTGTAAAACACATTTAGGATAATTTTTAATAACTTCTTTAATTTCTTTTATGTTTAATTTAAGTCCTACTTCATTATTAACAGGCATAATAGAAGCAAAAATAGTTGAGGATTTGATGGTTTTCTTAAATTCTTCGATGTCAATTTGACCATTTTCATTAACATTTAAATAACTTACTTCAAACCCTTCTTTTTCTAAAACTTTAAAACATTCTAAAACTGAAGCATGTTCAATTTTAGTTGTTATTATGTGATTTCCTTTATTTTTATTTTTTAAGCAATAACCAATAATTGCTAAATTATTCGCTTCAGTTGCACTACTTGTGTAAATTACTTCATAATCACGGCTACTTAATTTTAATAAACTTAAAACCTTATCTTTTTCTTTATTAATTTTATTGTTAACTTCCATTCCAAGATGATGAATAGAATTTGGATTAGCAAAAAAAGAAGCGTTAGCATCTAAATAGGTATCTAACACTTTTTTATTTACTTTAGTTGTACTAGCGTTATCAAAATAAATCACTAATTAACCCCGTTTTTTAGCGCTATTTTATTTAAAGCATTATTAACAATATCTAAAGCTTGTTTATATTCACCATTTTTATATAAGTCTTCAGCTTGTTCAATAATAGAATTAATATCTGCAAATTTATTACGGTCTCTATTAGCAGTAATAATTAAATTTCTTGCAGAACGTTTTAAATGTTTAACTTCTTCTACATTTTTAAATAAATTAGATGATAATTCAGTTAATGTATTTACAGTTTTATTAAGCTTTAAAATATCAATTGGAACTACAGATAAAATCGCATTAATTTCATCTAACATTTGGAATAATTTATCAAAATCATCAGCATAAACTTTATAATGTTTTGGATAATTTTGTTTTAAATCACTAAAGTATTCTTTTGCTTTTAAATAATGAGTAGCAATTAATTTATATGCGTTTTCTGCATCGTTTTTTAAACTTGAAATATAAGTTAAATAATTATTGATTTTAGCGTTAAATTCACCGTTTCCACGTTTTAAATCTTCCATTTTACTAACTAAATCTTTAAATAAAGTTTTTTCCATGGAATGGACATAAATTTCAAGTCTTCTTTTGTCTTTACTTACTTCATTTAATTTATCTTTGAGTTCATTAAATTGTTCTTCATGTGATGGATCAATTACATAATATTTTTTAATTTTAACCATCGCATTTGATATATTAATGAATTCTTTTTCAAGTTTTAAGAAATTATTATTTACTGCTTCATATTCATTTTCAAAAATAACTTTACAATCTTTTTCTTGTTTAAATGATTCATGATATCCATTGATTAAGTTATAAATTGAATCAATTTCTTGTCTAATTCCATTAATTCTTAAGCCTTTTAATCTTTCTTTAATTTCATCAATTTTAAATTGAATATTAGAAACTGTATCTTCTACTCTAAATGATGCTAAAGGATAACCTTCTTGAACCATTTCATTATATTCTTTAACTAATTCATCAATTTCATCTGGTAAATAAATATTTACTTCTTTGATTAATTTTGGAATTTCAGTTATTAAAACCCCCAAAACCTCAAGTATTTTTTCAATTTCAGGGATCATTGCTTTAGCTTCATCATAGTTTGCAGTTTCTACTGCAGCTTCATAATCATAGAATTTATTTTCAATATTTTCGAAAACTTTTTGGAATGAATCATATACAAAAACTAAATCATTTTCATAAGAATTAAATTCTGATTTAACTTTTCTAAATTCATCTTTATATTTTAAGATTTGTTGTCTAGCTTCTTCTTCAGGTTTAATAATGTCATAAAGTTTATTAGAAAATGATTTAACACTTTCTTCAAAACCATTTAAAACATCAACATTATCTCTATAATATTGTTTTAAACCTTTATAATCTTTTTGGAAAAATTTATCTTTTAATTCATTTAAAATTTCTAAATATTGTGCATCTTGATTATCTCTAATTTCTTTAAATTGTCTAAAATAAGTAGCATGAATATCTGAATACAAAAGATTAGATCTAGAAATAATTTCTAATCTTTGAATATATTGAGCATCTTGTCCTAAAAGTAAAGAATGGTTATATTCATACTTTTTTTCAACTTCATTTAAGATTTTTTTAGAATTTGCTTTCTTAATAATTAATTTTTCAATAAGTATAAAAGCACCTACTAAAAGAGCAACGCCAACGATACTTAAAACAATAATTAATGTTAATGTCATTGTACTTAAAAATACCATATTGTTATTTTATAACAATATTTTAATATTTGCTATAATTCTTATTAATTTTAACCTAATTACCTAAAATATTAGCGTAATCTGGTGCGCCTTTATTTTCAATAGCCATTCTATACATCATTGATTCAAAATATGTGATGTTTGCTTCACTCTTTCTATCAACTAATGTATATGAACCATCAACTTTATTGTAATATTTATAATCTCTAGTTCTAGTTGCACCAGTAACTGTAGATTTATAACCATCACATTCAATAGTTAAATTGCCACAAATTCCTGCCCAATAAACTTCATTTGTCGCTTTACCCATTCTAATCATTGCATCTAAATATGGATGAGTTGAGAAGTTAGGAGTTTGGCTAGGATCACTAGTTTTTAAAGGAGCATTAACAAAACATAAATCTGGGTTTAAATATGAGATGAAATCATCTTTATTTGAACCATTTGATCCATGATGTAATCCTTTAAATATTACATAATCATCATCAGTAAATAATCCTGGATAACTCTTAATAAATTGTTTACATGAGCTATCTTCCATATCTCCACCCATGAAAAGTTTTGTATTTTTATAATTGAAAATAGCTGGAATTGATGCGTTATTTTTATTTGATCCAGTAAACATATCGTTATACATAATATCAATACTAAAATCGTTATCTACATTGATTGTATAAACTCTTTCAGTAGGTGAGGTAAGTTCACTTGCTACTTCTAAAGTTGCATTAGGATATAAAGAATTAACTTTATTTATGATGTTATTATTATCTGAATGAGAATTATTAGTAATTAATCTTTTAACTTCACTTACTCCTTCAAAGCCATTTCCACTAACAAGTCCTGCATAGTGGTCACTATCAGGGTGAGAAATAATAACTAAATCTAAAATTCCATCTTCTAAATATTCATTTAATAAATTTTTAATATATGGTCCATCAGCTTGAGTGCCACCATCAACTAATACGTCATAATTACCATATTGGATGAGGTTACAATCACCATATGTACCATTCATTTCAAGACTATGAATAGTAAATCCATTACCTGTAATTTCTCCTGGATCTACTTCTTTAATTTCTTCAAATTCAACAGAAACGCTGCAATTCCCAGTTATTTTTGCTTTTCCAACGTTATTTGTAGCTCTAACTAATGTAGTTCCAACTAAGATTTTTTTGACTTGGTAACCTTCATCTGGATGACAAGTAATTGTTACTTCTTCATTATAAGAAAGATCTTTAGTTTTACTTACTTCATAAGTTCCATGTGTAGTTTCTGTTAAAATTAATTCATATTTAACAGCAACAAAATCAACTACTTCATAATTAATTATTTCTGGTGTTCCATAATAATTTTGAAGTTGACCAACTACTGTAACTTCATAGCCAATATACATATTTTTAACTTCTTCAGCGGAATAACATTTAATATAGTTATCACCACTAGTTAATTTTGTAATTGAACCATTAATTTCAGTAACTGTACCTTTAATTTTATAAAATTCTTCAGAAGTTCCTTTATTTCTTGATAAGCCTTTAGCAATACTAACAGCTTCAGCAATTGTAACTTCTTTAGCTACAATTTCTTCTTTTTCACCACTATAAGTAACGATAAATTCTTTACAATCTAAATCTTCAGTAGTTTCATTTTTAATAATAAAACCATCATATTTTTCTTCAAATTCGTATGTTGTTTTACTAGTGGCTGTGTCATATTTCCAACTAATTTTAGTTTCTACTTGGTCTTTAATTCCATAAACACTAAATTTAGTGCTACCATTAACCATTTCGATATTTACAATATTTATTAAGTTAGGAGATTTAATAAATGAATTTGCTTTAAATAATAAGTGTGTATCGTTATTTTCAACACCACTTACTTCAAGTCTAGAATCTTTTTTATAAGTATCTTTATTAATGTTAATAATGCCTTCTTTTTCTACATAAGGCATTTCTCCACTAATTTCACCTTTATAAAAGATTGTAATTGAGTATAAATGAACGTCATAAGAGCTTGGATTTTCAATTCTAAATTCATCAGCACCATTACTAAAAACATAGATGTGATCGGTTGCTGAATTATAATTAGGATTTGCTTCACTAGTTCCTGTTATTTCAGTTCCACCACTTACTTTGTCATAAACTTTTAAATTGTCATAAGTTCCATAAGCTGTAGCAACGATTTTAGTTACTTGTTTAATACAACTTGAACTAATTTTTCCTGTAGATTTTTT
This sequence comes from Bacilli bacterium, assembly GCA_017477255.1. Taxonomy (GTDB): domain Bacteria; phylum Bacillota_I; class Bacilli_A; order RFN20; family CAG-826; genus Onthovivens. The sequence goes on from JAFUXB010000002.1 coordinate 271,183, forward strand.
AACAGTAAATTCTTCAGGATAAGTAGCATTAGGAACAACATCAACAAGACTAATATAATTTAATTTATTGAAGTTATTTGTATCTAATGTTAATGTTTTTTCTTCATCTGGATTTACTGGATCAACAGGTTGATCAGGATTATCTGGATTGTCAGGATTATCTGGTTGATCTGGTTGATCTGGTTTATCAGGATCATCAGGTTTATCAGGATTTACAACATCTGGATCTTTTGGTGTAGTTTCACTAAAATCACCAACATCACAAGATGTAACCATAAAAGCAAGTGCAGCTAAGCAAAATAACGTTTTTAGTTTTTTCATAAATACTCCTAAATAATGTGAATTTCAAAGCAAAAAAGCCTCAGAACGAGGCTCTTTTTACTAATCTTTATATTTTTCTCTATTTGAATTATAAGTTGTGTGTAATAATTCGTGAGCTCTGTGTGAGCCATATTTACCTTCAAGGTAATCATTATAAAGTTTAATGATATCTGGGTTTAAATGGCTTCTTCTAATTGGTCTATTTTCATCTTCTTTATATAAGACACTAGCTCTTTTTGCAATATAAGTATCTAAGATATCATCATCTTCATTTGGTAAGAATGCTGGGTTAACATATGGTTGACCACCACCATTAACACATCCACCTGGGCAGCCCATAACTTCAACAAAGTTATATTCGCAAGTTCCAGCTTTCATTGAATCTAAGATAACTTTTGCATTTCTCATACCACTACAAACTGCAACTTTGATAACTTTTCCATCAAGATTGAGTGTAGCTTCTTTAATTCCTTTAAGACCTCTAACTGGTTCAAATTCGATTGGTTCCATTTCTTTTCCAGTAACAAGGTAGTGAGCAGTTCTAATAGCTGCTTCCATAACTCCACCAGTTGCTCCAAATATTACACCAGCACCAGTATAATCACCAATTAAATCATCATCGAATTCTTCATCTGGTAATTTATTCCAAATGATACCACTTCTTTTAATTAATTGAGCAAGTTCTCTAGTAGTTAAGACGACATCAACATCTTGTACACCATCAACTGAGTTTTGTGGTCTTTCTTTTTCAAACTTTTTAGCAACACATGGCATAATTGAAACAACACAAATATTGTTACGATCTAATCCATGTTTTTCAGCATAATATGATTTAATAATTGCACCAACCATTTCGTGTGGGGATTTACAACTTGATAAGTGAGAAATAAGTTCTGGATAATAATATTCAATATAATTAATCCAACCTGGTGAACATGAAGTAAGCATTGGATTTGCATCACCTTTAAGGAATCTTTCTACAAATTCATTTGCTTCTTCTGTAATAGTTAAATCTGCACCAAAGTTTGTATCAAATACTCTATAGAATCCAAGTCTATGTAATGCAGCAACCATTTTTCCAGTACCAGCTGTACCAATCTTTTCTCCGAATTCTTCAGCAATTGCAGCTCTAACTGCTGGAGCAGTTTGAACAATAACAATCTTTCCTTCTTCGAAAGCTTTATCTAATTTATCAATTTCATTATGTTCCATTAATGCACCAGTTGGACAAACGAGTGTACATTGTCCACATTGAATACATGGAACGTTATTAAATGATCTATTTTGAACTGGTGCAACAATAGTGTTAAAACCTCTGTTTTCAAATCCTAAAATTCCGATTCCTTGGGCTTTTTTACAAGCTTCAATACATCTTCCACAAAGGATACATTTTGAAGTATCTCTAATTAAAGCTGGAGCAAGTTCATCTTTAGTAGTTGGAGTTTTAGCACCTTGATACATTTCTGGTCTAGCACCAACTGTGTTTGCAACTTCTAAGAGTTCGCAATGACCATTTTTCTTACATGATTTACAATCAAAATAGTGATTGGATAATAATAATTCAACGTTTGTTCTACGAGCTTTAACTGCTTTTGGATCTGAAATTGAAATTTCAATTCCTTCATTAACTCTTCCTACACAAGCAGGAACAAGTCCTCTAGCACCTTTAACTGCGACTAAACAAACTCTACATGAAGCAAGTGAACATTCACCATTTCTCCATGTACATAAACTTGGGATTTTATATCCACAAGCTTTAGCGGCTTGAAGAATAGTTAAGCCTTCTTCTACTTGATAATGTTTACCTTCAATATAAATATTAACTAATGCCATATTCTTCACCCCTATTCTTTATAAATTGCACCAAATCTACAAGATGAGATACAAGTTCCACATTTAATACATTTTTTAGTATCAATAACGAATGGTTCTTTGCCAACTACGCCACTAATTGCGCTAACTGGGCATACTCTTGAGCAAAGACTACATTTCTTACATTTATTTGGATCAATATGGAAGTCAAATAATTTCTTACAAACACCAGCGCTACATTTCTTTTCATTAACGTGTTCAAGATAAACATCATAGAATTTATTTAATGTTGATAAGACTGGGTTAGCAGCTGTTTGACCAAGACCACATAAGCTTCCTGCTTTGATTGATTCACTTAATTCTCTTAAGTGCTCTAAATCTTCAACAGTTCCTTTTCCATCAGTAATCTTAGTTAAAAGTTCTAATAAACGTTTTGTTCCAATTCTACATGGTGAACATTTACCACATGATTCATCGCAAATAAATTCAAGATAGAATTTAGCAACGTCAACCATACAGTTGTCTTCATCCATAACAATTGCACCACCTGATCCCATCATTGAACCAGCAGCAATTAAGTTATCATAATCAATTGGAGTATCTAAATCTTTAGCAGTTAAACATCCACCTGATGGACCACCAGTTTGGATAGCTAAGAATTTCTTATCGTGTTGGATACCACCACCGATATCATAGATTAATTCTCTTAAAGTTGTTCCCATTGGTACTTCAACAAGACCAACGTTATTAACTTTTCCACCTAAAGCAAAGACTTTAGTTCCTTTACTTCTTTCTGTTCCAACTTTAGCGTATTCTTTACCAGTAATTCTTAATATATAAGGAACACTAGCTAAAGTTTCAACGTTATTAATGATTGTTGGTTTTTGCCATAATCCCTTAACAGCTGGGAATGGTGGACGAGGTCTTGGCATTCCTCTTTTACCTTCAATAGAATTTAAAAGTGCAGTTTCTTCACCACAAACAAATGCTCCAGCACCAAGTCTAATATGGACTCTGAAATTAAATCCACTTCCTAAGATGTTATCACCTAAAAGTCCGATTTCTTCGAGTTCTTTAATAGCAATTCTTAATCTATTAACTGCGATTGGATATTCAGCTCTAACATAGAAATATCCGTTTTCAGCACCAATTGCATAACCTGCAATCATCATACCTTCGATAACACTTACTGGATTTCCTTCTAAGATGGAACGATCCATAAATGCACCTGGGTCACCTTCATCGCCATTACAAACGACGTATTTAGTATCATTTTTTTGATCTAAGGCAAATTGCCATTTCTTTCCAGTTGGGAAGCCACCGCCTCCTCTTCCTCTAATACCACTGTCTAATACATCATTAATAACTTCTTGTTGACTCATTGATAAAGCACGAACTAATCCTTTAAATGCATCATATCCTAAAGCTTCATCAACAACTTCTGGGTTAATTGTTCCACAACCATGAAGTGCAATTCTTAATTGTTTTTTATAGAAATTAATATCATCTTGTCTTTTAACTTTTTCATGAGTTTGAGGATCAACATAAAGTAATTCTTCAACTACTTCACCACCTAAAATATCTTTTTCAAAAATTTTGTCTACATCGCTAACTTTAACGCCACGATATAAAGTTTCTTCTGGGAAAATTTTAACAAAAGGACCTTGTGAACAGAAACCAAAGCAACCAACTACGTTAGCAGTAACTTTATCTTCAAGTCCTCTTTCTTTAATTTGTCTATTTAATTCTTCTAAAATTTCATGTGAATTACTACTTAAACATCCAGTACCACCACAAACAACGATGTGACGTTTACCATCTGTTCCATTAAATTTAGCTTTTAAGCAATCTTCACATTTAGCAGTTTTTACTTTTAATTCTTCAACTGTTTTAATTACTTCTGCCATAATTATGCTCCTTTTTGTTCAAGTGCACGGTATTCATTAATAATACCTTCAACTTGTTTAACTTCAACTTTTGGATAAACTTTACCATTAATTGTAATTGCTGGAGCAATACCACAAGCACCAATGCAACGTAAAGCATCTAAAGTAAATAAACCATCTTCAGTTGTTTGTCCTGGTTTAATTTTTAATAAATCACTAAATTTATCTAAAACTAATTGACCACCTTTAACGTAGCAAGCTGTTCCAATACAACAACCAATAACATATTTTCCTTTTGGAGTTAAACTAAAGAATGAATAGAAAGTTACGACACCATAAATGTCACTAACTGGTAAATTTAATTCTTTAGCAATTACTTCTTGAACTTCTAAAGGTATATAACCATATTCTTTTTGTACATCAGATAAAACAAGCATTAATGGACTTGGTTCATCTTTGTATCTAGCACAAATGCTTATAATTTTTTCTAAAGCGTCTTTTCTTAAATGCATAGACAAAACATCTCCTTTTTTAACCTTTATTATTTTATATAATAAAGTCTTCTTTTTCAATAAGGAATCAATCGATAAATTCAAATAATTTTATATGTTTTTGGTTAGATATGACTAACTACTCTACCACCATCACTGACAGCAGTAACTATTTGTCTAAGATCTTTCTCAGTGCAATCTCCAATTGCATATAATCCTTTAACTTTTGTTTCTAAATTTTCATCAACTTTTATATAACGAGATTCATCATAAACATCTAAATTATTTAAAAGCGAAGTTGATGGAACATAACCTACATAAATAAATAAAGCATGTACATTTAAAATAATTTTTTCTTTTGTATCTTTATTTTCAATTTCAACTTCTTCTAGTCTTAAATTTCCACTAAGTTTTTTAACGTTATAACCTTCTAAAACTTCGACATTATCTTTATTTTTTAATTCATTAAATAATTCAGAATCTTTAACTTTAAATCTATTAATTAAATAAACCTTTTTACAAAGATTAGCTAAATAAAGTGCTCCTTTAAGTGCTCTTTCATTTTCACCTACTAAACTAACTTCATCATTTTTATAAAAAGCACCATCACAAACAGCGCAGTAGCTAACTCCTCTTCCTAAAAATTTATCTTCATTTTCAATTGCTAATTTTTTAGGATTACTTCCTAAAGCTAAAATTACTTTTTTAGCTAAATATTCTTCACCTGTATTTGATCTTAAATGAAAGATTTCATCTTCTTTTTTAATTTCTACTATTTCTTCATAAGTAACTTCAATATTAAGGTGTTTTAATTGATTTTTAAAATTAAGAGCTAAATCAAAACCATGGATTGAACTAAATCCTGGATAATTTTCAACTTCAAAAGCATTGACAACTTGTCCACCAATAACGTATTTTTCAAAAATTAAAAAATCAATATTTTTTCTTTTTGCATAAATTGCAGCAGTAACTCCTGCTGGACCTGCTCCTACAATAATTAAATCTTTAGTTTCCATGTTTTTAACCTCGGTTTTATTATAAAGAGAAATAAATAAAAAAAGAATTTATTTGCTTAATAAACTCTTTTCTTTATTTTATTCTTTTGGAACAAAGTCGTGGTTAAATAACCACTCATCACATTTTGTTATCCAAGATGCACATCTTCTAATTACATCTGAATAATCTTTTTTCCTATAAGAAGTTAAGTTACAAGTAGAAAGTCCATGTCCTCCTTCTTCAAGTAAATATAATTCATTATCAATTCCAAGTTCATTTAATTTATTTGCTAAAACGACACTATTTTCATATCTAACATCATCATCTAATTTAGATGCCCAAATAAATGAAATTGGGAAATTTTTATCTGCTCTTAATTCAATTGATACTTTTTTAGCTTTTTCTTTATCAGTAAATCCTAAATTTGCAAATGAACCTTCATGTTTAAATCCTTCTTCACTTGAAATTACGGAATAAGAGAAAATTGCAGCATCAGGTCTATAAAGTTCACCAACATTTAATTCTTCTTTTTCTTTATTAGTAAATGAAGATAAAGTTCCAAGTAAATGTCCACCTGCGCTACATCCAATTGCAGCTACCCTATTTTTTCTTATTCTTAAAGCTCTTGAATGTTCTTTTACATATTTCATTGCAAGTAAACTTTCAAAGAGTTGTGTAGGATATTTTTTGTGATCTATTGAATAATATAAAATTCCACAAGCAAAACCATTTGCTAAATAATGAAAGGCTAAAGGTTCAGCTTCTCTATCAGCTAAAAACCAATATCCACCACCAGGAATCACTAACATGAATGGTAGTTTTCTTGATTTTTCAAATTCTTTATTAACAGCAGGAATATATAAATCTAAATATCCGCCATCGTTATCTTTTCTATCTAATTTGTAAAATTTGTATAAATCAATCCTTTTAACTTTCATAATTTATCTCCTATATTTTGTGTTTAAATTATTCAAAAACCTTGCAATTCTCAACTTATTTTTCTCAAATTGCATTTTTTCCATTCTCCAGCTCCAGTTTGAAGTTGATAAAGTTGATGGCTTATTCATTCTTCCTTCAACACCAAGTTCAAGTAAATCCCACATTGGAGTAATTACACAAATTGCGTCAGATGCATAACTTATTTCAATCATTAATTTTTCAAGTTCTTCTCTACTAATTTCTTCCTTAAAATCAATATTAAAATATTTAGCATCTTCTTTAACGTTTTCTATCATTAATTTCTTTTTATCTTCAGTTAATTCATCATAGTACTCTAAAGCAGTTTCACTATCATGAGTTGATGTATAAATTAAATGGGTTTTATCAAAATTTGGAGCTCTCCAAGAATCTTCTTTAGAATTTAATATGCCTTGAACAAAAATTTTCATTCCAGGATATTTAACTTCTTTCATAAGTTTTTCAAAATCTTCATCAATAAAACCTAGATCTTCTGCAACTATTGGATAATCTAATTTATCTTTAAAAAGTTCGATTCCAGGGCCTTTAACCCATTTACCATTAATAGCAGTTTCATCACCATAAGGTATTGAATAATAAGCACTAAATCCTCTAAAATGATCAATTCTAACCAAATCATAAAGATTTAAAGCATTATTTATTCTTTCATTCCACCATTTATAATTAGTTGATTTTAAATATTTCCAGTTATATAAAGGATTGCCCCATAATTGTCCTGTTTCACTAAAACAATCTGGTGGACATCCAGCAACATTTATTGGATTATGTTTTTCATCAAATTCAAACATTTGAGGGAATTTATAGCATTCAATCGAATCAAAAGCTAAATAAATTGGAATATCTCCCATTATTTTTATGTTCTTTTTATTCGCGTATTTCTTTAACTTTTTATATTCATCTAAAAACTCAAATTGAGTCCACATAAAGAATTCATATAAATCTTTATTTTCTTTTTTAACTCTTTTTTCAAGTTCTATTGAATAAGGTAAATTCCATTCATTCCAAGGTCTAAAATTATGTAAAGTTTTTAAAGTCATATAAAAACTAAAATCAGATGCGTTTTTATTTTCTTTTAAGAAGGTTTTAAATCCTCTTTTACTTGTTTTATTAAATCTAGAAAAAGCTAATTTTAATAGTTTTGTTTTTTCATTAAACATTATTTCAAAATTAGTTCTATCCTCTTCATAAAACCATTTAACTTTATTTACTTCACTTTTTTTAAGTAAACCTTTTTCAATTAATATGTCTAAATCGATTAAATAATAACTATAACCATAATTTGATGGTGATTGATATGGACTATCTCCATAACTAGTTAAATTTAAAGGTAAAATTTGCCAAATCTTTACATTAGATTTATCTAAAAAATCTACAAATTCATAACTAGCTTTGCCTAAAGTTCCAATTCCATATTTACTTGGAAGGCTAGTTATGTGTAAAAATATACCACTGCTTCTTTCCATATAAATTATTATACATTTTTTGAAATGTTTTAGTTACGAATATAAAGCATTTATGTAATAATTTAATAGGAGGGTAAATTTATGAAAGAATTTAAATTATTACGTTGCCCAAAATGTGGCAAAATAGTCGAATACATTGATGGACCTGAAGGATGTCCAACAATTTGTTGTGGTGAACCAATGAAAGTAATGACTGCAAACACAACTGATGCAGCATTAGAAAAACACGTTCCATGTGTTGAAATTGAAGGTGATGAAGTTTTAGTTCAAGTTGGTAGTGTTTTACATCCAATGACACCTGAACATCATATTTCATTTATCTATTTAGTTACTGACAAATCAGTAAGAAGAGTTGACCTTGATCCAGTAGGATCTCCAGTTGCAAAATTCTATGTTAAAGGTGAAAAACCATTAGCAGTTTATGAATATTGTAATCTCCATGGTTTATGGGTTAAAAACCTTTAATTTTTAAAAAAGAGCTTAGATCTGCAGGGTTTTCTAAAAAAGTTGCCTTTATTCTGTAGGCAACTTTTTGTTTTTCTCTTCTTCTAAGAATCTATCAAATTCTTTAGCAAAATCTCTTTGAGTAGCAAATCCTAATTTTCTTAATTTAACTGTTTTCATTGAGTATTTTAAGTCATGTCTTTTTCTATCTTTAACAAATTTAATCTTTTCTTCAGGATAGTTAAATTTATTACAAATAGTTTTTACAATTTCTAAATTTGAATAAAGATTATGTTCACTAATGTTATAAATTTCATTCTTTTCACCATGTCTAACAATAAAATCTATAGCTTCGCAGTTTGTATCAACACTTAACCAATCTCTTATATTGCTACCATCTCCATAAACAGTTATATCTTGTTTTCTTCTGATAGCATCGATTGTTTTTGGTATTAATTTATCTTTATATTGGAATCTTCCATAACAATTGCTTGATCTAGATATAGTGTAGTCAAATTTTCTGTGATTTCTTCCATAATGAAGTAAGAATACTTCTGCTCTTCTTTTTGATTCTGCATATGGATTAGATGGTGCAGGTGTATCATCTTCCCAAAAGCTAACATCTGAAGTAATCGAATTTACACTTCCATAAACTTCATCAGTAGAAGCTTGATGGAATCGTTTAACTTTAAATCTTCTTGATAATCTAACTAGTACTTTTACACCATAAACATTTGTTCTAAAAAATGGTGTAATTAATTTAAAGCTTTTATCTACAGATGTTTCTGCAGCAAAATTAATAACGTAATCAAATTTTTCTTTTTTAAAGAGTCTATACATCTTAAATACATCACAAATATCGCCTTTAACAAATTTGAAATTTGGTTCATTCATTATAGGGTCAAGGTTTGAAAGATTTGCGGCATAAGTTAATTTATCAACACAAACAAATTGATCATCTTTGTGATTTTCAACTACATTTAGAAGAAAATTAGCACCAATAAAACCAGCGCCACCTGTAACTAAATACTTACTCATAACTCCTAAAACCCCCTAAATCTCAACTATTTTTATTAATTTCAATTAATTCTTTGTATTTTTCAATTAAAATTTTTGCTTGTACATCTATATTAAATTTATATTTATCATTATAACAGTTATTCATATTTGTTACTTCTAAAATTGCATCAACCCATTTAGAATAATCATCTTCTAAAGAAACAAATTTTACAGCATTTGTAAATTTAGTTTCTTCAGTAATATTTGTAGATAATACACAAGGAATTAAAGCTGTTTGAGCTTCGACTGCTACCATTGGTAATCCTTCAAAAATTGAACTCATTATGAAACAATCAAAAGTTGGTAATATTTCAAAAATTCCAGGTAATGCTTCTAAAATAACTACATCATTTACTAAATCTAGACTTTTAACTTCTTCTTTTAATGGTTCTAAATCACTTCCTGAGCCAACAATAACTAATTTTGCATTAGGTTTAGATACTTTTAAAGCTTTTAAAACATGTGGTAAAAATAAAACATTTTTCTGAGATTCTAATCTTCCAATAAATCCAATAATAAAATCGTCTTTTTTGAATCCAAATTTTTCTTTATTTACATCTTTATTAGCTTTTAAATCTTTATATCTTTCAACAATAATTGCGTTATTCATTTCAAAGAATTCTTTATCTTTAAACATGAATTCCCCTGCTTTTATAGAACAAGCAAAATAATTTGTTGATAATTTAATAGCTCTTTTACTAAACCATTCAATGATCATCGATTTAATTTTGTTTGTTGCATGAATTGTAGAATGTGAATGAATAATTCTTACATTGATGTTATATTTTTTAGCAAATTTACTAGCAAAATAGCCTAAGATATTATTATTAGAATGAACTATATCAAAATCATGATTTTCTTTGAAAAATCTAGCAAAAAACCTTCTAATCTTGAATAAATTTTTAGATTTTATCTTAGGACACAAATAAAATTTATATCCTTTTTCTTTCATATATTTGATATAAGCTTCACTAGGTTCATTATCTCCAGCAATAATACTAATTTCAAATTCTTCAGGATTAAATCTTTCTAAATAATTGAAAAACAAAGTCACAATTCCATTAGATTGCATCATTGTAGGAAAAACATACAAAATCTTAATTTTCTGCATTTAGTCTCTCCTTTTTAAAGAATGAAATAAAATATTGTCTAAATACTTTATCAAATGCAACATTTAATCCTAGTACTACTAAGCCAATAGCTACTGCAATTGATCCATTAACTAATATTTCAACATATAAATTATCAAAGCTAAAATGTGCTAATTTAGTTAAGAATAATAATCCAACAAAAACAGCCATATACCCATATGTAAATGCGTAATATTTAAATGGTTTTAATTTAAAATGATATTTATAAAGAATTAATGGTTCAATTATGTGACAAATTAATAAATTAGTTGCAATTGTTGCAATTAAAACACCATGGATTCCTATAAATTGAACAAGTAAAATTGATAAACCAATATTTACAACTCCTTCAATAATAGGTTTAAATCTATCATTATAAAAAGTTCCTGTTGCATCTCTAAATAATAAGCAAGCTTGCCTCATAAATTGGATAAAGTAATTAACAACAATTACAATAACAACTGTTACTTCAAGTTCTAGTTCTGCTCCAAAGAATATTTTTACAAAATCATCAATTATTGCAAAATATCCAAGGAAGAAGATAACACCAATAATAAAGTTAAATGTTAAGAAGAAATGTAAATACTTAATTTGTGATTCTTTATCTTCTTTTACACACATCTGACCAATTGTTGAAGTCAATGGTGAGAAAAATAAAGTCAATACTCCAGTCATTGCGGTCATTATTAAAACATAATTAGAATATGATCCTAAACTTCCAACTCCAATAAATGAAGAAATAATGATGCTATCGACAGTATTTACTAATACATTTCCAATTTTGTGCATAAACATTGCACCAGTATTTTTAAATACTTCTTTTCTAGTTTCAGCATCGATTTTATCTTTAACAAGCAAGATTTCTTTAAAAGTTTTTCTAGTAAATATTTCAGTTAATACAAATTGAATAACAACTGAAATAAATCTACAAAGCATAAAATAAATAAAGTTCTTTGTAGTAATTAAAATTACAATTTGAAAAGCGCCTTCAATAATTAAAGCAATTGCATTAAAGAATGAAGTTACATAATTCTTTTTATATGCATTAATTAACGAAGTTTTTGCGCTATAAAAATAAGTAAGGCAAACACTTAATAAATATATAAAGAATGATAAATAAATATTCGTATCTAAAGTATTATCTTTTGCAAGTTTTGGAACAAATGGTAAAACAATTAACCCTGCAACCAAAATTACAGCACTTACAATTAAATAAACTTTTTTAAATAAATTATATAAAGCTCCTACTTTTTTAATATCGTTATCAACAATCGGTTTATACATTGAAAAACTAATTGCAGTTCCTACACCAAGTTCAGCAACAGCTAAAACTCCTAAAATACTTTTAAATAAGTTATTTAAACCATTGGCATCATTTGAAATTTCTTGGATTAAAAAACGGGTATAGAAAAGAGAAACAAGTAAGATACCTACTTTACCAAAAACTGAAATAAATACATTTAATAAACTCTGTTTTTTATTCATAATGCCTCTTTAAAAACGATTGAAAAATTTTATTTTTATGCCACTTTAAAAAGGTTTTTTCCTTAAAACTAAGGTTTTTCTTATATTTAAATGACTTAAAAAATTCTTCAGCAACTTTCTTTTCATCTTCATCTAATAAGTAATAAACTCTACGATATTCAAGCATTTTTCTAAGTGATAATTCTTTTTCTAGATCTGGATATTTTTCAAGTAATAAATTAATTACATCAATAACATCAGTTCTATAAGTTTTATTACCCATCATTGAATCTTCTCTTAATAAATAGAAATATAATGTCTTATTTATTGTTTCAATTGATCTAGCTTTTTTAAAAGCTTCTACACAAGTTAATAAATCTTCACCTACTCTATAAGGTGTATTTAATGCGATGTCATCGAATAAAGCTCTCCTAAAGCATTTTGCCCATAAAGAATTGGTTTTATGTGTTAAAATCATCTCTTTTATGTAAAAAGTTAAGTCGGATTCTATCGATGTAGTCTCAACTATTTTGCGTTCATCATTCATGTCTTTTATTATTGAATAATCACAAACAACTATGTCTTTATTTGATGCTTTTTTAGCAAATTCTTCTAAATATGTATTAGCAATTCGATCATCTGCATCAACAAATAAAACAAAATCTTTTTTAGCTGCTCTAAGTCCATTTTCTCTAGAACAATTTGGTCCCAAATTAACTTCATTTTTAATAACTTTAAATCTAGAATCTATTGTACAAACTTCGTTAATAATTTCTAAGGTATTATCTTTAGAATTGTCGTTAATAAAAATAACTTCAAATTCTTTAAACGTTTGATTTATCAAATCTGAAATAATTTTATACACGTATTTTCCAGCGTTATAGCATGGAATTATTACCGAAAACCCTGCAGAACTCATATATTTTTTAAAATTTCCTTATTTTTACACTAACCTCTTAACTTCTTTTTATAGAACATTTCTCTAATAAAATTAGGTGCTAAATAAACTATAAATCGTGGAATAATTGTTTTTAAATATTCTCCTGTTGTAATAAATTTTGCTTTTTTCATATTCTTTAAACAAGATTTAACAGACTTATAATATTTAAGTCCACCTCTTCTTTTATAAAAATCTTTAGATACTCTCATAAAAACTAAGTTTTCTTGAATGTTGTAACATTTAGCATTTTCTAAGAAGCATCTAAACCACATATCATAATCTTCACATAAATGAACGCTTCTAAAATTACCAGCCTTTAAAATTAAACTCTTTTTAAACATCATTGAAGGATGAATAAATGGATTTCTTTTTTTAGCGTATTTATATATTTCTTCATTAGTTTCAGGCATTGTTCTATTTGATGCTACATTACTAATACTATCGATAAATTCAATACAATTAGAACCAACCATATCTAAATTATCTTCAATTAATTTATTTAATTCTTTTTCAAATCGATCAGTTACACTAATGTCATCGCTGTCCATTCTAGCAATAATTTCATTTTCACATTTGTTAATGCCAAAATTTAAAGCATAGCCCAATCCTTTATTTTCTTTATAAGCATAAACTTTAATTAAGTCTCTATAGTTTGTTCTATATTTAAATAAAAGATTTTCTACTTCTTCACTAATTGGTCCATCTTCAATAATTACTATTTCAGAAGGAACAATAGTTTGATTAATAATAGAATCAAGTGCTTCTTTCAATATTAAAGGTTTGTCTTTAATATATAAAGACATAAGAACACTAAATTTAATATTTTCTAATTCTTTAAGTTCCATAACTAATAAATTAAATAATCCTTTGCTATAAATGTTCTATATGGATAAACTTTTGCAGGAATTACTGTTCCAACAGTTAATGCAATCATTAATCCACCGACAATATATTTATAAGCTAATTTAGCTTTTCCATCTAATTTAGATAAAATATATGGGAAGATAAAAATATCTAAGCCATATAATAAAGTTCTTGTTCTATCAGCTAACATTAAATTTTTCATTAGCATCGTAGAAATTGATAAAGCAATACTTAAACCTAAATATAAGAAAATAGCTTTCATATTGTTATCATCTGTATTTTCAAAATAAATAAGCATGAAAATAAAGTTAGCATAACAAACAATAAATATTCCAAAACTACCACCAATTAAAATGACGTTATTTAAGAATTTAGTAAATCCAGAATTTGGATCTAAAGATTTTAATGTGTTATCTAAAACTGATGTATCTTCGCTTGTAAAGAAATATGCATAACGTTTAATAAATGGAATATAAGAAATTGTGTATTTTAAAGCAATAAATAATACAGGAATTACAAAAATAACGCCAAATGTTAAAACCATTAATTTATTCTTACTAAGCTTATTTCCAAACTTATCAACAAGTAAATAAATAGTTAAAATAACTAAATTAAATAATTCAGTAAAATGCGCTCCAATCGATAATAACGCAATTAAATAAGCTAAAACAATACCTAATTTTTTATCTTTATAATTGATCAAAATTGAGAAAGCTAAAACACCCATTGATATTCCTAAGCCTTGTCTCATTTGATTCATTTGACTTACATATAAAGCATAGAATAAAAAGACAAATAACTTAGTCATGAAGTCATTTTTCTTACTTAAATAAATTGCTAAAACAAAGTTTAAATTAGTTAATAAACCATAAATCGCAAAAAATAATTCAAATGGTAATTCGTGTTTAACAATTTGAGTAGCTAAAATATATGGAATAAATTCAATTTTTCTATACTTATCTTGATATAATCCATTTTGTAAGTCTTGTAAAACTGGAGTATCAATATCTAAATAGTCATATCCTATTCCATATCTTAAGCAAACTGGTAAAGCTAAAATTATGAATGTTAAAACACCTAATAGAATAAAAAATAAAAGATCTTTTTTCTTCTTTTCTTTATCAAAACTTACTTTAAATTTTGTTGCAAAGAAAGTTGAAACAAATGCTAATACATAGGTTAAAGTGTAAACAAACATAATTTCTCCATTAAAGTAATTTTTAATTACTTTAAAATATTATAAGTGTTTTAGAAATCTTATTAAAGCAAATAAAAAAGTTTTCTATCTTTTTTTGATAGAAAACCCTGTATTTTGAAGTTAAAACCTTGCAAATCCCCAGTGAACCCAAAAATTTAGACTTTTAATTTTAATTTTAAATAATGTTTTTTATATTCTAGCGGACTTAAATAATTTAATCTAGAATTAATTCTCTCTTTGTTATAAAAATTAATGTATTTATCCATTTCA
>JAFUXB010000005.1 GCA_017477255.1 Bacilli bacterium
CTTTATCCACTAATTCAAATCGTTTTTCAGGCGTCCAATTTTTGTTGGTTGAGGAATGTTTTAAACCGTTAGTTCCCAAATCATTATAAATTTTTACCCATCCTTTAACATGATGCATAAATGTTATGCGCTGATTCCTAGTTTTTCCAGGTGTCGCAATATATTCGCCATTTTTATACTTGTTTACGCATTCAAGTTTGAATTCCCATGAATATTTCATAGAAAAAGTACCCCTTTCCTAATGTCTAGGATTTGGGGTACCTTTCATTTTGCAGGCTTCTTTAAGGTTTTAGCTATTTATTTCCTTTTTCTTTAACTTCAATTACTTGTTGTTTTTGAGCTATTTTTCCACCAAGATATCCTGCAAGAAGAGTAGCAACATCTATACCAGTTGCTTCTTTTATACCTTGGAAAATTTGAGTTCCATTTTTAGTAATTTCTTCACCAAGTTTTGCAGTATTTCCTTCACCATACATTGTAATATTTCCAATTTTTGATAAGGCTTCTGCAGTTGGTTTAGCATAAGCTTCAACAGTATTAGGAATAACATTTGAATCAAGAACTAATTGTAATGTAGCAGCTTCTCCATATTGTTTCATGGCTTCTGCTTTTTTCTTAATTGCTTCAGCTTCGGCTTCACCTTTAGCTCTAATTCCTTCAGCTTCTGCTAATGCAGCTTCTTTTTTAGCATTTGCTTCAGCAATTAAAGATGCAGCACGTTTTTCTGCTTCATATAAATCAGCATCAGCTTTAGCTTTTCTTTCACTAGCTTCAGCTTCAGCATTTTTAACTACAGAATATAAACTTGCATCAGCTTCTCTTTCAGCTTTATATTTTTCAGCATCAGCTTTTTTATTGATCTCTGCATCTAATTTCTTTTGAGCAATTTCAGCACTCTTTTCATTTAATGTAATTTCTTTAGTCTTTTTAGCAATTTCTGCTTCAACTTCATTATTATTAAGTACTAATTGTTGTTTTTGTCTTTGAATTTCATAAGCAACATCAGCATCAGCTTTAGCTATATCTTCATTTCTTTTAAGTTCAGCTTTCTTTAATTCTAATGCGTTATTTTGTGCAGCTATTTCTAAAGCACTATTAACACGTGCATCATTTGCTTCCTTATCAGCTTCAGCTTTAGCGATTGCGATATCTCTTTCAGCATTAGCTTTAGCAATTGATGCATCTTTTTGAATTTGTGAGACATTATCAATACCTAAGTTATAGATAACACTATTTGAATCAGAGAAGTTTTGAATATTAAAGTTAACAACTTCAATACCAAGTTTAGCCATATCAGGAACAACGTTTTCCATCACTTTTTCAGCAATTCCTTTACGGTTTTGAACAAGAGTTTTAATATTGGCTGTACCAATAATTTCTCTCATGTTACCTTGTAAAATTTGTTGAACTTGGGCTTGAAGATCAGCATTTGAAATACCAAGTAAACTTTCAAAAGCTCTATGTAATAATTGTGGATCACTAGAAATTTTTAAGTTAGCAACACCATCAACATTAATATTGATAAATTCAGTAGTTGGGATTGGTTCGTCAGTTTTAATATCAACTTGGAAGACTTTAAGAGATAATTTATCTTGTCTTTGGAAGAATGGAATTCTAAATCCAGCCTTTCCAATTAAAATTTTCTTTTTACCCATACCTGAAATCATAATAGCTTCATCAGGTCCTGCTTTAACATAACTTGTTAAAAACAAAATAACAAAAAGAAAAACAATAACACAACCTACAATAATAAGAGCAATAACCCATCCTTGCATAAGAAATACCTCCTTTTTTCTTATTAGTTATATTATTCAACAAAATAATATAATTTGTAAATGAAATGATATAAGAATTTTTTTTGGTAATTAAAATTTAAAAACTAACTTTAAACTCTTAAGACAACATTTATTTAAAGTAGCTTTCTACAACATTAAAACCCATCAATATTAGATTGAATTATTGCTCTTTTTAATTTCATTTAAAAACTTATTTTTGTAATCTTCAATTTTCATTAAATTTTTATCTAAAGTAAAGTAACATTCATCATTATCATGTAAAACTATTGTAATTTTGGTGTCTTCACTTAGAAATGCTTCGCCTACAAATGTAATGTCATATTGAAAAATTATATCTAAAAACTCCCTTAAAACCTTAGGTTCAAATATTATTTTTAAATATGTATATTCCTTTTTAAAGTATCCTTTTTTAATAATCTCTTCGTATTTTAATTCAAGTTTTTTAATCTCTTCAATTCCTTTAATGTAATTAGGACTTTCTATTATAGTACCATCAAACCTTATAACTTTTAAAACCTGTAGTAAAACAGCCACTAAAAAATTTTTTTCATGTTCTTGCGATTTAAAAATCCACTCATCAAAATTCGCACGAACCATATTTTTACCCATTTTAGTATACTCTATATATTTCATTAAAACCTCCTCTTTATTATTTTCCATAAAAAACAATAAATTTTATATAACTTCTACTCTATTGTCTTTTTTATTTTAGATTTAACTATTTCTCCAATTAAATCCCAATATCTCTGTTCAAATTTGTAGAAGAAAAGACTTATTTTCCTTCTTTTAGCAGTTAATTTAGGGTCTTCCCAATAAGGTTCAATACGAATATTTTTTCCATCATAAAACAAGTTTATTTCTAAATCATTAAATTCTAGCCATACATAAACCTTCAGCAAAAAGCGTTCATTTTGAAAATAAAAATATTCGCCTCCATTTTTTTCATAAGTTACTGAACAATGATATTCAGTAACTAAATAATTAAAAGCATTCATTATCATTTCATACGCCATATTTTTCTCCTTAAAGTTACTTAATTGATCAACTATTTATATTAATTCATATGTTTTCATATTAAAATTCGATTTAAATATTATTTAGATATACTTTATATTCATCAACTAAGAAAGATGCCATTTTTGTTGCTTCTATCTCTAAACTTCGATTTGATCTTTTTGTATCTTGTAAAAAATACCATTGATAATAATAAGTTAGCAGCTTAGTCAATTGAAATATATCGTCTAAATTATTATAAAATGTGTCCTCACTTCCTATTGGCAAATAAATAGAAGGAAATGTTTTCTTTTTTTCATCACCTGGAAAGAAAATTCCATAGCAATATTTATTATTTGCTGATTTATATTTGCTACCTGCTGTAAGATGAATATAACATCTTAATGGGAAAAAATATCTCTTTCGTAAAAATTTTAAATATTCACAGATAAAATTAGCTTTTTTTAAATTAATGTTCTTATCTTTTATGATTCTTAAATCCCTTTTGCTTGAGTCTAGATAATAACTTTTAAATTCATAATCAATCCAACTAACAAATTTATTCATATTCATCACTTAATTTAAAGCTCATGTACTACTCATTAATCATTATATTATTTTATAGCTTACATCTAATAAATAAACTCACAAAATAAGGAATAATAAAAATCAAAAAAGAAAGTGAAATATCACTTAAATAAGCTAGTCCATCGGATAATCTAGTTAAAATATTAATAGCTACAGTTAAACCAATAAAAACTATTAAGATTATGTTTTTGATTTTTTTCTCGTTTTCTACAACAAAACTAATAGATCCAATTATTAAAATAGGAGAATAAATAGAAAGAAAATCAGGAAAATTAGAAAAATCACTATCACTAATATGCTTTAATTCCATTAATTCTAATTTATTTTCACATGTTTTATACCAAGGAATATATTCAATTTCTCTAGTATAAGAAATTAAATAATTAACTCTATTTGATACTAAATATAAAAGTAAAAATGAAATAATTAATGAAATTACAATCGATAAACCTGTAAATATGATTCTATTAATGTCTTCTTCTTTTATATATTTATAAGCAAATCTAAAACCATAAAAAACAAATAAAAATGCAAATAACAATACAATAATAATTGCTAAAGGTTTAGCTAAAAAATTAAACCATCCTTCTTTACTTAATAAAAGGAAAAATAATGAAAATACACCAGCAAAACTAACTAATATCCCTAATAAAATAACTAATATTCTATGAGATGTTTTGTTATAAAAAGACACTCCAAATTTAATTAATATTCCACCTAAAACACTAACAATTCCAAAAGCAAAAAAGCTTAAAATTACATTAAAAACCATCCAGATTGGCGCTCTTTTTACTAAAAATAACGATTTACTTATTTCAAAATCTAAAAAAGTTCCTAATAAAAATAAGATTAAGAATGTAATTAAAACTATTAAACTTATTAATCTTTTTTTAGTCATGTTTACTCCCTATAACTAAATTGATTTTGGCAGAAACTAATTAGTTTATTTTTATTCATTGTAGGTTTTTTAACCATCAAACTTGCTACTATTTCTTCATCATAATAAAAATTTATAATTCTATATTCACTTGAATTTACAACATCATTTCTAATTTTGTAAATAAGATCAATTGATTCATTTCGTTCAAATTTTTTACACGTAAAATAACAAGTCAAATAATTTGAAAAAAACTTATTAAAATTCCAGTTAAAAGATATACAAAAGCATTTATTTTCATTTAAGTTAGCAAAAAAATATCGATATTCCCCACCATTTCCATTTCCAATTAAGATCAAATAATTTTTTAATTCAGTATCTTCAATATATGCATCATGCAAAAATGATGAATTAAGTGCATATTTTTCTTCTGTTTTATTTTCTACATTAAAAAAATTAAAGAAATAATTATTATTTTCTTGTTCATAACTTCTGCTACAACTTAGTAACAAAAAAGAAATCATTAAAATAAGTGTTCTTTTATAAATCATAATTTAATTTTATATTAAAAAAATAAACAATCATACTATTTAATTGATTAAATCAGCGTTTTCTAAAAACTCCTAATTTCATCTTATTTATACTAGACACTTTTTCGCTATTTTGCAAAACTGTCTAGTAGCACTAGACACTTTTACATCATATTTTTTTATCATTTTTTAAAATAAATACTTGCACGAATAATATTAATATATTATATTAATAGCAGTGAAAAGCAAACTCATAGCAATATGGGGACGCAAAGCTATAGGGCCTTATAGAGGTAGCCAGTTGCCGTCAAGAAAGTAGATACGGTAAACTGGTATTTTTTATTTAAAGGGTGAATATGGCAATTAAAAATAGCAAACCATTAAAATTAGTTGCAGCAACTTCTGTTGTTATTTTCACTTTACTTGCTTGTTTTAGTGGCGTATTTGCTTGGTTTACAAGTGTTAGAGCACAAGACACTAGTGGTAATTCAATGGCAATTGATTCTATTAGTGGTAAATTTTATAAATTAAGTTTACATAGACATGTTGAAGGAACTGGTGATTTTGAACCACAATCAACTGCAACTACTGTTTCTTTTAATAAAGAAGCTGAAGCTTCAGTTACAATTAGAAGTTGGAATCCAAGAGATCTAGATCCAGTTAATATGGATAACGCTTTACTTATGGGTAGCTATAACCCAAATCATCAAAGTGATCCTGTTTTAATGCTTATTGAATTAAATGATTCTTATACAATTGAAGAAGGATCATCTTATAAAATTAATGCATCAATTACTAAACCTGTTGAAGGTAGTGATACTTATGATGCAGATGTTACTTCATTTAAAAAAAGATATGGATTAAAAGATACTGATCCTCTTGAACCAGAATTTATTGGAAAAAATGTTGGATATGATTTTGATGTAACAACTGATGATAATCCATTAAGTTCAATTGTTAAATATTATTCAACTGCTTATGCAGATGAAGATGCTTTAGACGCAATTACAAGTGATTCTTCATATGATATTTCAAAATCAAGTCTAACTACTACTGGTTCATTTTTTACAATGACTACTAGTACAGATGGAACTATGACTTATAATCAAGATTTTGATGATACAAAAGATTTTTATGTAGCTAACGCAGGTGAAACTGTTAAATATATTGCAGTTATTTTTGATTATTACTCAGAAGCTTTAGAATATATCTATAATATCAACTTAGGTGATGAAAGACTTGATGAAGATATTATTAAATTTAAATGTGATTGGAATATGGTGGTCTAAATGAAAAGTAGAACTTTAAGAAAAATTATTGCTGCTACAACTTTAGTATTAGGAGTTGCTATTTCAGTCACTTCTTCTTTATCTTGGTTTGATGAAACAGTAAAAATTGAAACTGAAAATGTTACTGGTGTTTCAGAAGGTGCTTATTTCCATAGTGGAAACGGAACTAAAGATTATCCTTATACTATTACAAGAAAAAGACATTTATATAACTTAGCATGGCTTCAATATTTAGGATATTTTCTTTCAAAAGATAGTGAAGGAAATATAAAAAGTGAACAAAACACTGTTTATTTCAGACTTTTAAATGATATTAATATGGATGGAATGTATATTCCTCCAATTGGAACAAGTGAATATCCATTTATTGGAAACTTTGATGGTCAAGGTTATAAAGTTACTAATTTTAAAACAACTAATGATTATTCAGATTTTACTGGCGAAGGACAAAAACACCCTTACACTGTTACAACTGATAATTTTAAAGATAATCAAGTCAAAATTGTTGGTTTTTTTGGTGTAGTTGGTTCAATTGGTGATTCTTCAAATTACACATATGATTCAAAAACTAACCAAGTTAAAAATGTTGGACTTGATAACTTTGAAGTTAAATCAAAAGCAACTGATACTTTAGTTGGTTTAGCTGCAGGTTATGTTAATGGTGAACTTGCTAGTGTTGCAGTTAATAATGGTAAGTTAAATTTAACATCTGAAACTGCAACTACTGCTTTAGATAGCACTAACTTAACTTCAAATGTTTCAGATTATAGTATTGTTGGTTATGCTACTGATCCTTATAAAACTAAAGTAACTAAAGTAAGTCAAAGTGCTTATAAAGTTAATAGAGCTCAAACCCAAGAATTTGTTGTTCAAGAAGATGGCGATGAAAACGGTTATGGTGGTTCAATTGATATGAAATCACTTCATACTAGATTAAATAACATTAAAGATAATTACGCCACTAATGCTAGATACGACTACTGGAGAACTTACGATTATCATTCTGGCGTTAAAGACACTAATTATACTGCAACAGCTTATGCATCTAATTATTATTCAGCCATTTATAATACTAACGATACTGCTGGTCACTATAATTTTGCATTACGTGATGACACCTACGACTCTCGTTATACTTATCTTGCTGGTGGTTACTATGAAACAGGTAATTATTATGAATTAGCTGATCATAAGCAGTTTGTTATATTCAATGGTACATACTATATTCAATGTAATGGAACAACAATTGACAAAACGACAAATGAATCTAACGCCACAACTTTTGAAATGGATTCTACTGGAAAAATTTTTTATAAAGTCAACAATTCCACGTATTATCTCAGAAATTATTATGGTGATTTAGCTGCTACAAACAACGAAGGATACGCCACTTCCTGGACTATAAACGATGATAAAACATATAGAATTATTGGGAGCACTTACAATTCTCAAAATTATTACATAAAATATGATACAACTTCTGAAAGTTGGATATTAGATACATATGAAGTCACTTATTCAATTTCATACCAAAATACAAATAACCACTTATCAACTAGCGGTAACAATTTAAGTAATTCAACAACAAATTCCCCTATTTGGTATTTAAGTTCATTAACAGGTACAACTACAATTTACACAATAATAAATGGTCAACGATACTACCTTTACAGAAATAATGGCAACTTAAGATTAAATACAAATAGTCAGAACTGGAATATAGAAAGCAACGGCGATTATTTAAGATTTTATAATTACAGAGACTATTATGGAAATTATTATCTATCTTTTTATTATAATAACTGGACTTTAAGGTCAAATACAAATAATGCAAATTTATTAGTAACAAAATATATACAAGATGTTAGTTCATATATACAAAAAACATCATTTACTACTATAAGTAAAGCAGGCCCAGATGAAGTCTTAGACAAAACAGTAGCCAAAATGACTTTTGAAGCTGAAAACACAACATATTTCCCTTTAGCAACAAAAAATAATACTAATGACTTTACTCCATTAGAAAAGAATTCTGCGTATATTATTTCTGGTTCATCAATTAGTGGAACAGTTAGTAGTTATAAAGATGTTGGAAATACTCGTGTTTCTTATTATCCAATTAGTGGCAATTTAAAAAACTTTGATAGATCTACTGGAGAATTCACGCAACTTTATACTGTTGATTATAGTGGCAGCACTCTTACAAGACAAACTATCCCAGAAAATAACACATACGTTAGATATAAAGATGCAAAGGCATCACTTGAAAAAGTTTTAAGCAATGATGGTACAAATGCCTATGGTATGCACTTTATGGATGCGTCAATTTCCAAGGAAAATATAATCACTGCTCCTTATGTTAAATTAAATAAAGATGACTTATATAATTATGAGTTACCTGTTAATTCAATTGACTTCCAATTAAAAGAATTTGGTTATATAAATTTTATAGCTGGTACATACTATGTAAGCACTCAAGGGACCGGCTACAACAACTCAAGTTTCTTTGCTTTATATAAAATAGAAAGATTAGATTCTGAACCTAAAAAGATTAATAGGATTTTAGAGATTGATAAAGTATACAAGCATACATCAGGTAATGAAAATTATTCATATGTATATCAATTAAAAGACGGCAATTCTACTTTCTATACAAAACCTTATAAAATAATAAATCAAGCTGGTGATAAAGCTTGGCTTGATGATAGTGATACAAGCCCTTATTCCACTAATACTTATGTAGAAACATTACCTTCAGGCTATACATTAGCTTTTGATGTAGCAAGAATTCGTAAAAATAATATTGCAACTTCAACTTTTAACTATAATGCTTATTATTTTGAAATACCTATGAATGATGGTGAATTCTGCTTAGGATCTGTTGAGGGCTCTGATGGCTCTTACTTAATGTACTTAGATATTGCAGCGAATGCACAAAATGTTGCTAGAACTGTATTTGCTGAATATTTCTTAAGATACGAAGATGAATATAATTTCCCAATTGGTGTTGCTGTTGTTAGTGATGTTGCTATCATTAGTACTCACACAAACACAACCGACCAAAGAACTTATGCTTCTGACTCATTTACAGTTATTATTGAACCTGGATATAAAGATAAGTTAGAAGTTTCTAGAGATACATCTGGAGCAATTCTTACTCGAAGTACGACAAGCAGCCTTGCTGAGCCGGGATATAAAGATGCTGATTTATCTTTAAAAGAAAACAACGAAGAAATTACAGAATTTAAATATAACAAACGTACTACTTACGAAACAGTAAGAAATATCATAATAGATAGAGATACACGATTAGAAAGTAATACAATTACTGTAATTGAAGAAAATTATATTGATGGTGTCTTAGATGGTTCTAGATCAGTAAAACAATATAATGAAACAATCGATGAAGCAAACTTAGTTTCACCTGATAAAGCTAAATATTATTTAGTAAATGCAGACAAAGGAACAGGCAAAATTTGTACTGAAAGCGAAATTATTACAGTCCAACCAGACAAATCCAATTCCAATGTATTAATAACTTACACTTACTTAATGCAAGATGGTTCTACTTCAACTAATACATTTGTATTAAACTTTACAAAAGAAACAGATACAAACTACTACACTGCTAATGGATACACAATTAGTGTTACATTAACTCCAGCTGAAGATAGTGAAGACACACTTGTAATGACTGTTACAGTTTATAATGCTAATGGTGAAAAAATATCAATTAATACCATCACTATCAATGGTACTGGACCTGTTGCTTAACAAAATAAGGAGCGAATTAAATCGCTCCTTTTAATATGCAAATAATGTGTTATTTTTTGATAAACCTTGTAAAACTCAACTCTTTTTGACTAATTTAGTAATTCCATATACTATAAAATGAGTTGCAACACCTGTAATTAAATAAGCACTAACGCTAATTAAAGTCCAAACTAAATGATGAACATTTTCATAAATGAATTTAAATACTCCAAATGTATGTCCATCATAAATATACATATAATCCATTCCAGTAATATGATCAAAAATAAATACTAATATTGCAAGTATCAAAAACAACCCTAAACCATATAAAAAGTCTAATTTTTCTACTTTATAAATACCTGTAATTAACATTATTAAAGGAACTATAAAAATTAATGTATGAAATAATAATGTATGTAATCCAAAAAATGAAAATACACTACATCCTTTTCCTCCAAAACCTACAAATAAAGTAATAAATCCCATAATCATATTAATAGTAACTAAGAAATTATTAGCTGCTTTTTTAATAATTGGAACTTTACAAAAGAAAGCTAAAGGAAACACATACATAAACATTGAACAAGAATGTAATGGCAATAGTATTGTTGTATCAAATGGTAAATTTTCCATTCCTTTAGCTACACATGTCCAAACAATAATCCATTTAACTAAATCTATCGCAATAACAAAAATCCACATAGAAATTAATGTAATTCTAATTGTGGATTCTTTTTTCTTTCTTAATAAAAAACTTAATGCTAAACCTACTATAATAGTTAAAGCAATAAATAAAAAATGTTCTAATGTAAAACTAAATGGACCTTCTCTATTAAACCAATCTCTTTTAAGAAAAAAGTTCATATATTATAGCAAAAACACTGCAAATCTAAGCTATTTTTAAAAAATTAACCTAATTGATCAATTTTAGAAATAATGTTTACGTAAGAAAAATTAAGTTCTTCCATTTCTTTTTCTAAATCTACTTCTTCTAAATTTTCATAATTTCTAACTTTTTCACAAATAGCACTAGAAATACTAAAAAGTGGAGTTAATGATAAATTTCCTGCAACACCTTTAAGTGAATGTGAAGCTTCAAAAACCTTTTTATAATCTTTTTCTTCATAGCCACTAACTATATCGCCATAACTATTGCTTTGCTTAAACATAACAAGCATTCTAGTAATAAGTTGTTCATTCATTAATCTACCAAGTGCTTCTTGATAGTTTCCGCCAATAAGCACATAAAATTCCTGTAAAGTCATATTAACTCTCCTTTTCTAATAATAATATAAAATCATCATATTTAAGTGGTTTTGATAAGTAATATCCTTGAATTAAGTTACATCCTAATGATTTTAAGAAATCGCATTGTTCTTTAGTTTCAACACCTTCTGCTACAGTTTTTACTTTTAAAATCTTTGAAAGATTTATTATAAACTTGATAACTTTTCTTGAATTCTTATTTGAATCAAACTTTCTCATAAATATCATATCTAGTTTTAAATAATCAAAAGGAAGATCTGTAATTGCATTTAATGTAGAATATCCAGTACCAAAATCATCCATTTCAATTAAATAATTATCATTTCTAAATGAATTTAAAATTCCTATTAATTGTTCTCCATCACGAGTATAAGCGCTTTCAGTAACTTCTAAATGAATGTCTTTATGTTCTAAATTATTTTTAGCTAAAATGCTATCAACTTTCTTTTTAATTTCTAAAACAAAAAAGTCATTTCTTGAAAAATTAACTGAGATCTGCAGGGTTTTTGAATAATTCTCTTTAAAAAACTTTAAATCTTTACATACTTTTTGAAGCACATAAGTATCTAATTTTTTAATTAATCCATTCTTTTCAAAAAGTGGAATAAAATCCCCTGGAGAAATAAAACCAAGTTCAGGATGAATCCATCTAACTAAAGCTTCTGCACCTTCAAGTTTTGGTTTATCTCCTTCAATATTAAATTTAGGTTGATAATAAATAATGAATTCTTCATTTTTAATTGCATTATCAAAATCACTAATTAATTTTTCAATATAAATATTTTGTTCAATACTTTTTGTATCATAAAATCCAATATCTTGAGTTTGATCATCATTTGAATCTACAGCACTCATTGCTCTATCACACAAAACATTAATTTCTGAAGATTTATCAACATTTTGATAAACACCGATTTTTACTTTTAAATTAATTCTTTCATGAAGTAAAGATAGTTCATTATTTAATACTTCTACTATATTTTCATAATTTGAAATATGATCAATTAAAACATAAAAATAATCATCATGACTTCTACAGGCAATACCATTATTTTTATTAGCAAATTTAACTAATTCTTTAGCTATATTTTTTAAGATAGTATTTGATTTTTCGCTGCCTAAATAATCATGTAGAAAAATAAAGTTAGTTAATCTAATAGCGATTAAATCGTGTTTTTTACTGTTAAGTAAAATACCTTCACCATATAAATTAAAAGCTTCAGCATTTAATAAACCAGTTAGTTCATCTTCACGAGTTTTATTAACAACAATTTTAGATTCATATAAATCAATTAATTTAGCAATTCGCGCTTTAATTACTTCTACATCATCATATGGTTTTTTAATAAAATCACTAGCTCCAAGTTTTAAACTTTTTACTTCCAATTCTTTTTCTGAAGTAGAAACAATAACTGGAATATCTTTAATATTTATATTTGCTTTTTTTCTTTTTAAAACTTCAAAGCCATCAACTTTAGGCATTAATAAATCAAGTATGACAATAGTGATATATTCTTCTTTATTTAATATTTCTAAAGCTTCCTCACCATTGCTTGCAGTTAAAATCTCATAAGTATCTTTTAACATCTCAGCTAAAATAGTTCGATTAATTAACTCATCATCGACTATTAATATTCTTCTTTTAATATTTAGTAAATTCTGATTCTTATACATACGAAATTAAAACCTCTTATCTTAACTATTTATTAATATTATATTTGATAACTAAAACATTTTTATCATTTAATCTATCATAACTAAATGAAGATGCTAAATTTTTAACCATTAAAATTCCAAGTCCACCTTCTTCTAGTTTCTTTTCTTCACCAGTAATAGATTCTCTATTAACTTCAGTTTGATTAAATTTAACGCCCCTATCAATAAAAATTAATGTAATAACTTTTTTTACTCTATTATATTCATATCTAAAATAAACATCGCCAATGTCGCCATTATAGGCAAATTTAGCAATATTAGAATATATTTCATCTGCAATAATAGTTAATTCATTAGTAATTTTAGAAGATAGTTCATCTTCCTTAGTTCCTTCTTTAATAACTTTAAATATTTCTTCAATATTTTCAGGTTTAGATTTAACTAAAATATCTTTGATATTTGCTTCATCAGCTTTATAAGCTAAAGCAAGTAAAGTAATATCATCAGCTTGTTCAGCTTCACCAATAAATTTACTAACTTCTTCTTTTAAATCATAAAACATAGAAACGTGAGAAGTATATTCTTTCTTATTTAATTCTTTTAAAAGTCTTAGTTCGCCAAAGAATTCACCTTTTTCGTTTCTAGCTTCAGTAACTCCATCTGTATAAAGTAAGATGATATCGTTACTTTCTAATTTAATTTTTTGATCCATTAATGGAACATCTTCAATACATCCAAGTAAAAATCCTGAATAACAATCAAGTAATTCATATTTATTATTTCTTTTAATTACTGGATGATTATGACCGGCATTTGAATAAGTAAATTCACCAGTTTTAGTATCTAAAATACCTAAGAAACAAGTAACAAACATTTGTGAAGAATTACCTTCACATAAAACTTTATTTACTTTCTTTAATATTTCACTTGGAGATTCACTTATATTAATAAAATTTTTAATACAAGTGATTGTTTTCATCATAAACATTGCACCAGGTGTACCTTTTCCACTAACATCGCCTATTACAATTGCTACATGTGTATCATCAAGTTGGAAATAATCATATAAATCACCACCAACTTCTTTAGCTGGTTTAAGTTCAGCTAATATTGTTACATCTTTTGAATTAGTAAATTCATCAGGCAATGCACTTCTTTGAATTTCTTCAGCAATACTTAATTCTGTTTCAATTCTAGAATGATTATTAGATAAATTAATTTCATCACTTAATAATTTAAATGTTCTTTTATTTAATGCATCAGTAATAAAGAAAACAACAGTTAAAAAGATAGCTCTAGCTAAATAATAATAAACAAATACTTTAATATATCTATTATCTCCTTGTTGAACTTTTTCATTTAAAAATGCGACTCTTTCTTCAAATGTATTTAATTCAACTAATATATTTCTACCTGCTTCTTCATCATATACAATCTTTGCTCCATTAAATAAATTAAGATCATATTCACCAAAAAACATACCAGCATATATACAAATAAGCATTGTAATAAGTGAAGTAAAAAATATAACTCTACCAACTTTAGGACTATAATAATGATTTGCTAAAACAATACAAGCAGCCCAACCAATCATAGCATGTTTTGGCATAGCTACATTAACTGTAGCAATAACAGTCATAAATATAAAAAGAAGGAAATATTTCATTCCAGGCTTATTAAAAAATTTAGTTTTTTGCCAAATTAATGTAGATAACATCATGACAATATTGTATGGAAAGAAAATATTGACTAAAAGTAAACTTCTAATAGGAAATACTTTAGTTAAATATAAAATATAAATAATTGTTAAAACAATCGCTGAAAAAACAGAGACTTTAACCATCTGTTTATTGGCGTCATGTTCATTTTTTTCTAAAGTATCAATTTGAATACTTTTTTTCATTTTATGCACCTATATCTAAATCATTATATTGTTTTAAAAGTTCAGCTAATTTTTTATTTGATTTATCTAAATGCTTTAATGATTCTGGTTCAAATGTTAAATCCCACCACATCATGTGAATATAAGAAACAATTCTGATCTTATTTAAAATATCTTCATTATAGTTATCAAAATAATCTTTTAAGATTTGAATGTACATTTTTCTAGTTAATTCGCCATTCATTTTTAAGAAAACTTCGTTATTTCCAGGAATATCTTCTTCAAATGCACAATATGTTGCATAAATTGCAGCAAGTTCAAAAATTGGATGTCCAATTGATAATGTGTCCATATCAATTAAGAATAATTCATCACCTTGAACCATAATATTTTTAACATGGCAATCACCATGAATAAATGTTTTTCTATAAGGGATTCCTTTTAAAAGTTCTCTACATTTAAAGAAATCTTCAACATCTAAATAAGGTTGAATTGCTTCAAGTTTTTTAAACCATTCCTTTTTAGCATCAGGTAAGGTTTCATCTGTTGATTCTGTTGTATTAATTTTCTTTAAAAGATTTGCATATTTAGCACATAATTCATCAAATCTTTCAGGATAATTAACAAATAAATCTCTTAAAGAATGAGAATCTAACATTTCAAATCTAACACCTAATTTGTCATTAACTTTGACTATATCGAATGAAATTGCAGTTGGAATTCCTAAAATAAAGGCTTGTTTACAAAGATTTAATTCTCTTTCAATTTCTTTAATATCATTTTGTCTTTCATAAACTTTAATAATTGTGTCTTTATTAATTCTATAAACTTTTGAATAATAACCAGTTCCAATTATTTCACATCCTGTAACATCAACAACTGCTAATGCTTTTTTAATTTCCATTAAATTAGTAAAACCAGTCATTTGTAAAACATCATAAACTTCTAAAGAGGCATTAATTATAGAAACATCTTTATATTTTTGTTTAAGTTTTAAAATTATTCTAAGTCCAGCACTAGAAACATAAACAACTTTTTCAAAATCTAAAATTAATTTCTCAAATTGTTTTCCTTCTAATGTTTTATTAACATCTTCTTCAACACTAGCTGCTGTGGCGCTATTAATTTCTCCTACGAAAATTAATCTAAGTTCATTACCATCTAATTTAAATTCCATAAAGCCTCCAAAATCAAAGTTAATTGAATATAAAATTACCTGTTAAAAAAATTATATCAAAAAGTATAAATAAAAATTATAATTTTTATTTTGTTATTAATAAAATTTATAAATAACAGGCATTTTTAACGATATTCATCAGTAATATACTTGGTGAAAGCATCTAAAAACTCTTGTTCAGGCATTCCATCATATAAATATTCATCAAATTTTTCAGAAATTTCTCTTTTTGACAAATCATCATATTGAATAAGATCATCCACACTAAAATATGTTAACTTATTATCTTTGAATGGAAAAATTCTAGTATCATCTAAAAATTTAAAATAATTATATCCGAAAAAACCCAAATATTCAGATACATAAAAATAATCAAGATTTAAAAAATAATCCAAAACTTCTTTCTCGTTACTTGTAAAGTGCTTTCTATTGTCAAAATTTATTAAACTATTTTCATAAATAAGATAACAATTAACGCGATTATTTTTCTCTTCAACAACTTTATCAAAGTATCCAATAGAAAAATTATTTAAACAATCAAAATTAATAACTTTTGCGTTTCTATCAATTAAATAAGATTTAATCTCAAATTTAACTAAATTAATATTAAATAAAACAGTTTTATCATTCTCTAAAATACCAAACTTAGGATCTAAGTCGAAAACAAAATCGTGCTTTTGACATCCACACAACGTTAAAACAAAAAATAAATTAATTAAATGTTTAATCTTTTTCATAAAATCCTTGATAAAAATTTAAAAACTCTTGAATAGAATTATAATTCTTTAAATCTTGTTTAAATTTATAATAGTTAATCTTTTTTAGATATGATTCATCTATATAAGATTCAGTTAATTCAAAATAAAAATTATCATTTAAAATAGGCAAAATATATAATGGTGAAAAAGATAAATTATCCATAAAATGATATCCGCTTAAATATGTAATTGGATGTACAATCATTAAAATACCATCAAACTCAGCATTAAAATAGCCATTACCATTTTCAATATCTTTATAGTTTTCATTTAAAATTGAACGATCAATTCTAAATTCATAACTAAAACCTGAACGTTCAATCTTACGACTTCTAATATATTCACTTCTTATTCCATCTACAAAAGAAAAACGTAATAAAAGATTTTCAGTTCCAAAATAATAAGAAATACGTTTCTCGTCTTTGAATGAATAAATAGTCAAAAAACTATCATACCCATCATAGGTAAGCATTTCATTCAATCCATTATAAAAATTTAAGTCAAATTTATTTTTATTTGAACATGAAAAAGTCAATAAACTTAAATAAACTATAATATTTTTAAATTTCAACGCCTTCATTAAACACTAAGACTCCTTGTTCATATAATTCTATATCATCATTTGTAATTATAAAGAAATTAGAAACCATTATACTTCCGTTTTAACCATATAAAGGGATCTATTCAAACTTAAACACATCGATAATAAAAGAAATAATTTAATCGTTTTAATAAGCTCCATGCTTATAGCAATAATCTACATATAACTTAATAAAATCTTCTTTGTTAGAATAATTCAATATATCGTTTTTAAATTTAAAATAATTAATCCTTTCTAAATAATTTTTGTGATAAAAATTTTCGATAAATTCAAAATCAATTGAGTTTTCATTAAATGGAATTACATATAACGGTGAGAAAAAACAACATTCTAATCCATAAATACCAGTTTGTTTATAATTTAATGGATTTAAAACAATCATTAATGTATTAATATTTAAAAATGAAAATTTAGTTGTTCTATCTTTAATTTCTAATAAAAATTGATCAGAAAGAACAGATTTAAAAACATTAACAGCAATTAAGCCTGCATAGTTGTTAATAATATTGTTGACTATATGCAACTTCGGATGACCATATGCATTTTCAATAAAAATATCTAAATAATAATCGTATTCAAAAACTTGAATTGTTAACCCTTCACTAAATGTTTCTTCTATTAAATATGAATGTTTTCCATCATAGCAAAAATATTCGTCTAAGGTATTATAAAAATCAAATTGCATTTTGCTTTTATTGGTACTACATGAGCATAAACTACAACTTAAAATTAAACCTATTAAAAATTTTTTTGCCTTTTTCATACTTTAATTTAACATGTAAATATTTTTTTGAAAAGAATTGAATTAATGTTTAAATAAATATTTGATTTAAAAATTAATTATTTAAATCATTTTAGTTTTCAATAATTCCAAGTGTGCTAATATTTATATTATGAAAAAGACAATTTATTTAGCTGGTGGATGCTTTTGGGGCGTCCAAGAATATTATTCAAGATTAAAAGGCGTATTAGAAGTTACTGCAGGTTATTGTAATGGTACAACTGCTTTTCCTAAATATGAAGAAGTTAAAACAGGTACAACAGGACATGCAGAAACTGTCAAAATTGATTATGATGATTCACTAATTTCTTTAGAAGATTTATTAAATCATTATTTAAGATTTGTTGATCCTTATTCATTAAATAAACAAGGTGAAGATGAAGGAAGTCAATATAGAACAGGAATTTATTATGTTGATTTACTTGATGGAATTAATGCTAGAACCTATTTAGATGAACATTTAGAAAAAGGATATAAAATTGAAGTCAGTAAAATGTGTAACTTCTTTAAAGCTGAAGAATATCATCAAAATTATTTAAAAAAGAACGTAAATGGCTATTGCCATATCAATTTAAATTTAATTAAAAAAGGCGAACAAAAATAACATTTGTTTAAAAAATAGTTGAGATTTGCAAGGTTTTCAAAGAAAAAGGTAGGTTTTTTACGCCTACCTTATATTTGTTTAATTACAACTTCTTTATCATTATAATCAACTAGATATTTATGTTTAGTATCTACTTTTTGAGAGATGATTTCATTTGCAATAACTGTCTCAACTTTATTTTGAATAAATCTCTTTATTGGTCTAGCTCCATAAATTGGAGAATAAGCACTTTCAAGAATATATTCTTTTAATTTGTCAGAGAAATCAAAGCTATAATAATTTTCTTTTAATCTCTCATTAAGTAAATTAAGCATTTTATCAACTACTTTTCCTTGAGTTTCTTTATTTAATGGATTGAAGTAAACAATTTCATCAATTCTATTTAAGAATTCAGGTTTAAATGTTTGATGGAGTAACATATCTACTTTTTCTTTTTCATTATTAAGTAAATATTCACTACCTAAATTACTAGTCATAATGATAATAGTATTTCTGAAATCTACTACTCTTCCTTGAGAATCTGTTAATCTACCATCATCTAACATTTGAAGAAGTAAATTAAATACTTCAGGATGAGCTTTTTCAATTTCATCAAATAATACGATTGAATATGGATTTCTTCTAACTTTTTCAGTTAATTGACCACCTTCTTCGTATCCTACATATCCTGGTGGAGCTCCAATTAATCTACTCGTTGAATATTTCTCCATATATTCACTCATATCAATTCTAATAATATGAGATTCACTATCAAATAACGCTTCAGCTAAAGCTTTTGCTACTTCAGTTTTACCTACACCAGTAGGGCCTAAGAACAAGAATGATCCAATTGGTCTATTTGTATCTTTAATACCTGCTCTTTGTCTTAAAATAGCATCGCTAATTAAACTTAAAGCATCATCTTGGCCAATTACTCTTCTTTCAAGTGTTTCTTTAAGGTTTAATACTTTTTCTCTATCACCTTTTTCAATTTTACTTAAAGGAATATTAGTCATCTTTGAAATAATTTTAGCGATTTGTTCTTCATCAACTACTTCACTTAAAAGTTTTTCTTTGTCAGAAGAAATTTCGTTTTCTTTTAACTTATTTTCAAGCTTAGGAATAACTTTATATTGAAGTTCGCCAGCTTTTTCATATTCAGAATGAGATAAAGCAACATCAAGATCAAATCGAGCTTTTTCAAGTTGTTCTTTAATCTGTTTAACGTTTAAGATTTCTTCTTTTTCTTTTTTCCATTTTTCTTTAATTTCATCATCTTTTTCTTTAAGTGATGAAAGTTCTTTATTTACATCATCTAAACGTTTTTTACTTGCTTCATCGCTTTCTTTACTTAAAGCTACTTTTTCAATTTCAAGTTGTCTAATTTTTCTTTCAAGTTCATCAAGTTCACTTGGCATTGAAGCTAAATCTACTTTAATTGAAGCACATGCTTCATCAACTAAATCAATAGCTTTATCAGGTAAAAATCTACTTGTTAAATATCTATTTGATAAAGTTGCTGCAGCAATTAAAGCATTATCAGTAATTTTTACGCCATGGAAAGATTCAAATCTATTTTTTAATCCTCTTAAAATAGTTACAGTATCTTCAACACTTGGTTCATTTACTAAAACAGGTTGGAATCTTCTTTCAAGTGCTCTATCTTTTTCAATATATTCTCTATATTCTTTTAATGTCGTAGCACCAATACAATCAATTTCACCTCTAGCAAGCATTGGTTTTAACATATTTGAAGCATCAAGCGCTCCATCAGTTCTACCAGCGCCTACAATTAAATGAATTTCATCGATAAAAAGAATTATTTTTCCTTCAGATTCTTTTATTTTGTTAAGAACTGCTTTTAATCTTTCTTCGAATTCACCTCTATATTTAGCACCAGCTACTAATGCTCCCATATCAAGCTCATAAATAGTTTTATTTTTCAAGATAGTAGGGACATCATCTTTAACAATTCTTTCGGCTAAACCTTCCAAAATTGCAGTTTTACCAACACCAGGTTCGCCTAGAAGAATAACGTTATTTTTAGTTTTTCTTGCTAAAATTTCGATGATTTTACGAATCTCTTCATCACGTCCAATTACTGGATCAATTTTTCCTTTTTTAACTTCTTCGTTAATATCACGACCGAATTTTTGAAGGACATCTTTATCATTTTCATAATCAGGCATTTGATTCATTTGCATAAACATTCCTCCTTTCGCTTTTAGCACTTTCATTATAATACAAAATTAGCACTCGTCAAGTGAGAGTGCTAAAAATTTTTAAAATTTCCCTGCATTTTTTAAAATAAGCTCCACTTTAAAAATATTAACTTCAAAGCAGAGTTTCCATGTTTTTACAAATTACAAATTGTTGACTATGCAAATTAATAAGTTAGTATCTAAACTTTTCCATTAGTTTTAATTTTGCACTTACTAAAAATATAAAAGTGCAAAATTTGCACCTAGATTTTTATTTGAGTGCACAATTTACTTATATAAAAATAAATACAATAATTCTAAATTTAAATTTTTGAAATATTAATATAAAAACAAATTTATAATTTATTACGAACTATTTATATTCTTTTATTGCTTCTTTAATAGTTTTTGGTTTAGCGTCTTTACCATATCTATCAATTACAACTTTATCTCTAACTTCATGAGTTAAACAACATGGACCACCAATGCATCCACCTAAACAACCCATTCCTTCAATAAAATTAAAATCAACATTGCCATTTTTAGCTTTCATAAGAGCTAATCTACAATTTTCAAGTCCATCAACAGTAATTGGTTTAGCTTCAAATGAACTTCCTTGTTCTTTTAAAGCTTCTTTAACTGCTTCAGTAAGTCCACCACTTCTAGCAAATATTCTTCCATAATAAGAAGCATCATCTAATGGACTTTCTTTTAATGTTGAAGCGTCAATATCTCTAGAATCGATCATAGCTTGTAATTCTTCAAAAGTTAAGACTACATCAATATATTTTCCTGCATCTGTTTCTTGAATTTCTTTCTTTTTAGAAATACATGGTCCAACAAACATAATTTTACATTCTGGATTATGTTCTTTTACCCATTTAGCAATTGTAGCCATTGGTGATAAGTTACTAGAAATATATTCTGATAAAGTTGGATAATATTTTTTAATAAAATTAACAAAAGTTGGACAACATGAAGAAGTTAAAAATCCTTTTTCTTCAAGCTCTTTTGCTTCATTATAAGCGACCATATCTGCACCTAAAGCAGCTTCAACAACATTACTAAATCCTAATTTTTTAATCGCAGTAACAACTTGTCCTAATGTTGCATATTTAAATTGGGCAGCAATTGATGGAGCAACTATTGCATAAACTGGATATTTTTTAGAGAAATTACTATCTTTTAATATACTAATAGCTTCTTTCATATAAGATTTATCCATAATTGCACCAAATGGACATTGATAAACACATGCACCACATTGAATACATTTTTCATCATTAATTTCAGCAAAATGTAATTCATCCATGCTAATTGCATTAACTTTACAAGCTTGTTCACAAGGTCTTAAAAAGTTTTGGATTGCGTTATATTGACAAGCTTTGGCACACATTCCACAGTTAACACATAATTCTTTATTAATATAGGCAGCTCTAGTGATTGGATTAAATGTAATTGCTTTTTTAAAACATGCTTTTTCACATCTTCTAGCAATACATCCTCTACATCTACTTGTTACTTCATATCCTCCAAGTGGACATTCATCACAAGCAATTTTAACAACTTCAATTACGTTATTTCTATCTTTTGATCCACCAAGAGCTAATTTCATTCTTTCTAAAACAATTGCTCTTTCTTTATAAATGCAACATCTCATCGTGCTTTTTGGCCCTGGAGATATACGCATTGGGATGTCATTATAATTTTCTAATAGATTATCATCAAAAAGACCTCTTGCGATTTCTTTTAATACTTTATATTTAAGTTCTTGAACATCTGTATCGAATTTTCTCATAAACGTACCTTCTATTAATAAAACAATATTTTACTAAAAATAGTTATCATTACCTAATCATTATTTAATTTATTTTTAACTTTGTGAGCAAGTATTGATAAAGATGCAGCTAAGTCCATATTTTGAACTATAACACCTTCATCTATTTCCAAATGAATTGGTACAAAATTTAAAATTCCTTGAATTCCTGCTTTAACAAGTCTTTGAGCAATTTCTAATGCATTTTCTTTTCCAACAGTTAAAATTGCAATATTTACATCTAAAGTTGGAATATATTTTTCTAAATTATCAATTGAAAAGATTGGTTTATCATTTATAACTGTTCCAATTTTAGAATTATCAATATCAAATCCAGCTAAAACATTTAATCCATAATTTGCAAAGCCTTCATATCTTAAAATTGCTCCACCTAAATTACCAACACCAATAACTACGGCATTACTAACTTTTTTATATCCTAAATATTCTTCTAAATCAGCAACAATATCATCAATTCTTCTTCCAACCCCTGGTTTTCCTTGTTTAGTTGCTATAAGTTGGAAGTCTTTTCTAATTTGTTCTTCTGAATAATCAATTTCTTTAGCAAGTTGTGAGCTTGAAATAAGAACTCTTCCTTGATTTTGTAATTTATATAAAATTTTAAGATAAAGTTGCAATCTTTCTAATTTTCTTGTTGCATGATCATTTTGTTTTTTCATAAATTATACTTCCTTAAAATATTCTTCTTATTTATTTTAAAATAAATAAAATTAGAAAACACTAATAATTTAAAAATAAGCAAAATAAAAAGTCTTAAATTAATTTTTAAAATTAAAATTAAGACTTATTTTAAGTGAGTTTTGAAGCAAATTTTTAAAAAATAGTTGAGTTCTGCAGGGTTTTAGGAATTTATACCTTTAATAAAGGCTTTAGTTCTAGGTGATTTAGGATTAGAGAAAACTTCTTTTGTTTCACCAAATTCAACAATATTTCCATTTTCAATAAAGATAACTTTATTAGCAACATTTTTAACAAAATTCATTTCATGAGTAACAATAATCATCGTTCTTTCTTCATTAGCTAATTTCTTCATAACATTTAAAACATCATTAACCATTTCAGGATCTAATGCACTCGTAGGTTCATCAAAAAGTAAGATTTCTGGATCCATACATAAAGCTCTAGCAATGGCGACACGTTGTTTTTGACCACCACTTAATTGACTTGGTCTATAATTCATTCTGTCATCCATATTAACAGCATTTAATTCCTTAAATGCTTTTTCTCTTGCTTCTTTTTTATCTCTTTTTAAAACATCAATTTGAGGCAATACGCAATTCTTTAAAACATCCATATTGTTAAAGATATTAAATGATTGAAAAACCATTGTAATTTTTGATCTTAATACATTAAGTTCTTTATCTGAAATTACAAAATTATTTGCTTGTTTAATACTCTCGTTATAAGCATTTAAATCAAAGAAATTTTCCTTTAAAATTTTCATTTTCCTTGCAGATCTGAACTCTTTTTTTGCTTTTTTGATATTTTGAAGATTTTCTTTTGAGTTATCTCCTTCTATTTTTTTATTAACAAAAATAGCTAAATTGTCTTCAGTTTCAACAAGTAATTCATCGTGTTTAATAAGAGCTTTATTATATTCTTCATAATTAACAAAATCATCTTTACATTTTTCAATTTGAAAATATGGTTTATCTTCAAAAGTTAATGTACCTCTAGTTGGAGTTTCAAGTAAATTAAGGCATCTTAAAAGTGTAGATTTACCACTTCCACTAGGACCGATTATAGCGACTACATCGCCTCTATTTACACTAAAAGAAATGTCTTTTAATATCTTTTCCCTTCCAAAATATTTAGCTAGATTAGATACATTTAAAACTACTTCACTCATAAATCATAGCTCCTTTTTAATCTTCCAAAAGGATTTAAAGATATCTTTTCTCCATCTAATTTCTTTTCTATTAGTTTTAAGACTAATGAAGCAATCAAAGTCATGACTAAATAAATTAAAGCTAATATAAAATAACATTCTAAAAATGCATAATTTGTTGAAGCTATATCTTTCATTCGATAATAAAGTTCAGTAACAGTAATTACATTTAAAACACTAGAATCTTTAATATTTACAATAAATTCATTTCCTATAGTAGGTAAAGCATTTCTTAAAGCTTGAGGTAAAATAATTTTTAATGATGCACTTCTAGCACTCATTCCTAAAGATCTAGCTCCTTCTACTTGTCCTTTATCAACTCCATTAAGTCCAGATTGAACAATTTCGCCCATATAAGCTGCAGTATTTAATGTAATAACAATTAAACCTGCAATTAGCCATCCATTTATTACATTAATTATTTCTTTAGGGAAAATTATATTTTCAAAATTTATACAAATAGCTAAGCATCCATATTTAAAAATAAGAGCTTGAACCATCATAGGAGTTCCTCTTAAAACTATTGAATAAATACTGCAAAACCCCCTTAAAATTACTTTTAAAGCCTTAATAAACTTATTATCTAGTTCTTTTACTTTTATATTTTTGCCATATGCTAAAAATACACCTAAAATTAATCCAACTACTGTTCCAAATATAGAAAGGATTAAAGTTGAAATAATTCCAGCTAAAATAAAATCTCCATTATTAGTAAATATTTCACCTATTTTATTAAAGTTCATATTTATGCATTTTGAGCACTTCTAACTGAAGCTTCGCCCATTAATCTTCCTCTTTCTTCTTCACTTAATTTTGCTAAAGCTCCATTAAGCTCATTTTTTAAAGTTTCATTTCCTTTTTTAATTCCAATATTTACTGATAAACCAATAATATCATCTTCACTTAAAAAGCTTTCATAATCACAATAAAGTACTGAAAGTCCACCTAAATTTGTCATAGCTTCGATAACTGGAAGTTCAGCAGGCATTGCAAAAGCTGCTCCACTTTTAACATCAAGAGCTGCTAAAGGATAAGTTGCTAATGGTTGATTATGATGAACATTTAATTCTTCAATGCTAGCAAAATAAGTATCAATTAAATCGTCTCCTACAACATTAGCTTGGCAAACTAAATTTTGATTAGAGAATAAAGTTTTTAATTCTTCATAACTTGCAGGATTTTCTTTTGAATTCCCTTCAGGTAAATTTTCAGTTTTAATTAAAAAAGCTAAATCACTACTTAAATAAGGATCTGTAAAATCAATTGTTTTTAATCTTTCTTGAGTTACACTCATTCCAGCTAAAACTGCATTAATTTCATTATTTACTAAACTAAGAATTAATGAATCCCATTCTATTTTTTTAATAACTACTTCTTTATTTAATTCTTTTGATAAATATCTAGCAATTTGAATATCATATCCATCTGCATATTGATTTGTTCCAAATATTG
Source organism: Bacilli bacterium (assembly GCA_017477255.1). Taxonomy (GTDB): domain Bacteria; phylum Bacillota_I; class Bacilli_A; order RFN20; family CAG-826; genus Onthovivens. Next base: position 25,912 of record JAFUXB010000005.1, read on the forward strand.
GTAATGAAAATTCATTACTAGAATTAATTGTCCAATTAAATGGTTGATATGCACATTCCATACCAATAACTAATTTATTTTCATTATTAGTCCCAGTATTTGAACATGAAGCAAGTAACGATAGTGATAAAACACCAAAAACACCTAAAAAACCATTTCTTTTCATAAATTACCTCCAAAAAAAGAAAGAGATTGCACTTTATATCGATGCAATCTCCCGCAAAAAGGCAATTTAGATTTCACCGATAGCTCCTCTACATAATTGTAGGAGTCTATAAGATTTTCTCTTATAGCCCAACTCCCTTAAATACCTTTAAGGTGTTTCGGCAACTTCGCCTTTCACTAGCATCATTAGATGTCTCTTCAACTAGTTACTTTTCTAATTGCGCCTCTATCAATCTCGCTTTAAGTATAAATGCTGGTGAAAAATTTGCAAGTACTTGATTATTTAATTTTTAAAAAATATGAGAATTAACTGATATATCAAATTATAAATAGGCAAAAACTCTCTTAAATTCAATAAAAGACTCCCTTTTTAATTTGGAGCCTATCTTCTCTTTTTCAAATCTTTAAGTCTTTTAAAAATCTGTTACTTCTCACTATCGTCAGCACTATCTAATTCCTCCAAAATTTCAGACAAGGAAGAATATCTCTTATATTTTTCTTTGTCTTTCTTCATATCTTCAAATTCGAGGAATGACTTAAGTGTTTCTTCATTACGAGTTAATTTTTTAATCTCAAAAGGTATTCTTTGTTCTCTTACAGATTGTTGTAAAAAAAGAGTTATTGCACTTGATAAATCTAATCCAAATTCAGAAAATAACTGAATTGCTTCTTTTTTTAAATTACTATCGATTGAAATGTTTGTATTTACCTTTGCCATAAACAATATCTCCACAATTTTCATACATATTATAAACATTAAATGCGTGTAATATCAACAGTAAATTAAGCATTTCTCTTATTTGAAGATTGCTACTTATAAGTTAACATTAATCCGAATAAATAAAAACGAGGCACTTTTACAAAAATGTCTCGTTTTTCCTTAATAATATATTAATTTAATAAGATTATATCAATAACAGTAAACATAATAAATGGCACAATTTTTCTTTTCATAAAGTTTGCCTTTTAATAAAAATATTGGAGTTCTGTAAGGTTTTTAATAAAAAATGCAGGTTTTAACGTATTTTAGATTTATCTAAAAATAGTTAATTATATTTTACCTGCATTATTTTATTATAAATTAAATCAATATACTAAAATGAATATGAAATTCACTGTTTAATATTGTTTAATTACTATTATTTATTTTTAATTATAAAAGACTAAGAGATTGGAGGATTCACTGAACCCCAGACAATGTTATTTGGATTAACTGACCCATACCACTTAACATACCAATCTTCTGGCGCTGTTTCATAACTACAATATATGTACAATTCTTCATTAATGCCATCAATTATTCCACTTTTAATCGTCAATATATTATCCAAAATTAAATACTTCAAATTAGATGCACCATTAATAGGATAACTATTAGCATTCAAATTACGTAAAGTAATTTTCATAGCAGCAGTATTAAAAATTGAATTCCTTCCAAGTTCAGAAACATTATAAACATTGCCCTCATCATTAATTGTGAAGGCACTCACTGTAATTTCAGAATCTTCGCAAGCAACATCACATATAATTGCATCGAATGTATCATTGAACAAGACAACTTTCATCTGATTAATTTGAATAATTTTTTTAATATTCCAATAAGTAACAAAGGTTGAACTTGCATTTAATCCTTCTAAACCAATATCCGTAGAATAATTAAATTCAAAGAAACTCAATCTTCTTCTAAAAAGTCCAAGTACATATCCAAAATTAAAGCAATAACTTCCTAAAGTTTTCACATCTTTAGAAACATATAAATATTCAACTTTTTTACATCCCTCAAAACATCTATCTCCTACTTTTATAACATTACCCAAAATTTCAATCTTTTTAAGTGATTCATTTTGATAAAAAGCATAAGCCGAAATTTCATTATTAATATTTGAAAAATCAAACGACTCTAATTTTAAGCAACCTTTAAATGCACTAGATTTTATATTCTGTACAACACTACTATTATTAACGGTTGTTAATTTACTTTGATTTAAAGCAAAACTTTCGGGAATATTAGTACATCCATTACCTAAAGTAATTTGTTCAAGATTACTAGCTGTATTAGTATTAAACAATCTATAACATTTCAGTAATGTTATCATTAAAACAAATACTTTTTATGTCTAAATGATTATAAAATAGATCATAACTATAGGATTCAACATCAATTAAAGAACCACTATATTCAATTTGGTTTGGAATTACTACATTTTCGCCCCCAATTATAGTTTCTAATCTTGCTTTATATTCTCCATTTCTCATATAAACGGCATATTTTGAACCTAAGCTATCATATATACAGCCTTTATAACCATATAAAACTATTATCCCAGAAGACCAATCTGATGCGAATGTTTTTAAGTCGTTTTCAATATCTAAATAAATTACTGAAGCAGTGGCAATATAAGGAAATAATTTTAAATTTGCTGAAGCATTTATATAGATTTTATTAGTAGAAAAAACAGATTTACCAATTGATTTTACGTTTTTACTAATATTTATCACACCATCATTTAATAAACTGCATGCATAAAAACATGAGTCATTAAAAGTTTCAATATACTCAAACCCTTGAACTTCTTTTAAAGACGTGCAACCATGAAACATCTCACTTGGTATTTCTTTAATATTTTCATGAATTGTTACTTTTGAAAGATTTTTACACGCATAAAAAATCTTAGGGCCTAAATTATCAGAAGTAATCTTTTCAGGGATTTCTACTTCATCTATTAAATCACAGTATGAGAAAGCATAAGGATCAATTCTTAAAAGATTTTTATTTAATTTAATGGTTTTTAACTTAGTACTGCTAAAGCAACTATCACCTATCAAGATTAAATCATCATTAAAAGTAATCTCACTTAGATTATTACAATGATAAAATGCCAATTCATTCAATACCCTCATATATCTTGGTAATGAAATCTTTTTAACAGTAGAACAAGATTGAAATGCCATTTGGCTAATACCTACTACTTTTTGATTATCCCACATATCCGGAATAATAGGCTCTTCCTCTATGCCACTATACTTGCTTACATACTTACAAGACTCGGCATAGACCCATTCTAAATTTTCACCCATGTAAGAACCTTGTTCAAAAGTTATATCAATAGATTTCTTGTAATATTCTGCTTTAAATGTAATTTTTTGATCATCTGCACTTATTTTCTTCCGTTCTTTAAACTGGTATTCATATAATTCATCATTTTCTTTAGTAGGCACCTCACCATCATAGGTTGATTCATTTTCACTAGTGACATATTTGCTTTGAAGCAATGTTCCATCTTCATCTAAATATTCAACTGTATATGGTGCATAACTTGCACTATATTGTGCAGTTGCTATTAAATCACCGTTTACAAACGATGTGTCTATATCCCATCCAGTAAATTCGTATACATAATGTTCTTCTTGTATGGCTTTTGTTGGAGTTTCACCTTCATATTCAATTGAAGTGCCATATTCAATATTTTCATGTTTTTCTAAAATTGATCCGTCATCATTCTTAAAAGTAACTGAATATGGAATATACGACCATGAAGCTTCTAAAGTTATATCTTCAGTTACAATAAAGTAATCAAAATCGAATTCTTTTTCTTTATATGTCCAATAATTGAAATTATATCCAGTTCTACTTATTGTTGGTTCTTTTACTTTTTCACCGTGTTTTACTTTTTGAGAAGCAACTTCATTACCACCATTCGAGTTAAATGTCACGGTATGATATTCAACTGCTTCTAACGTTTCAAGTCGAGAAATAATATCACTAATTTTGCTATTATAATCATTTTGAATTTCTTCAATAAGATTATTCATTTCAGTTTTTAAATTAACTAATTCACTATTAAGCGAATTGATTTCACCTTGTATATCACTAATTTCGGCATCATATTTTGTAACTAAATTATTCAATTTACTTTCAAATTCTTCTTCTAATGCTTTTTTATCTACTGCATAATTCTCTTTAAACTTATTTAAATCGGATTTATCTTGTTCGAGCGCTTGATTTAAAACAGTTACTTGTTCTTGATATTTTTGATCTAAATCACCAATCTTCTTATTATAGTCTTCAATAATTTCGTTTTTTGTACTATCTAATTTATTGTTTAAGTTTAAAATTTCTTCATTTAAAGCATCTTCTAAAGCTTTCTTATCTTTTACATATTGTTCTTTAAAAAGATCAAAATTAGTTGTTAATGATTCTAAAGATTCATTTAAACTATTTACCTTCTCATTAAATTCATTATCTAAATCACTAATTTTCTTGTCATAATCTTCTTTTAATTCGTTTCTTGCTTTTAGTTCTTCTTCAGATAAAGAATTAATTTTAGAATTATAATCATCTTCTAAAGCTATTTTATCAGCATCATGTTTAGCTTTTAATTCTTCATAATTACTATTAATAGTAGAGACTTGATTATTAAATTCAGTTTCTAATTGTTCTAAAGCTTCTTGGAATTCTTCTTTTAATTTATCTCTAGCTGCTTGTTCATTTTCACTTAATGAATTTATTTTTGTATTATAGTCTTCTTCTAATGCTTTTTTATCAGCATCATATTGGATTTTAAAATTAACAAAAGAGTTATTTAATGAAGTAATTGTCTCATTTAATTTTTCTACTTCACTAAAATATTTATTATCTAAGTTTTCTAATCTTTCTTTATAGTCTTTTTGTAACTCTTCTCTAGCTAAAGTGTCTTTAGTATCTAAATCATTAATTTTCTTATTATAGTCATCTTGTAATTCTTTTTTATCATCATCGTGTTTTTTAGTTAAAGCTTCTAGATCTTGACTATTTTTTAAGATTTTTGCACTTAACTCTTCGTTTTTAGTTTCAAATTGCAATTTTAAACCAGCTAATTTATCATTATAATCTTTCTCTAAATTTGCTTTTTCTAAAGCTAATTGTTCTTCAAGTTCTTTAATCTTTTTTGTGTTTTGATTAATTTTTAAATTACATTCATCAATTTTAGCTTGATAATCATTTTTAACATTTTTGATTTCTTCACTCATTGAATTATCAAGACTAGTTATTTTGTCTTGTAATACTTTAATTTGTTCTTTTAAATTATCAATTTCTGATTGTAATTCACTTGTATTATTATCAAGTGCAGCCATTAAATCGTCTTTAGTACATCCTGAAAGTAAACTAACAGTTCCTAAACAAATTGCTAATCCGAGTAAAAACTTATTTTTCATAATATTTCTCCAATATAAAAATAATTTATATTTTTGTTAGCTCATTATTTGATATATAAAATAACTTGATGAAAACTCAAAAACTCAAGATATTTTATATCCTAATAAATAATGTATTAATTAGATCAATAAATATAAAAGTAATCCAAAAACGCTTTAATCCTTGCTATTTTCTAACTATTTCTTGAGTTCTCTTTCTATTACATTTAATAAACTTGGATATTTTTTAATAAAATAATCATAGTATTTTTGCATTAAGTCAACATTTTCAGGGAATTTAATTGACCTTAAATTCTCTTTTGACCAATTATCTATCAAAGGTATATCATTGCAATATGCACCGATAAAATATTTTCCACGCGCTTCTTTATATTCATCTAAAGACATATCTAGATATTTCTCTAAAATAATCACTTTTTCATACAAATCTTTATTTTGTGTTTTAAGTTCACCTAAGATTCTTTCTTTAATTTCTTTATCTGGTATGTAAGTTTCATATACTACTGGGTCTGGTTTCCAAGGAGTTTCATCCTTGAACATTTCTTCCCTTTCTTTACGATTTTTAGGGTCATCCTAATCATAGTTATAATTTTCTTTTAAAAGGTAATATACACGAAATCTCCAATATCGATCTGCATATCCCCCTAATTGTTCTCTATAAAGCCTTTTTAAATCCTCATATAATTCTTTTTCCATATTTCTCTCCTTAATACCATAAAGAGGAATTAAAAAGCTCCCATCGTCACGATAGGAGCTTTAATAGTTTTATTGTTCCCATCGTTCAAGCTTTGGCACCCAACATTACTTGGGTTGCCGGTGGATTACTGGGCTTGTCCCTAACCACACTCTTTATGGTGTTATTATTATGCAGTTTATAAATTTTTATTTCAATTCTTGATATTGGTTAACTACATTAAAATTTTAGAATAGTCAAAAATTCAATACTATTTACATATTTTAAAAGATTAAACATTTTTTTTAATTTTATTTTCTAGGCTTATTCCATCAGAATCAACCCAATTTTTAGGTCCGGAAACAGATTGCCCAGAACAAAAGCATGCTGCGCCAGATGAACTTTTAAAAAGTATATCCTCTGTTGTGACCAAGTTTTCTATTTTGTTTTTATATAAATTTCTTTGTGCCGGTATTTTTTTAATCCATCTTTTTGCAAAAGAACTTTCGTCATTAAGTTGACTTCCTTTAAGTAAAACGAACCCATCATCACTGAGAACTCCTTTTGCTTTTTTTCCGTTATAAGAATATGTATATGTAGTCTGTTTATCATTGTTTGTCACAAGAGGCTCCTCAAGAACTCTATAACCTAATGCACTTAAAATTAATTTTGAATTTTCGATGAATAATGACATATCCGCTTCATCTTCTTCTGAAAGCTGAGATGAGCTTGGATTTTTATTATTTTTAACTAGATATCTTCCTGACACAGACGCCATATTAGTAAATCTATTTTCAAGATAATTTAATTCAGTAGGACCTATATCTTCTCCTGAAGAAACAAAAACTACACAAGCATTCCATAATGGAACGCTATCATGAGCCTCTTTTATTCGACTAAGTACTCCTTGCCCATTTTGTCTCTTATTTCCTTGTCCTACATATACAAATTCACTGTCTTCTTCATCGCACCCAAATAAAAAATATACACCTGCTTGCTTTAAAAAAGTGATATTATCACATTTATCTAAATCTGATTTTGGAATTTTATACCCGATTCCATTCCATCCAGAAGAAAAACTACATTTAATCCTTCCTGTTGCAGTTCCATCCATTAAAAATAATTTGATTGTTGTTTTCATATTTCCTCCAACTATGTATACCCAAAAATATTAAATATAATTTTTTAGAGGAAGAAATCCTCTTTTACATCCCTTATCAAACAAAACCATATCCTCTCTTTCGTTACATAATTGTCGATCATAACAAAAAGAGATTGTTGACCATTCCCTTAAATTTATCAATTTCTTTTTTAAAAAGCATTACATTTTTTTCTACATTAATTCTAAAAGTAAAATCAGTTTTTGTTTTTTAAACGGAATTTAGTCTAATAAACGGAATTTACACATTCTTTTTAATGTGCTCAAAAATCCTCTAAAAACACTATAATTCTCAATTCAAATTCCGTTTTAAATTAAAATTTGAGAATTTGGTCTAATAAAATTTAAGTTTGTTTATTATCAGGAATTTATTTTAAGCATTCACGTATTTTATATAAACGTTTTTTACTTTACACAATAGCTTTGGCCTTTCGTGTCTATCGTGTAAAAGTAAAACTTTCGTGTAAGCACACTTTACCAGCTTGTTTTCAACAAATAAAAATTAGGCATTATTATCGGTAACAGGACTTGAACTTTACCAAAATTGTCTATAAATAAAGAAAAAGTGCTGATTTGAGACCAGAATCTCGTTTCAATACAGTTGTTTCAATATGGCAAAGATGAATCATTTTAATACAATGCACACCACTGCACACCCTTTGCACACCCCTTAAAAATGTTTCAAAAAATATCTTATTTTTATCTCTTTTTTAGTGTTTTATTTTAATTTAAAAAACATTCTATAACTATTATTTATAATTACATCATTCATTTTCTTTATTAAGCTAATATCGTCTTCAATTATTGAAAACTTTTCAACAGGAAATATTATAGAAACTGATGGAGAAATAGGATAATAGAATTTTACATAATCATGGTCAATATCTTTCGCAATATTTACAACTGGTTGATCACTAGTAATTAATGCTTTTTGATTACTTTTGATAAAACAAATATGGTTTGTTTCTTTTCTAGATAATAATTCATAAGACGCCATATTTGTCATAATAATAATCAGTACTTTCCACAATTTTTCAGGATTCAATTGACCTTTAATATTTTCAAAATGATTAGCGTTTTCTAGGTTATTTATTACTTTGTTTTTTTGTTTTTGAGTTCTTAAATATTGACTAAAAAGATAAAGCCCAAAATTTAGTAATTTGTCATCTTGGTCCAAAAAACTTTCCTCACAATTTAACAAGCATTTTTTTATACAATCATCTAAAGTGGATTCAAAATTAGATTGTAAATCTTCTCCGCACTGAATAGCTATTTTATTTGCCAAGTTTTTGTCTTCTGGATTGTCTTTGTTTTCCATAATTGAACAAGCAAGTTGCCACATACCAATAAAACTATCATTTATTTCCTTTACCCGAGGTTTTGAGTTTTTATAAAAAGTTTGTACTTGCATTAATTCGAGATTAGTTAATTTTTCCATTTTATACATATCTCTTTCAGTACAGACATCTTTCAAATTGTTTGAAACAAAATTAGTTTTATCTCTACATGTTAAAATGTGCGTTCCATCACTAGACCAATTAGATAAATACTCTCTTTTTACATAATGGGAACCTCTCGTTGGATTTAAATATCTTTTAAATAACTCTTCATTTTTAGTATCCATACAAAAATCACCATTCTTCAGCACCATTTATCATTTTTTCAACAAAATCCTTATTAAACTAAAAACTCTGCTTTGTATATGAGGTTATTCCTATCACTTTATCAGCTATTGGTAATTCATAGTGATCCAATCCTACTCTTGCATGTGGTCTTACATGACAAACACCGTTTGAATTTCTTTCTTCTTTAGGAAATTTATCCTTTATTTTTCCCTTAGTATCATAATAGAAAGCTTCGCCTCTTCTAACAAAATCTGCACATCCTTCGTGCATTTCTTTAATAGTACCATCTACTACTTTGTTTGGTGCTTTTCAAAAAATACTTTATCAAAACTAATGATTCCATCTTTTGCAAGATTAGTCAAGGCTGTAACAGAATCATTATCTAACCAATTAACATCTACTATTGTATTATCAATTATTAATTCTATTGTTTTATTCATGTATGGATCATCTTCCTTGTTTCAATATGTATAAGGACAAGTATGGTAATACAAATGAAACATCCCTTAAATTTTGAAACACCATAACGAAAAAGTGAAACACCCTTGAAACACCCTTACGTGTAATAAGAAAAAGTCTCCACTTTAAGGTTTGGATACAAATGACCTACTCCTGCTTGCTTTATCAGTTTTTATTTGCTTATCCATTACGCATCTAAAAACAAATAAATGAGTATATTTACCATATAATTCTACATCTTCATCTATGACTTTAAAATTGTCATAATAGTCTTTGCACACAACGATTATAATTTTTTATAATTTGATCCACTATTTCACTACCAATTCACAGAGTTTAATAATTTGAATTAAACCAATTACTAAATCTAATCTTTATACTTGTTAATCAAGTCAGCATATTCAGTATCTATATTAGATAAAAGTGTCAACTTACTTGTATTTAAAGTTTGTATTTTTTGAGAAATCTCTTTATAAATAATTTGATGAACTTTGTTTAAAATTAGAGATTCATCATATGTTTCAATTTCGACTTCACTATTAATCACTAAATTTATAAGATATAACAAAGAATCTCTATCAACCTTATCAACTTCAACATAATTTCCGTTTTTATCTAAATAATAGCCTTTCCCATCTTTAATCTTTAAGATTTTTATAGGTTTCTTTTCGCTCAACATATGATTCCTCTCCTCCTTCTAAGCTATTAATCATTACTACATAATTCTTAATTTGAGTATTATTTACAGAAGTTAAGACTTTATTCTCTCTGTTTCCTCCGTATATAGAAAACATAGTTCCATCTGCTGTATTAACTGCTTCAGTATACAAAATATAGTTTGAATTTAAATTTCCACCAAGAACATTATTATGTGTTGATACAAATACAGGTATTTTTTTACTTATTGATGTAATTTTATCAACAATATCAGTTCTTAAAAATATATTATCAAATGATGATTCGGGCTCATCAATCAACAACATATCATAGTTCTCAGCATCACTTAAATTCTTTTCTAAATTAAATTCAGCACGTTCACCACCAGAAACAGGATAGCCATTGGCATTTAATACCTGATAATTGATTCTAACAAAATACTTATAAATTTGATCTTTTTGTATATGCGGTTTATCTTCAAAAGAATTTAAATAATCGAAAGGATTATCATATAAATTATATGATGATGAGTATTCTCCCTTTTTTCCAACAAAATTTTGTAGTTCTTTTGCAGATCCAAACGGTTCTCTTTTAGCTACTATTTTAAATTTTCCAATTTGATTTTCTAATAAAAGTTTAGGTTTTTTAATTATGTCAGCTATCTTTACAAACAAATTCTTCTTTATTACATCCGTAGCATATTGATTAATATCAAATGATGGAATAGCATTTTGAGATGACTCAATTGATAAAGCACGTTGAATCTTATCAATCAATTCATTTGCTTGTTTACATATTAATTCTTCTCTCTTCTTTTCCCTATGAATTTTGACGAATTCATTTAGCATTTTAATAAGATTCTCATTGGAAATGTACTTATTAATTATTTTTTCGTATGTTCCAGAATCTAGTAAATTTGAAATAGAATCAATAATGTTTTTAGGTTTTTTATCTATCACATATTCAAATTTTTGTTCACTAAAAACTGGGACTTTAGAAAAAGCATCATGATTATCCATATCAACAGCAAATTCAACTAATGAAGAAACATAATCGCTAAGCTTTGTTTCTTGTTCTTTATAATTAATACTTAAAACATTATTTACAATTTCCTTAAATTCAGCCAGATATTCATCGCTATAAATACTTCTATCATTTGACATACTTTCATCAAATTTTTTGTTAGCAGCTTCTTTATCCTTTTCAATCAAATCAAACTGTTTAATATATTTAACATTATCAAAATTTTCATTTATTCGATCTAAAGTGTATGTTTTTCCTGATGATCTCTTACCAAAAATAATATTTAACCCAGAAGAAGCTAATGTCCCGTCATCTAAAATTGGAAATAAGTCCCTCTTCTTTTTGTCATTAATATAAACCTTTTCTTTATCACGAATTGCTTCCTTCATTGAGTAAAAATCAGTAGAGTCAGTATCAATATATGTTTGTTTGTTTAATAATGGGATATCATCAGCCATCCTCATGTCACTAAAGAGTAAAGGTGTCAAAGTTCCTTTTTCTTTATATAATCTTATAAATTTTTTAGGACTGCAAACCTCTCCACAGATAAAACTAGAGCCAATTCTATCTAAAATAAATTTTTGTATTTTTGGATTTTTATCATAATGTGGGATTAATAAATACTCCTCATGATTAGAAAATATATCCATAAAGAAATCAAGAGAAATATCATTCTTTTCTTTGAACTCATCATGTATTTTTTTACATTGCTCTTCAAATTCTTCTATTTTAGTAAAAGGAGCAACAACAATTAAATGACCACCTTCAAGAGTTACTTCTATACCAGGATAAACAGCTACATCTTTCAAGTGAATTTTTATAAGATCAAAATTTGCTCTATCAAATAAATTATGATTAGTAATGGCTATTGCATTAATTTTCTTTTTTTGCACATATTCTGAAATTTTATCAAGACTAAAATCAAATGCAGAATCTAAGTCTGTTTTAATTGTATGAATGTGAAAATCAATTTTTATCATCTGCTTTATCCCCTTTCTAAAATTTTACTCGTACTTGAATCATCTTCCTCTGAATCAGTTGATAGTATTGTTATTGAAGGTTCTTTTGTATACGGATTGTTTGATATAACATTTTTGTTACTGCAAGAACACAACATTACTAAAGGAATAGATAGTAATATAAACAATGTTATTTTCCTAAAATTCATCATTAAATTTATCATTTATCCACTCAATCCATTTAATAATGGTATGAGATCGTCTTTTATACATTTCTTCGCTTTCAAAACTGACATATGTTTTAAGCAGTTCAATAACATCGCTTCTATCTAATTTCGTTCCAAGACGTTTTTCTAAAAAATATACATGCCCAAAAACATCATGTGATACAATAATTTGCGCTAATTCTATTTCTTGTTCGGTTCTTGAGAGTTTTCTAAGTTTTTTGCCCAATAATGTGAATTCTTTTTTTTCATCAACAAAGCCTAAATACATACATGCAGATAAATAATACTGAACCTGTCTATCTGCTATTCCATCAAATAATAAACTTATCTTGTTTTTATTTTTCAAATTGCTTTCATCTTCAATATTTAACAATGATATGACTTTATTAAAATCATCAGCTTGTGGAAATGGTATATTCTTATCCATAAATAATAACCTCTTTCACTTTAGATCTCTTTGAACCATCACAACTTATAAATCTAAAAGCTTCAATATGAACTATCTTATATCCATTGCATTTAAACAATTCATTGACAAACTTAGTGTCATTATTGCTAATTATTACTCTACAGCCTCTATCAATTAATCTGTCACATAAATTTTTTAATCTTACTAAATCAGATTTGTTAAATCCTATTGCTGAATAAGATGTGAAACCAGTTTCTTCATAATCATATGGTGGATCAAAATATACTACGTCTCCTTTGGTTGCATCCTCTACTGCTTTTTCAAAATCTAAACAAGTTATTTTGAACGATTTTTCATTGAGTAATCTACTAAGTCCATTTATCTTTTTTTCCATAATAATATCTGGATTTTTATATTTTCCTTTTGGAACATTAAAATGTCCGCTAGAATTAACTCTATACAAGCCATTGTAGCAAGTTTTATTTAGGAATATAAATCTTGCAGCCTTTTCAACATTCGAAATATTATCATAATTTTTACTTCGGTCCATTTTTCTAATTCTTTCATAATAAGCATCAGAATATTTAGATTGATGAATTTTTAGTAATTCAATTAATTCGCTAGGATTGTTTTTTATAACATTATACATATTAATTAATTCTTTATTCGAATCATTAATGACGGTTTCATTCAATTCTAATGAAAAGGCAATAGCGCCACCGCCAATAAATGGTTCATAGTAATGTCCATTGTCTTTTTTTAACTGGTCAGGATTTATTATTTTTGATATTTGATTTATTAATAATCTTTTCCCTCCAGCCCATTTTAATATTGTTTCCATTAGATAGCCTCACCATTTTCATCTTTAATAAATTCACTATATATTTTCTTAATTGATTCAAACTCACTTGTAACAATAGATTGATTTAAACTGATTCTATTTTTAGCTGATTCTAAATCAGTAAGCCATTGCAAGGTATTAATTTTATTCATCTTATTGGATGGTAAAACTAAAACATCACTGCAAAAAGCTGACCAGTTTGTACCATAGTTTGCAATTTGTTTGATTTCATTAAAAGAAATATAGTCCCATTCATCGACTTCCTCATCATTACCTTGAATTTGTCTATTTACTTTTTCAATTGCAACTTTAGATATTAAATCATTTCTTAATTTTTCAGGTAAATACTTGTGCATCCATTGAGAGTCATTTCCAATTTTATCTTTCAAACGTCTCTTGATTTCATCGAGTATTTCTCCAATATATTGTGAAGCATACGGATTATTATTAACACAATTTTCCTTGACATACTCTTCAAGTTCTGGATATGTAAAATCAGGGAACTTGGTATTAAAAGCTACCCTTAATTTATTCCATGATGTTTTCTTAGCTGCTCCGCCTTTCGCAGTTTTAATTGCATTTATCGTATCAAGGTCTAAAGTATTAATTGTATCAGCTAAATTTAATAACATGCCTTCACATTCTTTAAAGAAAGAATCACCATCATCAACTATCACCTTATTTTCTTTCTTTAATTGGATATTGACTATATCATTAAAAACTTTAATCAAGGCAAATGTGGTATTGTTAATTGTTAAAAATCCCTCACTACCTCTATCCCGTTCTTCTGAACAATAATCCTTAATTGTTTTAAAGCACTTAGATATAAATGGAAATAATATAGCCTCTGTCTCATCATTATCTGTCTTATCAAATGTACCAGGAGTCAGTATTTCGTTCTTACCTTTTTTGTAAATATTAAAGAAATTTGATTGCTTAAAAGCATCGTTAATATAATCTAGAGTTATACAACGCTTTGTATTTGATAAATCTTCACCTGTAACAACTCTACCGTATAAAGGAGACTTTGTATCTTCACCCAATTGTTGTCCTAAATCTAATCGTAATGCTTCCTGCCTTTGAGCATATAATTCAGCATTCCATAATAAATCAATATTTAATGTGTTTCTAAGACCTTTAGGTACTGATTTTTGATTTTCATTTATGTCCATAAACAGTTTAACTTGTTCGTGTTTTTGCATATCAACAAAAGCCACAACAGGAACTGAATTACATGAAGCAAATTTTGAATCAGAATAACCGTATAATCTATGTTGTCCATCAATTACATATAAAGATTGATAAGTCTTTGGAAGCTTTAACGTACCCATTCTTGAAAGGTTATTATCAGTTCTGGTTGAGGATGGTTCAAAAACAACTCCTCTTCCATTTGTATCTATGGATACAATTAAAGAGTTAGGAAAATACCCTCCTTCATTAACAAATTTTCTAATAGCTTTTAATCTATCTTTTTTAATTAGTCTTTGATATGTAGGCATTAATTTATGATTTGCTTTATTTCTATGTAAAATATATGCTAGCTTTAACAGTCTTTCTGGCTCAATTAAAAAAGTATAATAAGTCTTGTTTCCCATTTTTCCTTCAATTGCAGGAACACTTGAATTCATACCTTTAATTTCAGTTTTTGCAAATAAATTGCCCAATAATTGATATCTAGCTGCAGAACCTAAATGATCTGACAAATCATTGTAATATCTTACTTTTTCATAATCGAAATTAGCGATTCTAAAATCTTCCATTCTCTTAATATCAGCATCACCAATAACGAAATTTTTTGTAGCGAAAATATACTTAACTCTTACTTTAGGATATTTCTTTCTAACTTCATTGGATAACCCTTTGAAGTTTCCGTTAATTGATTCAAGTTCAGTCTTCCAAGTTTTAGTATTATCTTCTTTTTCAGTTGCCTTACACTCAATTAGTAAGCAAATTTCATCATCAATAGCAATTATATCAATTTGCTTAGACGAAACATCAGAATAATCTAATTTAAATTTATTTGTGGCGTTCATCACCTTAAATCCCATTTTTTGGAATATTAGCCAAACTTCATTTTCAAATAGATCTCCTACAGATTTTTCTTTTTTCACAAGAGCTGAACCATTTTTATATTCTTTAAATACTTCCCAACCTTTATTGATAAATTCATCAATTTTATCTGCAGACACTTTTTGCTCAATAAATTTATTTTTTCTCTTTTTTGTAGCTTTAAGAAGTTCTTCACCAGAGACCAAATCATCCCAATTAGTAGCCATAATTAATCCTCCCAAATAATATTGTTTTCTTTGCAAAAAACATCAAAAGTCATAAGTCCTTTTTTTGTAGGCCTTGTCTTTCCGTTTTCCCATCTTGAAATTGTAGGGAAAGATACATTAAGTTTTTTCGCTAATTCCTCTTGAGTAAGATTTAATTTTGCTCTAACATAAACTAACTTTTCCTTGAATTCCATACATTTTACCTCATTCTTTGCATAATTAGTCATTTCTTATCATAGTATATCATCTTTTTGATAAATTGCTATATAAAGACCATTTTATCGCATATTTATTTTGTCTTTTTCTCAACATTAATGCATTATGTTAACAAATTTCAGAATCCTTTGGAGATTTTTTGGATTTAAAAGCCTAGTTTTACTCGATAGCCTGACCTTTCGTGTATTTTTAGACCTTTCCTGTAAATACTTTTTAAAATACACAACTATAAGAATACAAGAGGAAAAATTGTATCACTATAGTTGTCATAAATCCTTGCTATACAATAGGCTTGATACAACAAAACAACAAAAAAGTGTTGATTTAAGGAAAATCCTTGTATCAACACAGTTGTTTCAATATAACTAAAAAACAGGAGTCTTAATCGATTTCCGTCTTTTGGTCTTTATTATTTTAAGTGTCCGATTTGGAGTTCACTTCATTATTTCTCCTTTTTTACATCCACCAATGTCTTATTAGTTCTTACACTTGGCGAAGTTGAATTAATTACTTCAACAGGTGCACGTGAATTCTTATCCATTCATTCAAGAAGGTTATGTTCTTCACATTTTTAGTAATTTTTCTTAAACACATAATGCTAGCGTTTATCAATATGAGTATAAGATTTATGTCTAATAAAACTTATTTTGCAATCAAAAAACTATATATTTTTTGCTAATTTCTTTTTAAGTTCATCGCAAAGATATTTGTATCTTAAATATTTTTCTTCATTTTTAAAATGATCTTCTCTAAATTGTTCATTTTCTAGCTTATATTCTAATTTTTTATTGCCAAATTGTTCGCTAGTTAAATCAAATACGTAGCCATCTACTACGTTATAGCAATGAAAACTTCCATCTTCTAAAGGAATTCCATAAACTTTTCCACCAAATATATCTTGAACTAAAAATGCTGTAGTTGAACATTGTCCTACTGTTTTATTTTCTAAACTCCAATCTTTTCTAAGTCTTGGTGCACAGCTATATTCACACCAAATATCATTTAATAAATCATAAAGCTCGAGTGTAGTTGAAATACCTTTATATTCACTATTATTTTTTAAAATTTTGCTATTTTCATGACCATAAAATTTGTAACTCATTATTAATACCTCGTCTTTAATATACAATAAGAAATATTTTTGTTCAAAAAAATGATGTCAAAAATTATATATTTTAATAAAATTAAATATATAAGGAGCGAAATTAATATGAAAAGCAAAATAATTAAGAAAATCGCTTTTACGATAATACCACTACTTTTACTTGTTGGTTGTTCAGCTAATATTAATGAAAAAAATAGTGAAAATAAAAATGAACAACCAGCTTCGATGCTAAATAATAAAGTTTTACCTTTAGCAAAATCTAATAAAGTTAGATTTATTAACTATAATGGTGAAACTTTAAAAGAAACTAAAGATTTAACTAAAGATGTTAGATTTAATGAGGAAGAACCTACTAGAGAAAGTACTTCTAAATATGACTTTAAATTTAAAAATTGGAGTTATTCATATAATAAAGAAACTAATGAAACAATAGCAAAAGCTAATTTCACTCCTATTAGAAAATCTTATAAAGTTGAATTTTATTTAGAAGATGGAACATTAGTTAATTCTCAAGAAGTAGAATATGGAAAACTTCCTTCTTTAGATTTTGCTACTTCTATTAAAAACATTGAAGATTTAAATAATGTAATTAGTCCAGTAACTAAAGATATTAAATATAAAATAAAGAAGAGAAATAATACTCCTACTTATTTTTCTTATGGACTAGTATTTCAACATTTTTATAATGAAGAAACTAGCCAAGATGAATTTGCTGTTACTGAATATAGAGGTGAAGATTTAAATGTAATTATTCCTGATTCGTTCCAAGGAGTGCCTGTTACTTTAGTAAAAGAAGGTGCTTTTGCTGGAAATAATTTAATTACTTCTATTACTTTTGGTAAATATATTAATGAAATAGAAAGAGGAGCAATTTATGGCTGCTCTAATATAGAAAGATTTAATATAGCTGAAGGAAATGAAAATTTATTTATTAAAAATGATGCTTTATTTACTAAATCTCCTTATCTTACCTTAGTTGCTTATCCTGCTAAACTTGATGGATCTTATGAACTTGAAGCAAGAACTAATGAATTTGATTATGTAATTGAAATGGGTGCATTTAATTCATCAAATTTAGAAATATTAAAATATAATCAAATTGGTGATAATAACGTAACATATTCATTAAATTATTTATTCTCTACTGAATTTGAAGATTATAGTCAATTCCCAACTAAACTAAGAACAGTTTTCTATAATGGTGGAAATATTGGAGAAAATTTCTTTAAAAATATGACTACATTAGAATCAGTAGTTTTAGAAAATAATTTAGAAAATCCAATTGAAACTATTGGAGAATACGCTTTTACTGGATGTTCTAATTTAGAAAGTGTAGTTATTCCTTCTACTGTTACTGATATTGAAAATTATGCGTTTAATGATTGTATATCTTTAGAAAACGTAAAACTTGGATTTAAAGAACTAAATATTAATAAGATTGGAAAAAATATTTTCCAAAACTGTATTTCTTTAGAAGGAAATCCAGTTGATGGAATATGTTATATTGGAAATGACACATATCCTTATCAAATTGCTTATAAAATCGATAGATTTTTTAAAGGTGATGAAATCACATTTAAAGAAGGAACAATTATAATTTACGATGAAATTTTAAGAAATAATATAAGGATTAAAAAAGTTAATTTTGAAGGAAATACTTTAAAAACAATTGGGTTTAGGGCATTTTCTTATTGTAAAGTTACTAATTTTGCTTTACCAAAATCTTTAACTGATGTTGATCCATTAGCATTTATTGCAGATAATGAAGAATATGATAATAATGTAATTGATGATATCCGTTATATTTCTTCTACTGATGATGGAAATGGTGTAATTAATGAATTTTATGCATTTAGATCATCAAAAACTGCCACTTCTACAAATATTTTAAAAGATACAAGATTTATTGATATTATGTTTTTTAGATATACCCTTGAAGCATATCACTCATTCTCATTAGATTCAGAAAATGAAAACTTTGTTGTTCAAAATAATGCTTTATATGGAACTAGTAATCATGTTTTATATAAAGTTTTTAATGGCACTAATGAATATAAAATCACTAGTTTAAGTTATGACAATCCAGTTGAATATATAGGTGGAAAAGCATTTTATTGTACAAATTATACATATGTAGATATGCCTTATAACATTACTTATATTGGCTCTTGTGGATTTGGAAAAATGCAAAATTTAAAAAATAAATATTTTACTTCTGGTAGCTATATTTCAATGCCAGGAAATCTTGAATTTATTGGATCTTACGCATTCTATAAATCAGGAACTACTAATTTAACATTTAGTTTTTATTGTAGTAACCTTTATAACATTGGAACTGGCGCTTTTAGTCTTGGCTCTGGAGCTAATACATTTGCAATTTTAAATTTCCATATGTGGAAAAATAAAGAGGAAGCCCCTGCTTCTTTATTTAATTACGAATGGCAAAGTTCTTATGTAGAAGTGAATTATGGAGCATAAGGAGGAATAAATATGAAACACTTTAAAAAATTATTAGTTTTAATTGGATTAAGCTTAATTTCTTCTATGTCTTTTTCTTGTAAGAAAAATAATCCTAGATATATTACAGATACATATATTAACGAAAATAAAGAATTAATCGTTGTTTATAGCGATGGTTCTACTGAAAATAAGGGTAGTGTTAAAGATAAAGACAGTGCTCCAGAAGAATTAAAAGGAAAAGTTATTTTAAACTTTAATCATGATGAGGGAAGTGTTACAGCAAACACTTTAGAAGGTCTTGTTGGAGATAAAATTACTTTAACTATTACTCCTAAAGAAAATTATTTAATTGAGGAAGTTAGACTCAATAGTGTACCTTTAGCTGCTCCTTATGAATTTAATTTAGTTGAAGGTGAAAATATTGTTGATGTAATTTTTAAAGAAATTCCTGAAGTAGATCCAATAGATCCTACTATAGAAACTGTTTTAGTTATATTTAAAAACTTCGATGGCACCGAACTTTATAGAGCTGAAATAAATAAAGGTAAAAATGCAGTTTATTTAGGTTCTACTCCAACTAAACCATCAAATGAACAATATAATTATGAATTTACTGGATGGGATAAACCTTTAGAAAATATTCAAGTTAATACAACTTTTACTGCAACATATAAACAAGTAACAAGAAAATATAAAGTTACTTTCATAAATTATGATGGTCAAGTTCTTCAATCAGAAGAAGTTTTATATGGCGAAATTCCTCTATACACTGGAATTACTCCAGAAAAACCAGGAACTGCTACTACAACTTATGAATTTTTAGGTTGGGACAAACCATTAACTGAAGTTAAAGGTGAAGTAACTTATACTGCAGTATTTGTTGAAAATTATGCTCCAACTTATAGAAACAAAGGCTTCGTATTTGAAATTCAACCAGAAAACGCTTCATTCTATGTTAAAAAATTCTATGGTGATGATAAAAATATTGTAATTCCTAGTGAATTTGAAGGAAGACCAGTTATAGGAATTAAAGATGAAGCATTTAAAGATAACACGCAAATGAATTCAATTTATATTCCAGAAACTATAGAATATATCGGAAATAATGTCTTCTTTGGTTGTGAAAATATCACTAAAGTAATGGTAAGCACTAAAAATACTCACTTTAAAATTTTAAATGATTACAAACTTATTGGAAATGACACTGAACTTATTTACGTCGTTCAATCATTTAATACAATTTTAGATTTAACTAATGATAATTTAGAAACAATTAGAGATGGTGCATTAAACTGTAACCACCTTAAAACACTTGTTATTAGTGGCGATTTATTAACTTCTACTTCAAAACTATTTGGTGGAGAAGAATATGTTAGTGAAACAATGCATTCAATCGTTATTGATGGAGGAAATATCAAAAAAGACGCATTTAAAAATGCTAAAAATTTAAGATCAGTTTCATTTATTAATAATCCTACAAATCCTACTACTGAAATAGGAGAATCAGCATTTGAAGGTTGCGAAGGTGTTCAAGAATTATTTATTCTTGATGAAGTTAAAAAATTAGGTAATAGATGCTTTGCAAATATGCCAGGATTAAAGAAATTAACTTTTGGAACAGGTGATGATATAAATATTGAAGAATATGGACTTGAAATGCTCGATGGTACCAATAATATTGATGGATATTATGTTTCAAATATGGGACCTAGCTTATATTGTTTAGGAAATGAAACAAAAAGATCAATGATCATTTATAAACAAAATAATCCTGAATCAGCTACTTCTAAAACTTTAGAAGTTGATTATGGAGTTGAATTTATTGCTAAAGGTGCATTTACTAATTCAACATTAACTAAAGTAGATTTTAATTATGGTTATGGATTAAATAATGATTACGAAGACCAAAAATTAAAATGTATTGATACTGAAGCTTTTGCTGGTGTTACAAATTTAGCTTCAGCTGTTGCTTTACCTACTACTTTAACTAAAGTTGGTTTAAATGTATTTACTGGAACTAAACTTGCTACAAATGCTTCAGAACTTAAAAATGTTGAAGATAAAACTGTTTATCTATTAAAAAATACATTTACTAATATTGCTGATACAGTAATAGGAATTGAAGATAGTGCATTTACTTCTAACACTAATACAATTACTGTAAATAGTGAAAATAAAGTATTTATTAAACCAAATGATTATATTATTAAAAGAAAAGATTTAGATATTCTTTATAAATGTTATGACCAAGGTTATACAGAAGAAACAGATGGAACAACTTCTTATTACACAGTTGTTTTAGATGCAAAAATAATTGCACCTTATGCTTATAATGAAATTGGTCACGTTAAAGCCTTAAAATTTTTAAATGTTGAAAGAATTGAAAAAGATGCAATTTATAGAATGAGTTATGTAACTAATATATTCTTTGATAATACATTAACAACTCTTAATTCTAGAGCAATTAATGATTCTAACTCAATTGATTATGGTAAATATGATTTAACTCTCCAAATGCCTAAAACTTTAATTAATTTAGGAGAGGAAGCAATTTATACTAGAAGAAGAATTCGTGTTGAAACTGATGCTTCTAGCATCCTTCCTACTTGGGAAGATAATAAGTGGCATCATTCATATTCAACAACTGTAACTTATACATTTAATAAATATTATTGGACTTATTAAGTTAAATTATCCACTTAAAAAGGCACAATTAATTTGTGCCTTTTTCTTATGTTTTTTATCAAAAACCCTGCAGAACTCAACTATTTTTCAAATTCTTTAGCAACTTCTACAAGTAAATCTCTAATGTGTAATTTTTGTGGACATACTCTTTCGCATTTTCCACATTTAATACAATCACTAGCTTTTCCATTATTTATAGTGTGGACGTTATTATAATAAAAATTAGCATTCCAATCATTAAATACTCTTTTTGAATTTAAAAGAGCAAATAAATCAGGAATAGAAATATGTTTAGGACAACCATCAATGCAATATCTACAAGCAGTACATGCAATTAGGTGTTGCCCTCTAAATATTTCTACTATTTTTCTAGTTAATTTAAATTCTTCTTCAGTAATAGGTTTAAAATCTTTCATAAAAGATAAATTATCTTCCATTTGTTCTAAAGTAGACATTCCAGATAAAACCATCATTACATTTTCAGGACTTGCAGCAAATCTTAATGCTAAATTTTGAGGAGTAATTCCTTGTTCTTCTAAAACTTCTTTTGCCATTCCTGGAAGTTTAATTAAATTTCCACCTTTAATAGGTTCCATTATAATTACTGGTTTATTATATTTAACACAAACGTCATAACATTTTTTAGATTGAACGGCTACATCATCATAATCCAAGTAATTATATTGAATTTGAACTACTTCTACTTGAGGATTTTCTCTTAATATTTTTTCTAATACATCAGCAGTGTCATGGAAAGAAATACCAACATGTTTTACTTTTCCTTCTTTTTTAAGTTCACTAGCAATTTCATAAGCTCTACATCTTTTAAATTGTTCGTAATTTGATGCATTTTGAGCATGCATTAAATAAAAATCAAAATAATCAACACCACAAGCTTTTAATTGTTCTTCAAATAAAGGGCGAATATCTTCTTCTTTATTAAAAAAATTACCTGTTAATTTATCTGTTAATAAATATTTATCACGAGGATATCTACTAGTTAATGCTTCTTTTAAAGCTAATTCACTTCTTCCACCTAAATAACCGTGAGCAGTATCAAAATATATAAAACCTTTTTCGATAAAAAGATCTACCATCTTTTTAAATTGTTCTATATCGACTTCTTTTTCAATTAAAGGAAGTCTCATACAACCAAAACCAAATTTTTGTTCATTAAGTTCGAAAAATTTCGCCATAAACACATCTCCTATCTTTAATTATAAAAACATAACGAAATAGATAGGCATATAAACAATTTTACCTTCTACTAAAACTTCATTTTTATTACTTAAAACATAACCTTTTTTAATTCTATATTCATCGCTATTTAATAATTTTGGTAATGCTCTAAAGTTTCGATAATCTTTACCAGATTTAATTTCAATAGGTAGAGGACACAAATTATCATAATCATTAATTATAAAGTCGACTTCACCTACTTTTTTCCTATCATAATAATATAAATCATGGCCATGGCATTTTAATTCTTGAGCGACAACTGTCTCGTATACTGCTCCTAAATTAACCCCAGATTCTTCATTAAGAATTGCGTTTATATTATTTTTATAAAGTTTATCAGTTAATAAACCAACATCATTCATATAAAGTTTAATTGAATTTTTTGTAGTTGACTGAATAAGAGGAAATCTTGGCTCACTAATAGCTTTAACCCCAAGAGAAATGCCAGATGTAAGCAAATAATCAAACTCATTTTGGTATCTTTCAAATCTTGCATCTTTTTTATTTTCTATTGAACTTATTTGAATTCTTTTTACTTTGTTTTCAATATTGGATGGAATTAAGTCGTAAATTCTTTTTATAACTAAATTACTTACTCTATCATATTTTGATGCATCATTTGAGTAATACTCAATTATTTCATCCTGAATATCTTTAATTTTAGCTACATTTTGAAATTTTATAAAAGAATCCACACAACTAGGCATACCACCAACATATAAATATGTTTTGAATAATTCCAATATTTTTTGATGCAAAGAAAGATTAACAGATTTTTTATTATCATAGCATTCTTTTAAATGGTTAATTGCCATAGAACCAACCGAGTTTGCAATTAAAAACTCTTCAAAATCCATTGGATACATTCTTTTTATTGTTACGTATCCCATTGGTGATAAAAATTCACTAGACAACGCAATGCCAAGTTCAGATCCACTACAAATATATTTAAATCTATTATCTTCTGCTAAAGGTTTTAACAAAGAAAAAAGCTTAGGATATTCTTGTATTTCATCGATAAATATAACAGTGTCATTTCTATTATTTAATTTGTCGCCTGCAACTACACTAACTTGTATATAAAATTCTTTAACAGTTCCTACTTTTTCAAAAAGTTTTTTATCTTTTTTATCTTCGGTCATATTAAGTTCTATGTAATTTTTAAAATGCTTTTTTGCAATTTCACGAATTGAATATGTTTTACCGACTTGTCTTGCACCCTCAATACATAATATTTTATTATCGTCACTTTTTAAATATTCTTCGATGTATTCTGATATTTTCCTATACATTAATAAAACCTCTATAATATGAATTCATTATTATTATACATAATAAAATACGGTTTTCCAACATTTTTTGACCAGTTTTTATACGGTTTTCCAACAAAAATTGAGCCAAAAATATACGGTTTTCCAACATTTTTTGACCAGTTTTTATACGGTTTTCCAACATTTTGATATGTTTTAATCTTTAGATTTTATTATTTTAATAGGCTTTATAAACTTAAATAATATTAATGCAATTATTGAAAGTAAGGTAGTTGCAACAAGTAAAATTCCTAAATCAATAGCTATTAAATTAGGAATAAATTTAATAATTGTTCCTTTAAAATTAAATCCACTTATAAAACTTGTTAAAGAATTAACTAATACTTTATCAGTATAAGGAATAATTAGCGCTCCTAAAGCAAGTGATCCTAAAACTCCTAAAATAGAAACAACTAGTCCTTTTAATATAAATATAGAACTTAATTCTTTATCACTTGCTCCTAAAGCTTTCATTACTCCTATTTCATAAGTGTTTGAAGTAATTGCTTTAATGCTATAGTTAAAATAAAAAACAATAACTAATAAAATAACTAAAACTTGTAAAATCTTAAATAAATCAACGAATGAATCTACTAATTTACCAATTTGGTTAACAGATAAACTTGAAGGAAGATTTACGTTAATTTTTGGATTAGAGGCTGCAATATCAATGATTTTACTTAAATCGTTATTATTTTTAAAAGCAATTTGGAAAGGTTCAATATCATATTTTTGCATTTCTTTAAAAGAATCTACATCAATTGAAGTGCATGAACTCACTCCAATAATTTTAAATTCTTTTTGCCATATAATTTCTTTTGTAGGATCATTGTGTTTATATTTAATAAAGTTTAAATAAACTTGGTCTTCTTCTTTTAAAGGAGTCATTTTTGAAGTCGTTGGATAATTCTTTTCAAAATACTTGTTATAAGTTTGGGCAAGAATAACTGCAGTATTTTTAGGCATATTTCTTTTTTCGCCAATTCCTATTGTTGTTCTATTTTGTGCACTTACACTTTGAAAAAAGATATCTTTTTCTTTATTTTCATAAGCTATACCCATGAAACTAAAATAATTACTTAAAATACCTTCATCAATATATTTTTGATAATTTGGATTTAAAGAATAAGTTAGTCCAAGTCTAGTTTGTATATCATTAGAAAACTTAATAAATTCCATGTCTTTTAAATCCATTTTTGAAAAAGACATTGTATTTTCATTCTTTTTTAATAAATCTTTATATTTTTCTTTATAATCTGTTTTTATTATTGCTCCAATTTTCCCAAACATTCCTTTATCAACATTGATTTTTTGATAATATGGTCCTAAAACTTCTTCATAACTATTTAATTCATTTAAATACATTACAGAATCAGCAAAAAAATCTGTTGCAATTAAATAATCCTCATTTTTACATTTTTCTATATCACCAGCTAAAACTTCATATTTACCATTAAGTCCAAATTTAGCTTCTAAATATTCTTCATCAGCAACTAAAGTGCCATAAGTTTCACTAAGTCTTAGACCAATTGTGTCGCCTTTAACAGATCCATAAGGATAATATAAATTATTATCCATATAAGGAAGCGCTCTACTTCTTTGATTAATTAAAAAAGCTTGAGAATAAACTGGATATGCTTTGTTATTTGTTAATGATTTACTAATATCATCAATTTCTTTTAAGCTAAAATTTCCAATCTTATAATAATTTGTCGTAATATCACCACTTAAAAGCTGAACTTGATTAACTCCATTTTTATTAAATTCATCTTTTAAAGTTTCATTAATATTAAATTTTAAAAAGCCTTGTATATCGAAAAATAAAGCTCCTAAAACAGTTACTAAAACAATTGTAAAAATTGAATTCCATCTTTTATTAAATAAAAATGATTTAAATAATTTAAATAAATTTTTAGGCGGAATTTTATTTTTAACTAATTTGCATTTTTCAAAAGTTTCTTCGTCGTCATGAGGTGCGTTACTTATTTTTCCATTATCTAAATAAATAATGTGATCAGCAAATTCATTGCACTCTTCTTCTTTATGTGAAACTACAATAACTAGTATTTTTTGAGATAAAACCTTCAAAATCTCAAGTATTTTTTTAGAATTTACTTTATCTAAATTTCCAGTTGGTTCATCACAAAGTAAAATTTTTGGTGATTTTGCTACGCCTCTAGCAATAGCTACTCTTTGTTTTTGACCACCACTTAATTGACTTGGTTTTTTATCTTTATGTTCATAAAGACCAATATCTTTTAAAAGCTTATCTACATCAATATTATTTTCTTCGTCTTTAGAAAGTAAAAAAGTTACATTTTCATAAACTGTTAATTGTTCTAATAGATAAAAATCTTGGAAAACAAAAGAAACAATACTTGATCTATATTTGTTTAATTCGTTCTCATTTAATTCTTCTAACTTAAGTCCGTTTACTTCGATTGAGCCGCTAGTAATTGAATCAAGACCACCTAAAAGATTAATTAAAGTTGATTTACCTGATCCACTATTTCCAGATATAAAAAACATACCAGTTTTAGGAAAAGATAAATTATCTATATCTAAAGCTTTTTCTTCATTGTTTTTAGTTTTGTAAATTTTAACTAAATTTTTAATCCTAACGAGACTCATAAATAAAAAAATAAGCGTTTTTTAACGCTTATTCCTCAGTTAAATAATAATAACCACATTTTTTCGAATATTTTAGTTCTTCTGTTTTATAAAAGTTATATAAATACGCTCTTATTTCTTGCATATAACGTCTAAACGTTAAATCAGGTATGTCTAAAACATCTTGAACCTCAGATTTTGTGATTCTTCTATTTTTCATTAAAGTTTCATAAATAAATAATAATGCTTGCGATTTGTTTAATCTCATAATTTCCCCTTATTGATATTTAAAAGTTCATCAATAACGTTATTAATGATATGTGCTAGCATTTATATTATTTATTGAATGTATCAAAAAACGAAACAAACAAACCGGTTTTTACTCAAAACAAACGGATATTTGATATTTTACATATAAAATTAAAAAAATAAGGATCTACCCTTATTATTTTTATTTTAATAAATTATTTATTTTTATGGATTTTCAGGTACTAAAGGTGAAATCCGTTCAAAATATTGATAACCACAAATTTCACATTGATATTCATAGTTTCCTTCATTATCATAGGTTGGTTCAGTATAAGAGATTTCAATAAACTGATGCGCTTCAAACTCTGTTGTAGCATCACAAATTACACACTCTTTCCAGTGTCCCACATCATCAAAATTATAACCTTCTTCAAAATTATGGTCACCAGTAGGTTCAACAGTTTTATGATAATGATATGGACATTTTTCGCATGCATATAAAACTTTTCCTTCATAACCACAACTTACTTCAACAATAACAGTTTCTTTTAAGACATGTTCTTCTTTTTGAGCTATTTCACCCTTTTCATTAACATACCAATGATAGTGTTCATCATATAAAATTGAATTTTCTGTTTTATTTTCAATTGGAGTTGCTTTTTGTCTTCTTTGAATAGTCGTGACTACTCCAGTTGTCGTTGCTGCACCTAAACTAATAACAATAACTATTGGCAAAAATATAGGTAAAAACACTCTTTTTTTCTTAATTGGCTTCTTATTTGTTTCATCTTTATGAGGAAGACAAAAATATAATTCTTCAACTTTATATTCATATGTAGAACATAAATGTAAAAAATTAGATAATTGTGGTAAAGATGTGCCTTTTTCCCGCGAAGCAACAGTTTTTACGTTTACTTCAAGCATTTTAGCTAAATCCAATTGGGTTAAATTGTTCTTTTTTCTTAAATATTTAAGGTTATTAGCAAATCTATTAGCATCAAATTTATAAATATCGCATATTTTATTAACTTTATAATCTCTAGCGTAAAGGAAATTTTCTAAATCAACATTTAAAATTTGGCAAAGTTTACCCCATACACTTAAATCTGGAAAAGCTTTACCTTGCTCCCACAATGAAACAAGTTGAGCACTATACCCAACCGCGCTAGCAATATCATTTTGTGAATATCCAAGTGCGTTCCTTCTACTAATTAAAAAGTCTTTAAATTCCATCATTAATATTATAGCTTGTCTTTGCAAATATACATTAAAATCTAGTTCATTTATACATGAATTTTAAAGCTTATTTTATCAAAAACCCTGCAAATCTAAATTATTTTTTAAAAATTCAAATTTCGCAAATTAATTTCAAATATTAGTTATAAAACCCTTATAAGTTTGCACCTATTCTTTCTTTTATATATAATTATAGTGGTCAAATAAAGAGGGAGATTAAAAATGGAAAAATCATATACCATTGTTATTGACACTTTAGGAAGCGACAAAGGGCCAACAGCAATTTTAGAAGGCTGCAAACTAGTACTTGAAAAATTTCAAAACGTTAAGTTAATTATTGTAGGTCAAGAAGAATTAATTTCTAGTTATGACTTTCCAAAAGATAGAATAAGAATAATTGAAGCAAATGATACTATTACTAATTTAGATAATATTAAAGAAGCTTTATTTAAAAAAAGAGATGCATCTATTTTTAAAGCATTAGCAGAATGTGCAAATAACGATGAAGTAATCGGATTAATTTGTGCTGGAAATACTGGTGCTTTACTTGCTGGTTCTTTAAGATATTTATTAAATGAAAAAAGAACAAGACCTGCTTTAGCAGCAATTTTACCTACAACTGTTCAAGGTAAATTCACTTGTTTAGTTGATACTGGTGCTTCTATTGATTGTGGTTCTGAACAACTAATTGAATTTGCTCATTTAGGAACTGACTTTATGAGAAAACTTTATAAAGTTGAAAGTCCAAGAGTTGCACTTCTTTCAAATGGTACAGAACCTACAAAAGGTAATGCATTAATTAAAGAAACCCACAAATTATTAGCTCATGAAGAAGGTATTAATTTTGTTGGAAATGTTGAAGGAAGCAATGCATTAAATTATAACTGCGATGTCTTAGTTGCTGATGGATTTGTTGGAAATCAGTTATTAAAAATTACTGAAGGATCAGCTAAAAATTTCATTATGGAAATTATGAAATTTGGAAAAATAACCGGGAACGAGGCGGTTTCTAAACAAATTGTTGGACATTTAATGTCAATTTATAATTTTGAATCATTGGGTGCAGGCATACTTTTAGGTGCTAAAAAATATTGCTTAAAATGTAGAGGATCTAGTGGTCCAGATGCAATTTTAAGTGCTGCTCATATATTGTTAAATATCACTGAAAATAAAACTTTTTATGAAAATTAATTAAGGAGAAATTATGTACGAAAGATTATTAAAAATTATTAAAGAAAATGTACCAAATTTAGATGTTAGCAAAGTTACTGAAGATTCTTTGCTTGTTGAAGATTTAGGAATGGACAGTATTGCTATGTTAATGATGTCAATGTCAATTGAAGATGAATTTGGCATCACTTTTGATGATTTAGTCGTTTTTAAAACAGTTAAAGACGTATTAAATTATTTAAACGAACACGCTACTAAATAAAATTATTTGGATATTTAAATCTTTTTAACAAAGCATCTTCTTCTTTTTGTAAATTCTCTTTCAAAATTACTCATAAATCCGAGGATGTTATTGTTATTTTCGAGCATTAAATTAGTTTCCATATAATCAATGCCATTATTGCATAAATGATCATAGAAATGTGTTACGATAATACCTGCGACACCTTTCATTGTATATTCTGGTAAAACACCAATTAAACCTAAGTCAATGACGTTAGGTTTCTTTTTATTTTTAAAGAAATCAATTAAAAATCTAGGTGTGATTTTTCCTTTATATTTAGTAATTACTTTTGAAAGTGAAGGAAATACTAAAGCAAATCCTACAACTTTATTGTCCTCTGTTAAAACTACCATGATATCTTGAGGTCTTAAGATTAAATTAAAGTTAGAAATGCTCGAATCCATCATTTCTTTTGTAAACGGAACAGTTCCATAAATCTTATTATATGTAATATCAATTATTTCAAAGAATTGCTCTTTATATTCTTTAATAAATTTACTGACACTTTTTGGAGAATAAGCTCTTAATTTATAGCGTTTTTTAGCCATTTCACTAGCTTTTATTAATCTTTCATCTTTTTCTTTTGGTGGGAAAATTTTATATTCAAGCCAATCAACATCTTTTTCTAGTCCATAATTTTCTAAAAGCCTTTGATAATAATCAAAATTATATTGTTCTTCATAAGTTTGGAATTTATCAAAACCTTCAATAAGTAAACCTTCTCTTTCTAAGTCGCTATATCCTAAAGGACCAACAAGTTCATCCATTCCTTGTTCTTTTCCCCATTTAGCAACAGAATCTAATAAAAGATTAGCAACTTCTTGATTATCTATTGCATCAAACCTTGTAAATCTAACTCTTTTTTGTTTCCATTTTTCATTTGCTGCAAGTTGAATAATTCCTTCAATTCTTCCTACAACTTTATTATTTTCATCTACACATAAATAAAAAACTGTTTTACATGTATTGTTATAAACATAATTCTTTTTAAATATTTTCTTCTCATCACTATTTAAAGCTGGAACAAAATATTTATTTCCCTCATATAAATCTATTTGAAATTTTACAAATCTATTAATGTCTTTTTTAGATTTAACTTCGATAATTTTATACATAACGCTCTCCTTGAATATTATAATTCATTTAATAATTTATTAATAATTTCCAATAAGAATCTATTTTAGAAAACCATGCAAATCTACGATATTTTTTCAAAAACCTTGCAGAACTCAAGTATTTTTCTTTATTTTAATTTAAATTCAAGTGATACAGGTTCATGATCACTATAAGCAAAACCTTCAATATTTGTCTTAGGATTTATTGTTCTAATTGTTTTAATTGATGTAACTTCAATATTATCAGAAACTATAAATCCATCAACTGAAGCTACAAACGTTTCACCTTCAATCCAAGTTATATTGTTATTTCTACAAGTTGGATTATTATCGCTACCATAAACAGTAAAGCCTGAAGTGATTGGTGAATTATGATTTTCATCAAATAAATAAGATAACCAATCTGGTTTCTTTTTTGTCATTCCAAATGGTCTATTTGTTGAATCATTATAATCAAATTTTGGATTATTAACCAATAAATCATGATTAAAATCTCCACTAACAATACAATAATTACCTTCTTCTTTAACTTTATTTAAGAAAGCATTTAACTCTTCCATTTGAATCTTTCTAATTTTTCCACCTTCATCATAAGCTGACATGTGGTTATTTACCAGATATAAGATTTTTCCATTGTCTACTTCAATTTTATTAACCTGGAAACATCTATCTAAATCAAAGAATTTTGAAAAATCAGTAGCAACTGTATATTCTTTTCTTTCACTATGTGTAATTTTATATTTTGAATAAGTTGATAAACCAGATTGAACTGAACCATGCATATCATATAAAGGATATGGTAAAAATGCAGTATGGAAGTTTTTAGCAAATGAATGCATATAACCTTCATTCAATTTACCTCTATAAATTTTGTCTTCATCAACGTAATAAGATCTAGTTGAATGAACATCTACTTCTTGGAGTAAAACAAAATCTGAATCTTCATTTTTAACTATATTACTCGATCCATTTATGTTATATAAAATTTCATCTTTAGAACGACCTTTTGAATAATACCCAGTAATTAAATTACCTTCATCATCATATCCATCATCCATAAAGAAAGTATAATCTTGTGAATAAGCACCAAAACCAATGTTATAAGTTATAGCCTTATAATTAGATCCAATCGACACTTTTTCGTGTTGAGCATTTCCATCAGGAGTAAGTTCAATACTACCAATTCTATTATATGAACCAATAATATAAACAACATAACTTAAAACCAATCCAACAGCTTTAAAAACTCCAATAACTGCACTAAGCCCTACTGCTGTCCATATTTTTTGTGCTTTTGTCATCTTTTTATTCTTTGCCATAGTAATACCAATTAATTATAATTTTTTATAATTAAACTTTCACTTTTATTATCTTACTGGATGTCTTTTTTTAAGAGTATTATATTGTCCAAATTCACATCCAACATTTTCACAATATATTTCATCAATTAATTTTTTATTATGGTAAAGTTTAATGGTTCCTACTCCATTACCACCATTCCATAATCTTCTGTGAAGTCTTGATCCGTTAGGAGCTTCATAATTAATTAAAAGCATGTCTTCTTTTTTACATTTGATATCAGTAATCATTTTATTTGACCATGTTTTTTGTTCAACATGCCAAATAATTTCATCTTCAGTTTCATGACAATCAAATGTAGTTTTTACATTATGCAAAAACTTAGAAAAATTAAATTCATAACACTTTCCTTCATAGTAAAATGCACTTAAAAGCTTGCGGTTTAAAGCTATTTTTCCAATTTTTGGGCATCCACCACCAATATCAAATGCACTATTTTCAAGTTTTTTACCTGTATTTAAACTAGTTAAATTATTTGAAGATAACCAAACCCAAGGTGAAGTAAAATCTTTTCCCCAGTTTTTATCTGCATAACCATAAGAATCTTCATTTTTAATTTCATATTCTTCGCCATCAATTGTAACAGTTCCTTCAAAATAAGATTTCATTCCTTCAGCATGCCAAAACATTTCAAAAAGTTGCATCTTTCTAAATAGTTTCCCAGCACCATAACCAACATTAAAAGCTATATCTTTTTTTATCTTTAAATTCCAAGACATCTCTCCGCTTTGGCACATATATTCAGGATGTTTTTTAATTTCTTCCGCGTCAATTTTAATCGACCCAATCGTTGAAAGCTCGTCTAAGAAAAAGCCATCTGCTTTAATATAAAAAGGTTTTTTATATTTAACTTCTATCTCTTTCCAACCAAAAAATTTATGAAGTTGTTTTGCGTTTTTTCCCCATGCACCAGCTTTAATCATTAAGTATGATGGTTTAATTTTATTTGCTTTATTTTCATCAAGTTGACCAAGTATTGGATATTCTTTTCCACTACTAGGATTACACAAGAAAAATTCAATAAAGAATGATTTTCTTTCTTTTGTTTTTATATTTGTTCCAGTAAATGAATGCCGCCACCAGTCATAACCCAGTTTTGCTTGTTTTTCATAAAGTTGACATTCATCTCTACTAATATCATGCTTATTAAACATATTTTTGCCTCGTAAATATTAGTTAAACTAATACTAATTTATATAAAATAGTTGAGTTCTGAAGGGTTTTTGAAGTAAAAAGGTAGCTTTTTAGCTACCTATATTACTTTTACCTCTTTGATCATTACATCTCTACCACTTACAAGATATGTATTTCCACCACCACATTTTGGACATTCTTTTCCATATGCAGTTGTCTTATAAGTTTCTTTACAATCTTCACAATAAGAGATAGCTTCAATAAAGATTAGATTGAGTTTGGTGTTTTTCATATATTCTGTTTTCTTTTTTGACCATTCAAATGCATCAACAAAATATTCTTTTACAACACCACTTACTTCACCAACTTCTAGAGTAAGTTCACAAACTTCTTTAACATTATTTTCTTTAGCAAGTTGTTCAATTTGTTTAATGACGTGAACAACTATTCCTAACTCATGCATCTATTGAATTACCTGTATTTGGATGAGTTTTATTAAATTCTTTGTTTGCTTTTTTATAAGCTTTACGTTTTTTAGCCATTTCACGAGCTTCTTTACTACCTGAATGAGCAACAATCTTAACAGCACGTTTTAAGGCATATCCTGCGAGTCCGCCGACTTTCTTTTCAGCAACTCTCATATTTGACATTTCTGGATGGTCTCTAACTAAATGGATTGCATCGAAATGACATTTTGTAGTACAGATACCACAACCGATACATTTATGTGGATCAACAAATGCAGCACCACAAGATAAGCAACGACTTGTTTCAATGCGGACTTGTTCTTCAGTTAAAGTCTTGTGAGCATCTTTAAATGAATTCTTATAATCAACACTTTCATCCATTCCTTCTTCTTGTCTACCTGCATCATCATAACCTGGAAGAGTGATATCATCTTTATTTAATTGTACAAATCCTCTTTGGTTAAATGCGATAGTTGGGTGAGCGTTTGGTCTAACGTGTCTTGCTAATGCATCAGCAACTTGATGTCCTGCTGCAATTGCATCAATAACAAATTTTGGACCGCTATAAACATCACCACCAACGAAGATATCTTCATCAGCAGTTTGATAAGTCATCTTATCAGCGATTGGATAATTTCCATGCCAGAATGTAACTTTTGTTCCTTTTAATAAGTCACCCCAGACAATAGTTTGTCCAATAGCGAATATAACTTTTCCTGCTTCGAGTTCAATAGTTTCATTTTCATCATATTGAGGATTAAATTTACCTTCAGCATCTAAAGTTGCAGTACATTTTTTAAATACGATACTTGTAACTTCGCCTTTGGCATTAACTTTGAGTTCTTTTGGTCCATAACAATTGACGATTTCAATATTTTCTTCAAGAGTTTCTCTAACTTCTTCATTTGATGCTGGCATATGATCTCTATCTTCTAAGCAGACCATTGAGACTTTCTTAGCACCAAGTCTATGAGCAGTTCTTGCACAGTCAACAGCAACGTTACCACCACCGACAACAACAACTTCGCCTTTGAATTCTTTCTTTTCACTTAAAGCATTTCTTAAATAATCTACTGCAATATCAGTTCCTTTTGCTTCATCATTAGCAACACCTGGTCTTCTTCCACCTTGGCAACCAATTGCAATATAGAAAGCTTTGAATCCTTGTTTTTTAAGTTCTTCGATTGTAATATCTTTACCAACTTCAACGCCGGTTTTAATTTCAACGCCTAAAGCTTTGATTACATCGATTTCTTTTTCAATAACATCTTTTTCAAGTTTATATGATGGAATACCATAAGTAAGCATACCACCAGCTTTTTCATTCTTTTCAAATACTACTGGTCTAAAGCCCATTACACCTAAATAATAAGCTGCACTAAGTCCTGCTGGACCTGCACCAATAATAGCGATCTTTTCTTCAAATTCACCATGTGTATTAGCAATAATTTTTTCTGGTACATATGGTTTTTCACTTCTTAAATCTAAATCTGCAACGAATTTTTTAACTGCATCAATGCTAACTGGAGCATCAATTTTTCCTCTAGTACAAGCATCTTCACAGCGTTTATTACAAACTCTACCACAAACTGCTGGGAATGGGTTTTGAGTTTTAATTAATGCTAAAGCTTCTTCATATTTTCCTTCTTTAGCAAGTTTTAAATAACCTTGAACTGGGACGTGTGCTGGACAAGCAACTTTACATGGTGCAGTTCCTGAAGGATAAGTATCATGTCTTCTTGCTGTATCTCTATAATTTTCATCCCAAGCATATTTTCCCCATTTGATCTTATCTGGGAGTGGTTGACTTGGATATGTAGCTTCTTTTCCATCAGCTTTACATAATTTTTGACCAAGTTTAACAGCACCTGCTGGACAATTTTCAACACATTGACCACAAGCAACACATTTATCTTTTGTAACATTAGCAGTGTAGCTACTTCTTGAAAGATTTGGAGTATTAAATAACATTGAAGTTCTTAATGCGTTACAAATCTTTACATCACAGTTACAAATATCAAAGATTTTATTTTCACCATCAATATTAGTAATTTGGTGAACAAATCCATTCTTTTCTGATTGTTCAAATATTTCGAGTGCTCTTTCTTTAGTAATATAGTGTGCACGACCAGTTTCAACAGCATAATCTGCCATATCACCAAATTGAATACACCAATCATCAACATCATCAATACATCCATCACCTAAGACAGCTCTTGATGCTCTACATGAACAAATACCAGCAGCAATATGTCCATCATATTTCTTCATCCAGTGAGAAATCTTTTCAACATCGATTGCTTCTTGGTTTTGTGCAATTGCTTTTTCAACAGGAATAACGTGCATACCAACGCCATCACCACCAGGTGGAATCATTTGAGTAATTCCTGCAAGTGGGATAAATGTCATTCTTTCAAAGAAAGATGCTACTGGAGGATTCTTTTCAATTCTAGCTACAGTAGAATTCATAAGTTCTGCAGAACCTGGAACAAAGAATGTTAAACGATATCTTTTAATTTTTGGTGCGTCTTTTATTGGTTCTTCCCAAGCATAATTATCACCATAATCATATTCAATAAATCCAATAACTGACATTTCATCGAGTAATTTTTGGAATTCAACAGGATTATATTCTTTATTCATTTTAAGAAGTTCTTCAAATGAGTAGAATTTTCTTAATTTCATTTTATTAAGAATTCTAACATGTTCAATCTTTAAAACTTCTCTTAATCCCCAATATTCTGGATCAGTAGTTTTAACTCCTGCTAGTTTGTGAGGAACTACGTCAGTTATCTTTTTAGCTAACTTTCTATATTCCTTTTCATATTCGTAATCTTTTTCACCTTGATATTTGGAGATTACTTTTTCATTTTGTTCTGACATAACGGCTTACTCCTTGTAAAATTTAAGTCTTTGTATAAAATAATCAGCAACTTTATCGATTCCTTCACCTGTTTTTGCACTTATAGGAATAATTGTTGCATCCTTATTTCTTTTTTTAATTGAATTAATACATTTTTCCATATCGAAATTAAAATATGATAATGCATCAATTTTATTTATGATTACTAAATCACTTTTTTCAAATACTAATGGGTATTTAAGTGGTTTATCATCACCTTCTGGAATACTTAATATCATAATATCAAGTGTTGCACCTGTATCAAATTCAGCAGGACACACTAAATTTCCAACATTTTCTAAGAAAACTAAGTCTAAATCATCAATATTTATTTCATCTAGACCAGTTTTAGTCATTCCAGCATCTAAATGGCACATGCCTCCTGTATGAAGTTGAATAGATTTAACTCCAGTTTTTTTAGCAATATTAATAGCATCAACATCGCTATCAATATCTGCTTCCATTACACCAATTCTAACTTTATCTTTAAGATTATTAATTAAAGCCGTTAAGGTTGTTGTTTTTCCTGCTCCTGGTGAAGACATTAAATTAACAACAAATACTCCTTTTTCTTTAAGATAACTTCTTAAAGCATCTGCTTCAAGATCATTATCAGCATAAGCTGAACGATGTAATAAAATTGTACGGACACTTTCCATTTACTGATATTATATAAAATTAGTAAAGCGTTTTAAACTACTAAAATAATTAATTATTTTAAGCATGGATTCTCAATTCAAATTCCATTTAAAATAAAAATTTAAGAATTTTGCATGATAAATTCTAGGTTTATTCATTATCAGGAATTTATTTTAAGAATTCACAATAAAACTTTCTAAATCAATACGTTTTAAACCAAAATTTTGTCTTATCTGCCATTTTTGCAATTTCCACTGCATTTTTCCTACGAAAAATGTTCTATTTTTTGCAAAATTGGCACTTAACTCAAATTTTTAAAAAATGTTAATCATAAACATCATAGAGCTGTGTGAGTCTATTTATTTTAATATTTGTTAATTCTAAATTTCCATCTGCTATAAATGATGGTGTATATTTTTCAGTCATATAAGTTCTTCCACTTAAAACAATTAAATCATTTACACTGAATTCAACAATCTTACCTTCAACAGTTAATTTCACGTGGAAATTATTATTGTTACATTTTAAATTATATGAAGAACTTACAAAGCCATGTCCGTTGACTACTTCCATATAAGCACCTTCATTAGTTCTTCTTAAAACTAAATCATAATTATCATATCCATCATTCATTGAATATCTAATTTCATTGCCTGATTGGAAGTTAACATCAAATTCTATATAAGAAGCTTCAATTTGTTTTTGAAGAGTTATTTTGTCATTTCCATTAAAAATTAAAGAATTTGGTGTGAGATTTACGAGGTTTTTTTCTAAAACTACATTAATTTCATTTAATTTAAAATATGATCCTTTATTTAAAAGCTTAGTACATCTTTCATCAAATTTAGTACCTAATGTTCCATCTTCTCTTACATATACTTCACGTGGTAAATTTTTATATCCACCCCAGTTATTTCCATTATAATGACTTGGCATCCAACCAAATAAATAATATTTATCTCTTACTTTTTCTATTTGAGGAACGCATAAATCTTCACCATCTAATTTATTTGTTGGTAAAGCTTGCCAATTTACTTCATCAATTGTTTGATTTTCTTCACTTACCCAATATGAACAAGTTCCAACTCCATGTATTGATTGTCCACTAACTCCAGCACATAAATACCATCTTTTTCCTATTTTAATAAGTTGTGAACATTCAGGTTCTCCATCTGAAGTTAATGGGAATTTTCTTAAGGCAATAGCTGGTTCAGACCAATCAAATCCTAGGCTATCACTTGATGTTCTTAAAAATAAATCACAAGATGTTTGTCCAGGTGCTCCATCTTTTCTATAACCTAAGCCAATTGATCTATATCTATTAACTTCTTCATCAAAAAATGTTGTACAATCTCTTGCTGATGAATATTGATTGTAATCG
This sequence comes from Bacilli bacterium, assembly GCA_017477255.1. Lineage (GTDB taxonomy): Bacteria > Bacillota_I > Bacilli_A > RFN20 > CAG-826 > Onthovivens. The sequence continues at coordinate 65,141 of JAFUXB010000005.1, forward strand.
ACTACATCTGCACTATTTCCCCATGCCATGTAATGATTTTTAACAAATGATGTATCGTAATCACATTCTTCATAATGAAACATGTCATGACCTTTTTGACAATACCATTGCCATAACCCTGAATGATTCCACAAATGGAAAAGATATAATTCGTCTTTATAATAATAGCAATGAATATCCCCATAATAATTCCAATCAGTATGTGAATTATATAAAGAATCTCTTAATGCTTCAATTTCACCTTTAACAATACAAGGATTTAAATAAGTACTTTCTCCGTTTACTAAAAAATATAATTTATCATTTAAATTAAATGCATGAGTTAATTCAAAATATCTTCCATCAACATCATATTTATTAACGCTTAATTCATAGATTAATTCGTCATTTTTGTATATTTTTAAGCTACTATCTTTTAATTCAATATTTTTTAAAGTTCCATTAAATGAATAATTTCCTGCTTGAGGAATTTGATATAAATAACCTAATTTTTGTGATTCTACTGTTTTAAATATTCCTTTATCAAATTCACCACCATTTATTTGCCATTTTCCATCAATAAAAAACATTTGAGTTGGCTCAAATCCATCGTTTTTCTCGATATAATTCCAGTTATTATAACCTTGGACTTCGTTAAACATATAGCCATAACTTGCTCTATTAAAGTCAGTATATTTTTTAACGATTGGATGTTTTTCTTTTGAACCTCCATTATAAATAAGATCGTAGCTATTTACTTCTTCTTCCTTATTATCTGGTTCAACTGTTTTACCTTTACAACCTGTTAAAAGTAAGCTGCTGCAAACAAATAAAAAATAAAATAACTTCTTATTCACAGTCATAATAACTCCTTAATCGATAAATTTTAAAATTAGAGATGCTAGTATCTCCACTTGATAATAAATAAGAATCATAAGCATCAGTTTTAATCATCGATGTTGATGCACTTAAAGCATTATCATCATTTACGAAAAATTCTATTATTCTTCCATCAATTACAATTTTAATTTCATAATTATCATCAGCTGATGGAGAATGAACTTTTAAAGTTGAATTTATTTTATGCTTTGGGTCATCTGGAGATGAAATTTGCATCAAAACCTCATTATTTTCTTTAATTAACGAGACTTTATAAAGTTTTTTATTTTGAACAATACAATAGCTAATTTCATTTGTGTTTTTTAAAGAAGCATTAAATTTAACTAAATTTCTATAATTATTATTTCTAACTATAGTCATATTATTTGAAGTTAAATCAATTTTTGGTGTATCAACTAATTTTCCATAATTTAAGAATTTTTCAAGTCCTGGATCCATTCTTCCACCAAGTGAACCATCACTTCTTTGAACAACTTCTCTAGGTAAGTTTAAATATCCTGCCCAAGGTTTCATTGGGACTCCATCATAAGATGCAGTAATCCAGCCCCACATATAAGTTTTATCACCAATTTGTGTAGGTCTAGCAGCACATAAATCTTCTCCATCTAAATAATAAACGTCTTTATCCATCCAGTTTACATCTAAACAATCTTTATCTTTATCACCAATTCGATATTGTAAAGCTCCGATTTGATGTGTAGTAACGTGACTCATTGAAACAAATGTATACCATCTATCACCTATTTTTAATAGTGATGGACATTCAGGTAAATGACTTTTTATATTAGTTTCAACAGGAACTCCTGGTTTACTCCAACTTAAAGCCATATCATCATCACTAGCATAAATCATTAAATCACTATCCCAAATTGGACCACTAAAAGTACGATAACATCCTCCAATTAATAAAAATCTTCCATTTTCTTTATCTCTATAAAGCATGCAATCTCTAATTCCATAAGTGTATTCAGTTCGATCAATAAATCTATTACAATCAAATACAAAATTTAAATCATAATTTTGTCTTTGCTTTTCCCAAATTTCATAATTTCCTGCTTCAGGATAAGTTTTCATTCTTACTAAATTTGTTGATAAATCAATCTGATTATAAAAATCACCATTTGTAGCATCAGGAGAATATAAATAACGCATATATAATGTGTGTTCTTCTTCGTTATACCAAGGGAAAACATCACCATATTGCTCATTAAAATCATTTAAATGATATAAAGATTCATTATTTGAAGAATTTGAAGTAATAACTGGTTCAAAATGAATTAAGGCGTCTTCTGAACTTATTTCAATTAAAATTTCATCATTAACATTTAAATTAAATTTACTACTTTCAAAATAAATTCCATCTGTTTCTACGTTTGAAATTGACTTAGTAAAAACAACGTTATTTTTTAAATAAACCTTCAAATCCGCACTCTTTTTTGAATTTTTATCATGTTTAACAAATCCATAAATAAAAGATTCACCACTAAATTCTGCGATATATTTTAAGGTTACTTTTCCTTTTAAAGTAATTTCATTTTCTTTTAAAATGTTGTTATTTCCTACAAAAGCCCCTTTATTTTTATCAAAATTCATTTCTTTAAGATCATCATATAAAAAATACCAATTATTAAAACCTTGGTAAGTGTTATTAGTAAATCCATAAAGAGGTTTCGATGATTTATTATCATTTAAATTAAAAGGTTCTTTATAAACTGATTTATATAAATCATCATAACTAAAAACTTCTTCATTTTTAGTTTCTTTTTTACATGAAGTTCCACCTAATAAAAGCATAATTGATACTAAAGAAATAAATCTCTTACATTTCATAATATTTTATTTATAAGAGAGCGGGAAATCCCGCTCTCTTATTATAAGTTAAAACAAATTATTTTTGTTTTTTCTTAGCAATAGCTAATCCTAAAGCACTGATTGCAACGATAGAAACAAGTGCGCTAGTTGCGATAACTTCGCCACCACAACCTTTCTTTTTGCTTCCTTCATCGCCACCAGATTGTCCTTCTTCAGTGACAGTTATTGTCTTTTTATTTGATTCGATGCCATCAATCTTACACATAATTTCATATGATCCTGCGGCAGTTCCTGTAAATGTATAAGTTAATTTATTTTCACCTTCAACTTTTTGTCCATTTACATACCATTCAATAGTTTCATATTCAGCATTATATGGGCTAACTGATGCACTAAATATAGCTGTTTGACCAACTTTAATACTAACTGCTGATGCACTTAAATTAACTGCAGCAACTTCTGGAGCTGGTTCAACAACACCATAAACTGAGAAGTTTTTAAATCCTAGAGGAATCTTTCCACCAGCACCTGGATACATTGACATAACAAATCCACCAGGAACAGTTGAATTAGGAATTGTAGCATAGAATGCTAATTTTCCATTGATATAGAAAGTACCTGTGTTACCTTCCATAGCATAAACTATGTGGTTCCAACCAAAATCAACAACTCCTTCTCCATAAGTTAAATCTAAACCAGTGTTGAAATCTTTATATTCATAAATAACACCAGCTTCGTGAGTTTTAACATATGGTCTAACTTTTGCGTTACCGACTCCTAATGCAAGTTCGATAAAGTCATTTGGATGTTTGCTATCCATTCCAGCAGCTTGTGGGTAAACATAATATTCACCACCATAGCCTTTTACACTTTCAGGAATGAATAAATCATATTCCATTGACCATAATTGAGTTTCAATAGTAACTGCTGGGAATTGAGCATCATTTCCACCATCACTATTTTGTGGCATGTAATAGAATGATCCATCAGTATCTGCTACAGCACTATATGCTCCAAATGTATCATTTTCAGCAATTTCTTGTTTATAAGCACATTTCCAGTTTTCATCACCAGAAAGTCTTGCATAAACATCATGAGTAATAAATAAAGTGATCTTATTTGATTCGATTCCGCTTGCACTTAATGCATAAATTTCAACTTGGCCAGCTTCTTCATATGCAGCGAGTGGTAATTCAATTTCTTTACCAGTTTGTTCTAAGATTTCATCATTTGCATACCATACAAGATGATCATCATCAGATAAACCGGCAGTAGTTGCTTTTAATAATGCTTTTTCACTAACATCATAAGCACCTTTTGAAGCTTCAACTTTAATTGTTGGAGTTTTAACTGTAAATGAAACTTTATTTGATATATAAGTTCCAGCTTTACAAACTACTTCATAATCACCAACTTCTAAATCAGTGAGTTCTAATTCATCACCAGTTTCGCCTTCAACTTTAACACCATTAACTTCCCAAGAAGTTTCAAGTCCAGTGAAATCACCTTCTTTTTCAGCAGTGATTTTAATTGTGTCGATTGGATAAAGTTCGGTTTTATCGGCACTAATTGTAATTAAGTTATCAAATACTTCAAATGAAACTGGATTTGATTTAACTGTATCATTACCATAAGCTAATGTGTGATTACCAACAGCAATTGCACTTGATTTAAATTCTAAGCCAGTAACTTCAGTTTTTGTTCCATCTAAATACCAAGCTCCATCAGCAAGTGCTTGACCAAAAACTTGAGCATTAGCGACAACTTCTCTACCACTTAAGAATCTATTTCCGCTAATTGTTGAAATAATACCAGTATTTCCTTCATAACCGATATATGTTCCATTTAAGACATTTGTCCATTCATTTTGAAGTCTAACTGCTAATAATTTACCTTTAGTTAAACCTAAATTAGCAAATGATGTTTCGATTACATCGACACTATGAGCTGCATCTGGTCCTTCTAAAGCTCTTGTTGTCATTTTGATATTATCGCCATTAACATCAACAGTCATATTAAATTTAGTATCATCAAATTTTGATTGAACATATTGTCCACCAGCACCTGCCCAGCTACCAGTTGAAGGTGAAATTCCACCAAGCCAAGCAGTTTGGAATTCACGGTCAAGATATTCTTGGAAATTAAGGAAGTTAGATGGATCACTTAATGTAACTCCTTCATTTGGAATAATTTGGTTCATTAAAAGTTGAATTTTTGGATAAGCATGATTTTCACCATTTTCAACTAATCCTCTATGAACTTCAAAATCAGCAGAAACACTGAAGTTTTCTCTATATAAATTCTTATAAGTTAAAGGCATTGTATAGAAACCATCAGTAATTTTGTTTTCAAAATGATAATAAGTTTCAGCTTTTTTAGCTTCTCTCATTTCAAATTTATCAATAATTAATGATCCTGCAGCACCTCTACAATCGATACCAAATCCATCGATTATACCTTTCTTAATTGCTCTTCTTGTTTTAGTTCCGTATCTATTATTACCAAAAGCAGTATATGGTACAGAAATTATTCTTCTTCCTTCACCATAAATTTCGATAACTTCATCTAAAACAACAAATTTTAATTCGATTCCCTCGTTTTGCAATTTTGATTGGAAGTTTTGACCTAATGATCCTTGATCTTCACCAGAGTTATCATAAATATCACACTCACCAAAATTTGCAAACCTCCAGAATGCACCGCCACCAATAATCTCTAAATAAAGGTTTCTATTTTCACCATCACCATCAGCATGAGCAAGGTGTAAAAAAACAGATTGAGAATCAGTGTACTTAATGTGCATTGAAAATTCGTAGTTATTACTTTCAACGAAAGCAGATGCAGGAATTGGTACATTAGTCCAAGTTCCAGCAGCATTATAAACTGCCTTTCCATCGATAAAATCGAAATTAGCCCATGTACTTGTTTCTTGAGTAAAATCTTCTTTAAAAAGTACATCGTCCTCCTCAGCAGCTTTTTTTGGAGTAACTAATTTCAAATTTGGTTTTGATGGAACATTTCTGCTTAAATTAGTAGCGCTTGCTCCTGTTAAAGCGGCAAACGCTAAAGCACTTAACATAAATGTAACAACTTTAGTTTTTGACTTCATTTTTGCCCTCCTATTATTTATCTTTGTCAAGAACAGTGCTTAAATTGCAGCAAAGCACTTGTGCTGTTTTTGAAGACTGATAAGTTTGTTTTTTATTACACTCACTAGTGCAATATAAACACCTTTCTTTAAAACTACAGCCTTCTGTTCGATCTTCAAGTGATCCAAGTTGCATCGATTTAAGTGGAAGTTCGTCTGCTCCTTTATAAGTAGGATCAGGAACTGGTACTGCTTGGACTAAAGCCCTTGTATAAGGATGGGATGGATGAGAAATCACATCAGCTATTTGTCCAAGTTCGACAATTTCACCTAGATACATGACTGCAACTTTACCATTTGCTGCAAAGTATCTTGAAGTCGATAAATCATGCGATATATATACAAACGACATCTTTAATTTTTCATTAAGTTCTTTCATTAAATTTAAGATTGAAAGTCTTAACGAAACATCAATCATACTTACTGGTTCATCAGCAACAATTAATTTTGGTTCAAGCGAAATTGCTCTAGCCATTAAAATTCTTTGACGTTGACCACCACTAAGTTGATGAGGATATTTTGAAAGATATTGTTCACTAGGATAAAGACCAATAATCTGCATTAATTCTTCAATTTTTGCATCAACCTCTTTTTTGCTCCACTTTTTATGCTTATTTTTAATTGGAGCATATAGACTTTGATAAATTGTTCTAACAGGGTTTAAAGCTGCGTAACTATCCTGTTGAATAAATTGAATTTCATTAAATGAAGTTACTTTTTTATCAAATATCCCACTAACCTTATTTCCTTCAAAATAAATTTCCCCGGAAGTTGGTTTGTATAATCCAGTAATTATTTTGCCTAAAGTTGTTTTTCCACATCCAGATTCTCCAACTAAGGCAATGATTTCACCTGCATAAATATCAAGTGAAATATCACGTAAAACGTGAATATATTGATCTTTTAATAAAGATCCAGGTTTTTTAAAAACCATGTTTATATTTTTTAAACTTAATAGAGGAGTTTTATTTTCCATTGTCTTCTCCTCCTAAAAATAAGTGACATTTAATAAAGCTTCCATCTTCTTTATATAAAGTTTCAGGTTCTTTTTCTTTACAGATATCTTTAGCAAATGGGCATCTATCTGAAAATACACATCCTTTTGGAAGGTCTAACATATTTGGAGGTCTTCCATCGATTGGTCTAACATCATCAATATTTCCAATAATTGATGGAGTCGCATTAATTAATCCCTTTGTATAAGGATGTAATTTATTTTTAAATACTTCTTCAACACTTCCATATTCCATAACTCTTCCACCATACATTACTGCGATGTAATCGGCAAAACTCGCAACTACGGAAATATCATGTGTCATTAAAAGCATTGAAATATTCATTGTTTTATTGATTTCTTTTAATAAATTAAAGATGTAATGTTGAGTAATAACATCTAGTGCTGTTGTAGGTTCATCTAAAATAATAACTTCAGGATCAAGGAGTAAAGAGAAAGCAATCATTACACGTTGTTTCATTCCACCACTTAATTCATGAGGATAACAATCAATAACTCTTTTTGAATCAAGTTTAACAAAATCTAAAATCTTTAAGCATTTAGCTTCTTTTTCTTCTTTTGTAAGCTTAATTCCATGTTCATCTAAAGTTTCATAAAATTGTTGTCTAACAGTTAAAACTGGATTTAAGGCACTTTGAGCTGCTTGGAAGACCATCGAAACTTTTTCCCATCTAAATGAACGAAGTTCTTTTTCTTTTAATTTTTCTACATTAATTAAACTTCCATCATTTGAATTAAAAATTACTTCACCTTCAGCTATAATTCCAGGTTCAGAAATACATCTAATAAGTGAGCTTGATAAAGTTGTTTTTCCACTTCCACTTTCTCCAACTAAAGCAGTAATTTTTCCTCTTTTTACGTTTAAAGATACGTTATTTACAGCTCTTAATGTATATTTTTTCATAGGGTAATCTATGGAAATATTTTTGAATTCAACAATATTTTCTTTCATATTTTTACCTTATTTGACCTTTAAACGAGGATTAAGAGTTTCATCTAATCCATTTGAAAGTAAAAGTGTAGAAATTTGGAAAATAATTATAAAAACTAAAGGGTAAATCATAATTAAAATGTTTTTATAATTAACTAAACCTTTCATTCTTGCAGCATTTATTATTGCTCCCCAGTTAGTTGGGTCATATGCAGCAAGTCCTACAAGCATAATTCCAACACTAGCCATAATTGCATTTCTCATTGCTACAACAAAATTTACAGCAATATAAGAAAATACATTTGGCATTATTTCTCTAAAAATAATATGGAAAGTAGACATATGCATAACTTTACATATTTGAATATAATCTCTTTCTTTAATAGACATTACTTGAACTCTAATTGATCTACAAAGTCCAGCCCAGCTCCATAAAGAAATAATTAAAGCTAAAGATACACTTGATTCTAAAGTAATTAAAGCTGCTAAAAGTAAATAAACAGGGAATGAAGGAATTGATAAGAAAATATTAGTAATAGACATAATAATTTTATCTACTACTCCACCAACATACCCACTTATGATTCCTAAAATAGTTCCGATTGTAACTGTGAAAATTGCAGTAAAGAAAGCAATTTCTAATACTGAACTTGTACCTGCTATTACTTGTCTAAATACATCTCTTCCTAGCCAATCTGTACCAAAGAAATGCTCAGTTGAAGGAAGTAAATATTTATTAGCAACATCTGTATTTTGATCATAAGGGAAAATTAATGGTCCAAATATTCCAATAAATACAAAGACCATAATTAAAACAAATCCAATTATTGTTTTCTTACTTGAGAAAATCTTCTTTAAGAAATTTAAAAGATTATGACCTAAGTTTTTAAAGAAAATCTTTAAAGTAGAGAGAAAATCACTAAATTTTTCCTTATTCATAATTATTTCTCCCTAACTCTTGGATCAATTAGTGGATAAAGTAAATCAACCACTAAATTAACGATAATTACCATAGCTGCACTAAAGAAAATTAATCCTTGAACAACCATGTAATCTTTATTAACAATTCTATTTGAAATCTCTAGACCAATACCTGGATAATTAAAAATTGATTCCATTAAAGTGGCTCCACCAAAAAGTGAACCAAATGATACTCCAAGCATTGTAATTAAAGGAAGTAATGCGTTCTTTTTAACATATCTTCTTCTAATTGTTGACTCTTTTAACCCTCTAGCTTTAGCAGCTAAAATATAATCTTCTCCTAAAACTCCAATTGCACTTCCTCTCATATGTAAAATCCAAACACCAGTTTGAACTATTGTATAAGATAAAATTGGAAGTGCTGCATAATATAAAACACTACCAATAAATGGGAAGTTAAATCCAGGAGTAACACTGAATGCATCGTAGTTATTTTGTGTTGGGAACCATTTTAAGTTATATCCAAAAATAATAACTAAAATTAAAGCAATTAAATAATCTGGAATAGATCCAGTAATTGCTATATATGAAGAAGAAATTTTATTAGCAATTCCATTTCTTCTTGTTGCGATAAATCCTCCAATATTTGTTCCAATAAAGAAAGATAAAAATAAAGCAACACTTGATATAAATAAAGTCCAAGGTAGACGAGTTTTAATTAATGAATTTGCACTAACTCCGGTTTCAAGATAACTTTCACCAAGTTGACCTTTAAATAAACCACCAATATATCTGAAAAATGCAGCAAAAACATTCTCATTTGGATCAAAATTTAATAAAGATTTTGCAAGTTCATAAGCTCTATCATATGTAATTCCTTGAGCATTTTGTAATTTTAAAGCGTAAAGTTCAACAATATCTCCAGGAATTTTTCTTAAAATAAAGAATAAAAGAATAGTAGAAAGCGCCAATGTTAAAATAGAAATTCCTATCTTAGCAAAGAAATATCTATACTTTGTAAGGAATTTTAAAACAACTTCCCAGAAAGTGTTTTTCTTTTTATCTACGATTATTGGCGTATTTTCTTTCATAAATTTTTAATAAACCTAATTATTGAGCTTTATTTGGTTGATAAACTCCATAAGCAATATTGTAGTTAGTTGCGAATGGTAAATTAGTTCTAGCTACAATAAAGAAATCTTCTGACATAACAGGTGGAACATATGAAACATTTCTATTTTCTTTCCAATATTGTTCTAAAGGAATACCAGTAATATGAGATGCATTATATGTTGATGCAGTAACGTTTTGGAAGAATTGAATTCCAAGATTCATTTTTGATAAACCAAGATTAAATACATCGACTAAATATTTTAATTGTTCTTCACTTACTGAATAGAAAGAATTGATGTAATCGGCGAATTCATAAGTTTTTGTATCTCCATCTAATCCATTAAAGATTAATTTAACTTGTCCTGCTTTTTGTGGATCTACATAGTTTCCAGCATATCTAGGAACGTGGCACCATTTTGAGTAAATATTTGCAAATTGGTTATAAGATCCAGTTGGATAACTGAATGACATATTTAAATCAGTCCATTCTAAAGTTAAATCATAAACACTGTGTTCACTTTCAGCATTTCCATAGAATGCGGTTGATTTTAAGACTTTAGTTTTAATTCCAAATTTTTCAAGTTGAGCTGCTGTAGCTTCTGCTGCAGTTGAAGAAATATCGTGACTTGATGGAGCACCTAAAGTTAATGAGACTTCATTATCACCGATGTACCATCTTCCATCTCTTTTACTCCAACCAGCTTCATTTAATAAAGATTCAGCTTTTGCAGTATTATTTTCATATTTTGGTAATTCTTCAAAGTGTTCTTTACTCATATATCTTTCTGCTTCACTAGCTGCCATACCAATTAAAGGATAATAGCTTGTAGTTGCATATGGGTTAGCACTAAGTCTAATTTCATCTCTATCAAAGATATATTGGAAAGCTTCTCTTACTTTTTCTGTAAAGATTGGTTTTTCTAAGTTAAATGTAAGTCCAATTGAACCTGGATCATACATTTTTAAATTAAGTAAGTCTTCATTTGAAGCAAGCATTCCTTCTAAAGTATCTTGTTGAATAAAGCCATCATAATATGTTACATATCCATTTGTAATTAATGAATAAGTTTGATTTAAGTCATTGGATGAATATAATTTAATTTTTTCAAATCCAATATTTTTAGCATTCCAGTAATATTCATTCTTAGTTAATAAGATTTGAGTTGCTGAGAATGTATCAAGTTTAAATGGCCCAGTTGCAATATACCAAGATGGTGAATATTGGAAGAAATTGTTTTTAATAACGTTCATTTTGACGATTTGTTGATCAGTTGACCATCTATTAAAAGCACCCCATTGATTTTGATTTGTATTAATTGGTGATGCCATAACAATTTCATAGAAAGGATCAATATATGAATTAAAGACATCATATTTGATAGTTCCACATTTATCTTGAGCAAGTAATAATTCTTTAACTGCATTGACTGGTTCTTTTAAAGGATTCCAAACAAATTCAACAGTTTTATCATCAACTGCTTTAACAGCTGCCATATAGTTTGATGATGTTGGGTGAATCATGTAGTAATAAGACCAAACGTCTTTAGCAATAAAGTCTTCACCATTTTGCCATTTAGCTTCTGGTCTAATTTTTACTCTAGAAACTGTGACTTTATTTTTTCCTTCACTTATATAATAATCATAAGCATCTTGACCCATTACATCGATATAATCTGACATAGGAGCTTCAAAATGAGTTGGCATTTCAGCTGCTAATTGACAGAAAATTTCATCTGTTGATCTAACGTATCTATAAAGTCCTTCTACTACGAAATAGTTAAAAGCTTCACAACTTGTATTACTATCATAGTGATTAACTAAACCACTTGAAGTCCAGCTTGTAACCATTGCAAAAGAATTATCTTTATTTTTTCCTGCTATTGATGAACCACCATTTCCACCTGGTCCACCACAAGAAACGCCTAAGCTAACGACTCCAAGAAGACTAAATAATAAAGGTTTTAATTTGAATTTCATATATTACCCCCTAAAAATATACATTTTGACTGCTTGCTAATTTATAAACAGTTAAATTACTTAATTTATTATCATTTGCTTTAATAGATAAATTCTTAATTAAATTTGTTAAACATCCATAAGAACTTAAAACTCTATTGTGATTTACATCAACATCAATAAAGTCATTATCTAATAAAACAGTAAATGAATATTTGTTGTCACTTGCTAATCTAAGTTCATTTGAGACTTTATAATCATCAGCTAAATTTTTAATAACAACATATTTTTTATTAACTCTATTTTCTACTCCAATAAAGAATTTATCGCTATTATGTTCGATTACAATTCCTGCATCTTCATTATTTAAAACTTCTACATCAAAAGTAATCATGTTACGATCAAGTTTAAGCACTGAATCGACATTATTTGTGAATTCTTTATTAAATTTTTCAAGTTGTCCTTTGTTTAAAAGTCTTAATAATTCTTCATCGAGTCTACTAGATAGAGTGCCATCACTATCTACAAAAACTTCATGAGGAATATTTAAATATCCACCCCAAACTGAAGTATTATATTGATAATTTAACCAGCCATAAGCATAAAATTTATCACCTACTTCATTTAATTGAGCAGCATGTAAATCTTCTCCATCAAGATATCTTTCTTCTTTTTCTTCCCAGTTTACATTTTGTGGTAAGGTATTTTCATCACCCATTCTATAAGCAAATTTACCTACATTTCCTTTAGTTCCTGTTCCAACCACACTATAGAAAATGTACCATCTATTACCAATGTGTTTAATTTGAGGACATTCAGGATCTCCTCTTCCTGTAAAATTAACTAATTTATAACCAGTAGTTGAGAATTTACCTTGTCCATTTCCTATATATAAGGTAAGGTATTTAGTTCCTTTTGCTCCTGCACTAGTTAAATAATTCATTGTAACTGTGTAATAAGAATCAGTTCCTTTATCATAAATCATATCTGGATCTCTTCCACTTATTACATCAGTGTCATAATATGCAGCATATTGATATTTAAATAAATCATCTTCAGGATCAATATAAGGAATAAGTCCATTTTTCCAAGTAACTAAATCTTCACTAACTGATGTAGTTGTATGATTTCCCATACCCATTGATGAACGATATTTTCCTTCTTTATCTTTAAAAACATTTAAAACAAAATATAAATCTTGTTCAGGTCTAGCACTATCATCCATATTAATTTCAACTGGAGAATAATGTAAAAAATCAGATGAAACATCTAACATTGATCTAAATCTGTCATATTTTTCACCCTTTTGATTACCAGTTGATAAATAATACATATGCATCTTTTTAGATTCAAAATCATAGAAAGGATGAACGTCTCCATAATATCCATCACAAGCATTATGAAGTTCTAATTCTTTTCTTAAAGTAAAGTCAATTTCTGGATTAATTGATACAAGTGAGTCACCACTAATTTCAAAATAAACGTTATCGTTTTCATTTAAATCTACTACTTTTTCAACGTAAATCCCTGCAGAACCCACTTCTTTTTCAAAAATTACATCATCATTAACATAAATTTTTAACAAAGAAAATGTTCCTTCTTTTAAAAATGCACTTGTTGAAATTTTTGCTTTTCCTGTAACAGGAGATAAGAAACAACGAGTAGCAAAAATTTTATCTGTAGACTTTAATAAATCATTTTCAATATAACTTTCTTTAAAATTAAATTTCTTATTTTCAAAAGTCATTTGGAAATAATTTCCTTCTTCTTTTGCTAAATAATAGAAATGATTATATCCTTGAACTTCATTTCCGATATAGCCATCACTAGCTCTATAAGTAACTAAACCACTTTTAACATTAGATTTTAAATGGACAAAATTATAAATATCTTTATAAGAAATCATATCTTTTTTATCATCCTCTTTATGATCATCAGGAATTTCTGGTTCAGGTGTATTTGGTTTATTGCAACCAAAAGCAAATAACGAACATAAAATTAAAGCAGGTATTTTAAATTTATTTTTCATTATTAATATCCCTCCTAATTTTTATAATTCCAAAAATAATTACGATAGCCATCAAAATCGCTGTAAAAATAGTGATATAAAATTCTGCACTATTAAATTGCACGATAAAAAGCATAACAATGGAAATAATAAATATTACCATCGCTAATTTAATAAATATGGATTTATTGCTTTTATTCATGTAACTCCTTTACTTTTAAATCTTTAAACTCAACACCAGTATTTAAGGCATAGAGTCCAAATTTTCCTTCTTTTGTATCAAACATTCTTGAACTCATTGCTACTTCATCATTTATATAAACTTCTAAAACTGATCCTTTAATAATTGCAAGTAATGTATTTTCTTCACCAACTTTTAAATTCAAATAACGTTCTGTATCAGCTTCCATTGGTAAATTGCCATCTCTTCTAGGCCACATATCCATTGCAACACGATTAAATCTTGGTTCAATTTTAATTTTATAGAAGTTATCTCCGTTATTGAAATAACGAAGTAACACACCAAAATCGCCCTTGTAATCGTTAATTTTGAACTTAACTTCTAATTTACACATTTGTGGAAGTTCGTTAAATTCAATTTGACTAAGTCCTTCTTCTCCAATAACAAATTTATTCTCTTTAACTTCTACTTTTCCTAATCTATGTGTTTCTTTTATTTCATAATCTTTAGTAAAAGCATTTCTAATTTCTTCTGGACATCTAACTACTAATTCACCATTTTCTTTTTGAATTATTTCGTGAGGAATAATATTTCCACCCCATTGCCAGAAATCATGATCTTTTTCAAAGTTTTTAATTGGATTCCAACCAAATAAAATTCTTCTTCCTTTATCATCTAAATAACTTTTAGCTGCATAGAAAGCATGACCATCAAATGTATTTACCATTGGAGAAATCCATGGTCCATTTATTGATTTTGACATTCTGTATGTAGTTGCAATTTTATCGGTAAATTCACTAAAAATTAAATAATACCAATCACCCATTTTAAATAAATCAGGGCATTCATGAGTAAAATATGCATGAGGATAATAGAATGGTTCTTTTTGAAGATCCCACTTAACTAAATCTTTACTATAAGCTACAAGTGTAACTCCTTTTGAAGTTGTGTGATTCTGATTTTTTAAACGAGCTGCAATTAACATTCCATATTCTTTTCTTTCTTCATCAAAATATACAAATGGATCTCTAAAATCATGCATTTCAAGATAACTTGGAGCTTCAAAAACAAATGATTTATCTTTTTCCCAATGAAGCAAATCTTTCGATGTAGCCTTTAATATTTTTTGTTCAGGTAAGCCTTGTCTTCTTAAATGAGGATTGTGTCCTGTATAAAAAATGACATATTCATCATTGTGTTTAATTATTGAACCAGTAAAAACATATAAATCTTGTTCTTCTTTTGTTCCTCTAAGTAAAACAGGTCCATGATCTACATAATTAACTAAATCTTTTGTAGTTAATAAGCACCATGGACATCCCTCTCCACAATTTTCCCAGTCACGGTAATCTCTTAGATAAAATAACTTAAATTCTCCGTTTTCAAAAAAAGGTATAACGTCAGCACATACTGATTTTTCTGGTGAACGGTAGTAAACTTCTTTCATAATTCCCTCTTATTCTGCAATCGTTTGCATAAAGTATAAAAATAAAGAATTTTTCTGTTACGTTACATAAATCTCAAATTCTTTTCTTGATTATATTATTTATTAAAATATTTTTAGTGTCAAACTTATTTTGTAAATCGTTTGCATAAAAATGAAAAAATAGCAAAAATAACTTCGATTATATCGAAATTATTATTTTTAACGTTAATAAAAAATATTAAATGTGTTAATATAAAAACATATGGCGACTATAAAAGACGTTGCAAAAAAAGCAAATGTTTCTCCTTCTACAGTTTCTAGAGTTTTTTCTCGTCCAGAATTAATTAGTGAAAAAGTAAGAAGGAAAGTAATTAAAACTGCAAATGAGCTTAATTATATTTTGGATTCTCGTGGAAGAAATTTAAAACTAAATATTAAAGATACTTGTGGAGTTATTATTAGTGATTCTGAAAACCCATTCTATTTAAAAGTAATTCATGAAATGAGTAAACTCCCAGCATATAAAGATAAAAAAACTTTTATTATGTTTTCAGAAGAAAAAAGTGATCTTGAATATTCTAGTATTATTTCTTTACTTTCTTCAAATGTAGATACAGTCTTTTTTACACCTACAGATGATGCAAATCCAAAAATTGAAGAAATATTTAAACAAAATAATGTTTCTGCACTTCAACTTTATAGAAATAAATTTGATTCATTAGATTCTTTAATTATTGATGACTGTTATGGAGCATATTTAGCGACAAAAACACTTATTGAAAACGGTCACACAAATATTATTTTGTTTGATATTGATATTTCTATTCCTACTGGACGTCCAGAAGGTTATAAAAAGGCTTTTAAAGAATTTGGGCTAAAAGTTAAAAGTTCAAATATAGTAAAAATTAGATTTGACCAAAATTTTGAAGAAATTATATATAAAGCAATAAAAGATATAAAACCTACAGCAATTATTACTACAGGTAACGCAATGACTCATATAGCTTATAAATTATTTAAAGAAAATGATATTAGAGTATATGATGATATTTCATTAATTGCTTACGATGATATTGATATGGCTAAATATTTAGGATTAACAGTTATTTCTCACCCTTATGAAGAAATTGCTAGTAAAGCCTTAGAAATAATTAATGAAAGAAAAGAAAACCCTGATAAAGAACCAATACATCAAACTATTAAACCATTTATCATATTAAGAAATTCAGTTAAAAAACTAAATTAAAGGAAAAATTATGAATTACATTGGAATTGATTTAGGAACGAGTTCAGTTAAAGTTCTTCTCGTAAATAAAAAAGGTAAAATTTTATTTTCCGATACTGAATATTATAGTGTAAGCACTCCTCATTTAAATTGGAGTGAACAAGATCCATCTTTATGGTGGGAAGCAACTAAAAAAATAATTAAAAAAATAACATCAAAATTTAATCCTTCTTTAATTAAAGGGATTTCTTTTGGTGGTCAAATGCACGGACTTGTTGCTTTAGATAAAAATAATAATGTAATTAGACCATGTATTTTATGGAATGATGGAAGAACAGAAAAAGAGACTAAATATTTAAATGAAATTATTGGAAAAGATGTTTTAGTTAAAGAAACAGGTAACTTTGCTTTTGCTGGTTTTACTCTTCCTAAAATTTTATGGATGAAAGAAAATGAACCAAATTTATTCAAAGAAATTAACATGATTCTTCTTCCAAAAGATTATTTAGTATTTAAATTTACAAATAAATTTTCAACTGATTATTCTGATGCAGCTGGCACTTTATTACTTGATGTTAAACATAAAAAATGGAGTAAAAAAATGTGTGAAATCGCAGGAATTTCAGAAAAAACCCTGCCAATCCTGCATGAAAGTTATGATTTTGTAGGTTTTATTAATGAAGATGTTGCTTATGAACTACATCTAGATCCATCTACTAAAATATTTGCAGGAGCTGGAGATAATGCGGCTGCAGCTATTGGAACTGGATGTGTTGAAGCTGGAAAATGCAATATTTCTTTAGGTACAAGTGGCACCATTTTTGTTCCTACAAATAATTTTATATGTGATAAAAATGTAGCTTTACATTCATTTAATCATGCAAATGGTTCTTATCATTTAATGGGTTGTATTTTAACTGCAGCTAGTGCAAATGGGTGGTGGATAAAATCAATTTTAAATTCAAAATTTAGTAAAGAATATGATATCGATGAAAATGAACTGGGTTTAAACAATGTTTATTTTGCACCTTATTTAAATGGTGAAAGATGTCCATATAATGATGTAAATGTAAGAGGAGCATTTATTGGTTTATCAAGTCAAACAAGTAAAAAAGATATGAATTTATCGATATTAGAGGGTGTAACTTTTGCTTTAAAAGATTGTTATGAATTAATGAAAAATAAAGGTGCTCAAATTAACGCAATAACTTTATGTGGTGGTGGTTCTAGAATTAAAATATGGCCAAAAATTATTGCTAACGTATTTGGTTTACCAGTTATCTTTGTTAAAACTGAACAAGGCCCTGCTTATGGCGCTGCAATTCTTGCAATGGTTGGAAATAGTGAATATAAAGATGTAAAAGAAGCAACAGATAATATTGTTCAATACACTTCTACTATTCTTCCAAACAATGAAATTACAAATAGATATTCAAAGCAATATTTAAGATACAAAAAACTTTATAAAATGCTTAAAGATTTCTAAAAACCCTTCAAAACCCCACTCTTTTTTATAAATACGCAAATTTTAACATATTTTTTCAAAGCCTTATTAATTGAAATAAACTATATATTTATATAGAATAAAATAACTATGGAACAAAAAATTATTCAAGTAAAAGAAAACATATTAGAAGAGAACTCTACTAGAGCTGCTACTTTAAGAAAAATATTAAAAGAAAAAAATATATTTTTTATTAATGTTATGGCTTCTCCTGGAGCAGGTAAAACCACTCTTTTAATTAACTTAATAAATAAACTTAAAAATGAATTTAATATTGGTGTTATGGAAGCCGATATCGATGGTGATGTAGATGCTTATAGAATAACTGATCAAACTGGTGTTAAATCAATTCAAATTCATACTAGTGGAGCATGTCATTTAACTGCTCAAATGACTCATGATGCAATTAATGAATTTGATATTGATGGATTAGATCTATTATTTTTAGAAAATGTTGGTAATTTAGTATGTCCTGCTGAATTTGATACAGGAAGTAATATAAATATGATGCTTTTATCATGTCCTGAAGGTCATGATAAACCTTTAAAATACCCACTAATGTTTGAAGTAAGTAAAATTGCTGTTATTACTAAAATTGAAACTGCTTCTATTTTTGATTTTGATTTAGAAGAGTGTAAGAAAAATATCTTAAAAAGAAATAAAGATGCAAAAATATTTGTTACAAGCGCATTAAAAGATTTAGGCGTTGATGAACTTGCAAATTATATAAAAGAATTAGTTAAAAATAATAAATAATTACTCGAAAACCTTGCAGAACTCAATTATTTTCTTCAATTTGAGGTTTTTTAAACAAAGTTTTATCAACTAAAATTTTACAACCTTTAAATAAGAAATAAGCAAGTATTGGAACAATAATTGTTCCTATTGAAATCATAAGAACATAAATCAATTGACCAACCCAACCAATCTTATCAACCATGCTTAATCTAAAGTTTTCTAAAGCTGCATTATTGCAATGATAGAAATTATTGAAATTAACTTTAATAATGTGAGAAATTGGTGCAACAATTATACAATATCCTGCAAACCAAGCTAAAACACTTAATAAGTCTCTTTTTAAATTAAATTCAAATAAATCTAATACTAAGAATAATGGGAAACTAGCCATTGCTATGCAATGGAAAAATACTGTATGAAAACCCAAAAAATAACTAGTTTTAAATGTTAGGAAATTACCACAATTTATTACATCTTCTGCTGGATAAATTAAATTTGGATATACAGTCATAAATAAGAACAAACAAGCACTAATTACTGCACCTAAACATCTAAATATATCTTTATGTTTGCCTTTATAAAAAGATACAAATGGGAAAATAAATAAAAATAAACTGCAATAATGTAAAGGAATAGAATATAAATCATATCCAGTTATTAATCCATATAATTGTTTAGCTACTTCTAATACAAGTAAAATAATAGTAATAACTTGAATAGGAATTAATCTAATTTTTTCAGATTTTCCTTTTAAGGCTTTCCCAATAAAAAAAGCACCAATTAGTTCAATAATTAATGCTGGTATTACAGTATAAACATGATAAATTGTCCAAAACATAATTTTTACCTCAATTTCTATTTAGATATTATACCTATTTTATAATCATATATCTATAGAATAAAAAGAGTCATTATCAACTGAAAATAATAAATTAGATTTATAATTATATATTCGGTATTTTATTACCGAAGTTAAAGGAATATAATGTTAATAACAAATAAAGAGGTATTATAATGGCAAAACTTGATGAAAGAATTTGTATTATTGGCGGAGGTCCAGCTGGTTTATCTTTCGCTATGTATCTTGAGAAAAAAGGATACAAAAACTACACAATTTATGAAAAATTAAACAAGGTTGGTGGAAAATGCTGGTCACCAAAAATTAAAGTGAAACATAATGGCGTTGAAGAAGAAAAAAGCTTTGAAACTGGTGCTATTATGGGTGCTATCACTTATCACGCAGTAAGTGAAATGGAAGAATTTGGTGGTTATTATCATAAAGGTCCAGATTTTAAAGAAGGCGAACCAAATATGAGAAGAGAGTTCCGTAAACTTGATGGAACTATTGATCATCCATTTGAACCAAAAGTTGATTTCTCATTTGGAAAATTAGCTAAATTAGTTAAATTAAAGAAACAAATGAAAAAACTCAACAAATTAATGCAAACCAAATATAAAGGATATGATTGTTATGGTCATATTGGTGTTGCTAAAGGTGAATATTTTGGTATTTCCAAAGGTGTTGATGGATATTGTGGAGCTACTAAAGAAGATTCATTCCCAAATTATATAAAAGGAACTAATCCAAACTTAAAAGATTTAGCACTCCCATTCTCAGAATTCTGTAAATTAAATCACGTCGAAGAAGTTCAAAGAATTTGGATTGCACCATTTACTTCATTTGGTTATGGTTTCTTTGATGAAATTCCTACTGCATTAGTTATGAAATATCTTGATGTTACTACTGCTTTAGAGTTTGTTAATATGAAACTTTGGACTTGGCAAGATGGTACTCAACAAATTTATGTACATGTTAATGAAAAATTAATGCATCCAGCTCAACTTGAAACTGAAGTTATTAAAGTTGAAAGACCAGAAGGTAAAGTTTTAGTTACAACAAGAACAAAAGATGGAAAAGAACATACTGAAGAATTTGATAAATTAGTTGTTACCACTCCACTTGATTATTTTGCAAATTATGCAGATGCAACTGAAACAGAAAAAGAATTATTCTCAAAGATCATCCATGAAAGATATTGTGATTACATCGCAACATTTGAAGAAGGAAAGAGTCCAAATATTTCAGGTTATATGGTTGAAAACATGGTTCCTGAAAGATTAGGACATGCAATGGTTTATTATAATAGATGGCAATGTTTAGATAGAGATTGTCCAGCTACAGTTTATGCTTTAGCAAATCATACTGGAACTCCAGATGTTGATTTTGATGTAGTCATGAAAACAATGGATGAAGATATGGCTAAAGTTGGATTCCCAATTAAAGAAAAATTATATGCTCAAGAAGTTTATTATTGCCCACACGTTTCAGCAAAAGATTATGCTGAAGGTTGGTATGATAAATTAGAAGCTTTACAAGGTAATAAAAATACATTCTATGCTGGAGAAATTATTAGCTTTGGCGATATGGAAGATACTTGTGCAGCATCAAAAGATATAGTTGAAAGATTCTTCTAATCAAATAAATTAATTTTCATTTAATCAAAAACCTCTTAGTAATTAAAATGCTAAGAGGTTTTATTTTGAAATGCTTACTCGATCTTAGTGTTTTAAATATGCTAAATTAAGAAGAAAATTAAAAAAATAATAGGGTTCTGCAGGGTTTTTCTATATTTTTTGCACTTTTTTGATATGAAAACTTTACATTTTATACTAAATAAAGTTTATCGACTATATAACTTTATTATAATATAATAAAGTTAATATGAAATTTACTTATGATAGCTCAATTGAATACGTGAAATTTAATTCTTTTGTGTCTGGAAAAAATTCACCAACACCTACTTTAAAGTGGGATGTTTATGGAACGGATTTAGGAATTCCTTGTTATTCAGAAAAAGAAAAGAAACTTTTATTATTTTTTGGAGATACTTTTTCAACACCACTTCCATCTGATGAAAATTGGCGTGGAACAGTAATTGGCAAGGTATCTAACTTTAATTTTGAAAACGGAATCCATTTTGAATCTTTTGTGTCCGATGAAAAAGGAAATGCAATCAATTTAATAAAACATCATAAATGTAAAAATAGCGAAAACTTTGAAGTAACAAAAATATGTCAAGGCTGCGTTGAAGTTAATGGAGTTTTATATGCTTTTTATGAGTCTATAAGATCTTGGGGTGAACCTGGATATTGGAACGTTAACTACACTGGTACTATAAAATCTTATGATTTTGGCAATACTTGGGAACGTTGTTATGATTTAACTTGGGTAGGAAAAATTGATACTTATGAAGAAAACATCAAACATTTAGTGTCGGAAGACATAAATATGAATGAAACA
Source organism: Bacilli bacterium (assembly GCA_017477255.1). Classification (GTDB taxonomy): domain Bacteria; phylum Bacillota_I; class Bacilli_A; order RFN20; family CAG-826; genus Onthovivens. The sequence continues at coordinate 87,299 of JAFUXB010000005.1, forward strand.
ACTACTTCAATTGATATTAATAAACATCATTCTGAAGCTTTTTCTCAGATTTATCCTTATAAATATGAAGGTTATGTTTACATTTTTGGAAGGCGCGGTGGAAGACAATTTGGTGTCACATTAGGTAAAGTTAAAGAAAATAAAATTGAAGATTTTGATGAATATGAATATTTAGTCAATATAAATAATAAAAAGCAATGGGTTAAAGGAACTACTGGTCTTAAACTTTTAAATGATAATGAACAAGAAAGTTACATCATACCATTACCTGTTTCCAATATTACTATTTCATATAATAACTTTATCAAAAAATTTATTGCTTTATATTATAAACCGTCAGTTGGTGTTGTTTTTAGAACATCTTCTTCTATTGAAGGTCCTTACGAAAAAGAAATTCTATTAATTAAACAAAATGATGAACATCTTCCAGCTGGAAAAGAAGGATTATATGGTGGATTTACACACGATATTATGACAAGTGAAAACGGACAAATTGTTTATTTCATTGTTTCTCAATGGAATAAAAACGCTTATTTATCTGAATTATTTGAATTCAAATTTAAGGGGTAAAAATTATGAAAATATCAAAAGAAGAAAAAGAATTTCTTAAAAATGAAGAGAAAAGACGCGAGCTTTATCACAAAGAAGTAATAAGAAAAGAAAAAGAATCTCATCAAAGAAATAAAGTTGCTCCTTCTGATGACGTTATCATTTTAGAAAACGTAAACAAGATTTACCAAAATCACGTTCAAGCTGTTTTTGATTTTTCTTTAAGTGTTAAAGAAAATGAATTCATTGTTTTAGTTGGTCCATCAGGCTGTGGAAAATCAACAACTTTAAAAATGATTGCAGGTTTAGAAGACATTACTTCTGGGGATTTATATTTAAATAAAAAATATTCAAATTATACACTTAGCAAAGATAGAAATTTAGCTATGGTTTTCCAAAGTTATGCTCTTTATCCTACTATGACTGTTTATAAAAATATCGCTTTCCCACTTATTGTTAAAGGTGAAAAGAAAGAAGAAATCGATAAAAAAGTACATGAAGTTATAAAAATATTAGAACTTGATGAAGAATTACTTCAAAGAAGACCTGCTGCTTTATCTGGAGGTCAAAGACAAAGAGTTGCTTTAGCTAGAGCAATTATTAAAGGTTCAAATATTTTATTAATGGATGAACCACTTAGTAATTTAGATGCAAAACTAAGAGCAAGTGTTAGATCTGAAATTGTTGATTTACATAAAAAAATGAAAACAACGACAATTTATGTCACTCATGACCAAGTTGAAGCAATGACTATGCCAGATAGATTAGTTGTCATGAATAAAGGGTACATCGAACAAACTGGTACTCCTCAAGAAATTTATGACAACCCAAAAACATTGTTTGTTGCTACTTTCATTGGTTCTCCTGCAATGAATATATTAAATGTATCTTTAGAAAATGATATTTTAAAATTTAAAAATAATTATGAACTTAAATTAGATAAAAATAGATTATCGTCATTAAAGCAATATTATGAAAACATTATTAATGAAATAAAACATGATATTGAAACCACAAATTCTAAAAAAGAGCAAAGAATTAATGACTTATCAAAAATTGGATACATAAAAGATTTAGAACATTTAGACAAAATCTCTCAAAAATATTCTTCGTTAATTACTAAAAGAAAACAAAAAATGAGCAAACTTTTAGAAAACGATGAAAAATATATTGCTTTAGAAAAAGAAATTTCCTCTATTAATGAAAAATATCAAGAAGAATATTCAAGTTATAGAACTCAAATTGATTCTAAACAATATGAAATAATGCCTGATGAAAAATTAGAACCTTTAATTGAAAATGATGCATACATTAAATCATTTAATTATGAACTTGAAAAAGAAAACGAGAAATTAAAAGAATATGAAAACGTATTTTCATCAAGTTCAAAAGAATTATTATTTGGAATTAGAGCTGAAGATATGCTTCTAGATATAAATAAAAAAGATAGAAAGAACTTATCTAATCCAATAAATATTACAACTGAACTTTGTGAACTCTTAGGTCATGAATATTATTTGTCATTTAAAGTTGATGAAAAATTATGCACTATGAAAACACCAGCTTATGATGAAATTCTTCCTGGAACTAATTTAAATATTTATTTAGATTTAGATAAAATTCATTTATTTGATCCAATTTCAGAAAGAAATATTTTCTAAAACTAATCTTTTTTAATACCTTTGCCCACTAATTCAATGTGGGCTTTTTTATTTATATACTCATCAAATAAACTTGATGTGTATAAAAATTCAATAACTAAAAAATAAGAATAACCTACAAAAATAACTAAAAGTGAAAAAATTGGAATTCTAATAGGGATAAACAATAATAAGAAAAATACTGAAGCAAGCAATAAAAATCCAATTGTTTTTAATGGTTTTGAAAAAGCAATTAAAAATGAATTTCTTAATAACTTTAAGAAACTACTTTTATAAGTATTTGCATAATTTAATCCAACAAAAGTTACAATCGAAACAATCAAAAATACCAAAACTCCTATTATATTTGAAATAACTTTTACTATCAAAAACGTATCCATCAATAAATAAATTCCAAAAATTGCAATCATAAATAAGGATGCAATTGAGAAAATTAAAGATAACAAAATCATTTCTTTTGCATTTCTTTTTATTCCATTAAAGAAATCTTTAGTAATTAAGACATTGCTTTCTCCATAACAAAGTAAAGAAATTACATAAATTCCTCCACCAACTCCTAAAAATAAAGGGATATTCGTCACAATTAAAACAAGAAATAAAGCAATTAAATAAGAAACACTTGTAAATAAAACTGAATAATCTAAATCTCCTTCTTTTACCATTTCAATTGTTCCATTTGATATTAAAGAAGGAACTTGTGCAATTACAAAAATCCCAAAATAAATTGCTAAAAGAGTTAATAATGAAAATAGAGCAATCCAAAGATTTATCTTAAGTAAGCTTAATTTATGATATTTAATTAATACCAAGAAAACTTCTTTTCTATTCTTAGGAAAAACAATTTCATTTTTCATAATAAATCACTTAATAAATCAAAGCCTCTACTTGATTTTGAAGAATATATTGAGTAATCCCCAACGTTTTCACTCATTTTAGCCAAACCAATATAATAATCATGCCCTTCTTCAAAAGATATTAATTCGTTAATTAAATAATTACTATCATTTAATTTTATTGCGTAATTCTTTTCTTCAACTTGATAAAAACTATATGTTTTCTCAACTATTTTTGGAAAATTCTCATTATTTAATTCAACATAAATATTTTTAATATCACTTGTTAAAAACTCTTCATCACGAATAATAAAAATATCGTATCTTTTTTCTCTAGAAGTTTTATACAAAAATGAATAGTAATAATTTGATGGATTAGCAAAACTAATCTCTAAATCATAATTTGAAAATTTATTTTTAATTGCTTTTATATCTACATCTTTATTTGAGGAAATAAATATTTTTAATGTGTTTGAAGTATTTTTGCATGCATAAAAAAATGGACTTATAAGTAAAAAACACGCTAAAAGTCCACTCTTTTTCATTTTTTAATAGCCAATTTTAAAACTGGAGTAACAACTTGATCGATTTCTTCTTCAAGTAGAGCAGTAAAATATCCTTTCATACCTTTAATTTTATAATACATTAATGATTTTTGTCCGAAATTTTCAACATCAAGTACTATAACTTTAAAAATTCTATATTCATTTTTATCGATTTTATCACCTTTATGAATAACTTTAATTCCTTTTAAAGGCATTATAAATTCTTTATTTGTAATATTTAATTTTTTACTAACTAAATCATAATCTTCTTCTAAGATGTTATTATGAATTTCGTATTTTGATAAAAGAGGTGTTTTTCCATCATCTAAATAGAAATTTATGTACTCTAAAGGAACATAAACTTTTATTAAAGAACCTTCCTTAATATCTTCATCTTTTTTAACATAAAGCATTAAAGGCTCTTTTTGATTTTTAAGTTTTATATAAACAGCTTTTCTTTGGAATAAATTTTTAATCAATGAAACTTCACCTTCAACTTCAATTGAATTTTCTTTCTTTTCTAATGAAATATATTCGTTCAAGCACTTCAAAGTTAATGAATCTTGATTTAGATTTTCATGAAAACATCTTGATTCTAAAGGGTATTTATATTCTTTCGAAGCAAATTCAAATGAAATTTCATCCGCATCAATATTAAATTTTATATCTTTAAAAGTAGATTCTCTTCTTAAACCAAATATTGATTCACCAGTTTCTATATCAAAAATTTTCATACTTGAAGTATGTACAAATAATTCGATTTTATCCTTTATTTCAATATTGTTTGGTACAAAAGCTAATAAGTCTCCACTTCCTAGTTTAAGTTTAAGCAAAGTTTCGTTTCCAAATAACTCTTTATGAACAAAATCACATGTTATTTTAGAAAAATGATCTTTATTTTTGCCTTCACTAACTCTAAAAGATGACGCTCTTAACCCTACTTTTACTTTTTTATCAATTAAAGAATAATCTGTTAATTGTCCAAGCAAATCTTTTGGAATTACTAAAAAATCATCATTTTCTAAGCGAATTCCCAACTCTTTTTTATTGTTATAAGTTAAAAGACCTTCAATTATGCTCATCTGAGGTGAGCCAAAGAATGTAGCAACATATAAATTATTTGGTTCATCAAAGATTTCTTTAGGAGATCCGATTTGTTGAACAACACCTTTATTTAAAACAACGATTCTATCTGCTAAAGTCATTGCTTCAACTTGATCATGAGTAACATAAATAAATGGTTTTTTAACTTCAGAATGCAAAGCTTTTATTGTTTTACGCATTTCAACACGTAATTTTGCATCAAGATTACTTAATGGTTCATCAAGTAAGAAAATATCATTATCTCTAACTAAAGCTCTAGCTAAAGATACTCTTTGCTTTTGTCCTCCTGATAATTGTTTAGGTTTTCTTGACAAATAATCGGTTAATTCTAATTCCTCAGCTACTTCTTTAACCTTTTTATCTATTTCTTCTCTTGGAATTGAAGAATTTATATATTTAGTAATATTTCCATCATTATCTAATACGGGAGTTTTAACTTTTTTAAGTCTTAAACCAAAAGCTATATTGTCATATACAGTTAAATGAGGATAAAGAGCATAATTTTGGAATACCATAGATACATTTCTATCTTTAGGAGAAACTTCATTAATTATTTTTCCATCAATTAAAATTTTTCCAGTCGTAATTTCTTCAAGTCCAGCAAGCATCCTTAAAAGAGTAGATTTTCCACATCCTGATGGTCCAACTAAAACTGTAAATTGATCTTGTTCTATATCAAATGTCACGTCTTTTATTGCGTGAACTCCACTATCATAAAGCTTATTTATTCGATAAAAACTAATATATGACATATTTTCTCCTTATTTAAAAGTAACTTTTATAAATGAAGGATTGTAATATGGAAGCCAAGTGGATGTAAGTAAATACATAGTTTTTCCACCTTCTTCTTGCATCTCTTCAATACTTAATGGAGCATAAATTGAGCCAACTGGAACAACTTTTGAACTTCCTGGGAACAACATACAACGAGAATTATATGGTCCAATAATATTCTTTGACATAAACATCATAACTGAATTTCCAGTAGCAGTCATAATGCACCATTTTTTAAGATAACTATTATAAAAAGCACTCATTTCTCCAAATGGATTTGAAACAAGTTCAGTTGCACTTTTTCCTCTAATATATGCTAATCCTTGTTTCCCTTTTCTAAATTGAGGGTTATTATTTTCATCGTATTTGCCGATAAAATATTCATATTCTTCAAAAATTTCAATTTTTTCTTTTAAAACACGAGCAACTTTTGGCCCATGATTTCTATATCCACCTTCTAAAAATAGATAAATATAGCCATCTTTTCCATCAACAGGACAAATTTGAGTTGCATCAAACCCAATATGATCTTCATATAAAATATTTCCACCATTTTTTTCATTATAGGCTGTCTCATTAATTAATCCTGTAATATTTTCTTTTGTGTTTCCTGATTCAGGGTTTATCCAAGTTAAATCATAAATTCTTTCCCAAGTTTTTCCAAAATTAGTAGATTTAACACATCCGCCATAATTCATCTTATTATCTTGTGGAGCATCCCAGTTCCACATTGAAAAATAATACATGTAGAGCGTACCATCAATATCAATTACACCTGTTGGAATTTTAGTAACTTCATTCACTCCATTTCTATCATGGTGTCCGTTAATTGCAAAAGTTGTATATCCAGCAGAGGAGGAAATAAAAGAAGAAAGTGTCAAACCATCACTTAAATTATCATCTTCCGAAATTCCTACAACATTGCTTCTCCAGTTTCCAGTTTGATTTTTTGTAAATGTATCACCAAAGAAAAAATATGTTTTCTTAAGTTCTTTAACATATAAAGGGTAGCCTAAATCAGTGCCACCTACATCAAAATCAGTAGTTTTTCCAGGAGCCTCATCACCAGTTACAAATCCTAAATTTTCTACATTATCAACGAGTCTATCAAAAGACGTTTTTTCTTCTTCTGGTTTTGGAGTTGGCTCTACTTTTTCATCATCTTCTTTCTTTTCTTCATTATTTTGAGAACAAGAAACAATTGATGCAATCGATAAAAGCGGAATTAAGAATATTTTTAAATACTTTGATTTCATTTAAATTTCACCTCATATAAACTAGGATTATAGCATGGAATCCATGTAGACGTAAGCATATACATTGTCTTTCCACCATCTTTTAACATTTTTTCATGAGATAATGGAGCATATGCACTTAAAATTGGTTCTCCAGTTGTTGAAGAAATAGGAGCAGGTACTTGACCTTGTGAATATAAATGGACTTTTTCTTTATAAGGACCATAAATATTTTCTGACATAAACATATCAACTGATCCAGTTGTAACAGTTAACAAACAATATTTATTAAAATAAGGATTAAAGAATGCACTCATTTCTCCAAAAGGAACTTCAGTAATTTCTGAATTTTTATTGTTATATAAAGCTTTTAAACCATCATAACCTTTAATATAAATAGGATCTCCATTATCTTTATACCCTTGTAAATATTCAATTTCTTCGAATTTTTCAATATTTTCAGGTAAGACTCTTCCAAGTTTTAAATTTCTATTTCTATATCCACCTTCTAAAAATAAATAAACATAGCCATCTTTATTTAAATAAGGGAATATTTGAGTTGCATCAAAACCTAAATGATCATCGAGTTCAATTAAATCTTCAGTTCTTTCAGTATTATTTATATCTTCATTTATTAATACTTTTAAATTTTCGTAGTTATTTGCATTATTTCCTGTTCCATTTGATTTGTCTGGTGCTAAATTAACCCATGTTAAATCATAAATTCTTTCCCGCGTTTTTCCTAAATCAGTTGATTTTATACAACCACCATAATTCATTTTGGTATCTCTAGAAAAACTCCAGTTATGCATTGAAAAATAATACATATAAATAGTTTTGTTTAAATAAATTACACCAGTTGGAATCTTAGTAACTTCACTTCCTTCATCCATATGATGTCCATTATAAATAGCCATTAAATAACCACTACTTGTTAAAAGTGCATTATCAATTGTAAGACCATCACTAAAATCAAAATCTTTTGAAATTCCTACAACATTACTTCTCCACATTCCTGATTGATTATTTTGACTAAAAGAATCTCCAAAGAAAAAATACATTTCATCTGTATCATCAATATATAAAGGATATCCTAAATCGCAACTTCCAAGGCCAAATTCCATTGTATTATAGGTAGCTTCAGCTCCTGTTACATAATTTATACGTTTAATATTTTTAACTTTTTCATCATAACTTAAAAATACTTCTGGCTCTTTTACCTTACAACCTACAAGTAAAATCACAGAAATGATTGAAAAAAACCTACAAAACCTCATTATTTTTCCTCAAATTCTATTTTCATAACGATTGGATTATATAGAGGAATCCATTGAGACAAAAGAAGATAAACTATTTTTCCATCTTCTTTTGTTAATTTTTCATGAGTCATTGGAGCATACATTCCCTCAATATTAAATCTTGGATCATCATATGAACAAATTTTAATATAGTCTTTATATGGTCCATAAATTGTATCGCTAAAATACATAAATAAACCATGATCTTCTTTATCTTTTTCAGGATGAGTTGTTACTGTGAATAAACAATATTTATTCAAATATTTATTATATATAACACTCATTTCACCCATAAAACCATCGCAAATCGTAGGTGTTTTTTTATTATGCATTAAAAGTCGAGCTTCATCTCCTTTTTTAAATATTGGTTTACCATCTTTAAACTCGACTAAATATTCATATTCTTCATATTTTTCAATATTTTCTAACTTTACTCTTCCTAGTCTTAAAGGGTTATTTCTATAGCCACTTTCAGCAAAAAGATATGCATAGTCCCCCTCTTTTTTAGGAAACACTTGCGTAAATGAATGATTTAATTTAGATTTTGGATCAATTTTATTTTCAATTTCTTTTTGATTATTATCTTCATTTAATAGCTTTTCAGCGCTTTCTTTTTCTAAATCATTTAAAAAACTAACTTCATTTACTTTTTCCCAGGTTTTTCCTTCATCACTAGATTTTACTAGCCCTCCCATATTCATTCTTTCATCAGGAGGTAATTTCCAGTTATTCATTGAAAAATAATAAAAATAATAATTATTATTTGCTGCAATTGCACCTGTAGGAATTCTAGTCATTTCAAAACCATCTTGATGATGACCTTCACTTAATGCATAAGCTTTATTTTCTAAATTATTTAAGAAATAATCTATTATAATTCTTCCTTCATCAGTAACTTCTTTAATTAAACACATCGTATTGCTGCGCCAATCATATTTGAAGTTATTTTCTTGAAAAGTGTCTCCAAAAAGAAGATATAATTTATCTTTTTTTTCATCATATAAAGGAAACCCTAAATCACACCCACCAACTTTATAAGCTTTGGTGTCATTATAACTTAGTTCTCCACTAAAAATACCCCTAAATTCGACACTTTTTATCTTCATATTATTTTTTATTAAATACTACTTCTACTAAATGAGTTGAATAAATTTTATCTGACCATTGAGCAATAAACATAAACATTCTTTGACCGTTATTATCAAACATTACTTCATGTGTTGCTCCACCATATAAAAATGGAATATTTCCTTGTCCAGCAATTGAAACTGGTGCACCAAAATCATAAGGATTATTCATTAATCTATAAACAATTTGAGATTGGCTTGAAAGATAGAAAATCATATATTTTTTAAAATATGGATTATAAGAAAGTGACAATTCTCCACATTTTCCACTAATTACTAAACAATTTGATTTTCCTTTAATATAAGCTAAACCTTGCTCACCTTTTCTATATGTTGGTTCTTTTGTTGTTTTATTTATGCCGCAAAAATATTCATATTCATTAAAATCTTCAATTTTGGTTTTTAAAACTCTAGCCATTGAAACTCCAGATTCTCTTCCGCCTTTAATTCCATAAATATAAATATATTCATCTCCTATATCAAGAGGATGAATTTAAGCAAATGGCTCACCATTTAAACAATTAAATTCACTACCATGACATTGCCATACTAATTTATCGCATAAAGTCCATGTTTTTCCTTTATCAGTTGATTTAACTACACGTGAATTAAATGTGTCCCACATACCATTTCTTGTAATTCCTGGACTTTCATGAACTTGATTAAATTTATAAACTTCCATATAAAACAAATAATAAGTTCCATTAACAACGATTCCACCAGTAGGAATTGTTGTTGATGTTAATGGTGAACAAATATCTGAACTTGATGCAGTCCAACCATTTCTATTTGCTACATTTTGAGTTACAGGGGTTATTTGTCTAGTTGCACCAAAAGAACCATTTAGTGCTCCTTCCCATTTAACACCTTTAGTAAAATCAAAATTATTTGTATATAAAGTAACATTACTATTCCATTCTCCACCCATTTTGTGTTGTACAAAAGAATCGCCAAAAGTTACATATAATCTTTTAGCCTCTTCATCATACCAAGGGAAACCTAAATCAGTTCCACCTGCTCCATATTGCGAGGTATCTGTGGCTGCATTTAATCCTGCAGCTGTACTATTAATTCTTACGTATTTAATTTTTCCACTATCATCTATATTCCAACTATCTTGTGGAATAACTTTGAATGGATCGTCATTATCGTCTGTTTGTCCACTTGGAGGATTAACACTTGGATTTTCTTTATTTCCTTCATTACCACCACAAGATACTAAACATAACATACTAAGCAATGAAAATAGTAATCTTACTTTACGTTTCATATTTTCCTCCTAAAGAGGAGAGGGGTTACCTCTCCTCTAAAAAGTTAATTAATTATTTTTCTTCTCTTTTTTTAAGAGCAACGACTGCTACACCAATTGCAGCAATTAAACAAGTAAGTCCACCGACAGCAACGATTGAACCACCACAACCTTTTTTAGCTGGGGCTGGTTTTTCATCACCTTTTGCTTCGCCAGTAACTGTAAGTTTTAATTCAAGTTCAGCATATTCGCCACTTGCATTTTCACTTGATGAAACATAAATAGTGTGTTCACCGTTTGCTAAAGTAGCTAAATATTCTTTCTTAATTGTTAATTTGTATTCGCCTTCAGTGTTTGCTGGAGTTGCAACATAATTTTCTTCTGGAATATAGTTTGTCTTTCCATCAATAGCAACAGCATATAATTCTAAGCCATCAGCAAATTTAACGACTGCTTCGACATCTTTTGGTTCAGCTTTGTTAAATGTAGCTTCTACTGGAGTAATGCTTCCTAATGATTTAACCCATTTCTTTAAGGACATATTAGTAATTCTTAATTCTTGAGTATCTTGACCATTATATTTCATTAAGAATCTAATTGAGTTAGTTGCAGTAACTGTAGCTGCATCAATTCTCATAGAAACTTTAACGTGAGTATAACCAAGTTTTGCTTCACTATATTCAATTTCCCATTGTCTATATTTTGCTTCTGGTTCGATAGTTTTTGCATTCTTAGAACCATTTAAATTAATTAAGTGGTATGAAACGTTACTTGAACCAACCCATGAAACGTTAACAGCACCATCTGTATCATTTCCAACATATTTGTAATCAAACTCCATAGTTACGATTGTATTTTCAACGATCTTTTCTGGATGATAAATTACAAATGATGAAGAGTAAGCTTTTGTTGAATCTGCAGGTTTTTTAAATTGTAATGCACGGCTTCCATCAGTTTCTTCAATGACTAAACCGCCATCATCATATTGAGAAACAGCACCCCAAGCATATTGAGTTTGATCTGCACTCATTCTATAACCAACATCAAGATCCTTGAAGTCACCGCCAAAGACAGTTTCTTCTAATTCATAATCTTCAATTGAAGGTAAGTCTTCTTGAATATGAGTAACTTCGATAGTAAATGCTCTTTCACCACCACTTGTTACTGCTTTAAATTCATGAACACCATCGTCATAATCAGCTAAAAATTCTTTTTTAATAGTTAAAGTATTTCCTGATAAAGTATATTCTTCACCTTTAAGTAATTCATATTCACCAGATAAAATCTTAAGATCTTCGTGACCATGTAAATCTTTTAAAGTGATTACAACATCTTCATCATCTGCTTCTACCCATTGGAATGAATAGACGCCACCGTCAAATTCAGGTCTTTCATCAACTGCTAATGTTACTTTTCTAATAGTAACGTTATCAATATCTAAATTCCAACCAACAATATTTTTTGAATTTGCCCAGAATTGAATAGTGTCGACACCATCAGCATAGGCTTGAGTTAATTCAACTCCTAAATCTGGATATCTATAAGTAATATGAGTCCACTCACCTTTTTTAGCGGCTTTTACTTGTGGAGTAAAGTCTCTTTCAATTCTTGGACCTGCACTTGAATAGAATGCAAAACCAACATTATCTGAATCAAATAAATCATTTGTTCTTACATCCATTTCAACATAATATTCGCCAGCTTCAATACCTTTTGGCCATGAACCATTATAATCATTAAAGAATGAACAGAAATCGACAAATTGTACGTCTCCTTCTCCAGTATATCTCATTCTTAAGAATTGGTTTTTCTCATCACCTTCTCCTTCACTTGTCCAAAGAAGTTGATTTGCTTTACATCCGATAACACCACTATGTCTATCGTTCCAACCAGTTCTATCTCCGCCTGATAAATCGACATTTTCAAAACCTTCATCTTTGAAGATGTTTTCGCCTAAATTACCAACAAAGAGTTGTCTAAATTGCATATCATAAAAATCGATATGACCACCTGCAAGTAAAATCCACATGTGAATTGAATCAGTTTTGCTTGCTTCATCTTCATTAAATTCGAATCTTACTTCAACGTCTGTCCATTCACCTGCTTTTAATTGAGATGAAATAGTAGTATCTTTAATACGACCTCCAGCCCAGAAGCCAAAGCCAATATTTTCGTCAGTGAATCCTTCACTAACTCTCATTTTGGCGGTGAAGATGTAGTTTCCTGCATGTTTTTCTTCATTGTCCATTAATAAATAACAATTATCTGCGCCATTTGCATTAGTTAAACGAGTATAAGTAATATCACCCTCAACTTGATCTTTCAAAAGCGCATTTCCATTTCCGTTAAAAACACCACCATCACCAGTAAAGTAATTGTGTGTCCCGTATACATCAACAGTTTCAGCTAATGGCTCAAAAGCTCTTCTAACATTATTTTGAGGAACCGTATGAGCAGCGCCAACGCCTATCAATGCAGCTAAAGTCATTCCTAGTACACTTTTAAACATATTTTTCTCCTTTCTTTAATAATGTGCATAGTTTTAAATTAATTAACCTTTTTTATTTATCTATAGAAACGTCCTCCTTAACAATTTTGTTTTGTTTTAAAATTTCTTCGTCTACAGGCATTCTTTCTTCAACACTTGGCATTTCTTCTCTAAATGAAGCTTCACCAATTTGATACCAATATGCTGTGACAGAGAAATCATCACTTCTATGATTTGCGTGACCATGTTCAATGCTCACTAAAATTTCTTTTTCAAATGGAATAGGATCTAAAATATGATAACGATAATATGTTATCTTTCCTTTCCAGTTATCTTTTCCAGGTAAAATTACACCATGATATGGGGCATTATATTCTTGAGTTGGGCACCAGGAAGTGTTGAAATAATCTTCAGTTCCAGTTCCATTTAGTGTAGGAAGTTTATCACCATCGATAAAAATCATATCATCACCTTCACCAACCCAATCCCATTCAGTAGAATTAGATAAATTATGAATATTTAAATTACAACCACAATAATGTCCTTTACCAGTTGTATGTAAAATTAAGAAATTGTCCTTACCATCGACATTTTCTCCACCATGACAATAGAATAAATTATCTTCATGTCTATTTTCTTCACTAATTCCCTTAGTTGGACATACTCTTCTCCATCTTGCATGGAATCTCATTTCTTCATCAACTTCTCTTTCTTCATAATCAATATAGAAATATAAAACGAGTACGTTATTACAATCATTAGTTACTTCAAATCTTGCTTTTTTAAATGGCATTGGCCACCATGAATTAAAACCTCTTCCATTTTCAGGTGACATTTGTAAAGGAACACTAACAAAGTTATGACACATTGCATGACCCATTCCAAAGAAATCACCTAAAGGAGCTTCAACTGCTGGAGTTTTTTGATCATCCCAATAAATTCTTAAAACTACCTTTCTTAAAGCATTTTTTTCTATTTCCCAAACATCATCCATGATGTTATTAATAGTAATCCAAATATGTCTAACAACTCCTGGCTTATCAATTTCGCCAAAAGTCATAGTTTCATGTGGTTTAACATAGAATCTATCGTCATTACCACCTTTTCTATCATAACTTGAAAATCTTTTTCTTTTGAAATTTAATGTTTTAAAGATATTTGTAATATTTGTTGAATCCATATTGACCTCCTATTTAAGTCCACTAATTGCAATACCAGCAATAATTTTCTTTTGGAATATAGTAAATAAAGTTAAAGGAATTAAAATTGAAATTAATGTAGCAGCAATAACAACTCCATATTCTCCAGAATATGTACTATTTAATTGTCTAATTACTTGCATAACTTGGGCTATTGCTGAATTATTTACAATAGTTAAAGTTGGCCACATAAATGAGTTCCAATAACCCATAAATACACTGACTCCAATAATAACCATTGGAGTAACACTCATTGGCAAAAACACTTTGAAGAATATTCTAAATCTTGAACATCCATCAATAATTGCAGCTTCTTCTAAGCTTCTAGGAATTCCAAAATAGAATTGTCTAAAGAAGAAAATATTATAAGCACTAACTAAACCAGGAATAATTAAAACAGCGATTGTATCAGTCATTTTTAATACAGAAACAACTCTAATTGAAGTTAATAAAATTGTAATTCCTGGAATAAACATCGTAATAAGGAAATAATACCAAAGGAAATTTTTCCCTCTAAATTCAAAGTTTGCAAATACATAAGCTGCAAACATATTTACAATAAGTGAACAAACAACAGCAATAACACTAACTAAACTTGTTGCTCCAAGTGAAGAAACAAAGCTTATATCATTCATTAAGTTATCACTAAATATTTTTTCAAAATTATCAAATTTAAAAACTTTTGGAAGCCAAGTATTTGGAAGAGCCCAAATCTCTACTTTTCCTTTAAATGCAGCAGGAAGCATCCAAATTATAGGGAAAAGAATAATTGCAACAACAATTAAACAAATTAATGAAAGTATTAATGTTTTAATAACTTTTCTTTTATTCATATTAAACATCCTCACTTCTTCTTGTTTTAATTGTTTTAAAAACAAATATATTAACTGCCATAATAAAAATCATAATTAAAATGGCTCCAGCAATTGTGACATTATCTGGTCTACTTGGATCTCTAAATGAATTAAATAAATATAAAACAGGTGTTAATGTTGTATTTAATGGTCCTCCACCAGTCATCATCATTGGAATTTCCATCATTTGCATATAACCTGTGACCATATTAATTACAAGTAAAACAATATAATTCCTCATATTTGGTATTGTAATAAACCATAATTTTTGGAACCAATTTGCTCCATCAACATTTGCTGCTTGATAATAATCTTCTGGAATATTAATAAGTCCTGCATACATTACAAGCGTGTTATATCCAAATCCAAGCCATATTGTAGGAACAATAATTGAAATATATGCAAGAGTTGTATCATTTGTAAATGAAATTGGATCTTTATCAAGTAAAACACAAATACTTGAAATAAGTCCTCCTCCATAATTAAAAATTAAATTAAATATAACACTAGCAATAATTCCTGAAATAAAGAAAGGAACATAAATTAAAACTTTTACTAGTTTCCCAAATTTGTTATCCATTGCTTTTAAAACAAGCGCAAAACCAAATGAAATAACAAGTAAAATTACAGAAATTATCGTTGTCATTAGTAAAGCTGTTAAGAAAGATTTATAAAATAATGTATCCATTTCAAATAGATATACATAATTACTAAATCCTACAAAAGCTTTAGTATTATAATCTTGAAAACTTCTTATAATAGCTAAGATTAAAGGCAGAATAACAAAAATACTAAGCAAAACAAAAGCTGGAAGAAGCATTAAATATGCTGTTGTTTGTCCACGATATTTATATCTATTGTGGCGCTTTTTGTCTACTAATTGAAATTTGTCTTCTGTATAAATCATAAAAATTTATTAGAATGGTTTTCCTTCCCAAGACGAACTATGAATAATTGCATTAATTGAATCATCTGCAGTTTTAATTGCATTATTTATTGTTGTAGTTTTATAACTTTCACCTTTATTTAAATCTGCATTTAATCCACAAGTTTCAAAAATAGTACCAACTGCTACTGAAATTGACCAAGGATATGTAGCTTCAGGAATTGCTTTTGAAGCAACATCATTAATAACATTAGTCCATTCTTTTAAATTATCTTCGACATGTTCGCTAATATAAGCTTTTACTGAATTAGTAACAGCGGCTTTTGAATAATAAGCGGCTTCGAAGAATCCAGCAGTTCTTTCTGGACTTTCAGCAAATAACCATTCGATTACTTTTGCTGCTTTTTGTTGATGTTCTTTATCAGATTGTGATGAAATTGCATAAGTCCATCCACCATTAGATGCAGTTACTTTTGATGTATTTCCATCTTTAGTTGGAATAACTGAAACTCCAACATCACTAGCTAAATCACTATAAGTATGCATAATTTCAGCAATTGACCAAGATCCAGCAAAAGTCATAGCAACCTTACCCATCATCATACCTTCGATAATATCGTTATAACTTCCTTTTGGAGAAATTGCACCATTTGGTACATAACCATTTCCATATAGGTCATACCATAAACCAGCAATATCTTTAAATCCTTCTTCTGTTCCTACTCTACTTTGAGTCCAGTCATCGTTTAAAGCTAAACCACCAGTTAAATTATATTGAAGACCATAAGTTGACCAACTTAATGCACTTCCAATTGGAATTCCAACACAATATTGTCCTCTTTTAAGTGTAGGTTTAATTTTACTACAAGCTTCTAAAAGCTCAGCCCAAGTTGAAGGAGCACTTGCTACTCCAGCAGTATTTAACATACTTTTACGATAGAAGAAAATACTACTTGGTTCACTAAGTTGAGGATAACCATAAACTTTATCATTATATGTAACCATTGGTTTAATGTTATCTGAAATATCATCGATATATTCTTGTTTAATTAAATCATTTAATGGTACTCCATCACCAGTTTCAACTACGTCATGATAAATGTTTCCATAAGAACACATAAAAATATCAGGAGCTGAACCATTTTCTTTAGCAACTTTAAAAGCATCAGTATATGCTTCATCTTCAAAGAATTTAACACTTAATTGAATTCCATCTTCCATATTGCTATTAAATTCTTTAACTCTTTTGTTCATGTATTCATTTGACCAGTCTTCAAAGTTTCTTAAATACATTGTAATAATAGTTGCGCCTTCTTCGACTGGATCTTTACTTTTGCTTTTACAACCAGCAGTTAAAGCTACAACAAATAAAGCTGGAACGATAAATTTTGATAAACTTCTTGTTTTCATAATCTTCTCCTTATTTTTCATTATCTCTTATTTTGCCTAAAGCACCACCTGGATGCCATTTAACGTATTGCTTTGGAGTAACTTTAGCATCTTCTTGAAGTAAGACAGATAAGCCTTGAAGAACTAAAGTTTCAGCTAAAATTGATGAACGTGGTGCTCTATTTAAAGGACCACCTTCATTTTCTATATGAGCAAGTAAATGGGCATCAGATAATTTTGCAAGTTTACTTGATTCATTACCTGTTACTCCAATTATTTTGCAACCATTTCTTTTACAAGCTTCAATTGTATTGATTAATTCACTTGTATTTCCACTATTTGAAATAGCAATGACTACATCTCCTCTAACTAATTGGCCACAACTTCCATGAACTGCTTCAGTTCCATGTAAATAATAAGTTGGCGTTCCAGTTGATGAGAAAAGTGAAGCAAAATATTGAGCAATGTGAGATGGTTTACCAATACCAGTAATATGAACTCTATTGCCATTTTCTTTTGCTTTTAAAATTAAATCTAATGCACTTTCATAAAATTCTTTATTTAATGTGCCTAAAGTATATGTAATTTCAGATAAAACAGTTGATTTAAATACATCTAAGACGTCAACTGATTCAAAATTATTATTCTTTAATAATGCATATAATCCTTTATATGGTGCATATTTTAATCCTTTAACATAATCAGTTAATTCTTCAAGTGTACATAAAGAAGGCATAGCACCTAATTTTTGTACAGTTAATGAACCAACTGCATTAGCTAAAAGTATTGCTTCTTTTTCGCTATATCCACGACTTAAAAATGAAGTAAATGCACCAATAAATGAATCACCAGCTGCTGTAGGATCAACAGACTTAACATTTTTAACACTTTCAAAACATTGGCAATTTTCTTTATTAGCTATGCAACATCCTTTAGATCCTAAAGTAATAATTACATTTTTAACACCTTTATCAAGAAGAATTTTTGCTCCTTCTTTAAAGTCGTTTTCTGAGAACTCATCAATATTTTTATTTGATTTAATAAGACCTAAAAATTCAGTTTCATTTGGAATTAAATAAGTAACATTCTTTAAAAATTCATCACTTACTTCTCTATAAGGTGCAGGATTTACAATTACTTTTACTCCTTTTTTATAAGCGATTTCAGCTAAATAATCATTAACTTCTTGAGGAATTTCAAATTGTAAAACTATTGCTTCATAATTTTCAATTTCGTTTTCCAAATATTTAACATCTTCTACAGTTAAACGATTATTTGCTCCAGGAGTCATTATTATTCTATTTTGAAATCCTTCTTTAACTTCTTCTAAAACAACAACAGAAATTCCAGGATTTCCTTCATCTTGAATAACTTCTTCAACGTTTACACCGCTTTTTAAACATGTAGAAACAAGGCTTTTTGAAAAACTATCAGAACCAACTTTCCCAATTAATTTAACAGGGGTGTTTAAACGAGCAATTTGAACTGCTTGGTTTGCACCTTTTCCTCCATCAGCACGTGAAAATTTATTTCCTATTACACTTTCACCAGCTGAAGGAAATTTACTTGTTTGAACTATAAGATCTTCGACAAAAGACCCTACAACTAAAATAGATTTTTGCATATTATTTTTCGTCTAAAAACTTAGACCTTTCCTTTTATACTTTAATTTTACTCTCGATACCTTATAATATAAATAGATTTTTTTGTTATTTTTTAAGGACAATTTTAGACAAATTAGAAGGTAAAAATATGAGAATTCATTTACAAGATTCAAAAGAAAGAAGACACTATCCAATTAAAAGATTAGCTACATTAGATAGCAAAATTGAAGCTTATTATACTGGAACTTTTAGTGCATTAGAAAAACAAAACTTAAATCCACATAAGCATACCTTTTTAGAAATAATGTTTATTGATAGTGGATCAGGAACAATTGAGATTAATAATATAAAATATAAAGCAAAAACTGACGATATCATCTTATATTTCCCTTCTAACATGCATAAAGAATATTCAGATAATGGGACTATTATGCATGCTTTATTTTTTGCAGTTAAATATAAAGAACCTCTTAAAAAAATGTTTGCAAACTGTAACGAAGAATATATTTTACATACAGGAACAAATAATAAGACATTTAGAAAATTATTTAATTTACTTATTCAAGAATCTAAAAATGAAGAATTAAACTATACTTCAAATATTACAAATTGCATTGCTAAAACAATAATTTTAAAAATACTTCAGTTATTCTCATCAGGAAATAAAAAAGCTGCTACAAACGAATATGTGCAAAAAATACAAGATTATTTAGACAAGCACTATCTTGAAGAAATTGATCTAGATAAGTATTATGAAACACTACCATTTTCTAAATATTATATTGCTCGTTTATTTAAATCTACATTAGGAGTTACTCCTGTTAATTACATAATTTCAAAACGAATAGATCACGCTAAGACTTTATTAAATAAAACTGATATGAAGATTATAAATATTGCTAATGAAGTTGGTTATAAAGATATCTATTATTTTACTAAAGTCTTTAAAAAAGAGGTCGGTGTTTCGCCTTCTTCTTATAGAAAAAGAAGTTCATAAACAGTTTAAATCATGTATATTTTTTTCAAAAACCCTGCAAATCTCAACTATTTTTTAAAATATTAATTAACAGAATTATTTACTAGAGCTGCTTTTCCAATTTGATTTGCTCCTAATTTTATTTCTATCTCACACCAAGAACCGTCTTCTAATTCAACAATCACATCAATTTCATTCCGAAAGATTTTAAGTTTTTGTTCCGAATGATTTCGACTTTTCATTCCGAGAGATTTTAAGATTTTGTTCCGAATGATTTCGACTTTTCATTCCGAGAGATTTTAATCAAGATATTGAAATAGTTGTATCTTATTTATAGCTTTAACTTAATGGCTTTATTGAAATATTTATTTCATTAAAATAAAATATAAAAGATAAAAAACTTTTAAAAGGGGTTTATTATGAATAATAAAAAATTATATTTTGCTTTACTTCTTCCACTTAGTTTAACTATTTTTGCATGTAAATCAAATTCAGAAGAAACACCAAAAGATCAAGATGAACCATTTAAAAAAAGCGTTAAAACTACAATGGAACTTGGAGAAGATTATAGCGATTTAAGTCCTTCTTCAAATTATAAATGGGAATATGATAAAACTAGATGGTATATTAATACTTTAGATAAAGTTCCTTTACCTGATCCTCAAGTTTATGTTGAAGATGATACTTATTATATTGTTGGAACTGATGATGGTTCTTCATGTAGATATGTAACTTGTTATTACACGACAGATTTTATCTCTTATGAAAAACAAGTAATTTTTAATCCAGGAAATTTTGCTAGCACTTGGGAACAAAAAAGTAATCCACTAATTTATGCACCTGAACTTTATAAAGTTAAAGATAAATATTACCTCTACTATAGTGCAATAGAACAATCTAGTGGAAAGCGTAGAAATTCTGTAGTTTGGTCTGATAATGTTTTAGGACCTTATGAACCAATTAAAAACGATGACGTCGATGGTTACAAAGCTCCTTTATTCTTCGATAATGAAAAAGGTGCAGTCTTAGATTCAACTTTATTTGTTGATGATGATGGCGAAATGTATATGTATTATTCCCAATCAATTAATGGTCAATCAATTTATGGAGTTAAATTAAAATCTCCTTATGAAGCTGATTTTTCAACCAAAAAATATATTGTTTTACCAGGTACAATCGATAATAATGCCGATCCTGAAGATAAAGTTTTAGAATGGGAATATGCTTATAGAGGTGAGTATGGTCCAATTGCTGAAGGTCCATTTATGTTTAAATCTAAAGGTAAATATTATATGACTTATTCAGTAAATGGATGTTGGAATAAATATTATAATGTTTGTTATGCTGTCTCAGATAGTCCACTAGGAACATTTACTAAACCTTATAAAGAAGGTGAATTATGGACTAATTTATTGATGGGTGTTCCTTGCACTGATGATACTAGTGACCCAGTTTATGATCAATGGTCAGGTTTCCATTCAGGAACTGGTCACCACTGCTTCTTTAAAATTGGTGATCAAATGATGATTGGTTATCATGCTCATAAAAATAGAAACTATAACCAAAATTCTAGTGGATGGGTTGGTAGATATTTTGCAATGGATCCAGTTTATACTAAAGAAGATGGAACTCCATTTATTAATGGTCCTACTTATTCACCTCAACCTTTACCAGAACCATTAAGTGATTATTCAAATATCGCTCCTAAAGCTAAAATAAGAGTTGAAAATGTAACTAATGAAAAAGCAATTAATGATTTATATGTTACTGATTGCTATAACCTTGAAGATGGAAGTAATGAAGTTAAACTTGGAAAAGGATATTCATTTATTGAATTAACATTTGATAAAGAATACACAATTGGTGGATTAGCTATAAATAACAGTGCATATTATGATTCATATGTTAAAGATTTAGAATATGTGGCTTTTTCAAATGGTGATGCATTTGGATATAGTACATTCCCTTATTCTTGTGTTAATGATGTAAAAGAATTTGTTTATCCTGTAAGTGCTTTTGTATTTGAAATAGATAAAGAAATAAAAGCTAATAAAGTTACAATTTGTTTTAGAACTGAAGAACCTTTAAGAATTAATGAAGTTCAAGTTTTAGCTTATTAAATTAGTTTAGTTAATATTAAATAAACCTCTCATTAATTTGAGAGGTTTTTAAAATTTTGGTAAAAATACGCAAAAATTTTTAGTAGTTGAATCAAATCAAAATAATTAATCAATGTAAATGTAAGAATTTTCATTTAGAGATAAATATACAAATTTCTGGTTAATTTAATCAAAAACCCTGCAGAACTCAACTATTTTTATAATTTATTAACTTTAATTAACCATATTTCTCTTTTTATATTTAAAATCCTATTTACTTTTTTTGCAAGTTCTTGCACTTTTTGTAAATAGAATAAAAATAAAAAATTATAACGAAAACAACAATGTTGTGATAACATATAAACCATGATTAATGATATTTTGATTTGTATATCTTTATTACTTGCTTCATACCTATTAGGAGCAATTCCTTTTGGACTAATAATAAGTAAAATAAAGAAAATAGATTTAAGAAAAGAAGGCAGTGGAAATATAGG
This sequence comes from Bacilli bacterium, assembly GCA_017477255.1. Classification (GTDB taxonomy): domain Bacteria; phylum Bacillota_I; class Bacilli_A; order RFN20; family CAG-826; genus Onthovivens. The sequence goes on from JAFUXB010000005.1 coordinate 109,666, forward strand.
TTCTACTAATGCTTTTAGAGTATTAGGCTTTTGGCCTGGAATGTTAGCTGCTTTTTTAGATGTATTAAAAGGATCAATAATAATTATTATTACTTACTTATTAATAAAGAATAATCTTTATAATAATTTATTATTTCCTTCTTCATCTTTCTTTTATATTTTATATGGGATGCCTGCAGTATTTGGACATTGTTTTTCTATATATTTAAAATTTAAAGGAGGAAAAGGTGTTGCTACTTCTTTAGGTGTAGTTTTAGTTACTTTTCCATATTTAGCTTTAGGTATAATTTTAGTTTTTATATTAGTTGTATTAATTACTAAATATGTTTCACTTGGTTCAGTAATTGGAGGAACTTTAGCTACTATTACTTCATTTATTTTATTTCCTATAGCTTATAATAATTTTTTGTATCCAATTTGCTTATTAATTTTATTAATATTAATTGTTATTAAACATATTCCTAATTTTATAAGATTAAAAAATCATACAGAAAATAAAGTATTTTAGTTATTTTGTTAGATAAAAAAACAGGGAGTCTCTTAAACGTACTCCCCGTTTTATTTAACAGATCAGTTTTTTTATAATGTAATTTTCATTTTTAGTTTTCCATCAACATAATCTAATTTATCAATGCAAAACTTTCTATCATTACATGCTAAATTTGGATCAGTATGACAGTGATAAGCACAATACATTTGACCTTTGTCATCTTTAAATACGCAGTTATGGCCAGGACCACTAACTTTTCCTTCTATATATTGTGCAATTGGCTTATCATATTTTTCAAAAGGACCCCAAGGTGATTTAGCTTTTGCTCCACATATACAATAATATTTAGTCCAAACAAAGTTTGCTGAATACATTAATAAGTATTCACCATTTATTTTAAAAACAAATGGTCCTTCATTCCATTTAAAACTTCCTTCATTAAATAAATTTTCATGCATTTCATGCTCTAATTTAGGATCTGGACCACAAATGAATTTTGGTTTTCCAATAGTTCTTAATAAGTCTTTTGTAAGTCTTACGCAATAAATGTGGCTTTGGTGTTCACCATTTTTAGCAACGTTATCACAGCAATCTCTTGAAAAATATAAATATGCTTTTCCATCATCGTCAATAAATACATCCCCATCTATTGAAGCATATCCTGGATCAAACATTGGTTCATTATCATAAACATCAATAAATGGTCCTAATGGAGAATCACTAACTGCTACACCCATTCTTAATGAATGATTTTTCTTCCATCTAGCAGTATAGTGCATTATAAATTTTCCATTGTGTTCAACAACTTCTGGTGCCCAAAAATTCTTATAACCAAATGATCTTTCAGTAGGTTTATAACATGTACCAACTTTTTTCCAATCTTTAATGTTTTCGCTTACATACACATCAAAACGACATTCTCTTTCAGATTCTGTTGCATACATGTAATATTTGCCATCACTTGCATGTAAAACAAAAGGATCACCGATTTGTGTAATAAGTGTTGAAACAATCTTTTCACTCATAAACTTAACCGTAAATTAGGAAAGTGAAACATGTTTAGCAACTTCTTCAGAGTTTGATGTTGCTTCATAATTTGTAAATGTTGCATGTGTTTCAAATGTAGTTAAAGCAACAACACATTCATCATTTTCACCAAATCCAGCAACTTCTTCTTTACCAACCTCATTGCCATTAATCAAAAATGCGATTTTTGAACCATATTTAATAATTTCAAATGTTAAAACGTTTTCACCAGTATATGCGCCAACATTATTAGCAAACATATATTTACCCCAAGTAAAGCCTTCAACATAACCATTTAGATTATATGTGCCCATCTCAACACGAGATTGTTGTCCTGTTAACTCGTTACTTCCTTCAACATTGAAAATAATTGTTGATCTTGAACTATTAATTAATGATAATCCAAAACGAGGATATGCTTCACCAGCTTTTTTACCTGTAACATTAATTGATGCTTTTGCATAAATAGTTTTTCCAGCTACGCCTCTAAAGAAAGCAAATTGTTGTCCATCAACTGCAACACTTGCTTTTCTATTAGTAGCGTGATCGCTTGATAAATCAAATCCTGCTGTTGAAGCGAATAGATTATTATTAAGTGTAACACTACCTAATTTCATATCTGTTGTATCAAATGGTACCTTACTCTTAATAAAATCTAAATCAGTTGTTGCTTCATATTCAGTAAATGTTGCATGTGTTGCCATAGTAACAAGAGCAACACATACTTTGCTATCATTATCAAATCCTTTAAATTCTCTATAACCAACTAAAATTTCATTAATCATAAAGTATACATAACCATCGTATTTAATAATTTCAAACAACATTTTATTTTCACCGGTATATGATCCAACATTATTTTTCATCATATATGCGCCCCAGACGAAATTATCGCAGTATGAACCACTTCTAATATAATCAGCAGTTTCAACACGTGATTGTTGTCCAGTTAAATTATTACTTCCTTCTACATTAAAAATAAGTGCATCATCATTTTCGTTAATCATAGCAAGTCCAAATCTTGGATAAGCATCGTTTTCGTCTTTGCCATGAACATTAATAAATGTTTTAGCATAAACATTATTACCAACAGAGTTCTTTAAGAATGCATATTCTTGAGAATCTGAATCAACACGAACAGTTCTATCAGTTGAATTATCCTTATTTAAATCAAAACCAGATGTTGTGTTATATGTGTTTGTTCCAATTGTTAAATTACCAATATTAGCATCTGTATTTACAATGAAATTACCAGTAATTGTAATGTCTTTTGCTGGCATTGTAAAAGCATTATTTGTGATTGGAGTATCATCATATTTTAATGATCCTTCTTCTAATTTATAACCAACCGCAGGAGTAATATAAACCTCGATTAAATCACCAAAATTAGCTTTACGTTTATTAACAGCGATTTCACCATTTTCTAAAGAACCAATTGAAATTTTATAACTTACTTTTTCAAATTCAGCAGTAATATGTGCATCTTCCTTTGGCATTTCAAATTGGTTGTCTTCTACATAATCACCATTACAAAGTAAAGAATTTTTCTTTAATTTATAGCCTTCATTAGGTGTGACGGTTAAAGTAACGATTTCCTTATATTTTGCTTTTAATTTGTCTGGTACGACAGTTCCGTTTGTAATTGTAGAATCAACTACAACATTAAACTCTTCTTCGACTTGAGTTCCAGGGTTATTTTCCTGGCCACTATTTTTACAGCCGACTAAACCAGAACTTACAAAAAATAAAGATAAAATTAACGCAAAAAGTTTTTTGATTTTCATTTTTTAATCTCCTTTCTAATTAACTTTTGACATATACGAATTTATCTTTGCTTCATCTGTTGAAGCTTCATAATTAAAGAATTTAGCGCCAATATTCATACATAAAAATCCTGGATAAGATTTAAAATTAGTGCTAAAACCAGGTACTCCTTCACGTTTTCCTGCATAAGTATCATTTACGAAGAAATAAAAATTTGGTCCTTGTCTAACCATGGTTAATTTAACTGAATCATTACCAGTATAAGAACCTGTTGATACACTGTTATATGTATATGAACCTATTTCATTCCAGTTCCAATCACCAGTTCCTAGTCCTCCGGTAAAGGCCATTGTTGGTTTATTATTTGTTAAACCTGGAGCTTCAATACAATAAAATAAAGTCTGACTATCAGTATAAGAAATAAGTCCAAACTTAGGATAGCTATCGTTTTGATAAACTTGATTTATAGTTATATTTGTTGAAACTACAAAACTTGTTGAATATACATTCTTAAAGAAAGCATATTGTTGATCAGGTGCCTGAGCAATTGCGTATGGATTTTCCCCTTCATCATGAGAAATATCAAATCCAGTCGTTGTAATTCTATTCTTTAATGAACCTAAGTTTTCATTGTCTAATACATTTTCAAGTCCATCATTACCAAAAGTAAAATATGAACCTACAGCATCAAATGGAATTCCATAAGGAACATTTGAAGTTCTGTTTGTTGATGTAAAATTTGGGAGTGTATTAAATGTTGGAAGTACATGAAAATTATCAAGTGAATCTGATGTTGTAAATACATTAAAAGGAACATAAGCTTCAACTGAATAACCTTGTACGTTACTTACATCGACATTTTTTTGTAAGTGTTTAATATCAAACCCAAGTCCTTTTGTTCTAGCCATTGCTGGATAACTGGAAATTGTCCATCTATAACTATCCTTTACAAGTCCATGTCCAGAATAAAAACCACGATATTGTTCGATTGTTCCATTACATCCAACACGAAGTTGTAAAACATTATACGAAACAGTTGAAATTGAAGATTCACAAAACTGTATCTCTAAAGAGGAATTTTGATAGAGGGCTTTTGCTGGATTCCAAGAAACAAATGGATCAGTAATTATTGCAGCAAAATAAACACCTTCTTCACCAATTTTTGTTGTAAATTTGCAGTTATAATCATCGCTAATAATTCCACCAAAATCAAGCCATCTATTTCCTTTATATTCTTCTTCAGTGACATCACCATCAATAACAATACCTTCATCAAGTTGAATATCTCTCCAATCAAAACTTGAATAAACTGGAGGATTTATTTTGTGGTTTCTTAAATCATACGAACCCTTATGTTCATTTAAAGGTCTTCCTAAAATACAAATATCACCAATTGCAATAGGTTTTTTAGAATTAATTTTAATTGATACTTCTTTTACAGGTATTTCATTAAATTCAGCAATAGCTGCTTGACCAGCCCTAACAAATTGCCATTCTTCATCAACACCCCAATTATGATCATAATAGATATTTTCAATTGTTAATTTACTATGACCAACTAAATTTTTATCGGTTTTAAATTGAATTTGATCAACTTTTTCCCAGAGTTTATCGTAATAGAATGAATTATAAACTAAAACAGCTGTAACATTATAATACTCAGGCAAAGTTAATTTAATTGTTGTTCCTCTTTCGGCAACATAATCATTTACCATTGAATCATTGTGCATCTTAATTAAATCATCATTTAAATAATGAACACTAGATGAACTTCTTGTATTTTTTGCTCTTACTGAAGCTAAAGGTGCGATATTTTCATAACCGCTAACTTTCTTAGGCAATGGTTGAATAGACCAAGTTGGTCCATTAATATACATTATTTTTTCGCCTATATCGTTTTTAATAAAGTGGACTTTATCGATTGCGACAGCTCTTTCTGATCCTCCGCCATAAGCTCTATCAATATGAGCGTGATATATACAATAAAGTTGATTATCTACTCTTAAGAAACAGTGGTGACCAGTTCCACTCATTTGATCATAATCATCAATTGCAATTCTTTTACCACTTTCATTTGTGTAATATCTTCCATCTTGATTTTCAACTGCTGCTAAAATCTTTCCACCATGATTTAAATCAACTTTCGTAAATTTTCCTAATGGACTTGTTCCAATAGCTTGTTTTACTGAATAGTTTTTAGATCTAAAATCATGAACACTAAAAGTTAAATAATATTGACCATCTTCTTTAATCATAAATGGTCCTTCATTTGTATAGTTTTCATCAACAATTGTTAATGTTTGAGACAAATCATCAACATTTTTTCTTCTTGTTCTTAAAAGTTTTGTTGCAGTTGAATAATCTGGAGTAAACATATCTTTCATATGAATTCCCCAAATTGATGAACCTTCACTATCACTAGTTGAGCAGAAATATAAATAAATTTCACCATCATCATCAACAAATAAATCAGCATCAATCATTTCTTGACCATAAACAGTTAATTTTTCATCAAATAAGTTATTTGGAACCCAGACATCACCAAGTCCAACTGTTCTTCCATCAGAATTTATTCCACTATATTGAATAAATGGACCTGTAGGTTTATCTGCAATAGCTAAATTTAATGATAATCTATTTTGAGGATCGTTATTGTTTCTTCCTGAAAAACACATGTAGTATTTGCCTTCATATGGTAAAACTTCTGGTGCCCAAATATCTCTATGACACCAACTTGCTTCTTCAGGAGAAAAAGCAATACCTTGACATTCCCAAGCATTTAAATCATAACTTTTCCAAACTTGTACACCAGTTCCATTAATTTCGTTACTAGTTGCATACATATAAAAAATATTTTTACCAAATCCATCATCAACCATAATTACGCTTGGATCTGGGGCAGTTGTTACTAAATCGTTACGATAAAATAAATCGCCGTTATAGTTCAAACGATCGTTTTTGTCTAAATTATTGTAATTAACATAATCTAAAAGATTCTTTCCTGAACAACCAGTAAGAGTACCAATTAGCAAAGTAATGATTGTAAAAAATAATCCTTTTCTTTTCATAAAAACCCCCTAGATTTTTAATCCAGTTGTTGCGATACCTTCAATAAAATATCGTTGTGCAAATAAATATAAAATTAACATTGGAAGTAAAGCAATTACACATCCTGCCATAACAGCTGACCAGTCAGTATCATATAAGCCGACTGAGAACATTAAAGCAATTTGTAATGTATATTTATCAGCATCCCATAAGTATAAATATGGACCTAAATAATCGTTATATCCATTTAAAAACCATAAGATTCCTTGCGCAATTAAAGCTGCAACCGATAAAGGAACTATGATTTTAAAGAAGATACCAATATATGAAACACCATCAACTTTTGCTGCTTCAATTAAATCATCTGGAATTGCACTAAAATATTGTCTTAAAAAGAAAATACATGCAGCTCCACCAAATAATCCAGGAACCATAATTGGGAAAAACGTATTTGTTAAATATAATGTGTCATAAATTAAATATGATGGCATTAATGTAACAATTCCTGGAATCATCATCGAAGCTAAAAGTATTCCAAACATAATATTTTTGCCTGGGAATCTTAGTTTAGCAAAAGCATATGCTGCTAAAGCTGATGTTAATAAACCAATTAAAGTCGTTGGTAAAACAGTTAATAAAGTATTTCCAAATCCAAGTAAAACTGTACTAACTCCAATCGCTCCTCCGCTTGCATCATCAAATAAAACTGTATGGTAACCTTTAAAATTAAATGTTTGTGGGAACCAAGTAAATGGAATTGTAACAGCTTCTGAGTTGGTTTTAAAAGATGTAACTAAAATAATATAGAAAGGAACTAAAATAACAAGAGCATAAATAACAAGGCCAATATATGTAAATACATCAGCTACTCTTTTGTTAATAATCTTACTTTTCTTTTTATCAATAGTCATAACTCACCCAGAATCTACTTGTTGAATAATATAAAGCAGTAATAATTCCAATAATTAATCCGATTATGATTGAAAATGCAGATGCAATGCCCATTCCCATCGTTGTGTTGTATTTAAAGACCATTTGCCAAACGTAAAATACCATAGTTAAACCACTATTATTTGGTCCAGCATTGTTTCCTAATATAACTTGATATCTTGTAAAATCTTGAAGAAAACTAATTGTTCCTGTAACTAATAGATAAAATGTTGTTGGTGAAACAGCTGGTAAAGTAATTTCAAAAAATTGTGAAACCTTGCTAGCTCCATCAATTGATGCAGCTTCGTAATATGATTTTGGAACATTACCTAGTGCTGCACTATATAAAATAATTCCTAAAGCAGGTCCACTCCATAAATTAATAATTGCCATTGACCATGGTGCATATTTACTATCACTTAGCCAACCAATAGGAGCTTGACCAAAAGCTTCTCTAATTTGATTTAAAATTCCAAATTGTTCTTCAAACAACCACTTCCACATTGTAGAAACAGCAACTACTGAACAAACAAAAGGAATAAAATAAATTGTTCTAAACGCCTTTGTTCCTTTAACTTTTCTATTAAGTAAAGTAGCAATTAAAAGTGAGATAATTATTGAAAAAGGTAGCGCAAGTGCCTCTAAAAATGTAATTTTAATAGATTTTCCAAATTTAGGATCTTGGAATAATTTAATATAATTATCAAACCCAACCCACGTTGCATTGTTAAAATTGAATCCTTTAATTTTCATAAAAGACATAATTATTGCAAGTATAATTGGAAGTAATGAAAACAAGGCAAAGCCAATCATAGGCACAGTTCCTAAAGCAAAGCCAACACGAGCTTCGTGTTTACTTCCTTTTCTTGAAAACTTAATTTGCCTTTTTTGTCTCATTAAAACTAAACTTTCCTATAATATTCAGGATGTACTGCAGGATCTAGTGCAGCATTTGAAGCTTCAGTAATTTCATTAAAGAAACGAGTTAAATTCCATTTACCGTTTCTTACTTCATCGTTTAATCTGTCTGCCCAAACATCAATCCATAAATCATCCATTAAATAATTCCAGTCACCAGCTCTTTGATATTCAGCTGCTCTAACAAAAATTATTGAATTCTTTGGACATTTATCTGTTTGTAAGAACGTTTCTGTCATTGAAATATCTTTTTGATTTGGAATATTGAAACCGGATTCAGCTTGTTTTGATTGACCTTCTGGACCAGCTAAATATTCAATAAATTTAAAGGCTGCATCGTGATGTTTTGAATTTGTTGGAATACAGAAACCAACTGAACCAGAGTGACCAGCTTGAATTCCATTTGGTGCAACTGGATGTGGTGCACAGTCAAATTCTAATGATGCTGTTTGTCTATAAACTGGAACTGCTGCTCTTCTATCATCCATAATTGCAACTTTTCCACTTGTAAAGTAAGCTTCTTTACCAACAGTATTTAATGTATTTGGTGATGGAGTAACCTCCAATCCATAATTACCTTTTCCATCAACATCAACTGTTCTTGGTTGAGATAATTGAACAAATTTAGTAAATGCTTCAAGTTGTGTTGGAACTGGTTTTGAACCAACTACTGGAGATTCAAAAAACTCGCCATCTTTTTGGTAAAGTTGAGTATCATCACCTAATGTAAAATAATAGCGTTGGTCGCTTTCACTCCATTTCATACAGTCGCCACCAACTGACCAACCGTATGAAAACCACCATTCGGTGAAGAAACCATATTTACTTGGAGCTTTTGAATTATATGATTGAGTAAAAATTTTAAATAAGTTTTCACTTTCATCCCAACTCATTGGAATTCTATTATTGAAAATCATTTCTTCATCTTCACCTGGAGCACTCCATGATGAAGTATCATCGATTCTATCTCTATAAAAACCTCTTTGCATTTGTTCTCTTGTAAAATGAGTTGCATTTTCATTATTGAATTGATCAACAAAAGCATCAGTGATTTCATCCTTATCTTTGCTTATAATATGGATTCCCATTTGATTAAAATATTTAACATTATAATATAAAACGCTAGGTCCAATATCTTTTGGTAGTGCCCATAAAGGTTCATTCCCACCAGATTTTCTATTTTGTGGGTTAAAACGATATCTTTCAATACCACTTTCCCAAATTTCATCTAATTTAATTATTTCGCTATTTTTAACATAATCATCTAAAGGAATAATGTAGTCATTATCAGCCCAAGATTTACAAATATCATCACCGACATAAACAACATCTGGGCAACGATTTCCAGCAATAACTTGTTGGACTGTTCCATAATAACTACTTCCTGGTTTAGTAACATATTCAACATAAATCTCGCCTTCATGAGCTGCATTAAATGTATCAACTAGATCACGGAAAATTTTAATTTCAGTTGGTTCACCATAACCCCAAAAAGTTACTGTTTCTCCTCCATGTTGATTATTATTTCCACCTCTACATGAACACAATGAAAGAAGACCTATACTAAAAATCGATAACAAAATTGATTTTCTCATAAATGTACCCCTTTTGAAATATTTTACTATAACTCTATTATAGACTAATAAAATTATTTTTGTCAATTATTGATAAAAATATTTAAAAAGAAAAAAATTAGTTATTCTGAGCTAATATTTTCAACCAAAAACCTATGCAAACCCTCACTATTTGCAGCTATGACTCCTAAATCTCCAAATTTATATGGCTCACCTTTTAGGTTTGATATTATAGCACCACACTCTTTTGCGATTAAAAGTCCAGGTAATAAGTCCCATAAATTTCTTGTTGGTATGATATAAGCGTCAACTAAATGGGTCGCTAAAAATGAAAATTCTAAGCATGCGGCTCCAAACATTCTAATTTTTCCAACAGATTTAATTATATTTTGATACCAAATAAGTTGTTTATTTAAAATTTCAGGTAATGAATGAGGGAAATCACCAAAATCAATTATTGAAATTGAAAGAGGCGTTTCACCATTAAATTTTGGTATTTTTACACCATTTTTATATGCTCCTTCTCCTTTTATTGCATAATACTCTTCATTTAAAAATGGAGCATAAACTATGGACATAACAAGTTCATTATCAACAATTAAAGCACATTGGCAGCCAAAAATCTTACTACCTCTAGCCATATTAAAAGTACCATCAATTGGATCAATAACCCGTGTTCTCACGCCTATTTTTACTTTTTGATGGGTTTCTTCACTAATAACAACATCACCTGGAAATTCTACTTCTATTCTTTTTATTAAATATTTTTCAATGTCTTTATCGATTTTAGTAACCACGTCAAAATCACTTTTTTTATCTTGTGCGGGATTATTAAAATAAAACTTATTAAAAGCATTTTTAAATTCAGCAAGAATAAAATCTTTTTCTTTTAAATATTTCATTTAAATCCTCCAAATACCTCTATTAACGATTTCTGGATAAAATCTTTGATTTATGTATTTATCAAAAACTTTATTTATATATAAATTATATGCTAAATACCAAATAGGAAAATAAATTAAAAAGAATAAAGCAAATGTAAAGATGTTTACAATAAAATTACCAATAAATAAAAGGCCAAATGGTAATACTAAAACAATAATAAATCCACCTAACGGGATGAAAACTCTAATCAATATTGAAAATGAATTTCTAAGTTTAGGTATAAATTTTTCTTCATAAATTGCTGACATGCTTGTAAAAATAAAATACCAAGGTAAAAATACAAAAATTATAATTCCATAAAAAACAAAAACTAATGGCATAAGTGAATTCAAATTAAAATGAGCAAAGGAATGAAACATCCCAACAAGAAACACCATTATAGGTATAATTATCGAAAAGAATGCGTTTTGCAATAGGTTTTGCTTAATTCCTAAACCAAAATCGCTGAAATAAAGCATACCTTTTTGCCAACATAGCTTTGTATAAATTCTACTTAATCCACTAATTACTATTGTAAAAACTAAGAAAGATCCAATGTTAAACAAATTAGAATAATTGTTTACTGAAAACATATTAAAATAGACTTCGTTTTCATTAGCACTTCCACTGCTAATTGATTGAAAACCATATGTAATTCCTCTTAAATTTAAGATTGAAACAATAATAAATGGTAAGGCTCCTAAAAAGAAAAACAAAAAATTCCAAAGCATTTTTCTCCATTGCGTTTTTAATATATCGAAAAAAGCTTGAATCCTACTATGAGGCAAGTTATTTATAGTAAAATCCGATGATGAATGTTTATTCTTCATGATACTCCTTCAATATTTCTAAAGTTTCAAAAGAATTAGGGTGCTTTAAAACTTCATCAAGTTTTCCAGATTGAAGATTCTGGCCCTTATTCATAACAACTAGATTATCTGCAATTGCAAAAATATCTTGTAATTTATGCGTAACAAAAATTATCGAAAGATTTCTTTTTTCTTTTTCTTTTTTTA
>JAFUXB010000006.1 GCA_017477255.1 Bacilli bacterium
TATGTTAGATGGTAAAAAAGGAACTGCACAAGCCATCTTATATAATACATTTGCAATTATTGAAAAGAAAACTGAAAAACCAGCAATGGACGTTTTCGCAACAGCAATTGAAAATATTATGCCTCAAGTTGAATTAAAGGCTAAAAGAATTGGTGCAGCTAACTATCAAGTACCAACTGAAGTTTCAAATGAAAGAAAAGTTACTTTAGGTTTAAGATGGTTAGTCAATTATTCAAGACTTAGAAAAGAAAAATCAATGGAAGAAAAATTAGCTGGAGAAATCATTGATGCTGCTAATGGCACAGGTGCTGCAGTTAAGAAAAGAGAAGATACTCACAGAATGGCAGAAGCTAATAAAGCTTACTCCCATTATAAGTGGTAATTTAAATTATAATTTTTTAAGGTTGTTTATTTATGAGTAAAAGAGAATATGATTTAGAACATACTCGTAATATTGGTATCATGGCCCATATTGATGCCGGAAAGACTACAACATCTGAAAGAATTTTATATTTTACTGGTAAAATTCATAAAGTTGGTGAAGTCCATGATGGTGGTGCAACTATGGACTGGATGGTACAAGAACAAGAAAGAGGTATCACTATTACAAGTGCTGCCACAACTTGTTTTTGGAAAGGTAATAGAATTAATATCATCGACACTCCTGGGCACGTCGACTTTACAGTTGAAGTTGAAAGATCACTCAGAGTTTTAGATGGTGCTATTACTGTTCTTGATGGAAAAAATGGTGTTGAACCACAAACTGAAACAGTTTGGAGACAAGGTACAAAATATGGCGTTCCAAGAATTGTCTTTGTAAATAAACTCGATGCTATCGGAGCAGACTTCGATATGTCAGTAAATTCAATCAAAGAAAAACTTGGTGCTTGTGCAAAACCTGTTCAATATCCAATCGGAATCTCTTCAACATTAAGTGGTGTTATTGACATCATTAAAATGGAAGCACGGGATTATTCAAATTGTAAAGAACACGATGATCCAAAATTGATCCCAATTCCAGAAGAATATGTTGAAAAATGTGAATTATTAAGAGCTGATTTACTTGAAACACTTGCTTCATTCGATGATGATTTCATGATGAAAGTATTAGAAGGTGAAGAAGTTAGTGTTGATGAAATCAAAGCCGTTATTCGTAAGGCTACATTAACTGGTGATTTCCACCCAGTATTCTGTGGTTCAGCTTACAAAAACAAAGGTATTCAATTACTTCTTGATGGAGTTGTTGATTACTTACCATCACCACTTGAAATTCCAAGTGCTAAAGGAACTAAACCAAATGGTGAAGAATATGTTTGCACTCCAAGTGATGAAGGAAAACTCGTTGCCTTAGCATTTAAGATTGCTACTGACCCATACATCGGAAGACTTGCTTATGTTAGAGTTTATTCAGGTGTTATGAAAGCCGGAAGCTATGTCTTAAATACAAATAAAGGACAAAAAGAAAGAATTGCTCGTTTAGTTTTAATGCATAGTAATCACCGTCAAGAAGTTGATGAATTACATGCAGGTGACATCGGTGCAGTAATTGGTTTAAAGAATACTACAACTGGTGAAACATTATGTGACGAAGACATCAATGTTACACTTGAACAAATGGAATTCCCAGAACCAGTTATTGAAGAAGCTGTCGAACCAAAAACTAAAGGCGACCAAGAAAAAATGACTTTAGCATTAATTAAACTTGCTGAAGAAGATCCAACTTTCAAAGTTCATACTGATAAAGAAAGTGGACAAACTATTATCGCTGGTGTTGGTGAATTACACTTAGACATTATCGTTGATAGATTAAGAAGAGAATTTAATGTTCAAGTCAATGTTGGTAAACCACAAGTTGGTTACCGTGAAACAATCAAATCTAGCGCAGAATGTGAAGGTAAATATATCAAACAATCTGGTGGTAGAGGTCAATATGGTCACGTTTGGATTAAATTTGAACCAAACCCAGGCAAAGGATTTGAATTTGTTAACGCAATTGTTGGTGGAACTGTTCCAAAAGAATACATTAAACCAACTCAAGATGGATTAGTTGATGCATTAGAAAGAGGACTTATCGCAGGATACCCTGTCGTTGATGTAAAAGCTACATTATTCGATGGTAGTTCTCACGATGTTGACTCAAGTGAAGCTGCTTATAAGATTGCTGCTAGTATGGCTCTTAAAGAAGCTGCTAAAAAATGTCACCCTGTCTTACTTGAACCAATCATGAAAGTCGAAGTTACAGTACCAGAACAATATTATGGTGATGTTATCGGAGATATGACTCGTAGAAGAGGTCAAATGACTGGTGAAAGTCAAAGAGGTAATGCAAAAATTATCGAAGGACATGTACCATTAGCTGAAATGTTTGGATATGTTACTGACCTTAGAGGATTTACTCAAGGTAGAGGTAGCTACTCAATGGAATTCGATCATTTCGGTGAATGTCCAAAAGCCGTTCAAGATGAAATTATTAAAAAGAACGGCGCCGCTGATTAAATTTATTAATATCTAATTTATTAGATATTGTAAATAAAACTTATTTGCTATAAAATTAAATTAACGCATTGCGTATTTATTTTAGGAGGATAATTAAATATGGCAAAACAAAAATTTGACAGAAGTAAAGTCCATATGAATATTGGTACCATCGGACACGTTGACCATGGTAAAACAACTTTAACTGCTGCAATCACAACAGTATTAGCAAAAAAAGGTCTTTCAGAAGTTAAAAAATACGATGAAATCGATGCTGCTCCAGAAGAAAAAGCAAGAGGTATTACTATTAATACTGCTCACATCGAATATCAAACTGCTCACAGACACTATGCTCACGTCGACTGCCCAGGGCACGCAGACTATGTTAAAAACATGATTACTGGTGCTGCTCAAATGGATGGTGCAATCCTTGTCGTCGCAGCAACTGATGGCGTTATGCCACAAACTAGAGAACACATCTTACTTGCTAGACAAGTTGGTGTTCCATATATTGTTGTTTATTTAAACAAAACTGACTTAGTTGATGATCCAGAATTAATCGACTTAGTCGAAATGGATGTCAGAGACTTACTTAACAAATACGGATTCCCAGGTGATGAAATCCCAGTTATCCGTGGTAGTGCAAGAAAAGCTCTTGATGGAGATCCAGAAGCAGAAGCTTCAATCATGGAATTAATGGATGCAGTTGATAGCTACTTCCCAGATCCAGTAAGAGATAATGAAAAACCATTCTTATTACCAATCGAAGACGTTCTCACTATTACAGGTCGTGGAACTGTCGTTACTGGTAGAGTTGAAAGAGGACAATTAAGATTAAACGACCAAGTCGAAATCGTCGGTGTCAGACCAACTCAAACTAGTGTTGTTACTGGTATTGAAATGTTCCGTAAATTATTAGATTATGCTGAAGCAGGAGATAACGTTGGTGTCTTATTAAGAGGTATCAACCGTGATCAAGTTGTTAGAGGACAAGTTCTTGCTAAACCAGGAAGTGTTACTCCACATACTAAATTCACTTGCCAAGTCTACGTTTTAACTAAAGAAGAAGGTGGAAGACACACTGCATTCTTAACTAACTATAGACCACAATTCTATTTCCACACTACAGATATTACTGGAACTATTACTCTTCCAGCAGGTGTTGAAATGGTTATGCCAGGTGATAACGTTTCATTCAGCGTTGAACTTATTCACCCAGTCGCAATTGAAAAAGGTACTAAATTCTCAATCCGTGAAGGTGGTAGAACTGTTGGTGCTGGTACAGTTAGCGAAATCATTAAATAAGTTAAAACTTAATAAATTTAAAGCTCATCATTCGATGAGCTTTTTATTTTATTTAAAATGAATTCTAGTGCATCGTTTATATTTTAATTATTAATTTAACTGGAAACACTTTTTCAATGTGTTCATCAATTGGAATTTTGCTAGTTAATTTATCATGCAAAAGACAAGAAGCAAACTTAACAATTTCATCAAGATCATAATCAATTGTGTTAATTTCTTTTACAATTGGAGAATATTTATTTAAGTTATCATAGCCAATAATAATGTAATTTTCTTTATATGAATTTGATTTTAACGCGGCTCTAATTTTTAAAGCAGTTACATCAGAAACGCAAACAATAAAATTAATTTTCTCTTTCATAATAAGTCTAATAGATTCATCATAAATGGAGAATTTTTTACTTAAATTTAAAAAATAACTGAGTTCTGCAGGGTTTTTGAGGTTTTCAACAAAACCTTTATGTCTTCTTTGTCCAGTTTCTGAATAAGTATCATTAATAAAAATAGATTTTTTAAATTCGCTTTTATTATAAAATTCAGCAACTTGTTTTCCTCCGTCATAGTCATCAGTATATATTAAATCGATGTTTTTCAATGTTGATTTAATACCAACTAATATAAAAGGAATTTGTTTTTCTTTAAAGAAATTTGCAACATCTTTTGTTGGCTCAACAAAAGAAATAATTGCGCAATGTCTTATAGTAATTAAATCTTGTAAGTCTTCATAATCAAAGAAAAATTTGTCTGTAAAATAAAGAGAAGAATTATAACCGAGCTTTTTTAGTTCTTTTGTTACTTTAAAGCAAGCATTAGAAAAATAAGGATTTTCTAACCCATGGAAAATAATTGCAACACTATTTGTTTTTCCTGATTTTAAACTTGCAGCTCGATCATCTTTTATATAGCCAAGTTCATTAGCTTTGGCTTTTATTTTTTCTTTTAATGCATTTGAAATATCTGGGCTATTTGAAAATGCTTTCGAAACAGCCATTTTAGAAATACCAAGTTCATTTGCAATATCTTGATAAGTTACGTGTTTACTATTTTTGTTCATAAATATATTATAAACTACTTTACTTTACCGATAAACTAATTTATTTTAAAAGTATAGGAGGTATTGTTATGATACTTAATTTAGGAAAAATGATTATTTTATCAACATTAGTTTTTGGCGTTAAAAATCCGTATAAATTAGTCGCACCATCTTTTATAAGTGTTGAATCAACATACACAGTAAAAGAAGATTTAATGCAAATTAAAGTTGGCGAAGAATTAGGATTTACAAAAAATAATGATGGCGTCGTAGTTTCAAGTGAAAATTCGGACATTTTAACAATCAATGAAAATAAGATTGTTGGTACTGGTTATGGTTTAGGTATTGTTGATGTGACAAGTGGAGACACAACTGAAAAACTTCCTATTATCGTTAATAAAGATTTTTCAGCTACATCCCTTAGTCAAGCAAATAAACCTTCCAAACAAGGTGAAAACAATTTATATGTTTATCATGCAACAAACGGAGATATTGAAGAAAATCCTGTAGCAGGACTTAGTTCTTTAACTTTAATTGATGATACTGCATATAATAGTGAAAATGCTTGGTGGAGCGGAACAGTATTTTTAAACCATGAGAGAGTTTATACAAATGGTATTGGTGCATTATCTTATAAAGCAGCAAGCAATGGTAACTATACATTATCTTATTCTGCTTGGTTAAGAGGTGATATTAGAACAAATGCAGATTATATGAACTGGAATGTTGATGGTTTTTCGACTGGTATTGCAAAAAAATCATTAAGTAATACATATGAAGTCTTAAAGTTTAATAAAGGAACAAAAGAAAGCGTTCATGATGATTTAACTAGATACCAAATGGGCTCTGTTACATTAGATTTATTAGAAGGTGAAGAAATTATGTTTTTCTTTGCATCTAACGGAAACGGTGATGCTGATGAAATTAATACAGAATTCCATTTAGAAACTAATAGTATAAATACTTATGATGGTTCATTAAGTTTTGATGAAAAATTACCATTATTAAGTGATGTAGGCCTTATATATAAAGGAAAGAAGAGTCAATTAAAAACAAATTATGAAGGTGACTTAAAATATACTTCATCAAATCCAGATATCGTTTCAGTTAGTAATACTGGTGAAATTGAAGGAAAAGAAGTTGGAAGTGCTATTATAACTGCTTCTGAAGGTGCTGTTAAGAAGAGTTTAGTTGTTGCTTGTAGAAGTGAAGATTTAGAGACTCCTCTATATTCTCAAGAAAAAGTACCAACTCATCAAGGTGATAATAATTTTAAGATTTATTATTCAACAAATGGTGCAATTCAAGATGATATAAAAACAGGACTTGAAGCTTGCCAATTAATGGAAGATAGTTCATACAATACATCAGAAAATTCTTGGTGGAATGGAACTGTGTTTGTTAATAAAGAAAGAGTATTTGCAGGCGGAACTGGAATTATTTCATTCGTTGTTCCAGAAAAAGGCAATTATAGAATGGATTATTATGCATTCTTGCAAGAAGGAATTAGAAAAAACGGCGATTACATGAATTGGGCTGTTGACGGATTCTCAGTTGGTTTAGCTAAAAAAGATTTAAATAATAAAATAACTGTTTTAGATCAAATTATTGGAACAAAAGAAAGCGTTATTCAAGATGCAACTAGATTTATGACTAATGAAATTGTTGTAAATGCAGATGTCAATGAAGAATTAATGTTCTGGTTTATCTCAAATGGTATAAAAGATTGCGATGAAATCAATACAAATTATAGAGTTCAAAGAATTTATTTACCTGATGAATTAAAACCTGTAGAAATTACTTTATCTACTCCAAAGACTAATTTAAAAATTAATGAAGAAGTAGATCTTACTTTTGAAGTCAAAAATAATAAAGATGAAGAATTAGTTTGGGCTTCATCAAATACTAGTGTTTGCGAAGTAAGTAACGGAAAAGTAACTGCTAAAGGCATTGGTTACGCAGTAATTAGCTTAACTGTTGGTGAAGTAAGCGAAAAAGTTATCATTATTGTTGATGGTTCTTTAAAATACGTTGTTGGAGAAACAAATATAGCCCCAATTCCATTAATTAAAGAAGTTGAAGATACATTAACAATTAAGATGGATAATGTTTTAGTTGCAGCTAACAATTATGAAATAAGTGAAAGTGCATTGAAATTTAAAACTTCTTATTTAGATAATTTAGATGAAGGAGTTAAACAAGTAAAATTTAATAGTAGCGTTGGAACTCTTAGTTTAGAACTTACTATTGAAAGAAAAGAACAACAAAGTGAAGAGCCTGAAGATCCTAAAGAAACTGAGCCAACACCAGAAACAAAGAAAAAAGGTTGTGCTGGAGATATTATCGGATCTGCTTTTGTTCTAGGAATTGCTCTTATTACTTTAGCCGGTTTAGTTATTAAAAAAGGAAAAAATAACTAAGTTTTGCGAGGTTTTTATGAAAACTAAAAGGATTTTTGGTACAATAGCATTAGCATTAATGGTTATGGGATGTAAAAGTGTTAAAAATAAAGGCGATTTAGTTTCTCAAAAATTCTCCTATGATGAGTTTCCTTTAGAATACAATTTAAACGAAGAGGTTGATGTTTCTAAAATAAAAATTAAAAATACATATTCATCTGGGGATATCGATTATGTATCTTTAGAAAGAAAATATGTAAAAGGATTGGATAATATAACTTCGACAATTGGCGTCAAGCCAATAGATCTAAAATATAACAAATTAGAAGATAGAGTTAATATCTTTGTATACTATGGTGATCATGCTTATGATGAAGATTATAGAAGTCAATATCATTATAGTAAGGATAAAGGTTGGATTAATGATCCAAATGGATTATTTTATAACGAATTAACCAAAGAATATCATATGTATTATCAAGATGGTCCAAGATTTGGTTCTGATCCAAATAATTTCTGGTCAAGTAGAGCGTGGGGTCATGCAGTAAGCAAAGACTTGGTTCATTGGCAACAAATTGACGGATATGCAATTTATCCACAACCAGATGGATTCGGCGATATTTGGTCTGGGTGCTGTGTCGTTGATGAAAAAAATACTAGCGGATTATTTGATGATTCTGTTCATCCAAAAGAAAGAGTAGTCGCAATTTATACTGTTACTAGACCTCAACAACAATATTGCTTAGCTTATTCATCTGATGGTGGCTATACCTTTACTAAATATAATAAAAATCCTATTATCGATAATTCGGCTGCACAATATGGAGGTGGATTTAGAGATTCAAAATGTTATTGGATAGAAGATGAAACACGTCCAAATGGTGGCTTACGGTTATTAGTTACAGCTGGTGAAAGTTCTCATTGTATTATATTTACTTCTGATAATTTATTAGATTGGAGACTTAATTCATATATTTGTGATATGAATGGCAACCGTATTGGACACGAATGCCCTACATTATTCAAATTACCTGTTGATGGTGATAAAAATAATATGAAATATGTATTTTCTGCTAATCAAAACTGGTATATGTTAGGTGATTTAAAGAAAAACAACCTAGGAAACTATGAATTTGTTGCAGAGACCGATAAAATTAGGTTCTATTCTTCAAACACTCATGCTGCAATGGATTGGTGGTTAAATTCTTCAAGAGTTGTACTTACAGCTTGGATTGGTGATAATTATATGGCAACTAACCCTCAAGATACTCCTAATCGAAAGTGGGAAGGGATGATGACGGTTCCTTATGAAGCAAAACTTATTACTGGTAATGATGGCAAACCATATTTACATTTGATGCCAATAAGCGAACTTGAAATTCTAAGAGGTTTTGAATATTACGACATTGACGATTTCGATATCACTCCTGATGATGACAATTTTTTGGCAGATATTTATGATTCGACATTTGAGATAAATCTTGATGTTAATTTATTAAATAAATACAATAATTCTAGATTTGGTTTTAATGTCCGTAAGGGAGAAAATGGAGAATACATTAGTATTTATTATTCCATTGATCAAAATTTATTAGTTGTAGATCAAACCAAAACTCATGTTGCAAAATATAAAGAACAAGTAACTGTATGTCCTTTAGAAGAAAATCAACTAAAATTAAAGATTTTAATCGATAAGAGTGCAATAGAAGTATTTGCAAATGATGGTAAAGAAACCATTCAAACAATTTATTTCATCTCTGAAGAAAATTTAGGTATTGAATTCTTCACAAGTATGGTAGATATACATTTCAATAGTTTTTCAATGTATAGCTTGAAATCTATTTATCATAAAAACAATTTATAAATTTCAATTATTAAAAAACAGGATCTGTTAAATAATTAGAAAATAGTAATTACTAAAAGGGCTTCGAAAGAAGTCCTTTTTATATTATTAAAAATATTTAATAATGTTTTTTACATGCATTTTAATATGGTAAAATATATTGGTAAATTTATAGGAAAATCGTGATTTTTTAAAAAAGAGTTGAGATTTGCAGGGTTATTTATGAAAATTGGTATTATAGGACAAGGTGCAAGCGGTGTAATTCTTGCGTTAATGTTAAAACAATTTGATCAAAATATTGATATCACAATGTTTGATCATAATGAGAAAACAAATAAGAAATTATTGGCTACTGGAAATGGTAGATGTAATTTAGGCAACTTAAAAATTTATCCTTATACTTATAATTCATCTTTTGCAAATAACTTAATTAAAGGTTTTCCTATTAATAAACAAAGAGATTTTTTTGCTTCATTAGGGCTCGAAACTAGAACTTTAGAAAATCTTGTTTATCCTTATTCTTTAAGTTCAAATCAAGTAGTAGCTTATTTAAATAAATTATTAAAATATTATAAAGTTAAATTTGTTAATGGAGGGAATTTCGACGATTACGCCGTAGGTTCTCAAAGTGTTAGTGTATCAGTTAAAAATAAAATTTATAAGTTTGATAAGCTAGTTATTGCTACAGGTGGAATGTCAAAATCAACTTTAGGATCTGATGGAAGTACATTTAATATTCTTAAAAAACATGACTATGAAATTACTCCTTTAAAGGTAGGTTTAGCTCCAGTTAAAGTTTTAGAAAATGTAAGAAATATAGAAAATGAAAGATTAAAATGTAAAGTTTCTTTATTTATTAATAAAGATAAAGTTTATGAAGAAACTGGAGAAGTTTTGTTTAAGAAAGATGGACTTAGTGGCATAGCAATTTTTAATTGTTCAAGCATGATTGCTAGAAGTAAAAATTCATCTAAAATTAAAATTGTTTTAGATGTTTTTCCAGATATTAGTGAGAACGATTTATACGAAAAATTTGAAAAATATTGGGGTTTTGCAGGGTTTTCGTTCTTAGAAGGCGTATTTCCTATAAGAATGGCAGACTTTATTAAGGTAAATTCACATAGTTCTGATTCATCTAATTTTAATAAAGAAGACATTAGAAAAATTGTTAAATATTGTAAAAATATGAGTTTTACTTATAAAGCAACTTATCCATTTAGTGAAAGCCAAGTCACAGTAGGTGGCATTTCATTAAATGATTTAAATAATGACTTATCTAGTAAATTAGAAAAAAATGTTTACTTCGCTGGAGAAGTAATTGATATTGATGGTCTTTGTGGTGGATATAATTTAATGTTAGCTTTTGCTAGCAGTTATAGAGTTTTTAATTCAATTATTAAAGATATTTAAATTCATAGCTTAATTCTTTAGTTTCTTCGTCGATATAAATAATTAAATACGAAGGTTTTTCACTGTCTCTAGGTAAAAATAAACTACCTGGATTTAAAACAAGTGTATTTCCAAATAATAATTCAACTTTTTGATGTAAATGACCAAATAAAAATACATCACATTTTAAACTTTCGACGTATTCTTTAAAATTTGTGAAATTTATAAAATGGCCGTGTTCTAAATGGAATTTTAATCCGCATATTTCTAAATCTTTATATAAAGGATAATTTGAAAAATAATCACAGTTTCCTTTTATAGAAATAAAAGGAGATAAATATTCGCTAATTACTTCAGAATCTCCTAAATGGAAAAATCTATCTGCATCTTGATGCATAAGAGCAACTTTTCTTAAGTTATTTAAGTCTTTGTGGGTGTCACTAATAACAATTATTTTCATAATTTTAATTATAAACTATTTTCTTAATTAAAATTGTAATATACTTATTGAGATATGAAAAAAATTGACTTAAATGAGCAGAAAAAAACACCTTATATAGATGCTTATTTGAAATATATTAATGAACACAATTCTTGTTTTGATGTTCCAGGACATCATCAAGGAAATATCAAAACTGATTTTGATAAAATTTTTGGACATGTTGTTTATAAAAACGACATAAATTGTCCTAGAGGCCTTGATAACATTCTTCATCCATCAGGTTGTATAAAAGAAGCACAAGATTTATTTGCTAAAGCTTGTGGAGCAGATAGTTGTAGATTTTTAATTAATGGATCAACTTCAGGTGTTTTAATTATGCTTTTAAGTTCATTAAAAGCTCATGATAAGATTATTTTACCTAGAAATGTCCATAAATCAGTCATAAATGGCCTTATTTTAAGTGGTGCTGTACCAGTTTTCTTAATGCCTGAAATTGATTATGGAACTGAAATTGTAAATCAAGTTAGTTATAAATCATGGAAAAAAGCAATTGATGCCAATCCTGATGCCAAAGCAATCTTTATAATTAATCCAACTTATTTTGGTGCAGTTTGTGACTTAAAGAAAATTACAGAATATGCACATTCAAAAGGAATGATAGTTTTGTGTGATGAAGCTCATGGAAGTCATTTCTATTTTTCTTCACATTTACCTTTAAGTGGAATTTCTGCTGGTTGTGATATGTGTACTTTATCAATGCATAAAACTGGTGGAAGTTTAACTCAATCAAGTGTTTTACTTATTAAAACAGATAAAGTAAGTAATTATGAAATTAATAAAGCATATAATTTAATTACGACTACATCGCCATCTTCAATTCTTTTAGGATCTTTAGATGCAGCCAGAAAATATATGGTTTTTAATGGTTCAAAAGCATTATTTAAATCAATTAACTTAGCTAGACAATTTATTAAAGACATGGAAGGAGTTGAAGGATTTAAAGCTCATGGTAAAGAATATTTTGTTAAAAATGGTTGCTATAACTATGATGAAACAAAAGTTATTGTTGAATTAGATAATTTATCAATTACTGGTTTTGAACTTTATAGAATTTTAAAGGATGAATATAACATTCAAGTTGAACTTTGTGAAACTTATGTCATGCTTTTACTTTTTACAGTTGGAACTAAGAAAAAAGATGTAGATAAATTACTCGAAGCTTTAAAAGATATTAGTAATAGATTTTATAAAAAGGATATGGTTTATCCAGATCATCGATTTGGACAAAATATCCCAGAACAAATTATGCGTCCTCGTGAAGCTTTCCATGGTGAATTAGAAGTAGTTAAATTAGAAGATGCTGTTGGTAGAGTTTCAAAAGAAATCATAATGATTTATCCACCAGGAATTCCAATTATTATTCCAGGTGAGAAATTTAGTCAAAGAATTGTTGATCAAATTAAATATTATCAAAGCACAAACGTAACAGTAATGAGTGATAATAATGGTGCTGAATACGTGTGTGTTGTTAAAGAATAAGAGGGCTTTGCTGAAGTGAACCTCAATTTGGACACTTCAAATTGCCTCTTTTTTTAATCTTTTTAATTTTTATTGATTTAATAACTCAATTACAAAAAGAATATAAAAGTTTACCTAAGAAAGCCTAAATTTTAAAAAATAAGTAGGATTTGCAGGGTTTTTGAATCATTATTACTTCATTTTACGCATAATGTTGACATCTATTATCTGATATGGTTAAATAGTTATGTAGTTAAGTGAAATGCACTATCGTAATGGGCCAATATAAAAGGTGGTAAAAGTATGGCAAACATATTTAAAAAAGGATTAAAACTAATTGGAATAATCGCTTGTTCGATTTCCTTCTTAGTTTCATGTTCTAATAAAAATGAAAGTAAACCATCTCAAAATGAAGAAGAGGTTATTACTAAAATTTTAGAAGAATCCGATCCAATGGCAGAAGTTTTTGTCGGTCCATTTGAAAAAATAAATGAACAAGAGTTAAAAACTGTCGAAAATGGTACTAAGACTTTTGGATCTAGTACCATATTAGATATGCCAAAAGATATGGCAATTAATATTGTTTATGATAATGAAGAAAACCGTTCATTACAATCCACTGCATGTTTTTTAAACGATATAGTCGATTCAAATAATGATGTAAGACTTATTTCTATTAAAGATAGAGGCGGAAATTTCAAAAACAATACATTATCTACTGATGGAAAGAAAATTACAGTTTCTTCACCTGGTGGATTCCAATATGGAGAAGTTTATCAAATCGATTTAAATAGTGCCCCTTATTTATCTTTTGAAGGAAAAGATCCTAAAATTAGACAATTAACTATTGAAATTGAAGATAATCCAGCTGAACAAGCAACTTATGATGTCAAAGAAGAAAAAGATGGAATTATCAAAATTGATAGAAGCAAAATTGTTAATAAAAAACAAAATAAAAACGATGGAACCTATACTTTTGAATATAATGGTGAATTTCCAAATTTAAAGAAAGGTGATATATTCTTTGCTTGTATTGAATCAAGTAGTGATCCAAGATTAGATTTTTATGGTGTATTTGATGCAGTTTATACAGTAAATGCAAAAAAAGAAATTAAATATCATGCTCCAAATTTAGATGAAATTTATAATAATTTCCATATTAAAGGAGTAGAAAAAGCTGATTTAAGTGAAGCTGAAGTTTTATTAACTAGTGATTTTGCAGTTCAACAATTCAAAGCTTCATCACTTGGTAGAGGACTTGTTAGAACTTTATTATCAATTACTCCAGAAGATTATCGTAAAGTAATCGATATAATCAGACATTTAAATATTGATATCAGTATTAATTTAAATGGTTCAAAAGTTGAAATGAAGATTGCTTTAAGACTTGGTAGCTTCCAAATTTCAGATAATGAATGGATTGCAATTGAAATCGGACACCAATCAATTACTGATTTTACTTTCGATTTTGACGTTAAATTAAGTTATACTTGGATTTTCCCAAGTGGTGTTGATTATAAAGTTAAATGTATTCAAGATAGTAGTGATGTTTGGTATTTCAAATTTGCTTATGATCATCAACCAATCGAAGCTATTTCACAATCTGATACTGATTATGCTAATAAATTATTAGATGATATCACTAAATCATTAGATGGTGAAAATTCAAGAACTGGTGAACTTTTAAATCCAGATAAAACAAAAGCAACAACAGCTGGAACTAAAACAACTTTACCACTCGTTTGGTTTGATATTAATTATTTCACACCACTTCAAATTAGATTCAAAGTTGATTTCTATTTTGATATTGGAATTCAAGCAATTGGTTTAGTTAAATATGAAAGTGAATCTACTAAAATTGATTTTAACTTCTCAAATATGGATGGTGGATCAACTGATAGCTCAGAAGAAATGGAGAAAGCATCGAATATATTTGCTTATATCGGTGGTAATTTCCATGCTGAACTTGGTCTTAGAATTTCATTAGGTATTTCACTTTTAGGTTTATATGATTATCTCCACATTGAAGGTTATGCTTCAGCTTATGTTAATTTAACAATTAGTGGAATGATAGGAATGGATATTGATTTATTAAGTAATGAAGTATCTGGTTATTATTCAATTGATTTGCATTTAAGTTGTGGAGTTAAAGCAGGACTTGATATTAAATTAGTAATTACTTCATTTAGTTTACAAACTATAAAATCATGGTCATTATTTAGACTTAAATATGAAAATCCATTAGAACATTGGAGTGATAAAGCTGAAACTACAATTAATATGGATAAAGAAACTTTATCAATTGATGAAACTAATGTATTAATTATTAAATATTTCGACTTAACTAAATTATCAATTTTAGAAAAGAAATATGAAGGAAGCGATAAATTCTCATTATTTAGTGGAATTTTATGTCCAGAATCATTAATAAAAGCTTCAAGTGCAAATATATTTGAATATAAAGTTGAAGATCCAACTAAGATTGAAATTAGCAAAGATGGATTAATCCATGTTAAAGATGGAACTGAATCATCATTTACTACACATTTCATTATTCATATTAATAATTTAGCCGGATTTATTTCAGATAGAGTTATTACAATTAATTACACTACAAGTGATATTAAAGACGTATATGCAGGAGAAAAATTAATTGGTCAATATCGTCCAAATTATGAACTTACATTACCAGAACCTGAAAAAATTAGAGGTAAAGAATTCGAATATTATTCATATAATGGTAAAAATTATAAAGTTGGTGAAAAATTTATAGTTCCTAGTGAATCTTGTGAACTTGAATTACATTATCGTGATTTACCAACATATAGAGTATATTTCTATGATGGATATGGAATCTTAGTATCAATCGATGAAGTTTATGAAGGTGAAGATGCTCATGAACCATTACCTTCAATTAGAGATAGATATATGGATAAAGGTTGGGAATTCTTCTATTGGGATCGTTCAATTAAAAATGTACAACATGAACTCCACGTTTCAGGTTGTTACATACTTGTGGACTAGGAGGAAATAAATATGAAAAACATTAAATTATTAACTCTTTTACCACTATTAACTTTAGGACTTTGTGGTTGTAAAAATAACGAAAATAAAAAAGAAGAACCTAAATATAACGAGGAATTTATATATAACGCTCCTGAATATAAACCTCTTGATATTGCTCATGAAGATTCAAGTATTTATGTCATGTCTACTGATTTATTAGGTGTAACTTATGGAGTAAAAGCTGCAGCTTGGGATGATTATGATATTAAATTAAGAGTTAAATATAGTGATTATTCAATAAAAGATTTTGATTTAAAAACTATTAACATTCCTTTAGACATGAGACATTATTTAGGAGAAGTTGGTACTCAACATATTTATTTTATTGAATATAAATGGATTGTAACTCATGAAGTTAAAATTATTGAAAATCCTGATTGGCATGGTTATAAATGTGACTTCTTTGATAAAGATCAAAAATATTTAACTACAGAAACTGTAGGTTATTATCAAGAAATTAAATATAATGGACCAGAAGTTAGTGAAAAAAGTGAAGATTTTGATTATGAATATGATTTTAAAGGATGGAATCATGATACAAAATACATTCACCAAGATATGCAGTTTGTTGCTACTTATAAAAAAATAGAAAAAAGATATGTAGCAAATAAACCATATAATCGTGATTATATCGGAATTAGTGCTTTAGTTGATAAAGAAAATAATAAAGGAAGTGGCTTAGTTTATTTAGGCAGAGTAAGACATGTTGCTGGATTTTATACAGAAACTAAAGAATTAGATAATACTGATTTAACATTTGAATTTAAAGAAGATGAATTTAGTAAATATTGGAACGAATATAATGAGAGTATTGTTAAAGAATGTGTAACTTATAAAGAAGATTCTGATTATATATTTAATGTATATGGAAATCCTTATGAAATTATAAATAATCCAACATTCTCGCTTCAATTTGATAAACGTTATCAATATGATGGGACTAAATCTTTATTAGATGATATGACAGATGCTGATCTATCTTATGTTGATCCATATTATGGAATATTTGATCAAATTACATATAAGATGAAAAGTTATCCAAGAACTACTGTAAGTAAAAATGAAGAACCAGGATTTTATCGTTATTCAATTATTTTCTCAGTAGATGTTTATTTATCACTTTCATTTAATAAACTTGATAAAGATTTATATGAACTTGGTGCATTTAATAGCTTCATTATGGCTCCTGTAAAAGATAGTGCAAAAGCTTTTGTTCAATATAGTGAAGATGGAAATTTTGAAAGTAATTTTGATTCAAAATTAGAATTAACAACTAAAGCTTTATATAATGCAGCAAGCATGATTAGTTGGTAATAAAGGAGACTATTATGAAAAATAAATATAGTTTAATGTTTGTTTCAATATTATCATTAGGTGTTTTAATTGGCTGTGTTAATAAAAACGAAGAAAAGAAACAAGAAAAAACATATGTTTTAGAAAATTGTTCAATTCATCATGATGACGAATTTGGTGGAGCTTATATCGATATATCAATTGCTGATTTTAATAATATTGGATTTAGTTTTGGAGATAGTGTTTCATTATCATTTAATACCAATGGAAAAATAAATGAATTTAAAGATATTGGATATTATAGTGGGTATTATGTTCCAGCTGGTCAAGATTTATTAGTTGGTTATAAAGGTTATGACTATATTAAATATTGCATAAATTATGGAGAAGATATTTATGCAACGAATGAATTTAATTTAGATACAAAAGTAACTATCACATTATTTGAAGCAAGTAAATATAAAGATGTTGAAGAAACTTTATCAATTTCTTATAGTGATAAACGTGAAGAATATACTAGTGATGAAGAATTTGCTAACTTTAGAGAAGTAAATGTTGGAAATATAAAACCAAAAACTCTTTATAGAGGAGCGTCTCCAATTGATAATTCAAGAAAAAGAGCTGCAATCGTTGATTCATTACTTGAAAAAAACAACATTCAATATAACGTTGATCTTGCAGATAAATTAGAAAATATTTATGTTCAAGAAAAATATGTTATTGGAGATTATATGAAAGATTTAATCTCAAATAATAAATCAATATTCTTAGGAATGGCAGCAGCTTATAAAGCAGATGATTTCTCAATGAAAATGAAGAAGATGTTCTTATCAATGCTTAATAATGATGGACCTTTCTATGTACATTGCTTAGAAGGAAAAGATAGAACAGGTTATGTTTGCATGGTAATTGAAGCTTTATGTGGAGCAACTTATAATGAATTAATCGATGATTATTTTGTTACTTACAAAAACTATTATGGAATTGAAAAAGGAAGTACAAAATATGAAGTCATTAAAGAACTTCATATTGATGAAATGATCAGATATGTATTTAGTTTTGATAAAGAAACTAATTTATTAGGAGCTGGTTATTATTCAAAAGCAAGAGCTTATTTAGAAAATATTGGTTTAACAAATACTCAAATTGATTTATTACAAGAAAAGTTTAGTGCGTGAGGTGTATTATGGATGTCTTAAATGAAAAATTACCAATTTATATTAAAATTGTAGAAGGAGTAAAAAACGCTATTTTAAAAAATGAATTAAAAGAAGATGAACAACTTCCATCTACAACATTTTTATCAAAAGAATATAACATCAATATTGGTACAGTAAATAAAGCAATGAATGTTTTAGTAAATGAAGGATACATTTATAAAAAACGTGGAATTGGAATGTTTGTTTCAAAAGATGCTAGAAAAAAATTAATTGTTGAACGTAAAAAAGTATTTAAAGAAAATTTTGTTAAAGCAACTTTAGTTGAAGCTAAACAATTAGATATTGGTGTAGAAGAACTTCAAGAGATTGTTAAAGAAGTCTTCGAGGAAATGAAATAAGTAATTTTAAAGTAATTAAAACGACCTTTGAGAACAAAGGCCGTTTTATTTTAAAAATTGGTGGGGGTATGGGGACTCGAACCCCAACGCCGTGAAGCACAAGATCCTAAGTCTTGCGTGTCTACCAATTTCACCATACCCCCGGCATTTAATTATTATACTTGTTTTGCGCTTA
Organism: Bacilli bacterium; assembly: GCA_017477255.1. Classification (GTDB taxonomy): domain Bacteria; phylum Bacillota_I; class Bacilli_A; order RFN20; family CAG-826; genus Onthovivens. The sequence continues at coordinate 18,497 of JAFUXB010000006.1, forward strand.
TAATTAAATAATTTGTTATTTAAGATCAAAAACCCTGCAAATCTCACATATTTTTTTGCAAATCTCTATTATTTTTTCTCATCTAGTTTTTAAAAACTGAAAAATAAATATAAAACTTTAACTTATTAAGTTAAAGTGATATATTATTTGCATGGTTGATTACGAGTTAGTAGTAAATTATTTTGACACTGCTTTGATGATTACAATTGCTTTTGCAGCTGTTGTGTCTTTTTACTATTTAATTTACTTTTTTACATTTTGGATTAAAGATAAAAAATATCCAGAAGGCAAAATAAAATATAAATATGCTGTTTTAATTCCAGCAAGAAACGAAGATAAAGTAATTTCTAATATTTTAAATTCACTCAAAAATCAAACATATCCTGCTGATAAATTTGATGTTTATGTAATTATTGAAAGTAAAGATGATCCAACTTATAACATTGTTAAAAAGTTTGGCTATAACGTTGTAATTAGAAAAGTTTTAACAAATAGACAAACAAAAGGATTTGCATTACAAGATTGCATTAATGAGATTAAAGAAAGCGGCAAAAAGTATGATGCTTACATGATTTTTGACGCAGATAATGTTTTAAATAGCAATTATTTATCATTAATGAATGATGTTAAAAACCAAGGTTTCCAAATTGGTTTAGGTTATAGAAACTTTACAAATGCAAATAAAAACTGGATCAGTGCAACATGTGCAATTATGTTTACTTTTATGTGTTCTTATACATCAAAAGGAAGAAGTTTGATATTTAAAAAAGTAACTTTGATGGGTACTGGTTATTATGTAGATACTGATATAGTAGATGATGCTGGAGGATGGATTTGGACAGGAATGACAGAAGATACAGAACTTACAACTTATGCATTCCACCACAATATTTCAATGCATTATTATCCATATGCCGTTTATTATGATGAACAGCCAACAACTTATAAAGTAATGCATAATCAACATATTAGATGGATTTATGGATTTATCGGAAATAAAAAGCCATTTAAAAAGCATAAACCTTTATATAATGACAAAAATAAACTTAATTGGGCTGTTGGTTTATACACTTATGAAGTAGGAATCTGGCCATTTGTTATTTTTATTGTTCTTCAATTATTAGCTTTAATTACTGTTTTAGTTTTATTTATTCTTGCTTGTGTTACAAATAGTCAAGAAAAAATAATGTGGGTTGGATTACACCTTGTTTTAAACTTTATTTTATTCTATGGAGTATTTGTTTTGGTTGGTTTATTAACTGTTATAAAAGAAAGAAAGAATTTAAAATTAAGCTTTAAAACTGCATTAAAAGGCATTTTTGGATATTTCTTTTACTTTGTAGATTTTGTTTTTGCTTTATTAGATGGAGCAGTTCATCCAAGAAAAAGATCTTTATGGACAAAGATTGAACATAAAGGAGAAATCATGGATAAAAGAGCAATAGAGGACAGTAGTAATGGCTAAAAAAGAAAAAAAGATCATCTATTATAAAGACGAACTAAATGATGATTTTTCTGACATAGGTTTAGAAAGACCTAAATTAGATGAAGATTTTAAATTTATTCGTAGCAAAAATCCTATTTATACTTTTTTTGCTGGTTGGTTATTTTATTTAGTTGCTAAGCCAATTTTTTATACAATTAACTTTTTTAGAGGAATAAGATATCACAATGTAAAGAAGCTCAAGAAGTTTAAAAAAGTTGGATGTTTTATTTATCAAAATCACACAACATTTTACGATATGTGGACTGTTACAGCTTGTGTGGTACGTGGAAAAAGAACTAATGTAATTGGATTTAGTGACACTACATCGATGAAATTTGTTCATTTCTTTGCTAGACAATTAGGCTATATTCCAATTCCTGATAGCTTTAGAACAACAATTAATTTTCAAAAAGCCTTAGATTATTATATTAATGATAAACACCAAAATATTTTAATTTTCCCTGAAAGACATGTTTGGCCAATGTATACAAAAATTAGACCTTACAATTCTGCTTCATTTCATTATCCTGCTAAATTAAAAGCACCTATTATTCCAATTACAACAACTTATAGAAAAAGAAAATTATTTAAGAAACCTGGAATCGATATTTGGGTTGGAGATGCAGTTTATCCTAAAGAAGAATTAAGTTTAAAAGAGAATAAAGAATTTTTAAGAAATGAATGCTATAAACAAATGTGTGAAATTTCTTTAAATACTCCTCAAGAAGAGTATTATATTTATAAAAAACAAGAGGATTAGCCTCCTTAGCTTAGCTGGTAGAGCAACTCATTCGTAATGAGTAGGTCGTAGGTTCGAATCCTATAGGAGGCACCATAATAAATTTAAAAGAGTGCAGATTTGCACTCTTTTTATGTTGAATAAATTTCACTCTATAATGCCTTGTTTATCTAAAATAAAGAAAAATAATTGAGATTTGCAGGGTTTTAACAAAATTTACTCTTTTATACTTTCGTAATCAATACCTTTTGTTTCTTTTACTTTTATAGTTAACAAAATAACTGAAACAGCAATACAAGGAACAGAAAAGATTAAGCAAGTTAACCAAATTGGAATTAAAAGTTGTCCTACAGTAACAAATCCAAATCCAACTGCCATACCTACATAAACAAGCAACCCTTCAGCACCAATTATTGAAGCTCTAATGTCTGTAGGAACCATTTCAGTAGAAATTATTTCCATATAATCTCTACCAATCCAATAGCCTCCAATATATAAGCCATAGAAAATTCCAATTACATAAGGATTAATTGATTCATTATGTAAAACTGAAACAATAAATCCAACAAAGCTAAGTAAACAAATACTTCCAAATATTACAATAATCTTTTTTCTTCCGATTTTATCCGCTAAAAATCCTGAAATAATAACAGCTACGCAATAAATTATTGGATATAAGAAAAGTGCATCTGTAATGTTTTCTGTGGTCATATTTGCTTGTGACATTATAGGTTCATATTGAGTCATTGCAATAATGGCTGCATCAAAAACAGTTTTAATAATAATTAAATTTCTTAAATCTTTATGTTGAAAGATGTATTTAATTGCGTTAAAAATTCCACTTTTATTGGCGTTAGCTTTCTTTTCTTTTTTAGCTTTTTCTTCCATTGAAATTCTTTGTTCAAATGGAATTGATAAATATTCTAATCTATCATGAACAAAAACCTTCGATTCCTTCGTTAAAATAAATACTAATAAAGAAATAACAATACCTGCAATTCCAGGAATTAAATATATATTTCTCCATAAAGTTGGATCATTATTCATTGCAGTAAGTCTTAATAAAGGAATAAAGAAAGTTCCTAAAGCACCTATTCCTTTTAATAAAGAATAAATTGTGGCTCTTTTTGCTGCAGGGGCCTCTTCCAAAATATAAATTATTTGAATATCATGACTTATAAAGAAGCTAATGATAAAGCTTCCTGCTAAAAATCCCCAATAAGATTTTGAAAGAAAAACAATAACTAAACCTAAAGCCATTCCTAAAGTTGAAACAATAAATAGTGGCTTTCTGCCGTATTTATCACCTAAAGCTTTATAAAATGGAACTAATAAACCTATAGCATAACCTGCTAAATTAAACGTGTTATTTAATGATAAGCCTTGTTCAAAAGTATAATCTTTACCAAATAGATGACCATCAATAAAAAATTCAGTAATGTAGCAAGAAGTTACATTTGAATTTACGTTTGTTACGAAATTATCTAAAAGATCAACAAGTAAAATTACGCCAATAAGTACAAATAAATAACCTAAATAACGTTTTTTCCCATTTTCTTTTTGAAGGCGATTATATTGTCTTTCTTCTCTAAGCCTTCTTTTTTCAAGTTTTTCAGTATTTTCCATAAATTACCACCTATTATGTGCATTTTCAGTAAATGCATAAAAATCTTTTATTTCAATTTTTTTATTATCAACAATGATATAACCATTGAATTTTCCAAAAATTTGATGGCAGGAGTTATTAACCCACAATAATTTTGTTTTTGTGAAATTATCATAAGTAGGGGTCATTTTAAATTTAAATGATCCGTCGTCTGATTCATATTCCCACTCATCCATATAATTGTTTTTGTTAAATTTTATGTTAACGTAATTAAGTTTGTAAGATTTATTGTCATAAAAGAAGATGTTTTCTGTACCATTTTCATTATTTCCAAATTTTCCTATGTTAAATCCGAAATATTTTCCATTAACAATTCCTGATCCATTTCCCCAAACCCATTCATGAGAAAAAGGCAACACACCTCTACCCCAATCTAAAAGTCCAAAGTTTTCATTTTCTTTAAATTCATAAACCATATTTCCAAATTTTACGTGACCTGAAGCAATCATTAAGCAATTTTTGTTGTTTAGATAAAAATGCTTTTTCTTTATAAAAGGAGTAGATACTAAAATTGAATCATCTAATGTTTCTTTTAAAGTTATATCAACTTCACAATCTCCAAATTGTTTATCATTAGCTTTCATTAAAATCTTTCTAATCTTATTTTCTTTTATAAAAGTCATTGTGTAATTTTTAGATTTAAATATAACTTCAGAATTTTCATTAGGATTAGTTTCTAATTTAACTTTTTTAAATGGTAAAAGTTTTCCTACATAAAATGTCTTTTTAGTTTCAAAATCAAATAATGTACAGTTTATTGAAGTAGCATAACTTACATGAGCAATAATTGCATAAAATGAAAATTTTTCAGATGTAATCTGATAAAAATCCCATTCTTTTAATCTTAAAAAAGGAAAACGAGCATCTTTTTTATTAAAAATTACGCTGTTATTTAGTGAGTAACCAAAAATAGATGGAATACCCTTTTTAAACAAATTTGTTTTATTTTCAATCTTATTCACACTTTTATTATACTTTAAACAAATGTTTTTATAATAAAAACTTTTGTTTTTAATTTATAATATTAAAGGAGGGTGTTCTATGAAAGTATTGATTATTAGCGGATCAGCTAGGATTAAAGGAAATTGTAGCATTTTAATTAATGAAATAACTGGTGTTTTTGATAAATTAGGATGTGAATATGAAGTAGTAAATGTTGCAAATAAAGACATTAGAGGATGCATAGCTTGCGGATATTGTTATGAACATAATAAGTGCATTTTTAACGATCTAGTCAATGAAATCGCTCCTAAGTTTAAAGAAGCAGATGGGCTTATTTTAGTATCTCCAGTATATTATGGATCTCCTAATGGTCAATTAATTTCCTTTTTAGATAGATTGTTTTATAGTTCGCATTTAGATAAAAGATTTAAAGTTGGTGCAGCTTTTGCTGTAGCAAGACGTGGTGGAACTGTTGCATCTTTTGATGTGTTAAATAAATATTTTACAATTTCTGGAATGCCTGTAGTTAGTGGTGATTATTGGAATAATGGCTTTGGTCGTTTAGAAGGTGAAATTAATGAAGATAAAGAAGGATTAAGAAACGCAAGAATAGTAGCTAAACGTATGGTATTTTTAATTAAATCAATTCAAGATGGTAAAGAAAAATATAAAGAATTACTATCTGACGAACCACGTGTTTTTACTCATTTTGTTAAATAACCCTGCAGAACTCCATTATTTTTTAGGAATTTGATATGAAAATAGGTAGATCAGGTGTAAAAATTATTAAATCAGTTGTTTTAAAAAATAGTAAGAAGAATAAAAAAGTAGAAGATCATTCCATCTATAAAGAAATAATTGATATACCTTATAAAAATGACAATAAGGAATGTCATAAATTTGATTTATTTTTTGCAAAAGAAAATAGAAAAGATTGTTTAATAATTGACATTCATGGTGGAGCTTATATTTTTGGTTCAAGAAAAGATAATTTCTTATTTGGAACAAAGTTTTTAGAACAAGGCTATGATTTTGCAGCAATAGATTATGAAGTTAATAATGGTAAAAAAGATACTTTAGAATTAATTGAAGATTGTTTAAGCTGTGTCTCTTATATTATTAAAAATAAAAAAGAATTAGGTATAGATTATGATAAATTTGTCATAACAGGAGATTCAGCAGGAGGACATTTAGCACTGATTGTATCGGAATTGTTTGCTGATAAGAGTATGCAAAAATTATTTGATGTTGAATTACCTGAAATGAATTTATTATGCACTTTAATTAATTGTCCTGTTTATGATTTTGAAAATTGTGGATTAAATCAAATGACAGAAGGGGGAAGAAAAAGATTGTTTGGACCTGATATTTCAAGTGTTCACATGAAACTTTTGTCTCCTAAAACTTATTTTGAAAAATTTAATAAACCTTTATTTGTATCAAGTTGTAAGAACGACTTCTTATTAAATGAAAGTTTAAATTTAAAGAAAGATGCTGAATTATATAATAAAGAAAATTTCAAATTTGTATTTATTGATAGCGATGAAAAAGAAATTTGGCATGTCCATAATATATTAAATTTAGATCATGAATTATCAAAAAGAGTGAATAATGAAATGATAGATTTTATAAATAAATACTGTTAAAAACACTTAAATTTTAAAAAATAGTTTAGATTTGTAGGGTTTTGAAATAATTTGACTAATATTTTCACTATTTTATATATTTAATAAACAATTAAAAACTACTTGCTTATATATTACTTCTTTGGTATATTATTAAAGCAATGCTGGACAGTTAGCTCAGCTGGGAGAGCATCTGTTTGACGTACAGAAGGTCATAGGTTCGAGCCCTATACTGTCCACCATTTATATATAGATGTTGACACATTATGGTGTCATTTTTTTATTTTTAGGGCATTTTTAAATTTGTTAAAGAAAATATTGAAGATTTAATTATGAGTCGATTGTTTAGAAAATATGAAACAGATTCAAAAAGCATTTAATGGGACATTTAGCTTCTATTATTTAGACGATAAAGTTGTTATAATAATGACTAGAGTCACTCAAAGATTTAAAGTTTCATTATTTAAAACTTTTGATGAAGAAGCTGTTAAGCGTGTTGAATTAAACTATGCTTATCCAAAAGTCTTCATAGACTTATTACAATTAGATTCGAGGAGATTAAACGACAATACATTATATTTATGCCTTACATTGATTTAAACACTAATATAGAAATTAATGACGATTTGGTTGAAGAAATCAAATCTAAGTTTGGAGAACTTATTGAGATTTTGCCTGGCAAATCAGAAGATTGGCTTATGGTTAAAATTAGTCAAAACAATAAGATGTTTTTTAAAGGAAGTGATGATCCATTAATTATGGTTGAAGTAAAAATTTATGGTTCAGCTTCTAAGAATTCACTTGATAAATTTACTAGTGAAATGATGGATTATTTATCTAGCAAATTAAAAGTAAATAAGAACAGGATTTATATTAATTACAGCTTTAGTGAAAATTGGGGCTGGAACGGATTTAATTTCTAAGCTTCCGTAGTTCAGTGGTAGAACATTAGCTTCCCAAGCTAACTATGCGGGTCCGATTCCCGTCGGGAGCTCCATCAAAATTTTTAAATGGCATGTATGTGCCATTTTTATTTTTTAAAAATAATTGAGTTCTGCAAGGTTTTTGCTTTAATTTGTATGTTTTTATATGTGTTTAATATAAAAAATGGTATGATAATTTAGTATATGAAAAAGGTTTTAATTGTTGGAATGTATCCAAATATTGGTGGCACTGAAACGTTCATAATGAACTATTTTAGACATATTGATAAAACAAAAGTTCAAGTTGATTTTATTAACATGTATGATCACTTATATTTTGAAGAAGAAATTAAATCACTTGGTGGTAATGTATTAAAAGTTACAAATGTTAAAAAGAATCCTTTTAAATATAAAAAAGAATTGATTAGTATTCTTAAAAATTATGATGTAGTGCATATTAATATGCTTTCATGTGCAAATGTTTTACCTTTAATTTGTGCTAAAAAAGCCAAGGTAAATAAAATTATTGTTCACTCTCACAATTCTGGCACACCAAAAGGATTATTAAGAAAAGTTTTAGACAAAATTAATAAAGGTAAAATAAGAAAAAGTGAAGCAACATTTGTTGCGTGCTCAAAAAAAGCTGGAGAATGGATGTTTGGAACTAATTCTAATTTTTCGGTTTTAAATAATGCTATTGATGTCGATAAATTCGCTTATAACTACACTGAAAGACAAGAAATAAGAAATAAATTAGGCATTAATGAAGGTGAAATTTTGCTTGGGCATATTGGTAGATTTGTTGAACAAAAAAATCATAAGCAATTAATTGAAGTTTTTAAAAAAATATCAGAAAAACATCAAAATTATAAATTAATTCTAGTCGGAGAAGGTCCTTTAGAAGAAGAAATAAAAGAAGAAGTTAACAAATTAGGTCTAACTGAAAAAGTTATTTTTTATGGTGTTTCAGTTAATACATCAGAATTATATAATGCCTTTGATATTTTTGTTTTACCAAGTTTATATGAAGGATTACCTTTGGTAGGGGTTGAAGCACAATGTAATGGACTACCTTGTTTCTTCTCGAAAAACGTAAGTGAAGAAGTAAAATTAACTTCAAACGCCTTCTTCATTGATTACAGTGATGAAAAATCAATAGAAAAAATATTAAATGCAAATTTAAAACGTAATGAAAATGCTGTTATACAAATTACTAATAACAGATACAATATCGAAAAAGAAGTTAATAATTTATTAAATTTATATTTAAGTAAATAAGACTTTTGATTTTTTCGTTGAATGTTAAAATTTATTACATATGAAGTACCAATTTAGAAATGATTACAGTGTTTTAGGTCATGAAAAAGTATTAAAAGCTTTATATGATCATCGTAATGAACAAAATGTTGGTTATGGCTTAGATAATCACAGTTTTGAAGCTGCAAAATTAATAAAAGTTAAGTTTGATTGTAACGATGCTGACGTACATTTTTTAGCTGGAGGAACTCAAACAAATATGGTGTTTATTTCTTCCGCTTTACGTCCTTATGAAGCAGTAATAGCTTGTAAAACAGGTCATATTAATGTTCATGAAACTGGCAGTGTTGAAGGTAGCGGACATAAAATATTTATTGTTGAAGGAAGGAATGGAAAAATTTATCCAGAAGAAATCGAAAAAGCAATAAATTATAACTGCGATGAACACATGGTTAAAATTAAGATGGTTTATATTTCAAATTCAACTGAAATAGGAACTATTTACAAAGCTCAAGAATTAAAAGATCTTAGAAAAATATGTGATAAATATGGACTTTATTTATTTATTGATGGAGCTAGACTTGGAAGTGCACTAACTGCTAAAGATAATGATGTTACTCCAGAATTAATTGGTGAAGTAGCTGATGCTTTTTATGTTGGTGGTACAAAAAATGGACTTTTATATGGTGAGGCTCTAGTAATTGTTAATAAAGATTTACAAAAAGACTTCAGATATCACTTAAAAAATAAAGGAGCTATGTTATCAAAAGGTTTCTCTTTAGGAATTCAGTTTGAAACAATTATGAAAGATGGCCTTTATTTTGATTTAGCAAAACACGCTAATGAAGTAGCTTATTTATTAGCTGAAGGTTTAATAAAATTGAATGTTCAAATATTGCCTTTTGAAACAAATCAAATATTTGCAACTTTTAATAAAAACGATGCTTTAGATTTAATTGAAACTTATGGTTGCGAAAAATGGATTGATTTAGGAGATAAAATTACAATTAGATTTGTAACTTCTTTTAATACAAAAGAAGAAGATGTTAAAGAATTATTAAACTATATTAAAGTTCTTTTAAATAAATAACCCTGCAAAACTCAACTATTTTTTTCGTTTTAGCATAATTTATTAAATAAATTTAATAAAAGAGGTACTAACCTCTTTTTAATTTGGTAAAATATTTATTACTATGAATATCGCATTAATTTTAGCTGCTGGAAAAGGATTAAGATTAGAAGGAACAAGTGTACCAAAACAATTTTTAATTGTTAATGATACTCCTATTTTTATGTATTCTACTTTAACTTTTCAAAGATCACATCTTATAGATAAAATCATTATTGTTACTGATGAAAAACATGGTAAAGAAGTAGAAGTATATTGTAAGAAATTTAAAATTACAAAATTAATGTCTATAGTGTTTGGTGGAGAAACCAGACAAGAGTCAGTTTTTAATGGATTAAATTATTTATATAATCGCGTTTCTAAAGATGACATCGTATTAATTCATGATTCAGCACGTCCTTTAGTAACTGAAAATATTATTGCTGATAATGTTTTAACAGCAAATAGATTAGGAAATGCTATAACTTGTATTGAAGAAAAGAATTCTTTAATTAGAGTTGGTAAAAACTTAGAAGTTAAAAATTATTTAAATAGAGAAGAAATATACGAAGTTCAAACTCCTCAATCATTTGTTTTTAAAGACATTTATAAAGCACACAATAAAGCACTTGAAAACAATATTAAAAACGCAAAAGATGATGCATGTTTAGTTAAAGAATTAGGTGTTAATTTGAATATTGTTGACGGATCAACATTAAATTTCAAAATTACAAAAGATGATGATTTAGGCTTGTTTGAAATGCTTGTTATAGAAAAATAATTGAGTTCTGCAGGGTTTTTGATAGATTATGTTAATTTCTGACGAAGTTTTTAATAGATTTAAATTTGATTTTAATAAGTTAATAAACTATGGTTTTCAATTAAATGAAAATCAAGAATATGATTTTAAAACTATTTTTTTTGATGATGATTTTTTGCTAGAAATTATTGTTAATAAAAATAATGAAGTCAAAACAAATGTATATGATAATGAGACAAATGAAATTTTTTATATGTTTAATAATGAAAAAATAAATACTTCATTTGTTGGTTTATTAAGGGAAGAAGCTAAAGACATATTAATTGATATAAGAGAAAAATGCTGTGTTGAAACTTTATTTAATTCAGAACAAGCAAATAGAATAGTTGAAAAAATAAAAAATAAGTTCGATGAGATGCCTGATTTCCCATTTACTGATATGGATCAATATTGTATTTTTAGAAGACAAGACAATAAAAAATGGTATGCACTTTTTATGAATGTTAAAGAAAAATCAATATTTAAAAATAGTAGTGAAAAGTTTATTGATGTATTAAATATTAAAATCCAAGAAGATAAATTAGATGATTTGTTAAAGATAAATGGAATTCGTGAAGCTTATCACATGAATAAAAAGAAATGGGTGACAATCCTTTTAAATGATTTATTAGACGATGAAACTGTGTTAGAATTAGTCGGTATTAGTCGTGAACTAGTTAAAAAGTCTTAAGAATATGCAATTATTAAAGAAAATATTCAAATATGATGAAAATAATTTCAGTTTAAAAAGTGAAATTATTGGTGGATTAATAACATTTATTTCAATATGTTATGTTTTGCCTGTAAATGCTTCAATAATGTCAACAATTGGCATGAATGAAGCGGGTGTTTTTGCTGTTACTGCGATTTTATCTGCATTTATTTGTATATTAATGGGTTTAATTGCAAATTATCCTTTAGTTTTGACAGCTGGAATGGGATTAAATGCTTATGTTGCTTATTCAATGTCAAATGTTTTATATACAACTTGGCAACAAAAAATGATCTTTTTAACGATTGCAGGCTTAGTTTTCTTTGTATTATCATTAACACCTGTTAGACAAAAGATAGTTGATATTATTCCAGATAACGTTAAAAAATTAATAAGTGTAGCAGTTGGTTCATTTATCATTTTTGTTGGATTTTCTAATTCAGGTTTAGTAGTTTATGATGCTTCTACAATTGTAAAATTAGGAAATTTCTTAGACCCTGCCGCATTTATTGCGTTTTTAACAACATTTTTATGTATAGGATTAACATTTTCTAAAAATAAAATATTAAAGATTTTTGCAATTCCGATTGCAGTTTTAGTAGCTACAATTTTAGGAGTTATTGTTTCTTCAATTTTAATTGCTAATAATAATTTAGTTTTTGAAAATGAAATCAGCCAATGGATTTATAAAGATTGTTATTTAGAATTTAATAAAGTATTTTTACCAATTGCTCCTTGGTTTGATAAAACAAGCAAATTTGGAATTGATTTATTATCGATTAAAAAAGTATTTATGCTTGGTGTATTTGATGGATATTCAAGTGATTTATTTGTAAATGATTTATTAAATGTTCTTAAAACACCTTTAACTTATTTCTCGATGTTCTCAGTTCTTTTTGTAAATTTGTTTAATACAACAGCATCAACATATACAGTTGGAAAAGCTATTGGAAAAGTAGATGAAAATGGAAAAATAAGTGGCTTTAAAAGAGTAGCTTTTGTTGATTCTTTAGGAGCAATGCTTTCAGGTCCATTTGGAACAAGTTTAGTTACTTCTTATCAAGAGTCATATGTTAGTGTAAGTGTAGGAGCAAAAACAGGCATCTCTTCTATTGTTTCAGGTTTATTATTTGGAGCATCATTATTGATTTATCCAGTATTTTCAATGTTTACTGCAGGAAGTGCAATTGCTTGTGCTTTAATAAGTGTTGGTTTAATTATTATCTTTAACACAATAAAAGAAGTAGATTTTAAAGATCCTGTTATTGTTTTCTCATTTATTTTAACAATTCTTGTATCTTCAATAACTTATTCAATTACATCTGGTTTAGGATTTGGAATAATTGCTTATATAATAGGAATGTTAATTTCTAAAAAGAAAGAAGAAGTGAATTTAACAATTATAATTGTAGGAGTGTTGTTCTTAATAAGTTTCTTACTTGAATCACTAACTCCATTAATAAAATAAAAAGCATCCGATCGGATGCTTTTTATAACAATAATTTAATTAGAAATTATTTTTCTTTTTTAGTAAGAAATGCTGAAACGATAGTTAAAACACCATATAAAGCCATAACTATTCCAACAATAATCCAGAATGCTGTTCTAAATTCAGGAATTGCTAAATAAAGTGATGCTAAAACTACTAATACAACACCAATAACAATTTGGAAAATTCCTGCAAATGTTTCTTTTTTAACAAGAGTAAATACTCCATAAAAAATTAAACCTGCACCTAATGCAATTAATAATAAAACAATTACATTAATTAAAACTCCAAATGTAAGGAAGCCTGCTAATAAGCTTGAACCAATAACGAGTAAAGCTGAAGCGAGGAATGTAGTTGAAAATTCGAGTTCCTTAGTTTTTGCTATTTTAACAATTGCTAAAACAGTTAAAGCGACACCAAATACTAAGAATAAAATTCCAAAGTAAATATCTAAAACTGCAGTTGCACCAAAAATAGCAACTAAGATACCAAGAACAACTAATACAACTCCTTCGATTATTGTACTTAATTTTTTGTCCATAATTTCACCTCCGAAACACTATTATAGTATTATTTCTTTTTAAAAAAAGAACATTTTTTAAAAATAGTGTATATTGCATAAACTTTAAAACGTGTTAAATCGCATATATTTTTTCAAAAACCCTGCAAAACCCTTATATTTTTTATAAATACTCAATAAAATAAGCAAAATTATAGAAAAAATTTTTATATTAAATATAATTTAAGTATGGATAAAGTTGAATCACGTGAAGATTATTTAGAAGCAATACTTCAATTAGAGAAAGAAAACGAAAGAGTTAGATCAATTGATGTAGTTAGAAAATTAGGTTTTTCAAAACCAAGTGTTTCTATTGCAATGAAAAAATTAAAAGATCAAGGTTATATTATTATTGAAGAAGATGGAAGTATTAAATTACTTGATGAAGGAAGAAAAATTGCATTAAAAACATTAGAAAAACACGAATATTTAACTAATTTATTTATTAAAATTGGAGTAGATAAGGAAGAAGCGGAAGATGAAGCGTGTAAAATAGAGCACGCAATAACTGATGAAACCTTTGAAAAAATCAAAAAATATCTAGAGAATTGTAAATAATTCTCTTTTTATTTATATAAAAAATTGACAATAAAAATGATATGTATATAATAATAGTTAGTCTTAACTAACTTTTAAGACTTTTTAAGGAGAATTTATGCCAATAGTAATTGCCCCATTAGACGTTGAACTTACAATAGTTAAAGTTTTAGTAGATGAAAAAACTAAAAAACATCTTGAATCTTTAGGTATTTGCCAAAACGGAAAAATTACGATTATTGCAAAGAATGGCAAGAATTTAATTTGTTCGGTTTTGGGTGTAAGAATTGGTTTGAACGAGGAAGTTGCTAGTAAAATTCTTGTCGCATAGAAAGGGAGGAAGTTATGCGTAAAAAGCTAAGTGAATTAGCAATAGGCGAGACTGGCCTTATTGTGGGTGTTGAAGGAGAAGGAAGAATCCGCAGACGCTTATTCGATATGGGAGTTACCCCTGGTGCATCAATTTTAGTTAGAAAGAAAGCACCTTTAGGCGATCCAGTTGAAATCACGATTAGAGGCTATGAATTAACTTTAAGAAAAGAAGAAGCCGCGCTTGTTGTTGTCGAGTTGGATGGAGGTAATGACTAATGAAAAATTTTGCTCTTGCAGGAAATCCAAACAGTGGTAAAACCACATTATTCAATTCTTTAACTGGAGCTACAGCTCACGTTGGAAACTGGCCTGGTGTTACAGTCGATAAAAGAGAAGGACAATATAAAAAATTAGAAGAAGTTGTTAATATTGTTGACCTTCCAGGAATTTATTCTTTATCACCATATACTCCAGAAGAAGTTATATCAAGAAATTATATTCTTGATGAAAAGCCTGATTGTGTTATCAATATCGTTGACGCAACTAATTTAGAAAGAAACCTTTATTTAACTACTCAACTTCTTGAAATTGATGTTCCAGTAGTTGTTGCATTAAATATGTCCGATGTAATGCGTAAAAGCGGAGATAAGATTAATGTAAGTGAACTTTCAAAAAAATTAGGTGTTCCTGTTGTTGAAATCAGTGCATTAAAAGAAGAAAATTTAGATTTATTAATGACTGAAGCTTATGAAGCTTCTAAAGTAAAAAGAGTTGGTAAAACTATTATTGAAAATAAAGATTTATCACACTTAATTAAAGACGTTGTAATAGCATTTAAAGGAAAAGGAGTTGAAAATCCATTATTCCATGCTATTAAACTTGTTGAAAAAGATGAAATTGAAACTTCAAATCATCCAGATTTAATTGGAATGGTTGAAGAATTCAAAAATACATTTGAAGATGATACTTTCGGAAATGATTTTGAGGCTTTAATTGCAGATACAAGATATAAATATATTTCTAAAAATTACTCTACTGCCATAAGTAAAAACCCTGCAAATCTCGACTCAAATCATCAAAAAGTAACAAAATCAGATAAAATTGATAAGGTTTTAACTCATAGAATTTGGGCTATTCCTATCTTTATCGTAATAATGTTTATAATCTTCCATGTAACATTCTCAGAAGATATCTTATTTATGCATAGGATCTTTGGTTTAAATATTACAAATCCTACTGCAATTAATTTCTTTACTGGAATGGGATATGAAGGAATGCTAGAAGAAGCTGGTGGAATTGCTGCCGATGTAGCATTAGAAGGAGTTCCATCAATTGGTGTATTCTTACAATCTTGGTTTGGATGGGCAACTGGATCACTCATTGATTTAGTTGGTGGTGCAATGCCTGAAGGAACTTGGTATACTTCACTTATCTGTGATGGTATATTAACTGGACTCGATGCAGTCTTATCATTTATTCCTCAAATCTTAATTCTCTTCTTATTCATTGCTATATTAGAAGATAGTGGCTATATGGCTCGTGTAGCATTTATATTAGATAGAGCATTTAGAAAATTTGGATTAAGTGGCAAAGCATTTATTCCAATGTTAAGTGGATTCGGATGTTCTGTTCCAGCAATTATGGCAACAAGAACTCTTGAAAACGAAAAAGAAAAAAATAGAACAATCAGATTAATGACTTGCTTCTCATGTGGTGCAAAAGCTCCAATCTGGGCACTTCTTGGTGCTATTGGAACTTGGGCAGGTATGGATGGTGGCTTATTTGTATTCTCAATTTATGTAGGTGGTATTGCAGTAGCTATTGTACTTGCATTATTCATGAAATTATTCTCAAAAGATACTTATGTTTCACCATTTATCATGGAACTTCCATCATATCACTTACCACAATTTAGAAATGTAATGGCTCATTTATGGGAAAAATTAAAACATTACTTAACTAAAGCCGCTACAATTATTGCAGCTTGTACTATTGTTATTTGGTTCTTATCTAACTTCAGTTGGGCATTCTGGAATGGTATGGTTGAAGATATTGGTGATTCAATCTTAGCAGATCTTGGACGTGGATTAAGATATTTCTATTATCCATTAGGATGTTTCGAAAATGGTTGGACAAATGGACCAGATTCATGGAAATATACATCATCAATTATTACTGGATTAATCGCAAAAGAAGATGTTGTTGCTACTATGGAACAATTAGGCTTAACTGTCGAAACAATCGCATTAAATGGTGCAGCAGCTTACTCATTTGCAGTTTATAATTTATTTACTCTTCCATGCTTTGCAGCAATTGGTGCCGCTCATGGTGAACAAAAAGGTAAAGAATTCTGGCTTACTTTACTCTTCTGGTTCGCAATGTCATATGGTATCTCATTAGTAGTTTACTTTGTTGGTGAATTATATGTTGTTGCTTTATGGGCAGGAATCCTTGTAACTATCGTATTAATTGGATTAGTTGTTGCTGCTGGAATTATCGTTTCTAGAAGACATAAAAAAGCAGAAATTACTGTTCAAGCTTAATTAATTACTAAATATAAAAATAGAGGCCTTTAAATAGGCCTTTATTATTTGGAGATAAAATTATGTATAAATATAGTTTAGAAATTCATGGCATGAAATGTGGAATGTGTGAAAGCCACATTAATGACTGCATTAGAAGAAATTTTAATGTTAAAAAAGTTACTTCAAATAGATTTCGCAATTTAACAACAAT
Organism: Bacilli bacterium; assembly: GCA_017477255.1. GTDB lineage: Bacteria > Bacillota_I > Bacilli_A > RFN20 > CAG-826 > Onthovivens. Next base: position 35,387 of record JAFUXB010000006.1, read on the forward strand.
TACTTCTAAAAATGAATTAGATCAGGAAGAAATTAAAAAAGTTATAGACAACACAGGTTATATTCTTAAAAAAATAGATGTAGAAGAAGTTGAAAATAAATCATTCTTTGCACGTTTATTTAAAAAATAAGTATTTTACTTGTAAAAGTTTTAAAAACATTTAAAATTAAGAAATGAGAATCATTCTCATTTTTTAATTTATGAAATACAAAACAGAAAAGAAAGAAATTTTAAAGCAAATTTTAAAAGAAAATCACGATAGGCATCTAACATCAAAAGATATTTTAGAACTTATTAATAAGAATTCTTTAAACATTTCTCAAGCAACTTTATACAGAATTCTTGATGATTTAGTAGAAGAAGGATATGTTAAAAAGTTTATTATTGATGATAAAAGTGGTGCTTGTTTTCAATATGTCTGTGATAATGAAGAAAAATGTGAACATTTTCATTGTAAATGTATTAAATGTGGAAAGATTATTCATTTAGATTGCGATGATTTAAGTGAAACATTTAATCATATAAAGGAAAAACATAAATTTTACATTGATCCAACAAAAATAACTTTAGTTGGAATATGTGAAGATTGTAAGGATAAATAATGACTTGGGAATTAGCTTTAGACATATTTTTAGATGCGTTAAAAGATAGTGCTTTAGTATTTGCATTTGTTTTTGTTATTCATGTAATTATTTCTTTCTTTGAAAATAAAATGGCTAGTGTTTTAATAAAACATCAAAAGATTGCACCATTATTTGGCTCTATTTTTGGGTTAATTCCTCAATGTGGAACAAGTGTTTTAGGTGCTGATTTATTTTTAAAAAGACACATTACAATTGGTACATTATGTGCAATTTTCTTAAGTTGTAGTGATGAATCATTTATAGTTTTATTAGCTCATCCAAGTGATAAAACAATAATGGTTTTACCATTAATTGCTTATAAATTAGTAATTGGATTTGTAATTGGATTTGCATTAGATCTTATTATAAGAAAGCAAGAAATTAATAAAGAAGAATATGTAGGAGAAGAACATTGTCATGAACATCATCATGAAAATACGAAACTTCATCAACATTTAGTTCACCCATTATTGCATGCTCTTGAACTTTTTGCTTACGTTCTTGCAATTAATTTAATACTTGGTTTTATAATTGGTTTTGTTGGAGAAGAAAATTTTGCTAACTTTATAATTTCAAATAAATATCTATCGCCATTATTCTGCTCAATAATTGGACTTATTCCAAATTGTGCTTCAAGCGTTTTGCTTTGTGAATTGTTCATTGACGGAAATATTGCATTTGGATCTTTACTTGCTGGATTATTAGTTAATGCAGGTTTAGGCTTGATGGTTCTTTTAAAATCAAAAGGCAATTTAAAGAACATTTTAATAATAGTTTGCACTCTTTTTATTACTGGTGTTTTGTTTGGATATTTACATTCATTAATATTCGGTTTTTAATTAAAAAAAGCCTTAAATCTCCTATATTTTTACTTCTAAAATAGTTAATTCTCTTTTAAATAGATATAAAAACAATACAAAATGATGAAAGTGACCTACTTTTTATTTTGAAGTAGTGTATTTCCTTAAAAATAGTTGAGATTTGCAGGGTTTTTGAGATTTTAATTGTCTAAATTTCTATATTATTTCTTATTTTTTTAAGCATATTGAGTTGATAATAATACTAAACAATATTAAAATATTGTTTATATGGAAGAAGCCTCTAAGTTAAAACCTATTAAGAAAAAGGGTTTGCAAGCTAGTCCAATTACAATTATTGCAATTTCATTTTTACTACTTATCTTATTAGGTACTTTATTACTTTATATGCCTTTTACTCATAACGAAGGTATGAGTATTTCTTTTTTAGATGCTTTATTTACATCAACTAGTGCAACATGCGTTACTGGACTTGTTCCAATTGCAGAAGGTGTTGCTGCTACATTTAATTTAGCTGGAAGAATAATACTTGCAATATTAATTCAATTAGGTGGATTAGGTGCAACAACAATTGCTGTTTTTATATTTGTCATTACTAGTAGAAAACTTAGTTTTAGTCGATTATCTCTTATAAAAGAGACGTGGAACTTAAGTTCATTTAATAAATTAAAGCTTGTATTTGTTAAGATTTTATTAATTGCTTTTGTTTCTGAACTTATTGGAGCAGTTTGTTTCTTCTTAATATTCTATTTTAAATATGGATATGAATTACTTCCAAGTATTGGATATGCTACATTTCATAGTATAAGTGCATTTAATAACGCTGGATTCGATATTTTTGGAACTACAAGTCTTATTAATTTTAGAAGTGATTATCTTTTCATTTTCTTAACTTCCTTACTTATTATAGTAGGTGGTCTTGGCTACATTGTTATCATGAATGTAATTGAAAATAAGTTCAGATTTAGAAAGTTTTCACTTCATTCTAAAGTAGTTTTAACTTATACATTATTTTTTATTGTTGTAGGAACACTTTTTATATTTGTCGATGAAATTGGAAATGGAACAATTAATTTATTTGATAGTTATTTTATGAGCGTTTCGACAAGAACTGCAGGATTTACTATCTATGATTTATCAAAATTTAGAAATGTTACTATATTTGTAATGGTTATTTTAATGTTCGTTGGAGCATCACCTGGTGGAACTGGTGGTGGTGTAAAAACAACGACAATTGCTTTATTTTTCTTATATATTAAGAGCTTAATAAACAATAAAAAACCACATGCTTTTAAAAGATCAATTTCAAGTTCTCTTATTAGAAGAGCATTATTAATTATCTTACTTGGACTTACTTTCTTTATTATTGGAGTTACTTTGATTTCACTTTTTGAACAAAACTTTAACTTTATTAAAGATGGTATTAAATATAAAGATTATGTTGAAGGAGCGTCTTCATTTACATCTATAGATTATATTTTTGAAACAATGTCGGCTTTTGGTACGACAGGACTTTCAACAGGATATACACCTTACTTCAGTATTGGAAGTAAAATCGTTTTGACTATTTTAATGTTTGTTGGCAGACTTGGACCATTATCTATTTCTACTTTGTTTAAAGTAAATGTTGTAGAAACTGATCATTTCCCAGAAGAAAATATGCCAATTGGTTAGGAGAGAATTATGGCAAAGAAAAAGAAAACAGTCGGTATTATTGGTTTAGGCAAATTTGGAATGTATTTAGCAACAGAACTTGTTGCTAGTGGGATTAACATTGTTTGCTTAGATAAAGATGAAAGAAAGGTAAAAAGAGCACTTGAAATTTGTGATTATGCTTTTGTTACAGAAGATTTAAGTGTTAGCCATTTAAAAGATATTGGTTATAAAGAATGCGATGTAATCGTTGTTTGTATTGGTGACCAAATGGATTCAGCTATTTTTGCAACAATGAACAGCCTTGAACTAGGATGTGAAAAAGTTATTGCTTTAGGATATAGTGAAGAATCAGGTAAAGTTTTAGAAAAACTTGGTGCTCAAGTTATTTATCCTTATAAAGATAGCGCATCACATCTTTGTAAAAACATATTATCAAACAACGTTTTAGATTTTATTTCACTTAATGATGAAGTTGAAATTTGTGAAGTTAAACTTCCTGGTTCATATATTGGAATGAGAATTAAAGATACAGATGCTCGTTTAAAATTTGGAATTAATATCATTGCAATAGAAAAACAAGGAAAAATCATCACAAGAATTGACCCAGAATATACTTTTGTTTCAGGAGATGCATTAGTAGTTCTTGGTGAAAAGAAAATGTTAAGAAAATTTGAACAAAAGAAATAAAGTTTCTAATAAATAAAGGAGAGAAATTATGTATAGAAAAAGTGCATGGGAAAAATATTCAAAAGCTGAAGTTAAAGAATTAATGAAATTTAATGAAGAATATAAAGCTTTTATTTCAAATGGAAAAACTGAAAGATTATGCGTAAATGAAGCTTTAAAACTTGCTGTTGCTAATGGTTTTAAACCATTAAGTGAAGCAAAAGAAGCAAAAGCAGGTGACAAATTATACTCATTAAATCGTGGAAAAAACATTGTTTTATATGTTGTAGGTAAAGAGCCAGTAGTTAATGGAATTAGTGTTTTAGGTGCTCATATCGATTCACCAAGAACTGATGTAAAACAAAATCCATTATATGAAGATCAAGGTTTTGCTTTATTAGACACACATTATTATGGTGGTGTTAAAAAATATCAATGGGTAACTATTCCTTTAGCATTACATGGCGTAGTTTGTAAAAAAGATGGAACAATTGTTGAAGTTCATGTTGGCGAAAAAGATAATGATCCAGTATTCTGCATTACAGATTTATTAATTCACTTATCAGGTGATCAATTATCAAAAACAGCTGCTAAAGTTATTGAAGGTGAAGCTTTAGATGTTACAGTTGGTTCAATTCCTCTAAAAGATGGAGAAAAATGGTCAGTTAAAGCTAATATTTTAAAAATATTAAAGAAAGAATATGGTATTGAAGAAGAAGATTTCTTAAGTGCTGAAATTGAAGTAGTTCCAGCAGGAAAAGCTAGAGATGTCGGCTTTGATAGAGGACTTGTTGGTGGATATGGACACGATGATAGAGTTTGTGCATTTACATCATTAAGAGCAGTGTTAGATTTAGAAGAAGTCCCTGAAAGAACTGCTTGCTGCATTTTAGTTGATAAAGAAGAAATTGGTTCAGTTGGTTCAACTGGTGCTCAATCAAGATATTTTGAAAATACAATTGCTGAATTATTAGCACTTCAAAAAGAAACAAGTTATTTAGCAATTAGAAAATGCTTAACTAACACATATATGCTTTCTAGTGATGTTAGCGCAGGTGTTGATCCATTATATGCTTATGTAAACGAAATGAAAAATTCATGTTTCTTAGGTTATGGAATTGTATTTAATAAATACACAGGATCAAGAGGAAAAGGCGGATGCAATGATGCTCATCCAGAATATATTGCCAAATTAAGAAAAATACTTGATGAAAATAATGTTAATTTCCAAACTGCAGAACTTGGTAAAGTTGATCAAGGTGGCGGTGGTACAATCGCTTATATCTTAGCTAATTTAGATATTAATGTAATTGATGCAGGTATTCCTGTTTTAAATATGCATGCTCCACTTGAACTTGTTTCAAAAGCTGACGTATTTGAAGCTTATAAGGCTTACAAAACATTCTTATTAAAGATTTAATTAAAATTATATATAAATGAAAAAAAGACGCTATAGAAGCGTCTTTTTAAGTCTAACAAGTGGTGGCCCAACCCGGGATCGAACCGGGGACATAAGGATTTTCAGTCCTCCGCTCTACCAGC
>JAFUXB010000007.1 GCA_017477255.1 Bacilli bacterium
TCTAAGATAAGAACTACAAATGACATTATTTTTAAATAAATGCCTGCATATTCCTTTTTAATTTTTCTACCAAAGGCAATAATTAATCCTACGCCTACAAAAGCTAAGACAATAAAGATGATATGAGGAATGCTAAACATATCATGTTTAAATTCTTCAGGAATAAAGCCTTTATAATCAAAAAAATGATAACCCATAATTTTTCCTCGCCCATAAATCAAACCATAATTACAAAGCAAATACAATTGATATTATTTCGACAAATTAAAAATATTTTATTTTTAAGAAAAATAGTTGAGTTCTGCAGGGTTATTGAGAAATTTCAGTATTTTGCAACCTTTTTAAATCTTTCGGTACTAATATTAAAATACCACCAATATTTGAAAAAGTAGCAAGTGCCCAAGTTATTGGATATAAAGCATAAAGCCAAGTAAGAGTGTGGAAGTAGTCCATTTTAAATAAAGTTAAAATTAAAATAATTCTAACTATTGTACAGAATATAAGAGTTGAAAACATTGGAAGATTTGATCTTTTTAAACCTCTTAAAATAGCAGCACTACCATGCATAGTAAATTGGAAAATATATAAATAACCAGATAAACACAGTCTTTCATATCCTGCTTGTAAAGCTTCTTCATTATCAACAAATAATCTTAATATTGGTCTATTTAAAGTTAATGTAATTAATGCAATTAAGGCACAAGCAATTACACCCCAAATGAAGCCATAAAGGACGCATTTCTTGATGTTTTCTGGTTTTTTAGCTCCAACATTAGCGGCAATAAAAGTCATCATTGCAACACTTATTGCATCAGTTATTGCATAGAAATAACCTTCAACATTTGATCCTGCACTAGCACCGTTTTCTAAGTTTGCGTTTCCTGGACTAATTGAATATAAACTTGATTGAATAAAAACATTTGGTAAAGAGAAGAAAAAACCTTGCAAACCTGCAGGTAGTCCAACTTTTAATATATCAATTAAAGCATCTTTATGAATTCTAAGTTTTTTAGGATTTAAACTTACATAATTATTTTTGCCTTTAATTAAAACAAATACACAAATAGCTGCACTAATTCCTTCAGCAATAATTGTTGCAAAACCTACACCAGCAACACCCATATGTAAAGGAAATACAAATAAACAGTCAAAACCTACATTAATTAATCCTGCAATTGTTAAAGCAATAAAAGGAGTTCTTGAATCACCTTGAGCTCTTAATAGTTGTGAAGCATAATTAAAAACCATTAAAAATGGAAGTCCAGCAAAATAAATTCTTAAATATAAAGCTGCTTTTGTAAGATAATGTTCTTCAGTTCCCATTAAAACAAGTAGGTTATCTGAAACGAAAAAACCTACGATGCCAACGATAATCCCGGTTATAACTGAAAATAAAATTGAAGTATGAACAACCCTTTCAGCTTTTTCTTTATTATCTGCACCTTTAGCTTCAGATAAAACAACATTTGAACCAATTGCAATACCAGTAAAAACAATAACTATTAGGTTAATAAGTGCATTATTTGATGCAATTGCCCCCATTGATTCAGCGCTATCTCCATAATGAACTGTAGTTAAATCAATTGAAACATATAAAAGTTGCATTATAGTTGCAAACATTGAAGGTATAGCAAAAAGAATGATTTTTAGGAATAAATTTCCTGAAGTCATGTCTCTTAAATACTCTTGGTGTTTTTTAAGTAAATTTGCCATATTTAAAAAAATAGTTTAGTTCTGCAGGGTTTTTACTTATTTTTCTAGCATATTCATTAATACACTTGCTAAAACATCAATAGATTTTTCGCTATATCCATCGTTATTAATAATTAAATCTGCATAATATTGAGAAGGAGCAATGATTTCTTCATACATTGGTAAAACAGTTTCAAAATATTGTTTTACAACACTTTCGTAAGTTCTACCTCTTTCTTTTATATCTCTATCAATTCGTCTTACAAGTCTTCTTTCTCTTGAAGCACTGATAAAAACACTTAAATCTCCAAGTGCTCTTAAATCTTTATTAACTAAAGCCATAATTCCTTCAATTATTATTAATTCTTTTGGTTCAACAATTTCGGTTTTATTGCTTCTAGTATGAATTGTAAAATCATAAATTGGTTTTTCGATTGGATTTCCGTTTTTAAGTTCTTTAAGTTGAACATTCATTAATTTCCAATCAAATGCTTTTGGATGATCATAATTTACTTTTGTTCTTTCTTCAAAAGGCATATCAGACAAATCTTTATAATAATCATCTAATGAAATTAAACATACTTTTTCTGAAGGTATTTTAGAAAGTACCTTTTTTAAAACATAAGTTTTTCCACTGGCAGAGCCACCACCTATCAAAATTACTTTACTCATAATCCCTCCATAACTTCATTTATTTTAAACTATTAACAAAATAAAAAAATAGGAATATTAAGAAATTAACTAAATATTAAAATATTTAGTAAATTATTTTACTTTTTTGACACTTACGATATAATTTAAACGTTTGCGGAGGTATGTATGAAAAAGTTTAGCAAAATATTAATGTTTAGTGCTCTTGCTTTAGCTTCCCTTGCTTCATGTTCTAAGAAATCAGCTGAAAAAATTGAGATTTCTGGAAATACAGAATGGGGTGTCGGTGGTGTTACCACTTTAAAAGCAAGTGTAGAAGGTGTTACTTGGAGTTCAAGTGACGAAAGTGTTGCTACAGTTTCAGAAAACGGACAATTAAAAGGTGTTTCTGCTGGTACTGTTACAATTACTGCATCAAAAGATAATTATATTTCAGGATCTTTAGAAGTTCTTATCAAAGATTATGAAACATTAACTGCAGAAGAATATGGTGTATTTTTAGATACATTTATTAGCAATGAATTAGGATTTTTAACAGTTAGTGAAGGTAATTTAGTTGTTTCATCATTTGATGGTAGTGAAGATCAAATTTTCTATGTTACTTCAATTTCAGAAGAAACTGTATTTAAGAAAATTTATGATGATCAAGGTAATTTAATTAAACTTGAAGAAGTTACAAATACTTATGTTAATTATGGATTTGAACATAATGAAGTCGCTGCAAGACTTAGTATTGTCGATGATGAAGAAACTTTACTCGGTAGTGTTCTTTTAGAAATTACTGAAAATGGCGAATATAAAGAAGTTGGTACTTATAGACCACAAGTTAGTGAATTTGCTGGTGCTTATAATGGACTTTCTTCAGAAGATTTAAGTCCTACAAACTATGTTTATTTCTTCGATAGCATGTATGATTTTGATTATGAAGGTTATACTATAGGTTCATATTATGATGGAAGCTATGGATTTACAGGTTTTGTATTACAAGGTGGTTTCTATCAAACTAAACAAGGTTATAAGAAAGGTGCTGTCATTTATGATAGTAGTGATGAAGCTTATTTTGAAGGTACATATGCCTTACCAAAAGATGGCGTAATCGACATGGTTGATCCAAATGGAGATTATGGTTATTTCTATGCTGATGCTTCAATTTATTTCACTGATATCGTTGATGAAGAAGGCACACTTTATGAAAATAAATATGACTTTGATGAAAATGGAAAGATTCATTATTACGTCAATGAAAACGAAGTTCAAGTAAGCTATAGCAATACTGAAAATGGCTTAGTTGTCAGTGTTAAAGAAGATGGAAAAGAAGATAAAGAACTTTATATCAATGCTTCATCACTTGTAGTTGTTGAAGGTGAAAAAGATTATTATTTCTCGCCAGTTTCAACATTTGATTCAATTTATGATGCTGGTTATATTGAATACGGCGGTGGAATTATTGTTACTGATGGTCAATTACAAGACAAGATTACATTTGGTCTTATGATGGATGAAGACTGGAACGATATTGAAACTGTTTTATATAATGATGAATCAGTTGAGTATAAAATAGTTGCTAGTGATAAAGTTTATGCTAAATTAACATTTACATCTAGTGCAGGTGAAAAAGTAGAAGTCATGAAACTTGGCGACATTTTCTATAATGTTGTTAAAGAAACTGAAGAAGAATCTAGTGAAGCTCTTTACTTTAATTACAATGCAATCTTCAATTATTTTGGTAGAGATTTTGTTAATTTTGGTACTACAACCGAAGAATTTAGTTTTGATTTCTCAGCTGAAGAAATTAATTTTGAAATAGTTTATAGTCCAGAATATGGTTTAACTTTAGAATCAGAAAAAGGATCATTATCATTAATTAATCCTGAAATTGGTTTATTTGCTTTATTTACTAGTGATACAGATTACTCATTAGTTCTTGATAAACAATATTTAGAAAATGCTGAAGGTACTTTTACAAATAATGGTACTGATACATTTACATTTGAAGATTTAAAACTTACATATAATGGTGAAGAAGTTAAATACTCACTTGAACTTTTGCAAACACAAAATGGTTATATTTATGGATTCCTTGGTGGAAATAAATTCTTTATTCCTCAATTTAATGGAGTTTATCAAGTATATTCAGTTAGTGGTGGTTCAATTTCAGGACTTTCATATTATGTAAGTTCACCAATTTTTGAACAATTTGTCGGTGATTATTCTTACGAAGGAACTAATGGAGTAGAAACTATTACCTTTACTGAAGATGGAAAATTATTACTTCCAAATCAACAAGATGTTTCTAAACAAGATGAATATAAGTATTCATTTGGTAAAAATAGTAATAATCAATTTATGCTTAATGTAAGTGTTAGTTCAACAAGCACACTTGCTATTACTTTATTAAATTATGCTTATAAGATTGGTCCTTTATATTATGTAGATCACAATTTATTCTTATTAAATGGTGGTTATGGAGATAAAACTTCAAATACAACATTATTTATTTCAAAAACTGTTGTTATAGTTAATGAAAAAAGTGAAAACATTGTTGATGTTGAAAGAGAAGAAAATGAAATTAAACTTACAACATCAGCTCACTATATTGTTGCTGCTTTAGATGAAAATGAAAAAGTTAGCACAATTAAAGTTGCTCCAGTTACTGATAAAGAAAACTTAACAACTTTAGGTGATAGACTTGATTCAGTCTTTAATAATTTAGATGGTTTAACAGCTACTTATAAAGATGGAGAAACTGAATACACTATTACTTCAAAATTTAGTGATGCAAATGGAAATATCTTACTTCAAAGCTATGAAAACGATAAGATGTTTGCTCCAACAAACGCATTTGTTTGTAGATATGTTGATGACAAATTATGTTTAGTTAGTGAACTTAACATGCCAATTTTCAAAACATGCACAACTTATGTATTTGCATATAGTGAAGCAGATGGAGTAACAGTTACTAGAACTGTAGTTAAAGGTTAATTAATATAGAAAAATTTTCGAAAAGGCCTCAGATCTGAGGTCTTTTTTGAAATTTTCATTTAAAGCATTAAATATTTTAAATATTTTTTAGTATTAAAAATATGGCCTCATTTATTTTTATAAAATAAAAGGTTATAATTTATAAAAAGCGAGGAAAAATTATGAATAAGATTATTAACAAAACTCTTTTATGTTTAGCAACTTTATCTTTAACTGGTTGTGCCTTAATTAATAAGGTAGGAGATAAAGAAGTTAGCTATACTGAATGGCATCAAAAAGCAGAAGAATTAAAAGTTGAGCAAGAAAAACAATTCTTTACTAAAGTTGTCTATGATATGAATGGAACAATGCTTGATGAAAAAACTGATGAAACATATAGTGCAAAAGTTCACATGGAACTTGTTTATAGTGAAGAAACAAAGGAATTAGAAGTAGATAAAGAAAAATCAACTAATTTTGATGATCCAGAAGATACAAGAACCGATGAACAAAAACTTGGTTTAGGTTTAATGGTTGCATTTATGTGTGGCACTCCAGCTGATAAGATGGAAGAATTTAAAATAGAAAAAGATGATGATGAAGATAAATCAGATGGAACTGTTAAATACTTCATCAATAATTTACAAAAACATGAAACTTTAAAGGTTGAAATTAATCAAACCATAGATAAAGAAGGAAATAAAGTAGATTGGAAAAATGTAATGTGCTACAACGAATTCGGTTTATTAAGTAGCGCAACTATGAAAGCTGATAGAACTGATGTAACAATTACTGCATCATATACATATGCTCCAAAAGCTTAGTTTTTTATAAAAACCCTGCAGAACTCAGCTATTTTTCATAAAATTACTAATTTATGGAGTCATTAAAATGATTAAGAAGAAATCGTTATTGTTACTATTAACAAGTTTTTTAATGATTTGTAGTTTTGTTTCGTGCACAAGAAAAGAACCAGAGAAAGATAATACTCAACCTAGTGATCAAGAAGAATCTAAAGATAAAGATTTAATCTATAACTTAAAATTCTTAAATAGTATTAAAGAAAATAATGTTAAAAACGAATTTAAAGATGCTGAAGTTACAGGAGGCAATGTAACTTTAGAAAAAGAGCATCATAAAGATGCAGGTATATTATCTTTTGAAAATGCATCTTATGACGATTCTTATTTAATTTTACCTGCTGAAATATTAGAAAATGATGTGACCACAATAGCTACATGGGTATTAATGCCTGAAAACATTGAGGATTTTAATGATCAATCCCCATTATTTTCATTTGGATATTCTAGTGATGGATATTTTTATCCTTCACCATTTGATAGAACAACTTGGTTTGGATATTCAATTAATTCTAAACTTCCTGGTCAAAAAAAGAAAAATTTAACTCTTGCTCCTATAAGTTATGATACATATTGGGAAAATACACCAATTAGTGGAACATTACAATCACCTGCTGGAGCTTGGCAACTTATAGGATTTACATTTACATCTAATTATTTAAATGTATATCAAAATGGTAAATTAATGCTCCATTTTGAAGGTGATTATAATATAAAGGATAAAGGAGCAGAATTCTTTTATATAGGAAATAACCCATTAGTAAATACTACTAAAGATTTTAATGCTAAAATAAGTGATTTTAGAGTATATAAAAGTGAATTAAGTGAAAAAGATTATATTAAAGAATTTGATTTAACATATGATGATTTTTTAACTACTTATTATGAATTTAATGAATCATATGATGAAGAAATTAGAGGATTTGATGTAAAACCACAAGGAAATGTTAAATTTGCTACAAAAGATGATAAAGAAGTTCTTTATTTAGATGGTTCAGTTAAAAATAATCAAGTTAGTGGAAGAACTTCATTAACTTTACCAAAACAAGTTTATATGGGACATAATGAAATAACTGTCTCAACTGATATTTATTTGATTAATTCTCAAGATAGATACCAAAGAGTATTTGAATTTTCTATTAAAGGTAAAAGATATTTTGCTTTATTTATTGGATTTAGTGATGTTAATGATTTAAAACTTGAATGGGTACCAAATGAAGCAAAAGTTAGACACATTGTTTTAAAATCTGGTTATAAAGTACCTACAGATAAGTGGATTAATATTACAGTTACTGCAAATAAAGAAAAAGGTATCATATATGTTGATGGTGTACCTGTTGCTGAATGTTTAGATTATGCTTATGATCCAGTAATTGAATATTATTATCCAGATATAACATGTACAATTGGTAGAACTGATTTTTATAATGATAAACCATTAAGTGCTTATATAGATAATTTTAAAATGTATAGTGTAGCTTTAAGTGAAAAAGAAGTAATGTTAGCAAATAATGTTATTTCTATAGAAGATGATAATGAAGCAGTTAATAAAGCAATGAATGAATTTGAATTAACTTATAAACATGAAACTTTACTTAATTTACCAACATATGGAGTAGAAGGAGTTAAATTAAGTTATTCAAGTGATAATCCAGACTTAATTGATTCATATGGAAATATTTATAAAGACGATGAAAGACATGAAGTTGGATTTAATGTTACATTTACAAGAGGTGAAGTGAGTATGACTAAAAAGTTTGATATAGTCTTAGAAAAACGAAATAAAGTAGAAAGATATGTAGAAGATGCAAGTTTAGATAAAGTTACTTATGACGATTCAAGTTATTTTAATGAAACAATGCTATCTAACATTGATTATATGTTTAGTTTAAATACTGAAAGATTACTATATAACTATAGATTAAATGCTGGTTTACCTACTAAAGGAGTTAGTAGTTATGGTGGTTGGATTTCGACTAGTAGTGGTGGAGCAAGCCAATTTGAATCACAATACGTCGGAGCTTTAGCTAGATATGCTTTAACTAAACCAAATTATGTTGCATCAACAGCAAAAGATGCATATAACACACCTTTAAAACGATTAACTTACATGTTAAATGAAATTAGAAAGTGTCAAGTTGCTTATGGTGAAAAATATCCAGAACAAAAAGGATATTTATGTGGATTTACTCATTTATGTATGAAAGCTGTTGAAAGCGGAACAACTGCTGTAAGTGGTGGTGATGGAATTCATGGACAAATACCAATTGGTGGAGTTAATGCTTGGGTTCCTTTCTATATGTATCATAAGAATTTAATGATGTGTTATGATGTTTATACTTATGCTCCAGATGAAGATCTTAAAGCCTTAGCTTTAACTATGTTAATAGATGCTAGTGATTGGGTATATAATGAAATTTCTAGTTTAAACGAAACAGAAAGAAGCAATACATTAGGATTTGAATATGGTGGTATGCCAGAAGTATCATATTTAACTTATAAAGTAACAAATGATAAAAAATATCTGAGAACTGCAAGGTTTTTTGAACAAGAAAGTCTTTTAGATAGTTTATATAAAAACGTTAATTGTTTACAAGGAATACATTCAAATACAACAATTCCAAAGATTTTAGGATGTGCGATAGCTTATGAAGTTACTGGTAGTGAATATTATAGAGTAATATGTGAAAACTTCTTTAATATGATTAAAAATGATATGAGTTATGTAAATGGTGGAGTAAGTAAAGATGAACATTTTGAAAAACCAGGTGTAACTAGTCAATGTTGTTATGGCGAAGAAACTTGTTGTTCATACAACATGTTAATGCTTACTAATTATTTATATAGATGGACTGGTAAAGCTAGTTATATGGATTATTTTGAGAATGTATTTTATAACCACATTATGGCCTCAATTGATCCAAGTACTGGTGGGAAAACATATCCAAACCCAACTAATTTCGGATATCATAAGATTTTTAGTGCTGCAGAAGACGCTTTCTGGTGTTGCTGTTGCACTGGACAAGAAACATTCTCTAAGTTAGTTTATGGAAATATTCATGAAAATAATGATGCAGTTTTTGTTGATATGTATAATCCAATTTCTTATGAATTTGGAAACAGTAATGCATTAGTAATAAAAGGAAACTTATTTATTGATGAAAAAGTACATATTAGTTTTAGAAATAGTGGTCCACAAAGTTTAAGACTTAGAAAACCAAGCTGGACAACTCCTATTTTAAAATTAAATGGTAGCGAAATTGATTATAATGTTGATGACAACGGCTATATTATTGTAGATAAGACATGGTCATCATCAGATGATTTAATAGTTGAACTTCCAATGAAAGCTAGACTTGAAGCTCAAAAAGGAACTTCAAATAGTTATGCTTTATTCTATGGCCCATTAATGTGTGTTGCTAATTTAGGAAAACAAACTGGAGACGTTTATATTTCAACAAATCAATCACAAACATATAAAAATGGAGGTTGGGTATATTTTGATGGCGAATATACTGGGCCATTATCACAAACCATTTATATTAATGGATTTGATAAAGAAAATATTAATGATTATGTAACAAGAGATGTTTCAACTGGCAAATTAGTTTTGACTATTGTTGGAAGAAATGAAACTGTTAATTTTATTCCTTGGATGGATTGCATATACGAAAGATATTCCATGTATATGTATTATAGGAGCTAATTAAAGCAGAAAATTTGAAAAACCCTGCAAATCTAAATTATTTTTTTAAAAATAAATTGATTATAAACAATATTAAGAGGTATATATTTATGGAAAAAATGCGTTTACATATTCTTATTTTAATAGGAGTTTTCTTAATTACTTTTATAATTGGAAGTTTTTTAGATTTAAATATTTCTCAATTAATAGCAAGTAGTTCAAATAACTTTGCAATTTTAATGCCCCATATTGGTTTAATTCCTGGATATGGAGTTTTAGCTTTTATTGGTGGTGGATTTTTATTTTTAGGAATTAAAAAATATGAAAAAGTATGGGTTAAAATTATTTTTATTTTAGCTGCTATTGCTTTTGTTGGTGTTCCAATCTTTTATATAGGAAGAGAATTTTTTGGTGCTAATGGATTTGAAGGAAAAGCACCAAAATGGATTGGTTATTTAATTAGTACTCCAGTTGTAGCAGGAATAACAGTTTTAGGTTATTTTATTACAACTAAATGCAAAAACGATAAGATTTGGATTGTTTTTGTCCTTGTTGGAATAATTTCAGCTCTTGCTTTAATTGGTGGAACAACAGTATTAAAAAGTATTTTCCATAGACCTAGATATAGAGCAGTTTACGCTTATGGTATTGATTTTTATCCATGGTATCAAAGATGTACAAATTATAAAGAATTAATGGAAATTTTAAATATTAAGAGTGAAGAATTTAAATCATTCCCAAGTGGACATGCTTGTGGAGCTGCTTTATTTGTAGTAGGTGTTACTTTCTTCCCATTAATGAATGAAGAATATGAAAAATTCCATTTGCCATTATTCTATTTTGCAGCTTTATGGTTAGTTTTAGTTTGTGTATCAAGAATTATGGCAGCAGCTCATTACTTAAGTGATGTTTCAATGGGATCACTTATTATGCTAATCTTCTTATTTATTGGAAATGAAATTTTAATTAATACTAAATTAATAAAGAAAAAAGAAGAATTAAATTAATTAGTGAAATAAAAACAAGCGAATGATGTACTGAACCCCATTTAGTTCACAAGAAATAAAAAGCTCTTAGCTTAAAATAAATGTTAAAGGTACCCCAAATTCTAGACATTAGGAAAAGGGTACCTTTTATTAAAAGCTTTCTTTTTGTTATTTTTCATGCTTAGTCATAGTTTATTTGCGAAATAATTCTGTTTTAAGCAATTAAGTTTCTTTATAAATAATGAATTATTATTGAATTGATTGACAATTTATATACAAATTATAAAATATTATTATCAATTATTGATAAAATTATTGGAGAATAATATGAGAATTAAAATCGGTTTAGTTGGTACAAGCCAAAAATCATTTCCAGGACCAAAAGAAGAGGTCTATGCAAAGATTTGTGAGCAAATGAAACAAAACGCCCAAGAAATGGGTTTTGATTTTGTTGCTTGGGAAAAACAAGTTATTTACGAAAATGAAGCAAAAGAATGCGTAAAATTTATGGAGGAACAACACGTTGATTTCTTCATGGTATTAAATGTTTCATATTCGGCAGGGTTTTTAACACCAATTTTTTATAAAATAAAAGGAGCTAAAGTAGGTATTTGGTCAATACCAGAGCCTCATGAGGGTGTTACATTATTTAATTCATTCTGTTCAAATAACATGTACCAAGGAATTAATACACAATATTTCAAAGATTTTGGAATTAAGTGTAAATGGTTCTATGGAATGGCAGATGATCCTCAATTTAAACGTAGATTGTGGGTTACAGTTAAAGCATTAGGCGCAATTAAGAAATTAAAGAATAGTAAAGTTGCTTTAATTGGTGGTTTTGCTCCTGGTTTCTATGATTTATATTTTGATGAAAGATCAGTTATTACTAAACTCGATGGTATTCAAATTAATAGACTCCATGAATATGATGAGATTATTAAACTTGCTAATGAAGTAACCGACGAAGAAGTTAAGCCATTCTTAGATGACTTAGATAAAAAAGGCATTAAATGCACCCCTAATGTTATGAAACTTAGAGGTTGGTCAATTAAAATGTATTTAGCATATAAGAAATTTATAGATATGTATCATTACGATGCAATCGCTGTTTCTTGTTGGCCAAAATTCCAAGATGATTACAAATATTCAGTATGTTCTGTTCTTGGAATGTTAAACGATGATGGTGTTGTTGCTGCTTGTGAAGGTGATTTAATGAGTGCAATTTCAATGGTTGCTTTACAAGATATTTCTGATGAAAGCACATCATTAATGGATTTTGCTGCATTTGATAATAGTGATGATTCAATTATGCTTTGGCATTGTGGTCCAGGTTCACTTAAGTTCTGTAGACATAATGGTTATACATTAGATGAAAACTATAGTGGTATGGAACATCCAAAAGGAAAAATCGTTGGTACTGCAGTAGTTAGAAACATGGTTTTTGATCCAAACAAAATAACTGTATTTAGATTCTCAGGTGATATGGATAGATACATTAATTTAACTGGTGAATTTATGGGTGATGTTAAACCATCAAACTGTGGTTCACGTGGTTGGATGAATCATCTTAAGTTAAATAATAAAGAAATTAATGCACAAGATTTTACAAATACTGTTTTATCAAGTGGAATTGAGCACCATTATCCAATGTGTTTAGGAGATTATGGTGAAGTAATTACTGAGATGAACAAATGGTTAGGTATTAAACCTGTAAGAAAGATTAAGTACGAAAATTATTTACAAGATAGTGAGGATATGGAAAATGAATAATAAAATTACGTTTAGAGAAATGATGGAAGCTTCAAAAGCTCTCCATAAAGAAGGCGACAAATTTACTCACATTGGTATTGGGCCAATGTCTAAAAATCTTTTAAAAGCAGTATTAGAACTTGCTAAAGAAAAAGATTTCCCTGTTATTTTAATTGCAAGCCGTAACCAAGTTGATAGTGATAAATTTGGTGGTGGATATGTATGTGGTTTTGATCAAAAAAGATTTGTCGAAACTACAAATAAAATAGCAAAAGAAGTGGGTTTTGATGGACTTTGTTATTTTTGCAGAGATCATGGTGGTCCATGGCAAAGAGATAAAGAAAGAAATGACAAATTACCAGTTGCTGAGGCAATGGAAATTGCTAAAGAATCATATTTAGATGATGCAATCGCTGGTTTTGATTTATTGCATATTGATCCAACTAAAGATCCACAATATTCAACAGTTGTTCCATTAGATATTGTTTTAGATAGAACAATGGAATTAATTGAATATATTGAAGCAAAAAGAGTTGAACTTGGATTAAAAGAATTAGCATATGAAGCTGGTACTGAAGAAACTTTAGGTGGACTTATTGAACCTGCAGCATATGAAGGATTTATTAAAGAATTATTTAGAAGATTAAACGAAAAACATCTTCCATTACCATTATTTGTTGTAGGACAAACTGGTACACTTACAAGATTAACTAGTAATGTTGGACATTATGATACAAAAACTGCTTCAACATTATCAGAAATTACTAAAAAATATGGAACAGGACTTAAGGAACACAATGGTGATTATTTAAGAAACGCTATTTTACTTGAGCACCCAGTTATTGATTTAGCAGCAATGAATGTTGCTCCAGAATTTGGTTTAGTTGAAACTGAAGCATATTTAGATTTAATTGAAATTGAAGAAAAATTTGTTAAAAACCCTGCAGATCTCAGTCATTTAGGTGAAATTTTAACAAAATATGCTTTAAATGGACAAAGATGGAGAAAGTGGATGATTGGTGAAAAACGTACAGCTCCAGTTAGTGAAATTGCTAAAAATGCAGAGGATGTTAAACTTATCACTCATATGTGTGGACATTACACATTAGAAGAAAAAGAAGTTAAAGAAGCTGTTGCTAAATTATTTAAGAATATAGAAAAATTAGGTCTTGATCCTGAATTCTATGTAATTAAGAAGATTAAAGACTCAATTGATCGTTATATTTATTGTTTTAATTTATACGGAACAACAACTAGATTAATAAAAAAGGCAAATGAATTAAAATAATAGTAGGTGGTTTAATATGGCAAATGTAAAACTTCAAAATGTTTATAAATATTACCCAGGTAATGAAGTACCTGCAGTAGTAGATTTTAATTTGGAAGTAAAAGATAAAGAGTTTGTCGTATTTGTTGGACCTTCTGGATGTGGAAAATCAACTACTTTAAGAATGATTGCTGGTCTTGAAGATATTTCACAAGGAACTATTGAAATTGATGATGTCGTTGTAAATGATATGGAGCCAAAAGATAGGGATATTGCTATGGTTTTCCAAAATTATGCGCTTTATCCACATATGACTGTATATCAAAATATTGCTTTTGCTTTAAAGCATAAAAGAATAATAGATATTAAAAAAGATAAAGAAGGCAACCCAATTTTAGATAAAGAAGGAAAAGAAATTCAATATAAAAGAAAATACACTAAGGCTGAAATTAATGAAAAAGTAATGGAAGCTGCCGAAACTTTAGAAATTACTGAATATTTAAAACGTAAACCTAAAGCTTTATCAGGTGGTCAAAGACAAAGAGTTGCGATTGGTAGAGCAATTGTTAGAAAACCAAAAGCTTTCTTAATGGATGAACCTTTAAGTAATCTTGATGCAAAACTTCGTAATCAAATGAGAGCAGAAATTATTCTTTTAAGAAAAAGAATTAATTCTACATTCATTTATGTTACTCATGATCAAGTAGAAGCAATGACTTTAGGCGATAGAATTGTTGTTATGAAAGATGGAGTAATTCAACAAGTTGGAACACCTAATGAAGTATTTGAAATGCCTTCCAATTTATTTGTTGCTGGATTTATTGGTAGTCCAAAAATGAATTTTATTGATTGTGAATTAGAGGAAAATAAAGGCGTTTACAGCATTAATATTTTGGGTGAAAAACTCAAAATCTCTGCAGAACTCAATCAAAAATTG
This sequence comes from Bacilli bacterium, assembly GCA_017477255.1. Taxonomy (GTDB): domain Bacteria; phylum Bacillota_I; class Bacilli_A; order RFN20; family CAG-826; genus Onthovivens. The sequence continues at coordinate 14,792 of JAFUXB010000007.1, forward strand.
TTAAATAAAGGAATTAAAGCCCAATCAATAGTTCTTGGAATTCGACCTGAACACATTCAATTAAATGAAAATGGTTCATTAAAAGCTAATGTTAATATTACTGAAATGATGGGAAGTCAATTACTTGTCCATGCAGTTGGAAAAAACGGAAAAGATTTAGTTATTTCTGTTCCAAATATTGGTATAAAAGGTGAATTAAAAGATACTTTATATAACAACGGAGAAATTAAATTTAACTTACAAGAAGAATCAATTCATCTTTTTGATATAGAAAACGGTGAAAATTTGTTAAAATAAATTTATGAATAAATTTAACAAAGAAACCGAAACAAACAATTTGTGGAAATTATTTCAAATCATACAAAATGAAAGCCCTATTTCCCGTAATGATTTACAAAAAAAGAGTGGATTAAGCTGGGGAAGCGTTTCCACAATGATTACAAAATTATATAAAAAAGGTTTCATAGATAAAAAACAAAGAGACGAAAAAGTTGTTGGAAGAAATCCCGACTATTTTTCAATTTGCACTGAAAATAATTTTTGCCTTGGAATTGATATTAATGTTTCAGGTTTAACCTTTGTAATTTGTGATTTAGGTTGGGAAGTTCATCAACTTATAAAAGTCAATTTATTATCACGAAAAAAGGAAGATATAATCGAACAACTCACGCTTAATACAAATGAACTTTTAGCGAAATATAAGAGTATTTTGTTTATTTCTTTATCTGTTCAAGGAACATTAAATCAAAAGAAAGATTTATCTACATTTGATGGATTTAAAGGTTGGAATGAAGTTCCTTTAAAAAAGATTTTTGAAGAAAAATTCAAAATCCCAACATTCCTTTATCATGATCCAGATTGTTTAATGATGTATCATCAAAAAGAGAAACATATTCCATCAAAGGCTTTAGCAACTTATTTACTTTTAAAACTTGATGATGGTATTGGTATGTCATTAGTCATTAATAATGAAATTTTTGAATCACATGCAGGATTGGTTTGTGAAATAGGTCACATTTGCGTTGAAAATAATGGAAGAAAGTGTAGTTGTGGCAATAAAGGTTGTCTAGAAGCGTATTGTTCACTATATGGTTTAATTAATATTTATAATGAAAAATTTAATAAAAAAATATCTATTAGTGATTTTACTCATCTATTAGATAAAAACGATAAAGAAGCTACAAAATTATTATTAGACAATTTTAAATATCTCAATATGACTATTGGAAATTTGGCAATGCTTTTTAATCCTCATAGATTTATTATAGATGGCAAACTTGCTAAATATTCCGATTTATTCTTACCAAAATTAGAAGAATATTTAAGAAGCACTGTTCCTAATAAGTGTAAATTTTATATTGCTGAATTTAAAACAGAAGCTTGTGCATTAGGTGCTTGTGTTTTAACAATTAACAATAGATTAAAAGACTTAATAAATTAATATGGCTATTGTTGAAATTAAAAATCTTAAATCAGGATACATAGTTAATAAGGAATATGTGCCCGTTTTTAATGATTTTAACTTAGAGATAGAAGAAAATAAAATAACAGCGATTTTAGGCCCAAATGGATGTGGTAAAACAACACTTTTAAAAATTATAGCTGGTTTACATTTTTATGAAGAAGGAGATGTAATCTTAGATAATAAAAGTGTAGAAAAGATACCAATTCAAAAAAGAGATTTATCATATATTGCGCAAGACATTGCGCTTTTTCCTCATTGGAGTGTATTTGAAAATATTGCTTATCCTTTAAGAAGTCACAAAGTTAAAGCTGCTGAAATATTTAAAAAAGTAGAAGATATTGCAAAAGAATTTGAAATTGAACATTTACTTTCAAGAAATCCTAGTGAACTTTCACTAGGCCAGCAACAAAAAGTAATATTAGCAAGAGCGATTATTAGAGATGCTAAATTATATTTATTTGATGAGCCATTTTCAAATATTGATGAAGAAAATAAGCAGGTTTTGCTAGGGTTTTTAAAAAAAGAAAAAGAAAA
>JAFUXB010000003.1 GCA_017477255.1 Bacilli bacterium
AACGTCGTGAGACAGTTTGGTCCCTATCTGTTGTGGGCGTAGGGAATTTGAACGGACCTGTCCTTAGTACGAGAGGACTGGGATGGACATGGCAACGGTATATCGGTTGTTTCGCCAGAAGCATGGCCGAGTAGCTGCCCATGGAAAGGATAAAAGCTGAAAGCATCTAAGCTTGAAGCCTACCGTAAGATGAGATTCCCCATTCGCAAGAAGTAAGTGCCCTCCAATGTTAGGAGGTTGATAGGATAGAGATGTAAGCATTGTAAGGTGTTTAGTCGACTATTACTAATAGCACGAGGACTTAATTTCTAAGATTTTTATAGAGATCTACAAAAAAGTTTAGGTTTGAAAGACATGTTTTCTAAGAATATCTAGTTTTCAAGGAACAAATTTAAGAGTATAATTTCCTTATAAGTTAAGTCTGGTGACGATGACGCAGTGGACACACCTCTTCCCATCCCGAACAGAGAAGTTAAGCACTGTAGTGGCGAAGGTATCCGTTGGAGAGAATAGCAAGTCGCTGGGCTTTTTTTGTTGTGTGAAAATAAAATATTTAGATCAAATAATTATCTTAATAATCTTTTTAAAGATGATCTAAATAAAAAAGATTTTATAAAATTAATATATGAAAAATTTATTAATTTTAGTGTTGATGGAATATCTTATTATAAAAGGAAAACGTCTTCTAATTGATTCATTTATGTAAGAAGAAGTTTATAATAATAAGTAATAATAGTTTTAAATGATATATAGTTAAAAATATCGATTTAATCGATACTTTTGCCTTTAAAAAATAAGTATTTTTATTTATCAAAATATGATATAATTTAGACATGGCTAGCAAGAAAAAAGAAGCAAGTGAAAAGGTTAATACAATCAGTGTAAAAATCACTGATAAAGAGATAGCTAAACTTATTGGCGATGTATGTTCTACAAGCTATGGAGTTTTAGGTTTATCAAGTATAAAAGCTAGCAAAGATGAAAAACATATTTTGTTAAAAGAAGACAATTACATCGAAGGAATTCTTGTAAAAAAAGAAGCTAATAAGTATGTCGTCGATGTACATGTTAATATCGTTTATGGGGTTAAAATCTCTGAAGTTGTAAATTCATTAAGTAAGCATATTTTTTATAGCTTAGAAAAAGAATACGGTAAAATTTTTAAAAAAGTAAATATATTTGTTGAAGAACTTCAAGTTTTGTAATCCATTAGCTGGAGTTATTTTATGAAGGTTATTAAGAGTGAAACTTTGAAAATGATGCTTTTAAGCGGAGCAAATCATTTATATAATCATTATCCTGAAGTAGATGCATTAAATGTTTTTCCTGTACCAGATGGCGATACAGGTATGAATATGAATTTAACAATGCAATCAGGTGCAAAAGAAATCGTTAATAGAAATGATCAAGATTGTTATACATTAGTTAAAGTATTTGCACGTGGTACTTTTATGGGTGCTCGTGGAAATAGTGGTGTTATTACATCTCAAATCTTTAAAGGAATGTCCGAAGGTCTTGAAAATAGAGAAACAATCGATGCTATCGCTTTAAGCAATGCAATGGTTAGAGCAAAAGAAGTTGCTTATAAAGTCGTTGTTAAACCAGTTGAAGGAACAATTTTAACTGTTATTAGAGAAGCTAGTGAAGCTTTAAAAAATAAAGTAAGTAAAGATATGAAAGTTGAAGAAGCTTTCAAAATTTTACTTGAAGAAGCTAAACTTTCACTTGAAAGAACTCCAAATCTTCTTCCAATTTTAAGAGAAGTTGGTGTTGTTGATTCAGGTGGTGCTGGTTTAGTTAAAATTTTAGAAGGTATGTATAGCGCACTTATTGGCGAATTCATCGATAAAAATGAATCAAGCGCTATTGAACCTGTTGCAACTCTTAGTGAACAAGCTAGTGAAGGCGAAGACGTTGAATTTGGTTATTGTACTGAATTTATTATGCGTTTAGGTCCTGTAGATAATAAAAAAGCTTTCCAAGAAAATAGATTTTTAAGTGTTTTAAAAAGTCATGGAAATTCATTAGTTTTTGTTAAAGATGAAGATGTAGTCAAAGTTCATATTCATACATTAAATCCAGGAAATATTTTAAGTTATGCTCAAAGTTTTGGTGAATTTATCAAAATTAAAGTCGAAAATATGACTGAACAACACCATGAACTTATTTTAACTAATGAAAATAAGAGTGAAAACGAAAAGAGTGCAGCAAGTAAATTAAATGATGCTCCACTTAAAGCTGATAAAACTGTTGCTCCTGAAAAAGAATACGCCTTAATTGCTACTAGTGTTGGCGATGGGATCAATGAATTTTTCAAAGAATTAGGAGTTGATGAAATTGTTAGTGGTGGTCAAACTATGAACCCTTCAACTAATGATTTCCTTGAAAAAATCGCATTAGTTAATGCTAAGAATGTTTATATTTTCCCAAATAATGGAAACATTATAATGGCAGCAAATCAAGCTCGTGATGCTTTAAAAGGAAAAGTTAATGTAGTTGTTATTCCTACAAAAACTATTCCTCAAGGACTTGTTTGTGCAATGTCATTTAATCCTGAATTAAGCGCTAAAGAAAATGAAGAAAACTTAAATGAAGTGATTGGAACTGTTAAATCAGGTGCAGTTACATTTGCAATTAAAGATACTGAAATTGATGGTGTTTCAATTAAAAAAGACGAATATATGGCAATTAAAGAATCCAAAACTATTCTTTCTTCCAAAAAAGATAAAATTGAAGCATTAAAAGAAGTAATCGATAATTTAGTTGATGAAGATAGTTCAATTTTAACTCTTTTAGTAGGTGAAGACGTCACAGAAGAAGAATTAAAGAAAGTTAATGAACTTGTAGAAAATTATAGTGAAATTGAAACCGATATTCGTATTGGTAATCAAAACGTATATAGCTTCTTAATTGGAGTTGAATAAAAAATAAATAGAGTGCGAACTCTATTTTTATTAAATGAGGTAATTTATGAAAATTGTAATCGATATGCTTGGTGGAGATAATGGATTAAAAGCCTCTATACCTGCAGTTAAAAACTTTTTAAAAAAGAATTTATCCGATGAAGTCGAATTATTTTTAATTGGTGATGAAAATATTTTATCTAAAGAATTTACCTCAAATAATTCCTTACATATAATTCATACAACTAAAGTTGTTCCAATGGATGCTGATCCTTTAACTGCAATTCATGATAATGAAACTAGTTTAATGATAGGAATTAAAACTTATCTTGAAAATAGTTGTGACGCAATAATTAGTGCAGGAAGTACTGGTGCTTTATTAACTGCAGCAACTTTAAAAATTAAAAGAATTAAAGGTATTTCTCGTCCAGCTTTAATTTCTTCTTTACCAACTATTATTAATGGTAAAAAATTTGTTTGTTTAGATCTTGGAGCTAATGCTTCTAATACAAAAGAAGAATTAAACTGTTTTGCAACGATGGGATCTATATATTATAAAGCTATGTATAAAGAAGAAAATCCTAGAGTTTATCTATTAAATATAGGAACTGAAGAAGAAAAAGGAAATACTTTAACTAAAGAAACTTTTGCTTTATTAAAAGAAAATACACATATTAACTTTAAAGGAAACATTGAAAGCCGCGATGTAATGAATGGTGATGCTGATGTTATTGTAACTGATGGATTTACTGGAAATATGTTTTTGAAAACTATTGAAGGTACAGCAAAATCAATGTCAAATTTAATTAAAAAAGCCTTTAAAAGAAATTTATTATCTAAAATTGGATATTTATTTTCTAAAAAAGGAATTAACGAAATGAGAGAAACAATGGATTATAAAAATGTTGGTGGAGCAATGCTTGTTGGAGTTAATGGTGTAGTTATTAAAGCCCATGGTTCTAGCGATGAAATCGCATTTTTAAGCGCTATTAATTGTGCTTATTCATTTGTTAAAGATGAAATCGTAAATAAAATAAAAGAGGAACTTGCAAGTGAAAACTAATTTAGATTCTTTCTTTAAAAAAGTAAATATAACGCCAAAAGATGAAGAACTTTATAAGATGGCTTTTACCCATTCATCTTTTAATGGTGATAAAAATACAAAGCATAAAGATTATGAAAGACTTGAATTTATTGGCGATGCAGTCTTAGGTTTTGTTACTGCTAGTTTAATTTATAAGCACCATCCAGAAATGAAAGAAGGCGAAATGACTAAAACTAGAAGTGCATTAGTTCAATCTAGCGCCTTAGCAAAATATGCGCTAAATTTAGGATATGATGAATATATTAGATCAGGTCATTCTTTAACTCACGATGAGGCAGCTAGATCTCAAAAAATATTAGAAGATATATTTGAAGCAGTTTTAGGTGCTATATATTTAGATCAAGGAATTGAGGTTGCAACTAAATTTATTACTAGTATTTTTGAAGAAGATATTATTAATTATAAGGTAAGTGATTCAAAAGATTATAAATCTCTTCTTCAAGAAGCAATGCAAGCTGAATATAGAGAAAGTGTTACTTATAGAGTTATAAAAGAATTTGGACCTCCACATAATAAAACTTTTGAATCTGAAGTTATGTTTAATGGAATAATTTTAGGTAGAGGAAGCGGAAAAAGTAAGAAGGAATCGGAACAAGAAGCAGCTAAAGCAGCTTTAATGAAAAAGGCATTATAATGGGTTTATTTAAATTTTTAAAAGAAAAATTCAGTAAAAAGAAAGAAGAAAAAGAAGAGAAATTAGTTGAGAAAGAAGTTTCAAGTTATGATAAAGGACTTGAAAAAAGTAGAGAAAATTTCTCAAAAAGAATTTCTATTTTAAACAAGAAATTTAAATCACGTAAAATCGATGATGAATTTTTTAATGACTTAGAAGAAATTTTAATTGAAGCTGATTGTGGAGTTAGTTTTACTTTAAATATTATTGAACAATTAGTAGAAATTACTAAAAAAGAAAAATTAACTGATACAAAAGAAATAACTGAAAAATTAATTGATTTAATGTTTGAAAATTATAAATTAGACGATTCAATCTTAAATTTAGATCTTAAAGATGGACTTAATGTTTTACTTGTTGTAGGAGTTAATGGAGTAGGAAAAACTACAACAATTGCTAAAATTGCTAATTTATATAAAAAACAAAATAAAAAAGTTTTACTTGCAGCAGCTGATACTTTTAGAGCTGGAGCTACTGAACAACTTGAAATTTGGGCAAGTAGAATTGGTGTAGATATAGTTACTGGCTCATTAAATGAAGATCCATCAAGTGTAGCTTTTAAAGGTGTAAGTAAAGCTAAAAAAGAAAATTATGATTTAGTAATTGTTGATACTGCAGGAAGACTTCAAAATAAATCTAATTTAATGGATGAACTTGCAAAAATTAAAAGAGTTATATTAAAAAATGAACCAGATAATGTTGAAAATATGCTTATTATTGATGCAACAACTGGTCAAAATGGAGTTTTGCAAGCTAAAGCTTTTAAAGAATTAATCGATATAAATTACATTACAATTACTAAAATGGATGGAACTTCAAAAGGTGGAATTATTTTAGCAATTAAAGAAGAATTAGATATTCCAGTTAAATTTATTGGACTTGGTGAAACTTTAGAAGATTTAAAATTATTTGATTTACATGCTTATTTATATGGATTATGTAAGGAATTAATCGAAGATGATGAATGAACTTGATGAATTTGAATATATAAATAAACTTTATGAAGTTTATAAAAATGGGCTTACTGATAAGCAAATTTATATAATGGATCGATATTATATTTATAATTTATCATTAAGTGAAATTTCAAAAGAAATTAAAATTTCAAGAAATGCTGTAAGTGATGCAATTAAACATGCTAAACTTAAATTAATTGATTTTGAAGAGAAATTTCATCTTCTTGCAAAAATTGAAAATTTAGTTAAAATGGTTGAAAAATCTTCTTTAACTGATAAAGAAAAGAAAGAATTAATCGAGGCTTTATATTATGGCATTTGAGGCGTTAACAGAAAAATTTAAACGAATTATTAAAACAATTAAAGGTGAGGCACGTTTAAGCGAATCTAATATGGATTCAATGCTTAAAGAAATTCGTGTTGCTCTTTTAGAAGCTGATGTTAACTATAAAGTCATTAAAACTTTTTTAGAAAGAATTAAAGAAAAAGCAATTGGTCAAAAAGTTTATACTGAATTAAACCCAAGTGAAATGCTTGTTAAAATTGTTAATGAAGAATTAACTGTTTTACTTGGAAGTGATCAATCTGAACTTAAATATAATAAAAATAAACCTACAATTATTATGCTTGTAGGTTTACAAGGAAGTGGAAAAACTACGACTGCAGCTAAGCTTTCTTATTTAATGAAAAATAAACTTAAAAAGAAAGTTTTACTTGCTGCTTGTGATATTTATAGACCAGGTGCAGTTGAACAATTAAAACAACTTGCAAGTAAAGTAGGTGTTGATATTTATGAAAAAGGAACTAGTGATTCTCCTTTAAATATTGCAAAAGAAGCTAAAGTTAAAGCGTATGATAATCATTATGATGTTTTAATTTTAGATACTGCTGGTCGACTTCAAATTGATGAAAAACTCATGGATGAGTTAAAAAATATTAAAGCTTTAGTTGAACCTGAAGAAATTTTACTTTTAACTGATGCAATGGCTGGTCAAGATAGTGTAAATGTTGCTAAAACATTTAATGAATTACTTGGTTTAACTGGAACTATAATGTCAAAACTTGATGGAGACACTAGAGGTGGTGCAGCTTTATCTATTAAAGAAGTAACTGGTGTTCCAATTAAATTTATTGGTGTTGGTGAAAAAATTGAAGATTTAGATATTTTCTATCCTAATAGAATGGCAAGCAGAATTTTAGGAATGGGAGATGTTTTAACTCTTGTTGAAGAAGTTCAAGATAAAATAGATGAAAAAGAAGCTAAAAAAGCCGCTAATAAAATGATTAATGGTAAGTTTACTTTAGATGATATGCTTGCCCAATTAAAACAAGTTCAAAAACTTGGAAGTTTAGGAGGACTCTTAAAACTTATTCCAGGTGCTCCAAGTGTATCAAAGGAACAACTTGCTCAAGCCGAAAAAGAAATGAAAAATTTTGAAGTTATTATAAATTCAATGACTTTAGAAGAAAGAACAAATCCTGAAATTATCAAAAATAGTAGAAAAATTAGAATTGCAAAAGGATCAGGAAAAACTGCAGCTGACATTAATAGGGTATTAAAAAAATACGAGCAATCTAAAGAAATGATGAAGCAAATGAAAAATAGAAAAGGTGGAGGACTTCCACCAAATTTTAGAGCCTTCTAATTATTTTTCTTTGTTGAATTTTTATTTGTTAGTTATAATAAAATTATAAAGTGATTATAGATTTTGAAATCTTGTTTTTAAATTATGGTTATTAAAAAAATTTTTTTGTGGTTTTTACGCTAATTCCATTACTGGCATCTTGCAGTAAAAAGGAGAACGATATTGTTTGTGGAGGTGCTTGTCCACCCATTATCTTTCGTGACCATTTTCCTAATTTAGGTGACGGATTTTTTGATTATTTATCTGAATTACAAAAAGAAAACCAAACTTATATTGATAAACTTAAAAAACGCAATTTAAAATGCGAACCTTGTGCACGTGCTGAACCATATAATAAAATCATTTTTTATAAATTTATTCCTTATTTTGACAATGAAACTGAAACTTTAAACCTTGATATCGAATATTCTTTACATGTAGAGTACAAAGCAGAGTATGTACAAAAAGGAGTTTTTGATGAAGAATATAATTATTACGAGTTTCAAATGAGTTTTTATGACTTTAATTGGTTTATTGAAATATCTATATTAGATACTGAAAATAAAGAAACTATTAGCAAAACAGAGATACCTATTGCTTTTGATGAAAAATCAAAATTAAATAATAAGTCGAGTTATTATAATAGCCCTGAAGAAGTGGATTATTTATGTAAAGTAAATGCAAGTTTATCAATTGTAACAACTTGTACAAATTATTATTGGTTTAAGTATCGAATATATGGAAGTTATGATACTGATAAATTTAATATGCTTTGGGAGCCACATAGTTTAAATGACATGGAAAATGTGTTTATAATAATCAATAAAGATGCGAAAAACACATTATTACGTGACTTCTATTATTATTTTCAAGGGATTTATGATTATATAACCGTTAGTAAAATTAATTCTTAATTAATTTCTTTCTTTTTATGAATCTAATTTTGTTTTTTTGATTTGATTCTCTATTCTTACCTTTTTTAAAATTTTGTTAAGGTATATTTTAAATAAATTACTTATTTTAGATTATTAGCTGAATAGTTTAATATTGTTATTCCAAATTATGTGTTTTATAATAAAAATATGAAAAGCTTGTTATATTTTCTTTCAAGCTTACCTCTTACAGTTTCTTTTTGTGTAAAAGAAAACAACTTTTTGAATTGTAAAAATGAAGCTAAAACTACTTTATGTTGCAGCTTAGAAGAAGACAACAATTTGTTAGATTATTCAAACGTTAAAGAAAAAGAAAATAAAAATGTTTATTATAATTTTTTATTCCAATTATGATTATTAACAAAAAGATTTTTAAAATTCTATTTTTTATTCCATTGCTTATTTCTTGTAAGAAAGGAGAGGATGAAATTTTTTGTCAGTGTCCCCCTTATGTTTACAGAGAATCTTTTCCTAATTTAGGTGATAAATTTTTTACTTACTTCGATGAATTGCGAATGGAAAATGAAAATTATATATTAAGACAAAAAAATAAATATTCAAAAATTTATTGTGATCCGTGTTTAGGAAATGAACCTTATGATAAAATTGTTTTTTATAAGGTGAGGCCGTTATTAAATAATGAAAATGTTTTAAATATTAATATTGAGTATTCTTTATATATGAAAAAAAATGCGGAATATTGGGGTGTATATGGAAGGGATGAAGATTATAGATATCATCTATATGATATAAATTTTTATGATTTTAAATACAATCTTCGCTTTGCTATATGTGATGAAAAAAATAATTTAATTTCGGAAAGTTTTGTGCCAATTGTATTTAACGAAACAACAAAATTAAATAACGAAAACAATTACTATGATAGTCGGGAAACAATAGAATATTTATCAAAAATAAGCACTAGTATAGTTTTTCCATCGGTTTGTGAAAAATATTACTGGTTTAAAATTTATTTAACAGGCGAATATTCTGACGGTATATTTAATTACATAGCAGAAAACAATGAATATTATGGTGGAGAATTCTTTGTTATTATTAACGAAAATAATCAAAACACTCTATTAAGAGAAGTGTATTACAGATTTCAAGGTGTTAGATTTTTCGTTTATCAGAAAAAAATCAATTCTTAATAAATTTCTTTCCTTTTTCAATAGCTTCAATTTCGCTTTTTGGAATTTGATTATTTTCTCTTTCTTTTAATATTTTAATTTCTTCTTTTGTTAAAGTGTGTTTTTCAAATAAATCTGGACGATATTCTTTTGTTAATTTTAATTTTTGATATTGCCTATATTTTTTTATTTCTTTATGATTTCCACTATATAAAATATCAGGAATTTTTTCATTATTAAATTCATAAGGTTCAGTGTATTGAGGGTATTCTAATAAGTCATCATCAAAGCTTTCTTCAACAATACTTTCATCACTTATTGCTCCAGGAAGTAAACGAGTAATAGCATCAATTAAACAAAAAGAAGCAGTCTCACCGCCTGTTAAAATGAAGTCACCAATTGAAATAATTTGATCAAAATATTTATAAATTCTTTCATCAAAACCTTCATAATGCCCGCAGAACACGCATATTTTTTTAAATTTTGAAAAATCACGTGCTATTTTTTGATTAAAGGTTTTGCCTCTTGGAGCAAGACATATCTTTAATGTTTCTTTATCACAATTAGCGTTTAAACAATCATAAATTGGTTGAGCTTTCATAATTAAACCAGCCCCACCACCAACAGGAGGAGTGTCTACCCTATTGTATTTGTCTTTTGTATAATCTCTTATATTAACTAATTTAAATTCGACAACATTTTTAGCAATTGCACGTTTAATAATTGATGAATTTAAAAAAGATTCATACATCTCTGGAAACAAAGTTAATATTGTTATTTTCATATAAGTCCCTCAATTACGTGAATTATAATTTCTTTATTTTCTAAATCAATTTTAGTAATGAAAAAATCATTAAAAGGAACCATAAATTTCTTCTTATTTTCTTGTTCAATTTCAAGTTGAATTTGAGGGGTATAATCAACTATAGAAACGACTTTTCCAATTACTAAATTTTCTTCATTTTTAACCAATAACCCTGCTAAATCCGCATAAAAATATTGATTTTGCTCTAAAACCTCATTATTTTTTAATGCAAAAATTTCATTATTTATTATAGATTTTGCTTCATCTTCAGAGTTAATTTCTTTAAATTTTACTACATAGAATTTCTCATCTTTTTTAAATGATTTTTCTACATTTAATTCTTTATATTGGTCATTAGTTTTTAAATATAAAACAGATCCCTTTTTAAATCTTTTAGATGCAAAAGAAGAAGTAACAAAAATTTTTACTTCACCTTTAAAACTAAAATTAGTAACAATTTTTCCAACCTTTAAATATTCCATAGCTTTATTATAAAGAAAAAGAGTAAATTTTTTAACTTACTCTTTATTCTTCATCAAAAGATTCAAATTTAATGTGAACTCTTTTCTTTTCAAGTTTTCCAGCAATTCCTACAATTTCTCTAATTGCATAAGCAATACAACCTTTTTTACCAATTAAATGTGCTGTATCTTCGCTACTTGCTGCAATTAAGAAAGTTCTATCTTTTTCACTTTCTTGTGGGACTTCTCTGATTAAGAGCGATTCTGGATTATCTAAGAATGGGTCGACAATTGTATGAATTAATGCGACATAATCCATAATTATTTTTCCTCTTTCTTAGCTTCTTTTTTGGCTGCTGGTTTTTTTGCTGGTTTCTTTTCTTCTTTTGGAGCTGGTCCTTTGACTTTAGCAATTAAACCTTTGCTTGTTAAGATAGTTTTAACAGTGCCACTATATTGAGCACCATTTTTTAACCATTTTAATGTAGCTTCTTCATCTAAAACTGCTGATTCAACACCTTTAGCTGGATCATAATAGCCAAGTTGTTCTACGAATCTACCATCTCTAGTATATCTTGAATCTGCAGCAACAACTCTATAGAATGGTTTTTCATGTCTACCTGTTCTTGTTAATCTAATTTTGACTGCCATATTCGTTCTCCTTTTTAAATCGTTATTAATATAAATTATATTTATATAGATGTCAAGTAGTTTTACTTAACAGCAGTTAAAAAATTTGAAAATCTTTTTATTGACTAAAATATAAATATTTTATATATTATTTAAGCATGTAAATGCTACGAATGTTCCGCTGTAATTTATAACTTTATAAGAACATTAAGAGAACGAATCCGATAGGAGGAGCACTAAATGAATAAAAATTTAGCAAAAGAAGTTACTGCTACTCAATTAAGAACTGATGTTCCAAATTTCTCAACTGGTGATACTGTTAAAGTATCAGTTAGAATTGTTGAAAACGGAAAATCAAGAATTCAAGTCTTCGAAGGTGTTGTTATTGCACGTAGAGGAGGCGGAATCGCTGAAACATTTATCGTAAGAAAAATGTCAGGAAGCGTAGGTGTTGAAAGAGTCTTCCCAATTCACGGACCAAACGTTGTAAGTATTGAAGTACTTAAAAGAGGTAGAGTCAGAAGAAATAAAATCTTCTACATTCGTGAAAGAAGCGGTAAATCAGCAAGAATTAAACAAATTCTTAAATAAGCTTAAAGTAACAATAAAAGGAGCAAATTATTGCTCCTTTTTATTTTATTTAATCTTAAAGATTAAATGTGTTATTATTTTCTTATGAATCAAAAAGTTAAAAATATACATTGGTTTCCTGGACATATGAAAAAAGCCATCAACAAGATTGAAGAATCTTTAAAGATGGTTGATTTTGTTATTGAAGTTTTAGATTCTAGAGCTCCTTTATCTACTCAAAACGAATATATAGAAAAAGTAATAAAACAAAAACCTACTTTATATGTATTAACAAAGAAAGATTTATCTATTGAAGAAGAAGCTAACAAATGGATAACTTACTTTGAAAAAGAAGGTAAAAAAGCTATTGCAATTAATTTAAAAGATCAAGCCTCTTTAAATACGATTTTTAAAAAAATAGTTGAGTTCTGCAGGGAAAAAGATGAAAAATACGCAAAAAAAGGTATTAAAAATATATCAACTAGAGCTATGATTATAGGAATTCCTAATGTAGGAAAATCTACTTTAATTAATTATCTAGCTAAAAAAAGTGTGACTAAAGTTGAAAATAAACCAGGGCTTACTAAAAACGTAAGATGGGTAAAAATTGATAAACTAGAAGTTATGGATACTCCTGGTATTTTAGAGCCTCAACTCGAAGATAAAACTAAAGCTATGAACCTTGCTTTAATTGGGGGAATTAAACAAGAAATTTTACCTAAAGAAGAGCTTTTAGAAGCTAGCTTAAATTATCTTTTAGCTAATCATAAAGAAGAACTTTTTAAACGTTATAATATAGAAGAAAATATTCAAAAACATAGCGAAATCCTTGCTAAAATTGCAAAAAGAAGAGGATTTTTACTTAAAGATGGAGAGCTAGATTTATTAAAAGCTCAAGACATTTTACTTAATGAATTTAGAAACGGAATTATTTGTAAATATACATTAGAAAGAGTTAATTAATGTTAGATTTTGAAAAGAAATTTTATAGCGAAAAAGTAAAATTTATTGCAGGTTGCGATGAAGCAGGAAGAGGACCTTTATGTGGTCCAGTTGTTGCTGCAGCTGTTATTTTACCTAAAGATTATATTAATGAAGAAATAAACGATTCAAAAAAATTAACTGAAAAGAAAAGAGAAAAAATATTTTTGGAAATTATTAAAAATGCAATCTCAATAGGAGTTTCTTTTATCGATGCTAAAACTATAGATGAAATTAATATTTATGAAGCAAGTAGATTAGCAATGCTTAATGCTTTAAAAAATATGAAACATAATTATGATTTCGTTGTAACAGATTGTATGCCTTTACCAACTGAAACTAAACCAGTTGAAGCTTTAGTTAAAGGGGATGCAAAATGTGCATGTATTGCAGCAGCTAGCATAGTTGCAAAAGTTTGTAGAGATCGTTACATGAAAGAAATTTCAAAAAAATATCCAGAATTTGAATTTGATAAAAATAAAGGATATGGAACAAAAAAGCACTTAGAAGCATTAGAAAAATACGGTCCAATCGAAGGATTTCATAGATTTAGTTATGATCCTATTAAATGTAAACAATTAAAATTATTTTAAAAAATAAAAATTTTACCCCCTTTTTGCTTTAAAAACCTCCTACTTGTATAGTGAAGGGGGTTTTATGGAAGGACGAGAAATTTTAGTTTATCTATCTATTAAATATGATGGAGATTGGAACAAAATCATCACAGCAATAAAAGAAAAAGAAAGTGTTGATCTTAAAGTTGCTAAAGAAGAAGTTAGTAAAATCAAAGATAAATACATAACGTGCTTAGATGATGATTATCCTAGAATTTTTAAAGAAGGAATGATGAGTTGTCTTCCTTTAGTCTTGTTTTATCGTGGAGATTTATCACTTATTACCACAGATAGAAAAAGACTTACAGTAATTGGAAGTAGAAAATACTCTAGGTATGGAGAAAAGGCGACTAGAGATTTAGTTTCTGCTTTAAGTGATGATATTGTTATTGTAAGTGGACTAGCAACTGGAATTGATGCAATATCAATGGAAACAGCTTTGAATTCTAATAAAAAAGTAATAGGAATAATTGGAGGAGGTTTTAATAAGTTTTATCCACCAGAAAATAAAGACTTATTTGAACGTATTATAAAAGAAGGAGGATTAGTATTAAGCGAATATCCTCCAGATTCACCACCTACTGAAAATTATTTTAGATTAAGAAATAGACTTTTAGCTGCCGCAAGCCAAGCAACATTAGTTACTGAAGCTAAAATTATAAGTGGAACCAAAATAACAGTTGGGTTTGCTCTTCAATATGGTAGAAATGTAGGGTGTGTTCCTTACCCTTATTACACAGATAGTTTATGCAATGTATTAATTCAACAAGGTGCAAATGTAATTTTGAATAAGAATGATTTAGAAGAAATGCTTTGAAATTAAAATTTTTTATATATCTATATATATAAGGAAAAGCGAACAAATTTTTTACTTTACAAAGAAAATCACACTCATTATATTATAGTGAGCGTGAAGAGTATGAAATTAGTTATTGTTGAATCACCTGCAAAGAGTAAAACTATTACACATTATCTCGGCGATAAATATATCGTTGAAGCTAGTGTTGGACATGTTAGAGATCTTGCCATGACTGGTAAAGGCCGTCTTGGTGTTGATGTTGAGCATGATTTTAAACCTACTTACTCTATTAATGATGATAAAAAAGAAGTTATAAAGAAATTAAAGAAGTTAGCTAAAGAATCAGAAGAAGTAATTCTTGCAACTGACCCTGATAGAGAAGGAGAAGCTATTGCTTTTCATCTTGCAGAAGTTTTAGGATTACCAATTGAAACTACAAAACGTCTTGAATTTCATGAAATTACTAAAGATTCAATAACTAATGCAATTGCAAATCCTAGAACTATCGATATGAAATTAGTTCATTCACAAGAAACTAGAAGAATTATTGATAGAATTATTGGATTTAAAATTTCAACTTTAATTAATAATAGAATGAATTCCAAATCAGCTGGTAGAGTTCAATCAGTTACTTTAAAGCTTATTTGTGATCATGAAAAAGAAATCAATGAATTTGTTCCTCAAGAATATTGGGAAATTAATTCGATTATTAAAGTTGATAAAGAAGAAATCAAATTAGATTTCTTTGGTAAAGATAAGAAAATTGAAATTAAAAATAAAGAGCAAGCTGATGAAATATTATCAAAATTATGCGATAAATTCGTTGTAAATGATATTAAATCAGCTACTAGAAAAGTTGCTTCTAAAGAACCTTTTAGAACCTCAACATTACAACAAGACGCATTTACTAAATATAATTTCAAAGCAAAAGATACAATGTCAATTGCTCAAAAATTATATGAAGGTGTTGAACTTGATGATGGCTTAACTGGTCTTATTACTTATATGAGAACTGATTCAGTCGTTTTAAGTAAGTCATTTGAAGATCAAGCAGTTGAATTTATTAAAAAGAATTTTGGTGAACAATATTTAAAGGGAGATAAAACAAAAACTAAAAAGGTTAATTTATCTCAAGATGCTCACGAAGCAATTAGACCAACAAGTGTTTTAAGAACTCCAGAAAAAATGAAGAAGTTCTTAACTGATAGAGAATATAAACTTTATAAACTTATTTATAATAGAGCTATTGGAAGTTTGATGAGTGATAAAGTCATCGAATCAACAGATATTTCCTTTGACAATAATGGTTATATTTTCAAATATAAATTAAGTGAAGTTAAGTTTAATGGTTATGATATTTTAAAATTAGATGATGCAGAAAACACAGTTAAATATGATTTTAAAGTTGGTGAATCATTCGATAAAATCGAAATAAATAGTGAACAATTATTTACAAAAGCACCTGCAAGATATAGTGAAGGTAAACTTGTTAAATTAATGGAAGATAGTGGTATTGGAAGACCATCAACATATGCTTCAACTATTCAAACTTTATTAGCTAGAAAATATATAACTAGTGAAAAAGGAATTTTAGCTCCAACTGAACAAGGAACTAGAACTGCATATGTTTTAGAAAAATATTTCCCAGACTTAATGAACACTGATTATACAGCCTTAATGGAAACTAATCTTGATAAAATTAGTGATGGATCAGTTGATGAACTTGATGTTTTAAAAGAATTTTATGGTCCATTTGAAACTCATTTTGAAGAAGTTAAAGGCACAATGTATAAAGATAAGCCAGAATATACAGGTGAAACTTGTCCAGAATGTGGTTCTCCATTAGTTTTAAAACATGGAAGACATGGTGATTTTGTTTCATGTAGCAATTATCCAAAATGTAAATACGTTAAAAAAGAAGAAAAAGATAAACCAGAAGAAGTAGGAAGAGAATGTCCAAATTGTGGATCTCCACTTGTTTATAGATTTAACAAAAAAGGTCAAAAATTCATTGGATGTAGTAATTTCCCAAAATGTAAACATATTGAGAGTTTAGAAATACAAGAACAAGAAGTCAAAATTTGCCCAAAATGTGGCAGTACTTTAGTTGTTAAAGGAAAAAGAGGAAAGTATTTTTATGGTTGTACAAATTATCCAAACTGTGATTATACTGAATCCTTAAAAAGTAAGAAATGATCGTTAATATAATTGGTGCTGGATTAGCTGGTTGTGAAGCCGCAAATTTTTTAGCAAACAAAGGAATCAAGGTTAGATTATTTGAAAAAAGACCAAAATATGAGTCTCCAGCTCATCATACTGACTTATTTGGAGAGCTTGTTTGTTCAAACTCTTTAAAAAATAAAAAATTAGATAATGCTTGTGGTTTATTAAAAGAAGAAATCAGATTAATGGGTTCTTTGATGATGGAAGCAGCATTAAAAAGTGAAGTTCCTGGCGGTGATTCTTTAACTGTAGATAGAGAAGAATTTGCAAAATATATAACTGAAAAAATTAAATCTAATCCAAACATTGAAATAGTTTATGAAGATGTAAATGATTTTAAAGATGGAATAAATATCGTTTGTACTGGACCTTTAACTTCAAGTGAATTATTAAATAAAATTTCAGATGTTACTGGAGAGAAAAATCATAGTTTCTTCGATGCTAGCGCACCTATAATTGATAAAAATTCAATCGACTTTAGCAAGGTTTTTTATAAATCTAGATACAATCAAGGCGATGATAGTTATATCAATTGTCCAATGACAAAAGAAGAATATTTGAACTTTTATAACGAATTAATTAATGCAAAACTTGCAACTTTACATGCATTTGATACTAAATATTTTGAAGGTTGTTTACCAATTGAAGTTATAGCTTCTAGAGGAGTAGACACATTAAGATATGGACCTTTAAAACCTAAAGGACTTGAACATGATGGTAACGAATATTATGCAGTTGTTCAATTAAGACAAGACGATTTAATCGGTAATTTTTATAATATGGTTGGTTTTCAAACTAATCTTACCTACCCTGAACAAAAAAGAGTTTTCTCTTTAATTCCTGGGTTAGAAAATGCTAAATTTGTTCGTTATGGTTTAATGCATAGAAACTCATATATTTATGCTCCAAGAATTTTAACTGATTATTTAAATTTAAAAGTTAATGAAAACGTTTATATTGCTGGACAACTTTCAGGTGTTGAAGGCTATGTAGAAAGTGCTGCTAGTGGATTACTTGCTGCATATTATGTTTATTTTAGATTAAAAAATATTGAATTTAAGCCTATTTCATTTTTCACAGTGCTTGGAGCACTTATTAGATATATTACAAAAACTGGTATAAATACATTTTCACCAATGAATGCAAATTTTGGTATAATTTATAGAGGGAATGTTGATAAAAAAGAAGTAGTTATCGAACGTTCTTTAAAAGAAGTCAAAAAATTTATATCACAATTAGATGAATAAGTACGAAAGCGAATTTTTAAATTATTTGAAGCATATTAGAAATTATTCTGATAATACTGTTTTAGCATACAAAAGAGACTTAGAATATTTCGATGATTTTATTTTGAATGAAGAAATTGGATATGATGAAGTCGATAAAATTGTAATTAGAAATTACTTAAATTATTGTTTGTTTGAAAAGGATTTAGATAGAAGATCAATTAGAAGAATGATGTGCGCCTTACGTCATTTTTATAAGTTCATGATGAATGAACACTATATTAGAAAAAATCCGTTTGCATCGACAAAAAGTTTAAAAGCTGAAATCAAATATCCGCATGTAATGTATTCATCTCAAGCCACTAAACTTATAGAATTAAATAATGAAAGAAATGATAAATTAGCACTTAGAGATCAAGCTATTTTAATGCTTATGTTTAGTAGTGGAATGAGAAATAGCGAAGTCATTAATTTAAAAACTGTAGATATAAATTTTAGTGAAAGATACATCAAAGTTTTTAGTAAAGGCAAGAAAGAAAGATTTGTCCCTTTTGACGTACCTGCTAAAGAAAAAATGCTTCTTTATGCTAAAACTTTGAGAAAAGAATTACTTGATAAAAGAAGCGATAAAAACCCAAATAATTATTTCTTCCTTAACTCAAAAGGTGAGCAATTAACACCTCGTGGACTTGAATATATCTTAAAGCAAATAGCAAATAAAACTGGCATGAATATTGAAATTTATCCACACATGCTTAGACATACTTTTGCAACAAGTTTACTTGAAGAAGGCGTAGATCTTAGAACTATTCAAGAAGTTTTAGGACATGAATCTATTAACACAACACAAATCTATACTCATGTAAGTAAAGAAGCTTTAAAGCAACAATATAACACTTATTTCCCTTTAAAAGGGGATGAAAATAACGAAAATTAATACTTTTAATAGTTTTTTAACTGGCACAAAAATCGTCTTATTGCATTTTATATAATAAAATGGTATCCTTTTTATACTTGCGTATTTTCGCATATACACACACTATGGATTCTTCCTCCTAGTCTCAAGAAATTGAGGGCGGAAGTTCGAAGTAGTGGAGGAATTAACAAATGGAGGTACTCTAAATGAGTGAAGAAAAAGTTGAGGTAGTTGCTACACCAAGCGAAGAAGTCGTTGAAGAAGCAAATGTAATGGAACAAGTCGCTTATGACCCAAATGCTCCAATCGTAACAGTTAAAAAATTATTAGAAGCTGGCGTTCATTATGGCCATCAAGCAAAAAGATGGAATCCAAAAATGAAAGAATATATCTACTGTGTTAGAGCTGGTATTTCATTAATCGATTTAAATAAATCAAAAGAAGGTATTGAAGCTGCTTATTTAAAACTTAAAGAAATCGTTGAAGAAGGCGGAAAAGTTTTATTTGTTGGAACTAAAGATCAATCAAAAGAAATCGTTAAAGTTTTAGCAGAAAGAAGTGGATCATTCTACATCAATAACAGATGGTTAGGTGGTATCTTAACTAACTTCAAAACTATTCAAACAAGAATTAGAAAATTAAAAGAATTAGAATTAGCAGATGAAGAAGGTGCTTGGAATTCATTACCAAAGAAAGAAGCTGCTGCTTTAAGAAAAGAAAAAGAAAAATTATTCAAAAACCTTGAAGGTATCAAAGAAATGAGAAAAGTACCAAATGCTTTAATCGTTGTTGATCCAAGTGTTGAACATAATGCTGTTGCTGAAGCAAATAAATTAAATATTCCTGTCTTCGCAATTTGTGACTCAAACTGTGATCCAGATGCAATTGATTACAAAATCCCAGGAAATGATGATGCTGTTAAATCAGTTACATTAATTATGACTTTATTATCAGATGCTATTGTTGAAGCAAAAGGTGGAATCCCAGAAGTAGCTTACACTAAAGATGAAGGCGAAGAAGCCACTATGAAAGATGCTATTAGACAAGCAGATAGAGAAAATGCTTTAAGACTTGCAGCTAGACGTGAAATGCAAAGAGAAAAACTTGAAAAAGAAAAACAACGTAGAGCTCAATTTGCTCAAAAAAGAGCAGAAAAAGCTGCTAAAGAAAACGAAGCTGCTGAACCAGTAGCTGAAGAAGAAGCCCCTGAAGTTGAAGGAGAATAATAATGGCAAATATTGAATTAATCAAAGTTTTAAGAGATAGAACTGGCGCAGGCATGATGGACTGCAAACATGCTCTTGAAGAATGTCATGATGATGTTGATGCAGCATGTGACTGGTTAAGAGAAAAAGGAATTGCTAAAGCTGCTAAAAAAGCTAGCAGAATTGCAGCAGAAGGTTTAACTACTGTATTAGTTTGCAAAGAATGCGGAAAAGCAATCGTTGTCGAAGTTAACTGTGAAACTGATTTCGTTGCTCAAAGTGATCCTTTCAAAGAATTAGTCGCTGAAGTTGCTAAATCACTTTTAAAAGGAAACGTTGCTAACTTTGAAGAAGGTAAAGCTCTTGTTGAACCATTATTTACTGATGCAACTGTTAAATTAGGTGAAAAATTAACATTAAGAAGATTTGAAATCGTTGAAGGCGGAAACCTTGGTTCATACATTCACATGGGTGGAAAAATTTCAGTATTAGTCGTCTTAAAAGAAGAAAATGCTGAATTAGCAAAAGGTCTTGCAATGCACATTGCTGCTAATAATCCAAAATATATTTCACAAGCTGATGTTCCAGCAGAAGTTATTGAATCAGAAACTAAGATTCAATTAGAAGCAGCTAAAAACGATGAAAAATTAAAGAACAAACCAGAAGCAGCTCTTGCTAACATCATTAAAGGTAAAGTTAACAAAGTCTTATCAGAAGTTACTTTATCAGAACAAACTTACTTAATGGATGGTTCAAGAACTGTTAAAGATGTACTTGCTAGTGAAAAGAATGAAGTTTGTAAATTCATTAGATTCCAAGTTGGTGAAGGTCTTGAAAAGAGAGTTGATAACTTTGCTGAAGAAGTTATGGCTCAATCAAAATAAGAAAATTAATATTAAAGGCACACAAAGTTGTGCCTTTTTGTTATAATAACAAAAGAGGTAAAAAAATATGGCCAAATACAAAAGGATAATTCTCAAATTAAGTGGAGAAGCTCTTTCTTGTAAAGATGATAGTTCAATTATCGATCCAAACAAACTTGAAACTATTGCTAAAGCTGTAAAATTAATACATGAAGCAGGAGTTGAAATTGGTATCGTAATTGGTGCTGGTAATATCTTTAGAGGACAATTTGCCGATTCAATCGGAGTAGATAGAACTAACGGAGATTATATGGGAATGCTTGGTACAATTATAAACTGTATCGCTTTAAGTAGTGCCCTTGAAAGAAATGGGCTCGTTACTAGAGTAATGACTGCAGTTGAAGTTAATAAAATTGCAGAACCATATATCTATAAAAAAGCTATTGCTCACTTAAATTGTAATAAAGTTGTTCTTTTTGCAGGAGGCACAGGAAATCCTTATTTCACAACTGATACATGTGCTGCATTAAGAGCTCTTGAAATAAATGCTGATGCAATTTTAATGGCTAAAAATGGAATTGATGGCGTTTATGATAGTGATCCAAGAGTTAATAAAAACGCAAAATTCTTATCAAAACT
Source organism: Bacilli bacterium (assembly GCA_017477255.1). Taxonomy (GTDB): domain Bacteria; phylum Bacillota_I; class Bacilli_A; order RFN20; family CAG-826; genus Onthovivens. The sequence continues at coordinate 21,257 of JAFUXB010000003.1, forward strand.
TACTTATAAACAAGTAATTGATATGGATTTAAAAGTAATGGATCAAACTGCAATTACAATGTTAATGGGTAGAAATAAAGAAATTAGAGTATTTTCAATGGAAAACGTTGATAACTTTATAAAAGTAGTTAATGGAGAAGACATTGGAACTACAATTAAGGAGGATTAATTATGTTAGATCAATATGCTGAATTAGCTAAAGAAGAAATGGAATTAAGCGTTGAAGCATTAAAAGAAGCACTTGCTGTTTTAAGAACAGGAAGAGCTAGCGCATCTGTTTTAAATGGTTTACAAGTTGAATATTATGGCGATTTAATGCCAGTTAATCAAATTGCATCAGTTAAAGTTCCAGAACCACGTCAACTTTTAATCATTCCTTATGATAGAAATGATATCAAAGCAATTGTTGCTGCAATTAATAAAAGTGATATCGGAATTAACCCTATCGTTGATGCAAATCAAATTAGACTTGTTTTCCCTGCATTAACTGAAGAAAGAAGAAGAGAATTATCTAAAAAAGCAAAAACAATGAGTGATGAATATAAAGTCACAATTAGAAATCTTAGAAGAGATGCAATGGATCAACTCAAAAAAGATGAAAGTTACACTGAAGATACTAAAAAAAGAGCTGAAGAAGACATTCAAAAAGTAACTGATGAATACATTGCAAAAATTGAAGTAGTATTTAAAGAAAAAGAAAAAGAAATAATGAGCATTTAAGATGAATCACGATGAACAAATAATAAATACTTTAAGTGTTGATGCTAAAAAGTCATTAAGAAATCGTGTAATCGTCGCAATAATAATGGTTTTAATTGTAGTACCATTACTTTTTGTTGGTGATTATGGTTTTTATGCACTTGTTTTATTTGTTTGTGCTGTTTCAACTCATGAAATAATTCATACTGTTGATAAAGAAAAGAAATTAAATAAAGCAACATATTTTGTTTCTTATTTAGTTACTTTATTACCAATAGCTTTAAATCCGCTTTTTAATAATTTAATTTTAGGATTACCACTTTATGATTTAGTAAGTGGTTCAATGAATTTATTATTATCTTTTGGATATGTTGCCTATGTAATTATTGTTAATTTTGCTTTATCAATTTTTAATCATCCTAAACTAACAATATCTGATACAATGACTGTTTCAATTTTAGAAATTTTAGTCATTTTAGGTGCATTATCTGCATTTTATTTAAGAAATGTTAGTCTTTATGATATTGCAGTTAATAGTGGAGCAACTGGAGTATATTCAAGTAAAATTAGTTTAGTTGATAGATTTTTAACATCATCAACTTTATTAATTTATGTAATTTTAGGAATCATAATGACTGATTTATGCGCATATTTTGTAGGTATTTTCTTTGGTAAACACAAAATGTGTCCTCAAATTTCACCTAAAAAAACTTGGGAAGGATTTGTTGGTGGAATAGTTGGTTCATTTATAATTAGCTCGGCTTTTGCTATTTTATTAGCTGTTTTTAATTACCCAATCTTAGCTCAATTTGATATAGCTCATTTTTATAGGATCTTAATTGCATCATTCATTATGCCTTTTGTTGCAACAGCAGGAGATCTTGTATTTAGTTTAATTAAAAGACATTATGAAATTAAAGATTTCGGTACTATTTTAGGAAGTCATGGTGGCTTCTTAGATAGACTTGATAGCATATTTATTACTCTAATTATTGCTTGTTTTATCGTAACATTAGTAAGGCTTTAATTATGAAAATTATACTTTTAGGAGCTAGTGGATCAATTGGTTCACAAACTCTTGAACTTTTAGAAAAATATAAAAATAAGTGGGATTTGCATGGTTTTTCAGTTGGAAATAGAGTTGAAAAGATACATGAAATCCTTTCTAAATTTGACAAAGTTAAATATATTTGTGTTAAAAATAAAGGTGATTATTTAAAATTAAAAAAGCAATTTCCAAATATAAAATTTTATTATGGAGATGAAGGATTAATTAAATTAATTAATTCAAATAAAAATGCTTATGTTTTAAATGCTTTAGTTGGTTTTGTAGGTTTAAAACCAACATTAAAAGCATTAAATAATAATCAAACTGTCTTGCTTGCAAACAAAGAATCGATTGTTTGTGGAGGAGATTTAATTAAGGATTTATTAAAGAAAGGAAAAGGAAAAATCATTCCTATTGATAGTGAACATGTAGCGATTGCTAAATGTTTATATGGGCACGATATTAATGAAGTAGAATCTATTACAATTACAGCAAGTGGTGGACCATTTTATTTCCTTGGTAAAGATGAATTTAAAAATATTAAATTAGAAGATGCATTAAACCATCCTACATGGAAAATGGGAAATAAAATTACAATCGATAGTGCAACGCTTGTTAATAAAACATTTGAAATAATCGAAGCTTTTTATCTTTTTGATATGCCACTAGAAAAAATAAATGTAGTAGTTGATAGAAAATCTTATGTTCATGGATTTGTTAAATTTAAAGATGGAAGTGTTACTTTAAACGTTTCAAAACCTTCAATGCTTGGTCCAATTGATTATGCTTTAAATTTAGGTATACCTTCAAATGGGCAATTTGAAGATCTTGAACAAAACACTTTAGATAAATATGAATTATTACCTTTAGATAAAGAAAAATTTAGCGTAATTAATAACGCAAACACAGTAATTTTAAATAAAGGAACGTCTGGAACTATCTTAAATGCAGCAAATGAAAAATTAGTAAATTTATTTTTAAATAAGCGCATTAATTTTTTGCTAATATATGAATTTATTGATAAAATAATGAATACAACTAGATTTGAAAAATCTAGAAATTATTCGCAACTTAAGAAAATAGATAGTCAAATTAAAGAAAGAATTGAGGAGGAGTTGAAAAATGGTAGTTTTATTAACAAATAATCCATTAACAATCATCTTATCGATAATTCTTTTTTTGGTTGCTTTAGGAATTTTAGTTGCAATCCATGAATTTGGTCATCTTATTGCAGCTAAATCTTTTGGAGTTTATTGTAGTGAATATTCAATTGGATTTGGTCCAAAAATTATAAAATTCAAAGGAAGAAGCAAAGAAACTCAATATTCTATTGGAGTTTTACCTTTTGGTGGATATGTTGCAATGTATGGTGAAGGCACTGTCATTGATGAAAACTTAGAAATTTCTAGAAAAAGATCTCTAGAAGGTATTAAAAGATGGAAAAGATTAATAATAATGGCAGCAGGAGTTACAACTAACTTCATTTTGGCTTTCATTATTTTCTTTATTTGTGATTCTTGTTTCCCTCAATATAAAGTTAATTATGTAAATGTTATCAGTACTTATAAAAACGAAAATTATAAAACTGATCCTAAACTTGTAACTACAAATGGTGGAACAATTCCATTTGAACTTGATGGTAAAAAAGTTTTAACTGGAGTTAATTTAACTACTTATGATGCAGAAGGAAAAGAACAATATAAAATGCCATTTGTATTTAAATCATACGATGCAGTCAATAAAAAATATAATGACTCATATATTTCATATTATGATGAAACTGATGAAGTTACAAAATATTTTGTAGTTGGAATTAAATCACAAATCGATTCAATTTATAGTTTAGAAGATTATAGTAATATATTAGTTATTTATCCTGCTGAACAATATGACACAAAATATGTTGTAAAAGATGGAGAAAGTGAAAAAGAAGTAAGTGATAAACTTTATCTTCCAAAAGTTAAAGATAATCAAATTTCAACTTATTCTTTATCAGAAGAAATGAATTTCACTGATTTAGAAGTATCTTTAAAAGATATTGATGATGAAACAAACGCAACTTTAACTACAGCTTATTTAAGATTAACTAATAAAAACCAAAAAAATAAAATCGATAATTTAAACTTTGGTGTTGATTATACAAAATATTGGAATGGCTGGAATTCATTTAAAGCAGCTGGAGAAGATTGGGTCGAATCAACAACAATTATTAGTAGAACTTTAGTCGGATTATTTGCTGGAAAAGGATGGAATAATGTTGGTGGAGCTATCTCAATTTTCACTCAAACAACATCAATTTTAGAAAATAACCCATTCAATTATTACCTTCAAACTTGGGGAATTATTAGCGTAAACCTCGCTTTATTTAATCTTTTACCATTCCCAGGACTTGATGGATGGCAAATTTTAGTCACTGTTTTAGAAGGTGCAGTTAATATATTTAAACGTAAAAAATATAACAATGATCATAGAGATGTTGATAAAGAGCAACTTTTAAAAATTGAAGATTTACAACTCGATATTGAAGAAAATGAAAAGATTTATGAAAGTGTATTAGAGAAAAAATATAATCATGAAGAATTAAAAGCTAAATTTGAAGTAGAAGAGCCAGAAAGAGCTGATGAAACCGGAAAAGAACTTAAGTATTATACTAGAGAAAAAGAAAGAGTTTTAGCACTTGAAAATTATCAAACTGAAAATAATTTAGAAAACGTTCAACCATTCAAAGAATGGAAGATTCCTGAAAAAGTTAAAGGAATTATTTCAACAGTTGGATTAATTATTTTATTCGCATTCATCGTCTTAATTTTAATTAAAGACATCATTAAGCTTTTCTAATATGGAATTTGAAGTAGATAGTAAAATATTAAGATTTTTAAAATCAATTGGAATTGAAAATTCAGATCCATATGATTTTAATTTTGTCTCAATCTCAGCTTCTGGAGAAGATAAAAAACATTATTCATATGTTATTCAAAAGTTTTCACCTTGGAATTATGCCGATTTAGATAGATTTATTAATGCACTTGGAAATATAACAACTTATACATTCGATTTAAGTTTTATTTATAGTTTTAATTATTCTTTTGATGATTTATTACCTTTAATTAAGGAGTGGTATACAAGTAAATTTTTTGAACCTTGTGATTTCTTTGATATTTCATTAAAAGGAAGCGTTTTAAATATTATCCAATATAAAGAACATCCAAATTTTGAAGCAAAAATGGATGAATTAATGAGTTTTTTACGTTTTATTGGTCTTTCTTATAATTTAAAAATTACTGAAAAATATAAAGAAGAAGAGAATAAAAAAGTAGTAATTAATGAAGAAGAAATTGCTAAAGGAAACGAAGAAAACTTTAATCAAATTGTAGAAAAAACAGAAGAAGAAATTATTTTAGAAGCAAAAAATAATTATAAATTAATGCTTGAAGAAAGAAAGAATTCCAAAATGTGGAAAAGAGGCGATTATGTCCATGTTTTATGTAGTCAAATCGATTCTAATTCACAAAACGTTGATGTTGATGGAAAGATTTTCCAAATTAGTAATAGAGAATTAAAAAATAAAAAAGTAATGTTTAATATTGGTATTTTTGATGATACCGGTGCAATTACTGTAAAAGCAATTGCAAACAATAATTCAATGCCAATTGAGGTTTTATCTAAATTAGACCCAGGTAAAAATATTAGAGTTAGAGGCGCAATTGCAATTGATTCTTTTAGAGGGAATAACTACATAAATTGTCACTTTTTAGATCTTTTACCTGATGATGAACTAAGAAATGATGATTATGAAGGTAAAAAAAGAGTAGAACTTCATTTACACACTAAAATGAGTGAAATGGATGGAGTTAGTGAAATTGAAGATTATGTCAAACTTGCTAAACACATGGGCCATGAAGCAATTGCTGTTACAGATCATGGTGTTGTTCAATCATTCCCAAATGCTCAAGAAGTCGCTAAAAAGACTGGAATGAAGATTCTATATGGTTGCGAACTTTATATGATCGAAGATTATTTAAAGGGTTCAAAAAACGCAACTGATCTTAAATTAAATGATGCAACTTTTGTTTGTTTCGATCTTGAAACTACAGGTCTTTCAACAACTTATGATAAAATCACTGAATTTGCTGGAGTAAAAATGAGAAATGGTGTCGAAATCGATAGATTAGACATTCTTATTAATCCAGAAATGAAAATTCCTGAAAAAATCGTTAAAAAAACTCATATTACAAATGAAATGGTTGCTGATAAACCAACTATTAAAGAAGCTTTACCTTACATTTTAGAGTTTTTAAAAGGAACAGTTTTAGTATCACATAATATTGAATTCGATTATGGAAAATTAAACGAAGCAATGGTTAATAATGGCTTTGGTGAATTAAATATGCCTGCCATTGATACTTTAGATTTATCAAAATTTATTTTCCCATCATCTTTAAAACATTCACTTGGTGCTTTAAGTAAAAGACTTGAAATTGTTTATGATGATGAAGATGCACATAGAGCCGATTATGACGCACAAGTTTTAGCAAAATGTTTCCCATTAATTACTGATAAATTAAAAGAAATATTTAAAGATTGCACATTAAAAGACATTGAAAGACTTCAAATGCCTAAAGAATTATTTAAAGCTAGAACATTTAAAACAAATCATGTTGTGGTTTTATGTAGAAATCAAAAAGGATTAAAAGATTTATACGAAATTGTTAGTACATCCCACATTGAATATATGGGAAATATTCCTTTAACTCCACGTTCACTTATTGAAAAATATAGAGATACATTAATTGTTGGAAGTGCATGTTTTAATGGCGATGTATTTTATGCTGCTAGAAATTTAAGTAAAAAAGATTTAAGAGAAAGAATAAAATTCTACGATTATATCGAAATTCAACCTTTAGAAAATTATTCATATTTAATTAATATGGGTGAAGTTGATAGTGTTGAAGAACTTAAAAAATATTTAACTGATATTGTAACTATTGCAAAAGAAGAAAATAAATTAATTTGTGCAACTGGAGATTGTCATTATTGCAATCCAAAAGATAAAGTTTATAGAGACATTTTCATTGCTAACCAAGCAGTTGGTGGATTTAATCATCCTTTGTACCCATTTGCTAGACAAAAAATGCCTCATTTTGAAAACCCAGATCAACATTATAGATCAACCACTGAAATGCTTGATGCTTTTAGTTGGCTTGGTGAAAAAGATGCATATGAATTTGTAGTTGAAAATACAAATAAAATTGCAGAAATGTGCGAATTTATTAAACCAATTCCTGATGGAATTTTCCCTCCAGAAATTGAAAACTGTTCTAATTTATTACGTGAATTATGCTATGAAAATTTACATAAATATTATGGAGAAAATCCTTTACCTGAAATTAAAGAAAGATTAGATAATGAGTTAAACGGTATTATTAATAACGGCTATAGCGTTACTTATTATATTGCTCATAAACTTGTTAAATTATCGAATGATGCAGGTTATATTGTTGGAAGTCGTGGATCTGTTGGTTCATCATTTGCTGCAACAATGGCTGGAATTACAGAAGTTAATCCATTAGCACCACATTATAGATGTCCAAATTGTAAACATACTGAATTTTATAAAGGTAATGAATATCGTGATGGTTATGATTTACCTGATAAATTCTGCCCTGAATGTGGAACTTTAATGATTGGTGATGGACATAATATTCCATTCCAAACATTCTTAGGATTTAATGCTGAAAAAGTTCCAGATATTGACTTAAATTTCCCTGCAGATTATCAATCTACAGCTTTTGAATTTACAAAAGATTTATTAGGTGAGAAAAACGTTTATAGAGCAGGAACAATTTCAACTGTTCAAGAAAAAACAGCATTTGGTTATGTTAGAAAATATATTGAAAGTTTCTTAAAAGAAAATCCTGATAATTATGACGGAAATTATATTGCTGCTTTAGCTTATGGATGCGTTGGAACTAAACGTACAACAGGACAGCACCCTGGTGGAATCGTTGTTATTCCAAATAAAAATGATGTTACTGACTTTACACCAATTCAATGGCCAGCAGGTGATACTGAATCAAGTTGGAAAACAACACACTTCGATTTCCATAAAATCCACGATACAATCTTAAAACTTGATATGTTAGGACACGTAGATCCTCAAGCTTTGAAGATGATGTGTGACTTAAAAGGAATTGATTATAAAGCTATTCCATTAAACGATAGAAAAGTTTATTCATTATTTATTAATGATGATGCTTTAAACATGCAACATAAATATATGAAACCAGATAATGGAGCATTAGGACTTCCTGAATTTGGTACAAAAATATGTAGACAACTTTTAAGAGAAGCTAAACCTCATAATTTTGCTGAAATTGCTGTTGTTTCTGGATTATCTCATGGAACTAATGTTTGGGCAAATAACCAAGAAGATTTAATTTTAAATGGAATTACTGATTTAAATGGTCTTATCGGATGTCGTGATGATATTATGGTTTATTTAATTTCTAAAGGAATTGAACCATCAAAAGCCTTTAGTATCATGGAAACTGTTAGAAAAACAGGTAAGAAATTATCTTTAGATGATTTAGAAGTAATGAAAGAACATGATGTCCCTCAATATTATATTGATGCATGTAATAAAATTGCTTATTTATTCCCTAAAGGACATGCTTGTGCATACTCAATTATGGCTTTAAGAGTTGGATATTTTAAGATTTATTATCCATTAGAATTTTATGCTACATATTTCACTTTAAGATGTGATCAATACGAAATTGAAACTATGATAAAAGATATTGATGGAGTAAATGATAGAATTAATGAACTCAGATCAAAAGAAGCATCAAAAATGAAATTAACTGATAAAGAAAAAGCTATTTTAGATACTTTGCTTGTTGTTTTAGAAATGTACGAAAGAGGCATTAAGATTAAAAATATTGATTTAGAAAAATCCGATGCTTCCGCATTTATTGTTGATGAAGAAGATAATGCTTTAATTCCTCCATTTAAAGTTTTAGATGGACTTGGTGAAATTGCTGGACAAAGTGTAGTAGATGCTAGAAAAGAAAGACCATTCTCTTCAAAAGACGATTTATTAAAAAGAACAAAACTCAGTAAGACTAACGTTGAACAATTAAGTAGACTTGGAGCTTTGAAAAATTTGCAAAATGATGAAGAAATCTCACTTTTTGATTTCTCGTTTTAATGCCCCTGTAACTCAGCCCGGATAGAGTAGCACCCTCCTAAGGTGAAAGTCGTACGTTCAAATCGTATCAGGGGCGCCAATCGCTAATTACAGTATCGAAATCAATCGATGCTTTTTTATTTTTTTACAATTTCGAATGTCTAATTTTGTAAGAATTCGCAAATTTGATAATAGAGTCGGGAAACGTTTTAAATCCTCTCCAGGGTGGTTACCGATTTAAATAAACAATTGTGGTTACTTAAAGTTTAAGTTGATAGCAACATATCAAAGCTAAGTAGCAAATATATAAAACTAATAACAACCTATCATTTTAATATAGTAAGTTTTTAATTTAATATGAGTTACAAAATGATATAATAGAATATATTTTTATGAATTTATCTCAGAAAAACAGAATACTTTCTTTTGTTGAAGAAATAGATAGCCTTAACTTATCTAAGTACGTTTTCAATTCTAATTACGCAAATATTGACGGTTTTGAATCCAGAGTCATTCAAATTTATGAGTGTCTTTTTAAAAATGTCTTTTTGCCAGTTAATTATAAATATAAGAAACCTAATTTCCATACTTTATTAACATCCCGAGACAGAGAAATTTTCAAAGTTAGAAATAATATTTTAAAGCTCGATTCTCATGATTGTGATTTCCTTTTGAAAATAGCTCAATATACCAGAAACCCATTGGAACATGGCACTTATAAGAAAAGCGATGATTCTCTCAAAGAAAAGCTGGCAGAGATTCTTTTTTGTTCTTTAAAGAACGCATACGAGTACAAAACCAACAATTCTTTAGACGTTTCTTTTTCTGACTTCTTAGAGTCTCTCAAATATTCTAAAGAGCAACAATTAGAAAAGAGCAATAAGGAATTGAAACAAAGCAACGAAGAAAAAGATAAGATAATTGCTGAATTAAACGAAAAACTTTCTTTATCGATTAATAAAGTTGAAATCATAAGCGTAAAACCAAAAAAAAGAGCCACTAAAGTAGTGGAAAAAAAAGAACTAAAAATTGAAAAAGAAATAAAATACTCAAAAATTCAAAAGAATGATAAATATATAATCCCTAAAGAATTAGGTCAAGATACAGTTGCGCCTCATTCTTCCCATATTGATATTGCTTTTGACTTCCTTGAAAAGGGATGGTTTGAAGAAGCTAAAAAAGAGATTTTAGGATCAACTCACCCTTTAACAAGCTATGTTCTATTTTTGGCGAATAATAACTTAAAAAATATTAATGATTTAATCTCTTCATCAAACTATGAGTTGTTACTTAGCGACCTAATAAAATTATTGAGTGAATTACCAGTTAAGAATGTTCGTGAAATTACTTCTCAACTTATAGTTGCTTTCTGTTCAATTGGACCAAAAGACACAAAGAAAAAAATTGATGTATTCGCATCATTAATATCTATGACAACTTCTAATGAAAATAACTTCAAAGATAACTTCTTTGAATATTTGCTTAAATCTGAGAGTGAATTTGAAGTTTTACGTGGTGGGTTTGACTTATATTTCTCATCATTTAAAGATAGCGAATATGGTGCATCGATTATAAAAGCTTTTGAAACAATGCTTAAGAGACATCAATTTAACTTAATGTTTAATGTTAAGGAAGTGGTCCTATACAACATTGAAGATCCTACAATAATTAGAATGATGTTTATGGCCCAAGCTAGAGCTGAGTCTTTTGATAAAGTGTTTATAGGTCTGGATGGGGTTTTTAATTCGTCATATCTAAGCCCTTTACTTAATTATGATTTTTATAATGACAAAAAGGAATTTGAAACTTTAAAGGGATGGATAATTAGAAGTATTAAAAATTCATCCAAGTTGATTGGGGTTCACAAAGAAACCAATGCAATTGTTTTATTAAATTGCATATCTCAATATTTAGATGAAAAAGAATATTGTTCTTTAATTGACTTGTTGGTTGATTTATTCAAGACCGAACAAGTATGGACATCACACACAAAAGAGTGCTTACTTTTAATCGATTTACTTAGAAATAAACCTTCAACTATTTCAGAAATGATTAATTGTTGGGTTAAGAGTTCTAAAGATAATCGTTTTGATTTTTATAAAGAAGCAGTTTCTAAAGCTACTAAATATTGTTTAGATGATGATACTTTATTGAAAATAAACATCTTGTTATCTTTGTCGCTGAATTACAATTATAAACCTTTCAGCAAGAATCCAAAAGGAATATCTTCTATCCAAATAGAAAACTATTTAAAATTGTCTGATGACTATGAATTCATAGATCATTTATTAACGGCGATCGTGAGAGAAGCTAACGAAATAAACATAATTGTTTATTCTAATGCGTTTGAGATTCTTCTCCCATATTTCAAAGGTAATGAAAAAGACACATTTGAGAAGATTAAGGGGCTCGCTTCTAAACTAGTTGAAGCTAGTAAATTTGATATTGCTGAGAAATTCTACAGATATATGCTAAGTTTAAATATAAATTCAAGCGTATGTTACTGGGGATTATTGTTTTGCGAATATAAAGTTTCAAATATTGAGCAGTTATCTAATGTAGAGAATTTATATGATAATGAAAAATTCCAAGCGACCCTTCATTCTAGCAAAGAAGAAAGTCCTGAAATTTATAAAAAATGTTTGGATGTATACTCTAGCCATAAAGTCAATAAAGCGAATCGTATAAAAGAAGCTAAGAATAAGCGTGAACGCAGACTATCATTTATCGTTGCTCTATCACAAGTTATTTCAATGTTTGCTTTCGCAGCAGTAGGCTTTTTAAATGCCGCTGTTATGTGGCCTTTCTTTATAGTAGCAGCCATTATCTTAGTTTCAATTATTCTTTATCAAAATGTACTTGTCTATCCACCAAAGAGAAATCTAATTAGTGGAATCGTTATTCTTTGTGCTGAGGTGATTTCTTGGTCTGTCCTCGCTGGTGTTCATATTGGCAGAGCAGCAATGGCAGCAACTCATTACAATGAGTTAAGTAATATGATGATGGACGTCAGATATGAGTTAGATGCTTATTTAATTAAAAAGAAAATTAGAGAAATCCCATATACATATCGAAATATCGGATCCATTAAAAATGAATTAAAAGATCTTGAATGGGCATTTAATCGTCCATATGGAAGAGAAGAATTCAGCAAAGTAAATAATTTTAGCGTCAATCATTCAAATTGGGATTGTTCAGCGTTCCTTTATGATTACAATTTTAAATCTTTATTTTTTGGTGCAAATTGGAAGGTTGACGGAACAAGCGAGACTCTTTATTACTATCGTGATAGTTCAAAAAACGAAAGATTCTCAGCTCCTTCAAGCATTTTGCCTAATGACATGCAATTAGGGAAAGATTACTATTTTTACGATGAATACGATTACCTAAACGATAAGGATGCATTAGTTAACCAATACATGAAAATCGGATTCGTAAATAAGAACGATCCATCAGATAAATTCTTAGCTTACGAATTTAGTTGCTATCATTTTAATAAAGATGGTCAAATACGTATCGAAGTGTTCTGCTATAGTGATAGTAGTAATCATTATTTAATCTATGATGCCGAACATTACCGCTATATATAAGATAAGTTATTTGAAGCGTAGTTTATAATTGATCTAACTCTATACATAGTGTGATGTCATTTCACCCATAACAATTTACTATTAATGTCATTACATTAAGACATTTCAAATTTTGCAAGTTAATAACTTGTCAGAATTCAGAACAGTACTACTAAGTAGTACTTTTTTGTTTTTATGGAGATAATCATTGGGCAAAAGAATAGCCCAATTTATCGAAATGGGCAGAATTTGAACAGTCGGCCAATTAGACCTCAACGTGACTCCAAACCAATTCAAGTCACATTTAGGTTGCCTTTTATCTATTAAAATAGATTCCAAAGTCTACGTTTTATAATTGTGCTTTTATTTTAATTTGGGTATTTACTATTTAAGACCTTAGACTAAATTCATCCATTAGGATGTCATTTAACCTTCTTAAAGAATCAAAAAATAATTATATTTATAAAAATAATAAAAGTGCTATAATCTCATATAGTTAGTCATTACTAACTCTAATTAAAGGAACGTGTATGAGTCTAATAGAATTTAAAAATGTGAGTCGTATTTATAAAGTAGGCGACCACGAACAAAAAGCACTAGATGATATAAATTTAAAAATAGAACAAGGTAAATTCATCGTTATTTTGGGACCTAGTGGTGCAGGTAAATCAACCTTGCTTAATTTATTAGGTGGTTTAGATTCGCCCACTAACGGGACGATATTAGTGGAAGGCAATGATATATCTAAACTCGATAATAATGCTTTGGCGGATTATCGTGCTTCGACAGTTGGATTTGTTTTTCAATCATATAATTTAATTCCAACTTTAACCGTTTTTGAGAATGTCTCATTAGTTAAAGAAATAGTTAAAGATCCTTTATCTGTTAATGAAATGCTTGAACAAGTTGGTTTGGCTGATCACAAAGATAAATTTCCTTCTGAATTAAGTGGTGGGGAACAACAAAGAGTTTCTATCGCAAGGGCTTTAGCTAAAAATCCAAAGATTTTACTATGTGATGAACCAACAGGGGCTCTTGATAGCGAAACAGGAGCAATGGTTTTAAAAGTTTTACTAATGATGGCGAGAAATTATCAAAAAACCATTATTATTGTCACTCACAATCAAAATATCGCCAAAATGGCTGACACTATTATAAGAGTAAAATCTGGTCATATTAAAGAAATTATTAATCAAGATAAACCATTAAGTGTTGATGAGGTGGATTGGTAATTATGCTATTTAAAAAATTATTAAGAACAATCTGGCATTACAAAGCTCAGTTTATTTCCATGATTATCATGGTCCTTTTAGGTATTGGTGTTTTTGTTGGTTTCCAAGGTGAATGGTATTCCATTGAAAAAGATACTTATTCTTTTTATAATTCCACCGGTTTTGCGGATTATCGCCTCGTAAGTGAAACTGGTTATTCTTTAGAAGAAATGAATAAGATAAGTGAAATAGAGGGAGTAAGTAAAGCCAGTCGTTATATTTCTATTAAAACTAATGAAAGTAAAGAAAATGATGTTGTCGCGGTCACAATAACAACTGATTATGAAGTTTCTGGCTTTAAAGTCATTGATGGTGAACAATATGATAAAAACGCTCTTGATGCTATTTGGATAAGTGATCAATACGCTAATAAAAACAATTATAAATTAAACGATAATATTACTCTTAAATATGGTTCTATTTCTATAACTGGGCAAATAAAAGGGCTCATTAAATCAAGTGAATATTTAATTTGTACACCTGACGAAAATCAAATGATGCCTGACTTTAACACATATGGTTATGTTTATATTTCTCCTGCGATGTATAAAAGTGTTTTAGGAGGATTTGAATTTTATTCAGAAATACATGCTATATCTAGTCTTTCTAAGAAGGAATTTAGCGACTCAGCTAATGAGAAATTAGGAAAAACAAATCTTATCTTGACTAAAAATGAAATCATCTCTTTTTCAGAAGCTCAAGGTGAAGCTACTGAAGGCAAAACAATGGCATCCATTTTGCCAGTCGTTTTTTTAGGTATCGCTGTTTTAATTATGGCCACTACAATGCAGAGATTAACAATCAATGAAAAAACACAAATTGGTACGCTTAAAGCGCTTGGTTTTAGAGACGCTAAGATTGTTAAGCATTATACGCTATTTGGCTTATTTATTGGTGTCGTTGGTTCTATTTTAGGCATTGGTTTTGGCTATTTTATTGCTTGGTTTATTTTTAACCCAAATGGCTCAATGGGAACTTATTTTGATTTGCCAGATTGGGGCATTCATATGCCATGGTGGACTTTCTTAGTTGTTATCGCGGTTATTTTATTTATGACTTTAATCTCTTATATATCAGCGAAAAATATGCTAAAAGGAACTGCATCAGATGCTTTAAAACCATATACACCTAAAGCGATGAAAAGGTTAAAAATTGAAGATAGTAAAAGCTGGAGAAAATTAAAATTTGCCACAAAATGGAATCTTCGTGATTTATTCCGCCATAAAGCAAGAAGTGGCATGACTTTATTTGGGGTTTTTGGCTGTACAATTTTACTAATTGCATCATTTTTAATGATGGATTCAATGGTGGGCTTTGTTAATAAGTTTTATTATGGTTCGTTAAATTATGAATCACAAATCTCATTAAAAGAAGAAACCACTAATGAAAAGGCTTTAGAAATTGTTTCTTATTATGAGGCTGATTATGCCGCGAGCACAAATGTCTCATTAAATGAAGAAGCAATTGCTATGGACATCTATGATGTGAGCCATAATTATGTACGCTTTTTAGATAAAGATATGAACTATGCTTCTTTAAAAGATGATGGCGTTTATATCGGTCAAAGATTAATTGAATCTAATCATTTAAAAATAGGTGATGAATTTGAAGTTGCTGTTTTTGGCAGTGATATTAAATACACTCTTAAATTAGCGGGTGAGCTTAGAACATTAACTAAAAGCGTTATTATGAGCGAAAATTACGCTAAGGAAAAAGGCATTAATTATAAAATTAATCAGATTTACACTAATAAGAATAAAGCCGATATTAATAAAGATACCATTTATAGCGATTATATAAGCATCGTAAAAAGTAGAAACGACATTATCAAATCATTTGATAGCTTTATGGAAGTAATGTATGTGATGATTGGGGCTTTAATCGTTTTATCAATTATTTTAGGTGTAGTTGTTTTATATAATTTAGGAACGATGTCATATTTTGAAAGATATAGAGAGTTATCAACTTTGAAAGTTGTAGGCTTTAAGGACAAAAAGATTGGTAAACTTTTAATAACACAAAATATGTGGTTAACAATCATTGGCTTTTTAATTGGCTTCCCAAGTGGCATTGGAGTGACTTATATTTTAGTGAAAGCTTTAGCGAGTGAATATGAAATGAAACTAATATTTGGTTGGATGACATTTGTCATTCCAATCATCTTAGTATTTGGTGTTTCTTTGTTAGTCTCATGGCTTGTTTCTAAAAAGAATAAGAAAATCAATATGGTAGAAGCCCTTAAGGTGCCAGAATAATAAATATAAGAATGGAGCGGAAGCTCTGTTCTTTTTAATAAAATTTTTACAGAAACAAATGTTATAAATCTACTGATAAATAAATAGCTAATGCTCTATTGAAATTAAATAGATTATTTATAAGGCAGATGATTAGTTCTAATCTTTTTATTTTAGATAAATCAATGTAAAATAATAAGGATAGGAGAAGCAATATGGCAGTTTTAAAAAGATATTTTGGTAGCCCATTACTTGAAATTTCTAATGGAACAATTAAAGAATACTTTGGTAAAAATTTATATCAAATTCAAGGAAACGTAGTCAAAGAATATTTCGGCAAGCCTTTATTTGAAATTGATGGTGATAGAATCAAAAGATATTTCGGAAGTCCTGTATTAGAAGTTAAAAATGGTGTTGTAAAAAGATATTTCGGAAGCCCGGTTGCAGAGATTAAAGGATCTACAATTAAAGAGTATTATGGTAGTCCTTTATATGAAATTCAAGGGTTTGTTTCTCATACAGAATTAATGGCTTTAATAGCAATTTTATTTGCATAACCCTGCAGAACTTAACTATTTTTTAAGAAATTGGAGTATTTTATGGATGAATTTAGAGATTTATTAACGAATAAAAAAGAAGAAGCTAATGTCTTTTTAGTTGGTGTCCCTTTTGATGGAAATGCTAGTGTTGGTAAAGGCACATCACATGCACCTAAAGTTTTAAGAGAATTAAGTTATGCCCTTCCTGCATTAGATAGATTAGGAAATGATTTGAGTAAACTTAAACTTTATGATCTAGGTGATATTGAAGTTAAAAAAGAATTTTTAAAATTACATGAAGATTTTAAAAATGTTTTATATAAAGAAAAAGGTTTCCATTTAATTTTTGGTGGAGATCATTCAATTGCTATTGGAAGCGAAAGAGCGTTCTTTGATTATGCAAAATCATTAGGAAAAGAACCAGTTATTATTCATATTGATGCCCATCCAGATATTTGTGATGTTTATGAAGATTCAAAATTCTCACATGCTTGCCCAATTTTTAGATCTTTAGAATATGGTTTTAAAGATGAAAATATAACATTGGTAGGAATTAGAGGTTTTGAAGCTCAAGAAATTGAAACTTTCAAAAAGCATCCTAAACTTGATGTTTTTAAAGCAGAAGATGTTAAAAAGATGGGTGTTGAAACTTTAATTTCTTATCTAAGAACAAAATATAGAGATCCAAAATACTTAATTTATATTAGTTATGATATCGATGCTAATGACCCAGCATATGCTCCAGGAACTGGAACTCCAGAAGCATTTGGACTTACAAATGAGCAAACTAGAGAAATAATTACAAGTATTGTTAGACATTTAAATGTTGATTCACTTGATATTGTAGAAGTTGCTCCACCACTTGATATTAACAATATAACAAGCTGGTTAGCACTTAAAACTTTATATGAAGTTTTCTATGAATTACTTCAAAAACCATGCAAATCCTAGGTATTTTTTATAAAAATGGAAAATTGGAGTGATTTTTTAGCTTTAGAAAAGAAGAAGGAATTCTTTTTAGAGTTACAAAATTTCATCAAAAAAGAAAGAGAAAATTATGTCATCTTCCCTAAAGAGGAAGATGTTTTTAAAGCTTTTGAACTTACCAATTTAAAAGACATAAAAGTTGTTATTTTTGGACAAGATCCTTACCCAAATGTTGGTCAAGCGATGGGTTTAGCTTTTAGTGTTCCAAAAGATATAAAATTACCACCTTCTTTAAAGAACATTTATAAAGAAATTGAAACAGAATTTGGCAAAGAATTTATTAATAGAGATGGCGATTTAACGTATTTAGCAAAGCAAGGAGTCTTACTTTTAAACCCAATTTTAACTGTTAGAGAAAAAGAACCATTAAGTCATGATAATGAATTGTATAAGCGATTTTTCATTGATGTAATCGAAGAAATCGAACATAACGATAACCCTATTGTTTATTTATTATTTGGTGGAAAAGCTCATAAATACGAAAAATATATTACAAATAAAAATCATTTAGTAATTAAAACAAATCATCCTTCACCATTAAGTGCAAATAGAGGTGGTTGGTTTGGCTCCAATTGTTTTAAAGAAGCAAATAATTTCTTAATTAAAAATCAAATAAAGCCTATTGAATGGCTTAAATAATGAGTTATAATATTTTTGGGTGCTAGAGAACTGGCTGAGATAAGTGTGATACTCACTTGACCATAACTGATCTAGGTAATGCTAGCGTAGTGGATGTTTTAAATGTTTAACTGCCTAGCGTTTAGGCAGTTTTTTATTGGAGGGAAATATGAAATTTAAAGAATTTGTTAAAAAATATGTACTTGAAATAGTTGCATGTTTTGTCTTTTTAGCCTTTATTGGATTTTCATTTATTCCATTAATTAAAGCTGAATACGATGGCGTAACTTATAATCTTTCAATTATGAGATTAATGCTTGGTGTTAAACTTACTGATGTTAGTTTAAGACCTGATGTAATGTTTATTACAATATTCATTATATTTGTAATTTCTCCAATTTTAGTGGGGATTAGAAGTGTTTTTGTTGAAAAAGGCAAAGAAAATGTAGCTTCTAAATTATTAGTTGCAACTAATTGGCTTCTTATTGTTGCTAACATTTTAATGCTCATTTCATTTAGATATTTACCAGTTTATGATGAAGTATATGGAGCTATTGAAACTGAATTATTAGTCCTTCCAGCAATCTTATATGTTGAAGCAAGTCTTGTTTTAATAATCTTTACTTTAAGAGTTTATTTCAGTGATAACAAGTTCAGTATTTTTGATTTAGTTGAAATGGCAATGCTTGTTGCTTTAGCAATTGGGTTAGATAAATTAGTTTTATGGAAAGCTCCAACTGGTGGAAGCATCAATTTATCATGTGTTGCTTTATGTATTTACGCTTATAGAAGGGGCGTTTTTAAAGGATTTATTGCCTCTTCAGTAATTTTTGGAATTTTATCATGTACTTTAGATGGCTATGGATTTCAAACTTATCCATTTGATTATTTTATAGCGTTTAGTGGTTTTGCTTTATGTGGAATTAAAGTTAAATTATTTAAAGAAAAATTAAATTTCCTAAATATTGCTATATCATTTAGTATCGGTTGCATCGCAGGTTTTGCAACTAGAATGATTGGTTCAACAACATCATCAATGGTTTATTTCTTATCATATTTATCAGATCAAACTTTAAGAGGAGCATTAATTTATAATGTTGCTTATATTGGACCAAGTGCAGGAATTGTTCTTGCTGTTTTAATTGCTTTAAGTAAACCAATCGAATTAATTGATAGGATTTATCCTGCAAAGTAAATAACGCTATAAAATTTCTTTTTTCTTGTCTATAATATAGACAAGTATTGAAGGAGTATATTTTATATGGCATTAAAGAAAATCGAGGACAAACCTGTTGTAACTGAAGAACAGGTTGAAAATAGTTCTCCATCGACTGAAGAGGTCGAAAAAGAAAAAATAGAAATTGATTTAACTGAAACTGAAAAAGAAGTTCAAGATCGTGTAAATCAAAAAAGAGCTGAATATCAAGAAAATTTCAAAAAAGCTAAAAAACTTAACAACATTACAACTGTTGCATTACTTGCCGTAATGGTTGCTGGCTTTGTTTTAATGATGATTCAAACTCTTCCAAGTTACTTTTTGTACATCGGTATTGGAATTTTAGTTATTGCATTAATTGCTTCATTTATTATTAGTAGACAAGTAAAAAACAATGTATCAGCTAAAGCTCAAGAATACATTGATCAATTTTATTTAAATACTAATAGTTTTATTTTTGGCGAATACGTCGAAGAAATTAATTCTTTAAAAACTCAATATGCTACTCAAAAATTTGTTGATGCTCATTTTTATAACGACATAAGACAATCAAAAAGTAGAAATTATATTGAATTAACTTATAAAGGTGAAAAAATTGAAGCTGCTGATCTTGCTGGAAATGTTTTAGAAAAAGGCAGAACATCCCCAATGTTCTTAGGAAAATTTTATTCCTATAAAGCAAATTATAATAAAGAAGGTCAAGTAATCTTATTCCAATTAAAAGGTGAAAACTTATCAAAACCAATCAATAATATTGAAAATATTAAACTTCAAGAAAATAACGATACTTTTGTTATTTATTCTAATGATGATGATTATGGAAAAGTATTAACTAATGAAGTTTTACGTGTTTTAAAAAGTTTTGAAATAGACGAAACTTTAATCGATGTAATCTTATCAATTAAAGATAATCAAGTCTTTTTAGGAATTGATTATAGTGACGATTATATGAATATTCCAGTCGAAAGTGATTTCAAAATGAAATATGCTATTCGCACTAAAAAAGATTTTGAAAAAGTAATTAAGATTTTTGACTTATTAAATCGCTAATCTTTTAAGGAGTTTTTTATGAATAACTTAAAGGGTAAGTGGATAGAAATCCAAGGTTATAAGCATGATGGACGCATGCATAGAATCTGGGATAGTGTATATGTTTTAGATGAAACAGAAGAATATATCGTTGTTTGTTCTACAAAAACAAAAGTTGTAGAACATGATTTTAGAATACGGTATACAAAAGAACCTGCAATAATGGTGTTTTTTAAGAATTCTTGGTGGAATGTTATTGCTATGCTTAAAAAAACAGGCATAACTTACTACGTAAATCTTGCATCACCATTTATTGTTGATAGTCAAAAAATTAAATATATTGATTATGATCTAGATTTAAAAATGTATCCAAATGGGGACATTAAAGTAATCGATGTTAGAGAATATGGATTTCATAGAAAAAAATATGGTTATAGCGAAGACATTGATACAATTTTAAGATACAATTTAGTAGCTGTTAAAAAAGAAATGCAAGATAAGAATTTCCCATTTGACAAAGATAAAATTGTTGCCTATTATGAGCAATTCGTTAAGGAAGTAAAAAATGATTAAAAATATAAAAACAAATACTAAAGAAGAAACTTTAGAACTTGGTAAAAAACTTTCTAATTTTTTATTTAAAGGTTCTGTTGTTTTATTGTGCGGTGATTTAGGGGCTGGTAAAACAACTTTAACTAAAGGTATTGGAAAAGGATTAGGAGTTGAAGAAGAAATTAATTCCCCAACTTTTAACATTTTAAAATGTTATTTTAATAAAACTTTAAATTTATATCACATTGATGCATATAGATTAGAAGATGTACCAGAAGAAAATAAAAATATAGGTTTAGAAGAAGTTATTGATGGTGATGGTTGTGCAATTATTGAATGGCCTCAATTTATAAGTGAGTTTATTGATTATAAAAAAGCATTAATAATCACAATCACAATTGATGAAAATAATGTTAGAAATTTTAAGTTGGAAACTGAAAATTTGAAATTTGAGGGGCTTTTTGCAGGGTTATTATGATTAGTTTAATTTTAGACAGTACTAACAGAGACTTAAATGTTGGCTTAGGAATAGATGATAAATTAGTTGATTTTGTTAGTTATGAATGCTGGCAAAGACAATCTGAATCTATGATTCCAGAAATTGAAAAGTTATTTTTAAAGCATCAAATTAATCCAAAAGATGTTAATGAAATAATCGTTACTAAAGGACCTGGAAGTTATACAGGTATGAGAATTGCTTTAACTATTGCTAAAATTTATTCTTATAGCTTAAACATTCCTTGCTATGCAATTAGTGCTTTAGCTGCTTTATCTTGCGAAGATAAAACTTCAATTTGTTTAATGAATGCAAGAAGTGCAAGAAGTTATTTTGGCGTATATAAAAACGGAAATATTATCATTAGTGACACAATAAAAACTAACGATGAGGTCTTAGAATTCGCTTCTAAGCATCCTGAATATGTTCTTTGTGGAGATCTTGAATATTTAGATAAAGAAGGCTATAAAGCAAATGTTTTATATAACTTATTAAGATTTAAAAGTGAAGCAAACAAAGTTGATGATATTTTCAAATTAAAGGCAGTTTATTTAAAGGATTAATATGGAGTTAGTTAAAATTACAGATAAATTATTAGATGATGTTGTTTTAATTGAAAACGAATCTTTTAAAGCGCCTTTTAAAAAAGAGAACTTTGAATATGAATTAAAAGAGAATCCATTTTCAAAATTTTATGGTGTAACTGAAGATAATAAACTTGTAGGTTACATTATATTTTGGATCACATTTAACACATCAACTCTTTGTAAAATCGCAGTTCAACAAAGTAAAAGAAACAGGGGTTTTGCAGGGTTTTTGATGAAAAACATGGAAAAAATGTTATTAGAAAACGAAGTAGAAAGTATGACTTTAGAAGTAAGAAAATCAAACGAAAACGCCATTAATTTATATAAGAAATTTGGCTTTAAAGAAATAACTATTAAACCAAAATATTATGATGATGGTGAAGATGCAATTTATATGGGGAAATTATATTTATGAATAAAAAGATTATATTAGCTTTAGAATCAAGCTGTGATGAAACAGCATGTGCAATATTAATTGATGATGAGCTTGTAGCAAATGTTATTTCTTCACAAATTGAAGTTCACCAAAAATATGGTGGTGTAATGCCAGAAATCGCTTCTAGATTACATTTAGAAAATGTGCTTGTTGTTATTGATGAAGCTTTAAAAAAAGCTAATATTTCAATGGATGATGTAACAGCAATCGCAGTAACTAGAGGTCCAGGATTAATTGGAGCCTTACATGTAGGTTTACAAGCTGCAAAAACTCTAGCATTAATTTATAACAAACCATTAATTCCAGTTCATCATTTAGCTGGACACATTTATGCAAATGAGTTTGTTAAAAAACTAGAATTTCCTTTATTAGCTGTTGTTGTTAGTGGAGGAAATACTGAATTAGTTTATATGAAAGAGCATTTATCTTTTGATGTCATAGGACAAACAAAAGACGATGCAATTGGCGAAAGCTTTGATAAAGTTGCTAGAGTACTAGGTCTTCCTTATCCTGGTGGAGTTGCAATTGATAAATTAGCTAAAGAAGGTAAACACACTTATAAACTTCCTGAACCATTGAAAGATGGAACACTTGATTTATCTTATAGTGGTTTAAAAACTGCAGTTATTAATTTAGTTCATAAATTAGAACAAAATAACGAAGAAATAAATGTTCCAAATATGGCTAAATCTTTCCAAGATGTTGCAATTAAAGAACTTTTAGATAAAGTTGCTCTTGCTACAGAATTACATCAAGATGTAAAGCAAATAGTTTTAGCTGGTGGAGTTAGTGCAAATAGTTATTTAAGAGAACAAATTGTAAAACAATATGAAAACACCGATATTTCCGTTATTATTCCACCAATTTGGTGTACTACAGATAATGCTGCAATGATTGCAAAAGTTGGTTCTTATTTATATGATCAAAACATATTTGCAGATTTATCACTTTCAGTTGATCCTAACTGGAAGATAGAAGATTATAAAAACTTTAAATAATTATTTTAGAAGAAAATAATTAATTATATAATATTTACGAGGTAATGATATGAGTAAAAACGTTTTAACAAATAGAAAGTTATTTCTATTAAATGATGACAAAAAACTTGAAGATGGTTCAAAAGTTGTTTTAACTGGATGGGTAAGAACAAATAGAAATAGCGGATCAATCGGATTTATTGAATTTAATGATGGAACACATTTTAAGAATGTCCAATTAGTTTATGAAAGTTCTAATAAAAATTATGAAGAAATGGCACATATTAAATATGGTTCAGCTATTGAAGTTAATGGAACAACTAAACTTACACCAGATGGAAAACAACCATTCGAAATTACTTTGGAAGAATTTAAATTACTTGGTGATTGTACTGATGATTATCCTCTTCAAAAGAAAAGACATAGTTTTGAATTTTTAAGAGATATAGCACATTTAAGACCAAGAACTAATACATTTAATGCAGTTTTTAGAGTAAGAAATGCTTTAGCTTATGCAATTCATAAGTATTTCCAAGAACATGGATTTATGTATATTCATACTCCATTAATTACAGGAAATGATGCTGAAGGTGCAGGTCAAACATTTAAAGTTATTACTGATTTAAAACATCCAAATGATTTCTTTAAAGCAAATGCTTCATTAACTGTTAGTGGTCAACTTCATGTTGAACCATTTGCACTTACTTTTAGAGATGTTTATACATTTGGACCTACATTTAGAGCAGAAAATTCAAATACAGTAAGACATGCAAGTGAATTCTGGATGATTGAACCAGAAATGGCTTTTGCTGATTTAAACGATAACATGGATGTTATTGAATCATTCATTAAATACATTATTAAATATGTATTAGAAAATTGTCCTGATGAAATGAAATTCTTTGATTCATTTATTGAAAAAGGATTACTTGAAAAAATTAATCATGTTTTAAATAGTGAATTTAAACGTTTACCTTATACAGAAGGAATTAAAATCTTAGAAGAAGCTGTAAAGAATGGTCATAAATTTGAAAATAACGATATCTTCTGGGGAATGGATCTTCAAAGTGAACATGAAAGATACATTACAGAACAAGTTATTAAAGGTCCAGTTTTCTTAACTGATTATCCAAAAGATATTAAAGCTTTCTATATGAAATTAAATAGCGATGGTAAAACTGTTGCAGCTTGTGACTTACTTGTTCCAACTGTTGGAGAACTTGTTGGTGGAAGTCAAAGAGAAGAAAATTATGATATTTTAAAAGCTAAGATGGAAGAACTTGGCAACGATAAGGGACTTGAATGGTATCTTGAACTTAGAAAGTTCGGTGGCTGTGTACATAGTGGATTTGGTCTAGGATTTGACCGTTTACTTATGTATATCACTGGTATTTCTAATATTAGAGACGTTCAACCATATCCACGTACACCTGGAAGTTTGAGATTCTAATATATGGCAGAAGAATTAGTAGAACAAAAAGAATTATCTAAAGAAGAACTAGAAAAAAAGAAAAGTCATTTTAGACTTTTCTGGCTTTTTGTTGGTTTAGATGTAGCTTTATTTATACTTATTGTTGTAATGGTAGTTCAAATCTTTGTTAAATCTATTGGTTAAGATTACTATTGTTATTATTATTTGAATTTATATTAGTACTATTATTAAAAATAGTGGCTAAATCAACATTATCTAAATTTTGAGAGAACATTGTTTCTCTCAATTTTTTTATTCTAAACATTCTTGCAATATAACCTTGAACATTTATTAAATACCAAATAATTCCTACCGCAAAGAATAAAGCAATAAAGTAATTTATCATTTGAACATTTAATAAGAAATGAGGAGTGTTTTTAAGTTCAACACCACCAATTCCAAATGGGAAAACATAATAAGCATTTGAGAAATCCCAAGTGAAAAATAATGTTCCAATTCCGGTTGTATCATTTAAAAATGATTCACCCCAATTACCTACAAATGAGTGGTAAGTGATCCATAATAAAAGTGCAAAAATTATAAAAATAACTGGGATTAGCGAGGTTTTGAAGAAATATTTCTTATTTTTAGTGCTTGCTACTGTGTAGAATTTTTGTTCCTCATCAATAAGTCCACTAAGAATAAGTGGTGCCATTAAACGATCAATTTTTCTTGATTGGAAATCAATAATTTTCTCTACTAATCTACCAACTAAACCAAAAATAGCAAAGAAAGCAATAATAACAAACAAAACAGCTAAAAGAATTTTCCAGAAATTGGAATCAGTAAATTTAGATAGCACTAGAAAATTAGTAAGTAAAGTCATTTTTACCGTCCTCCTTAACTAAATTTTCTTCAGTTTCGTTATTTTGTTCATAACCTATATAATTAGGTTCATTCATATTTAATTGATCTGGATTATTTTGAGGGATTTGTTGATTGTTTTGTTGTTGTTGCATCTGTCTAAATGCATCAGGAGTAACATTTATTGTGTTATAAGTATTATTTACAGTATTAGTAGTGGACATTTGAGTAGCTAATTGCTCTGATTTTCTAGCTTTTAATATTTCATAAGCTTGCTCATCTAAATCATCTTTAACTTCAAATTTCTTACCTTTAAAGAAATAGACAAGAGTTTTGAAAATATAAACAATAAAGATAAAGAAAAGATAAATTCCATAGATAACTAATCCAATTATCATAAATGGAAGTAATAAGAAATATAAAATACCTTTTCCGAATGTCTTAAAAAATGAGTCCATTAATATTATTATACTTTATTTTTGATATTATTTAATATCAAAATTGTTAAATGTTTGATAGAAATTAAAATTGGGAAAACTAGCATAATTACAAATGAATTTATAAGAGCGAAATTAGAATAAGTTGCAACATAAACTAGCCATGTAATTACTACTAAAACGATAAAAATAATTGAGTTCTGCAGGGTTTTTGATTCAAAATCATATAAAATTGCAGATGAAACAACGCTTAAAAACATGAATAAATAAAAGAAGCTTATATCAAAAAAGTAATAAATTAATGATGTAATAGCTAAAGCAAAAGGAATAGTAGCTGATAATAAATAGTTTGTTTTAAATGATTCATTAATTTGATAAATCTTTTTAATTTCTCCTAAACTTATTAAAAGTAATATAAAGGTTTCAATTAAACTATAAGTGTAAATTATAGTTGGAATAAATATTTCTAAAATGCCTTCAACATTTACATTTATTATTGCAAATAATTGATTAATCATTTTTACTTTGAATATAGCTTCGATTAAATATGTATTTCCAACATTAATTAAAGCAATAACAGTTGAAATTATAACAAGAATATATTTTAAACTTAGTTTTTGTTTGATTAATAATCCTAAAAAGAAACCTAAAATTAAACTTGGTAATAAATCAAATAAACAATAAGCTAAATTAAACATTGTAACAAGCACTGATAAAGCAAAAGTTACAACAAAAAATATTGGATAGAATCGACTTTTTATGAATAAACCAATTATTGCACAAGGGATTGGTAAAATAAAAATTAAAACCAAATTTAAAAAAGGAAAATAATTCATTAAAGCGATAATTACGATGCACAAAGCTGACATTAAAGCTATTAATGGAAGACTAGTTTTTAAGTTTTCTTTTTGTTCAAATAGTTTCATAATCTGATTACTTAAAATTATAAAACTATTTTTATTGTTTTTATATAAAAACAAATAAAAAAGTGCTATCATTTAAGCATGCAATTAAAAAACGAATTAAATGAAAAGCAATATGAAGCAGTTACATCACGTAGCCGCTTTTTAAGAATTATTGCTGGTGCAGGTAGTGGAAAAACAAGAGTTTTGACATATAGAATTGCATATTTAATTTCAGAATTAGGTGTTGAACCATTTCAAATTTTAGCAATTACTTTTACGAATAAAGTTGCTAAAGAAATGAAAGAAAGAACTGCTAAATTATTACCAGATTTCAACTTAAATGGTTTAACTATTTCAACTTTTCATAGTTTTTGCGCAATGTTTTTAAGGCGCGAAATTGAAGCTATGGAATATAGTCGTAATTTCATAATCTATGATGAAGAAGATCAAAAAAGATTAGTTAAAATGATTGCTGAATCTTTTGGACATAAAAAAAGCGATGAAATCGTTGATGATGCACTTTCTTTTATTGGCTATTACAAAGCAAAAGGTGAACTTCCAGGCGATGTAAATGTTGTAAGTTTACCCGAACATAAAAGAAAATTATTTAATTTCTTTGTTGAATACGAA
The DNA here is from genome assembly GCA_017477255.1 of Bacilli bacterium. Lineage (GTDB taxonomy): Bacteria > Bacillota_I > Bacilli_A > RFN20 > CAG-826 > Onthovivens. The sequence goes on from JAFUXB010000003.1 coordinate 48,948, forward strand.
AAAAGAAAAGCGGAAGCAAAAGCATTAGATTTCGATGATTTATTAATTTATACAATTAAAATTTTAGAAAATTTCCCAGATGTAAGAGAAAAATATGCATCTAAGTTTTTACATATTTTAATCGATGAATTCCAAGATACTGACAATGTTCAATATAAACTTTTAAGATTACTTTGTGGAAGAAGAACTAATGTTTATGTAGTTGGTGATCCAGATCAAACAATTTATACTTGGAGAGGTGCAAATCAAGACATTATTTTAAATATTGAAGATGATTTTTATCCTATGGAAACTATAATTTTAAATGAGAATTATAGATCAACAACTCCAATTTTAAATGCTGCAAATAAATTAATTTCACATAACAAAAAAAGAGTTCCAAAAGATTTATATACAAAAAGGGAATCTTCAAACAATATTGTTTTAAAAATAGTTGAAAAACCTGAAGATGAAGGAAAATTTGTTGCAGGAGAAATTAGGCAACTTATGTTCCACAATAAAGATTTAAAATATAGCGACTTTGCTGTTTTATATCGTAGTGCTTATTTATCACTTAAAATTGAAAATGCTTTAACTTCACAAAGAATTCCTTACAAAGTTTATGGTGGTACAAAATTCTATTCAAGAAAAGAAATTAAAGATTGTTTAGCTTATTTTAGACTCCTTTTGAATGAAGATGATGATGTAAGTTTTGAAAGGATTATTAATGTTCCTAGAAGAAAAATAGGCGAAACTAGTGTAACAATTATTAAAAAAGAAGCGGGTTTTGCAGGGTTATCAATGTATAAATACGTTAAAAACGTACATAAATATGATTCTGAATTAAAACCAAATGTAATAAATAGTTTATTTGCTTTATTTGAAGTTTTAGATGAAACAAGAGCAAAACTTGATCAAAATCTTGAAGCTTATTCAGAAGTTTTAGATGAATTTTTAAATAAAATTAAATACAAAGATTATCTTGAAGAAGACGATGAAACTAAAGATAAAATTGAAAATGTTCGTGCATTAATTGATGATGTTCGAAGTTATTTAAAAGGCAATCCAGAATCAAATTTTGCTGATTATTTGCAAAATGTAACTTTGCTTTCAGCCCAAGATGAAATTGAAAATTCAGATAATGTTAATTTAATGACAGTTCATACTGCAAAAGGACTTGAATTTAAATATGTCTTTGTAATTGGACTAAATCAAGGCGTTTTCCCTAATTCAAGAGCAGTTGATGACCGTAGAGAAGAAGGTCTTGAAGAAGAAAGAAGACTTGCTTACGTTGCATTTACTAGAGCAAAAGATTTCTTATATGTAACTTTAAATAGAGGTTATTCTTTCCAAGCGAAAGAAAATTTAACTCCATCAATGTTTATTTCTGAAGCTGGGTTACAAGTTGCAAGAAAGCCTTTAGAAAGCTTATATAATAGCTCAAATGAAAGATTATATCGCTACAATCCATATAGTGAACTTGATGCAAAAAGAGCTGAAGTTCAAAAAAATATTGTTGATTTAAGTAAAAACAATGGAATTAAGTGGAATGTTGGTGATTTATGTATTCATAAAGTTTTTGGTGAAGGTAAAGTCACTGAAGTCGTAGATGAATTTATTGTTGTTAATTTTGTTAGTTATGGTGTCAAAAGATTACTTGGAAGTCACCCAACTCTTTCAAAAAAGGAGTAATTATGGATTTTAATGAAGCTAAAAAAAGACATGAAGAATTAGTAAAAATTTTGGAGAGATATTCGTATGAATATTATGTTTTAGATAATCCAACAGTTTCTGATGAAGAATATGACATCAAAATGGTTGAACTTGAAAATATTGAAAACGAATTTCCTGAACTTATTACTAGAAATTCACCAACTCAAAGAATTATTGGTCAAGTTTTAACAGGTTTTTCAAAAATTACTCATAAAGAAAGAATGCTTTCATTAGCAGACGTTTTTAACATTGATGAATTGAAAGAATGGGATGAAAAACTTTGTAAAAATTTAAATAGAAAAAGCGTTGAATACACTGTTGAGTTAAAAATTGATGGACTTGCAATGAGCTTAGTTTATGAAAATGGAGAATTACAATATTGTGCAACTAGAGGCGATGGATTAGTTGGAGAAGATGTTACAACTAACGTTTTAACAATTCCTTCAATTCCAACTCATATTGATATTAAAGAGAGAGTTGAAATTAGAGGCGAAATTTATATGCCAAAAGCTTCATTTAATGCTTTAAATAAAGAAAAAGAAGCAAACGGTGAGCAACTTTTTGCTAATGCAAGAAATGCTGCTGCTGGATCAATTAGAAATTTAGATTCAAATGTAGCAAGAAGTAGAAAACTTGAAGGTTGGTGGTATTATCTTCAAGATGCAGAAAATTATGGAATTAAAACACATAGTGAAGCTTTAGATTTTATTAGAAAACTTGGATTTAATGTAAATCCTGAAAGAAGAGTATGTAAAAACATCGATGAAGTCTTAGCTTTTGTTGATGAATACACAAAGAAAAGAAATGAACTTGATTATGATATCGATGGAATTGTATTAAAAGTTAATGATTTAAGTTTATATAGTGAAATTGGTTATACAGCAAAAACTCCAAAATGGGCTGTTGCTTATAAATTTTCACCAGAAGAAGTTATTACAAAGTTAAAAGATATTATTTTCACAGTTGGAAGAACTGGAAAAATTACTCCAAATGCAGTCTTAGAACCTGCTAGAGTTGCAGGAAGTGTTGTTCAAAGAGCAACCTTACATAATGAAGATTTCATTATTGAAAAAGGATTAATGATTGGAGATTACGTCATCATTAGAAAAGCTGGTGATATTATTCCTGAAGTAGTAAGACCTCTTGAAGAAAGACGTGATGGAACTCAAATTCCTTTTGAAATGATTCATGAATGTCCAGATTGTAAACAACCATTAAAACGAATTGAAGCAATGCATTTCTGTTTAAATCCTTATTGTCCAAGTAGAAAAATTGAAAGCTTAATTCATTTTGCTAGTAAAGATGCAATGGATATTGAAGGAATGGGAGAAAAAGTTTGTGAGCAATTCTTTAATGAACATTTCATTGATTCTATCGAAGATATTTATACATTATCCAAATATCGTGAAAATATCATAAATATTGAAGGATGGAGTTATAAATCAATCGATTCGCTTCTTGAAGCCATTGAAAAATCAAAATCAAATTCATTAGAAAAATTATTATTTGGTTTAGGAATTAAAGAAGTTGGTTCAAAGATGGCTCGTTCGCTTGCTAAATTTTATGGAAATATTGATGCTTTGGCTGCTGCAACATTTGATGATCTTATTAAACTAAGTGATGTTGGTGAAGTTTGTGCAAATTCTATCTATAATTATTTTAGAGATGAAAATAATTTAAAACTTTTAATAAGATTAAAAGAGTTAGGGTTAAACATGAATTATCTAGGTAATACTCAGATAGATTCATCGAATTATTTCTATGATAAAAAAGTTGTTTTAACTGGAACATTATCAAGTTATGGAAGAAAAGAAGCTACTGAATTACTTGAAAATTTGGGAGCACATGTTAGTGGAAGTGTTTCTAAGATGACTAATATTGTAATTTATGGTGAAGAAGCTGGTTCAAAACTTGATAAAGCAAATAAATTAGGGGTTCAAACTATGAATGAAGAAGAATTCCTATCGAAATTGAAAGGAGAATAGTTGATGAAAGAAATAAATAAAGATGTCTTAGTTGATGCTAGTAATCGTCTTTTATTTAAGATGGAAGATAGCGAATATGAAACATTATTAAGTGAATTTGATGTAATTCAAAAACAATTCGAAATTATGGGTCATATTGAAGGTGTTGATGAAGCAAAGCCTATGACTTTTCCATATGACATTCGAATTGATTATCTTAGGGATGACGTTCCATCAACTCCTTTAGCAAAAGAAGACGTCTTAAAAAATGCAGGAAGTGTAAAAGATGGTCAAATTAAACTTCCAAAGGTGGTGTAGTTATGCATTTTTTAGATTTAACAATTAGAGAAATTCATGAAGCTTTACTTGCTAAAAAAGTTACTGTAAGTGAGCTTGTTTTAGAAGCTCTTAAAAGAGCAAAAAATAATAATTACAATGCTTTTGAAACAATTTTAGAAGAAGAAGCAATTAAAAAAGCTCAAGAACTTGATAAATTAGAAGTTCCTGCTGACAATTATTTATTTGGAATTCCATATGTTGCTAAAGATAATTTCAGCACAAAAGATATTGAAACAACTGCTAGCAGTAATATTTTAAAAGGTTATAAACCATTATTTAATGCTACTGTTATTGAAAAATTAAATGAAAAAGGAATGGTTTTAATTGGAAAAACTACCTTAGATGAGCTAGCAATGGGTGGTACAGGAACTAGTGGTCATAAAGGAATTACTTATAACCCTTATGACAATAGTCATACTAGACTTGTTGGTGGATCAAGCTGTGGAAGTGCAGCTGCAGTAAGTGGAGCGATTGTTCCATTTGCTTTAGGAAGTGATACAGGTGATAGTGTAAGAAAACCTGCTTCATTTGCTGGACTTGTTGGTTTTAAACCAACATGGGGAAGAATTTCTAGATGGGGATTATTTCCATTTGCACCAAGTTTAGACCATGTTGCATATTTTACAAGATCAGTAGATGATGCTGGTTTAATCTTAAATTGCTTATCTGGAAGAGATGAAAAAGATTTCACTTCAAGTTTAAAACCTGTGAATAACTATGATTTAAATCACACTGTAAATTTAAAAAATATAAAAATAGGTGAGATTTGCGGGGTTATTGATTCAATTACAGATAAAAACGTTTTAAATGATTTCAACAATTTAGTAGAAAAGTTAAATAAAGAAACAAAAGTTGAAAAAGTTAATTTTGATACAAAATTATTAGAATCAATTTATCCAGCTTATGTTGTTATTAGCTGTGCCGAAGCTACAAGTAATAACGCAAATTTAGATGGAATTAAATTTGGTCCATATTATGATGGAAAAACTTATCAAGATGTTATGATGCAAGCTAGAACTAATGGCTTCTCAGAACTTATTAAAAGAAGATTTGTTATTGGTAGTTATTGCTTAATGAGAGAAAACCAAGAAGAATTATTTTTAAGAGCTCAAAGAGTTAGAAGATTAATTGTCGATGCATTCAATGAAAAACTTGATGAATATGACGTCTTAATTGCTCCAGCAGCACCATCAATTGCATCATTAATTAATAATTCTAGTGATAAATTATCATCAGAATATTTAATTGCTGATAACTATTTAGCATATGCAAACTTTGGTGGTCAACCATCTATTACTATCCCACTTGGTTTTGAAAACGGTATGCCATTTGGTGTTAATTTAACTTCCAAAATATTTAATGAAGAAGAACTTTTATACATTGCAAAAGAATTTGAAAAAATACTTGGATTTAAGAACTTAAGTATTAACAACATGAAAGGAGGCAAATAATATGAATTTTGAAGCTGTTATTGGTCTTGAAATACATGTTGAATTAAAAACAAAAACTAAAATGTTTTCAGATGCACCTATAAATTTCAATGATGAACCAAATACTGATGTTCAACTTTTAGATATGGCCTTCCCAGGCACAATGCCAAGAGTTAACAAAGAAGCAGTAAGGTTTGCAATTAGAATGTGTAATGCTTTACACATGGAAATCGATAAAGAAATTTGGTTTGATAGAAAGAATTATTTCTATAGTGATTTACCAAAAGGATTCCAAATTACTCAACAATTTAAACCTATAGGAAAAGAAGGTTATCTTGAAATTGAAGTAGATGGAAAATTAAAGAAAATTGAAATTGAACGTTTACATATGGAAGAAGACACATGTAAACAATTACACTTTAGCGATTATTCTTTGCTTGATTATAATCGTGCTGGTGTTCCTTTAATTGAAATCGTTTCTAAACCATTAATGAGAAGTGGTGAAGAAGCAAGAAAATATGTCGATAAAATCAGAGAATTAGTTACTTTTGCTAATGTTAGTGATGGAAAGATGGAAGAAGGAAGCTTACGTTGTGACGTAAATATTTCTCTTAGACCTTATGGATCAGATAAATTTGGTACTAAGGTCGAAATTAAAAACTTAAATAGTATTGCCAATATTGAAAAAGCAATTGATTATGAAATTAAAAGACAATCAGAGCTTTTATTCTTAGGAAAATCAATTCAACAAGAAACACGTAGATATGATGAAGCTAAAAAAGAGACTGTTTTAATGAGAGTTAAAACTGATGCTGCAGATTATAAATATTTTGTTGAACCAAATATTTTCCCAATTTTATTAACTGATGAGTTCGTTCAAGATGCAATTGATACTTGTCCAGAATTATATGATGCAAAATTAAAGAGATTCATTTCTCAATATCAATTAGAAGAAGTTGATGCAAAGATTTTAATAAATAATGAGGGTTTTGCAGACTTTTTTGAAAAAACATGCGAATTTTCTAAGAATTTTGTAGCTATTTCAAAGTTCTTAATTAGTGACGTTATGGGTTATTTAAACAAAGAGAATTTACCAATTAGTAGTTTTCCAGTAGATTGCAAGTATATTGCTGAGATGGTTGACTTACTTAAGAGCAATGAAATTAATTCATCTCAAGGTAAACAAGTGTTTGCAAAATTATTAGTTGAAAATAAATCGCCATTACTGATCAAAGAAGAATTAGGATTTACTTTAATTAATGATGAAGATGCAATTTTAAATATTATCAGAAGAGTTTTAAATGAAAATCCAACACTTATTGATGACTTTAAAGCTGGTAAAACTCGTGTTCAAGGCTTTATTATGGGCCAAGTTATGAAAGAAACAAAAGGAAAGGTAAATCCTGGAGTTGCAAATAAATTAATCTTACAAGAATTAAATAAATAAGGAGTTTATTATGGTCAAGATTGAAGACAAAGGAAGAGCCAAAACAATTGAAGTTACTAATAAAACAGGATTAAAAATAGTTTTATGTACTTATGGTGCTTCAGTATTTAGTTTAAAAGTTAATGATAAACCATTAATCTTAGAGTTTGAAAATTTCGATGAATTCTTGGATTCTTTAGGATATCATGGTAAAACTTTAGGTAGAGTTGCTGGAAGAATTCTTTCACCAATTGAAATTGATGGTGTTAAATATGAACTTAAAAAAGAATTAGATTTCCCATATGCTTTACATGGTGGAAGCCAAACTTCACTTTCTTATGTAAATTGGGATTATAAGATTAAAAAAGGTTTAGGCTTTACTTCCGTTGTATTTTCAATTTTAGATAAAGATTTAAATAATGGTTTCCCAGGAAATGTATTATTTAAAATTACTTATAAAATATTTAATAATAAAAATGAATTTAGATTAATTCAAGAAGCTAAAACTGACAAGAAAACATATATTAACTTATCAAATCACATGTATTTTAGCTTCTCAAATGATTTAAATTTGAGTGATTATGTCCTTAAAATGGATGCTTCTAGATATGGTGATGTAAGAAAAGATATTTTAATTACTGAAACCAAACAAGTTCCTGAAATGTTGAACTTTAAAGAAGGTGCAAAGCTTGGAGAAAAATTAGATATTATCGAAAAAGAATCATTCCTCGGAACTATTGATAATACATTCTTATTTGATAATTCAACAGATTCAGAAGCTGATGTTACTTTAGAAAATCAAGATTTTAAACTTGTATTAAATACAAATTATCCAGCAATGAATATTTACTTGGATAATTCAATGGGTGATCAAAAATTTGTAAATAATAAAGGAATCAATAAAAGAAGAGCAATCGCATTAGAACCACAATTATACGATTTAGAATTAGATTCAATTACATTTGATAAAAATCATAGTTATAAATACTTTATAAACTATCAAATTATAAGCAAATAAGGAGTTAGATTATGTTTAGAAGAAAAGCATTTTTAAATGAGTTCTGCAGGGTTTTTAAAGAAAAACCAACTTATTTAATGGACACAGGTGGTCGTTTAGAAATAGTAGGAAATCACACTGATCATAATCATGGATTATGCTTAGTTGCAAACTGCTCTTTAAGAATTTATTGTGCAATTAATAAAAATCCGTTAAAAGTTAGAATCAAATCAAAAGGATATAAATATTTTGAATTCCCTGTTGATGATTTAGAACATAATCCAAATGAAAACTCCACTACATTAGCTATTGTTAAAGGTGTTTTATTTAAACTTAAAGAAGAAGGTTATAAAATTGGAGGATTTGATGCTTATATTGAAAGTGAAATTCCTGATGGAAGCGGTGTTTCAAGTAGTGCAGCAATCGAATCTTTATTTGGCTATTTAGTTTCTTATTTATATAACGATGGAAAAATTCCATCAGTTACAATCGCAAAAATTGGACAATTTAGTGAAAATGTTTATTTTAATAAACAATGTGGTATGTTAGATCAAATTGGAACAGCTTTTGATTCGAGCAATTTTATTGATTTTTCAAATATAAAAGAACCAAAAGTTACTACATTACCATTTAATTTACCATTATCAATTTTCTTAGTTAAATCTGTTGGTGATCACAGCAATTTAACCCCATTATATAATGCAATTCCAAGTTCAATGAAAGCTGCAGCTAAATTAATCGATGGTAGCGAAGTTTTAATGGATGTTAAAGTCAAAGATCCATATGCAGCGATTGATAAAATTGATTTAGATGATGCTTCAAAAAGAAAAGCAAAACATTTCTTTAATGAATGTGCTAATGTTTTAGAAGCTAAAAAAGGAATTGAAGAAAATAATGTTGAATTATTCCTTGATGCTGTAAGAAAATCGCAAGATTCAAGTAATAACAACTTAGAAAATACATATGTTAGAGGTGAATATGAAGATTCTCCTCAAAATATTATTGATCAAGTTAACGAAGTATTAAAAGATCATGGTGCAGTAAGAATTCATGGTGGTGGATTCAAAGGAACAGTTATTATATTCGTTAAGAATGAATTCAAAGAAGAGTTTAAAGAATTCTTAAGCAAAACTTATCCAAAGAACAGATTCTTTGAAGTTAAAATTCCTGAAAAAGCTGTTCATTTTGAAACTTTATAATTATGTGGTTAGATAAGCAAAAAAAGAGTATTAAGATTTTATTTTTAATTCCAATTTGGGGATGGTTAACTAGTGCAATTTATCGAATTATTCGATATAAAACTAGCAAAGACTCCTTAACTTTATTTATTGGAATAATTTGTTTATTTCCTTTTATAGGAATTATTCTTTCGATTTGTGATATTATTACAATAGTAATAAATGATGAAATTAAAGTTTTAGCGGAGTAATTATGAACAAGAATGATAACGACTTTTTAAAGTATATTAAGAATCTAGAAAAATATGAGTTACCAACTTATAACGAACTTCCAGAAATTCCACTTTATATGGAACAGGTTGTTGGTTATATTAATGAGGTTTTGAATGATTTAACTCAAGATAGTGAAACAACAATCACCCCATTTATGGTAAATAATTACGTTAAAGCAAAAATTATTTCATCACCTGTTGAAAAGAAATATAGTAAAGATAATATTGGTTATTTAATTGCAATTTCAATTTTAAAATCAGTTGTTTCAATGAAAAATATGGCTGTTTTAATTGATATTGATGAAAAAGTTAGAACTAATACAAATAATGGAGATTTTGAAACTTTATATAGCCTATTTAAAAAGATTGAAGGCGAATCAATTAAAAACGTTGTAAGAAAAGTAAATGCAAGAGTTGAAGTAATTGAAAAAGCTTCAAGAAATAATAAGAAAAATTCAAAATATTCAAAAGAAGATGAAGAAAAAGTTAATTTAGCTTATATAGCTCTTAGACTCTATATTGAATCTGAAGTTAATAAGCTTGTTGCTGATAATTTAATGGAATATATTTCAAAAGAAGTTCTTCCAGAAGAGTTCTTAAAAGAACCTAAAAAAGCAGCAAAAATGGATAAAAAGAAAACAAGTGTTGAAGCTAAAAAGTTGGCAGATAGACAAAGGAGAAAATAAAAATGAAAGTTTTAGTTACTGGTGGATTAGGCTTTATTGGAAGCCATACTGTTGTTGAATTAATTAATAATAAGGACGAAGTCGTTATTATTGATAACTTATATAATAGTAAATTAGTTGTTTTAGATAGAATTAAAGAAATAACTGGTGTTAAACCAAAATTCTATCAATTTGATGTTCAAGATGTTGAAAAATTAGAAGAAGTATTTAAAGCTGAAAAGCCAGAAGCAATAATTCATTTTGCTGGTTATAAAGCAGTTGGTGAAAGTGTTCAAAAACCACTTGAATATTATGAAAATAATTTAACATCAACATTTGCTTTACTTCATATGATGAAAAAATATAACTGCAACAATTTAGTTTTTTCAAGTAGTGCAACAATTTATGGAGTACCAGATCACACTCCATTAAAAGAAAGTGACCCAAGAAAAGAAGCAACATCACCTTATGGTGAAAGTAAAGTTATGATCGAAAGAATTTTAGAAGATGTTGCTCATGTAAATCCACAATATAACATTGCAATTTTAAGATATTTCAACCCAATTGGTGCTCATAAGAGTGGCTTATTAGGTGAAGATCCAAATGGTTTACCAAATAACTTATTACCATATATTAATAAAGTTGCAGTTGGTGAACTTCCATATTTAAGAGTATTTGGAAATGACTATGACACAGTTGATGGCACTGGAGTTAGAGATTATATTCACGTTGTTGATTTAGCTGTTGGTCACGTCTTAGCTTTAAATAAATTAAAAACAAATTCTGGTTTAGTTACTTATAATTTAGGAACTGGGAAAGGAACTAGTGTTTTAGAAATTGTTAAAGCTTATGAAGAAGCAACTGGAGTTCATATTCCAATTCAAATTCAACCACGTAGAGATGGTGACGTTGCATCTAACTATGCTAACTGTGATAAGGCTTATAAAGAATTAGGCTTTAAAGCTAAATATACTGTATTTGATGCTTGCAAAGATGGATATTATTTCCAAAAATGTGAGCAAAATCGTAAAAAATAATTGAGATTTGCAGGGTTTTTGAAAAAATATAGGTTAAATGCCTATATTTTTTACCCCCTGATATAGGTGTTTAATGAGAGTTTGTTATATCTTAACTAGTGTTCCTGGAAGTGGCAAATCAACTTGGTCACTTAACTTTAAGGCTACTCATTTAAATACTTTTATTATCTCTAGTGATGAAATAAGAAAAGAACTTGGTGGAAGTTATCAATACTTTAAAGAAGAAGATCGAGTTTGGAAAATTTTCTTTGCTAGAGCTAACAAATACACAAAGTTATATCGTGATGTTAATGTAATTTTAGATTCAACTTGTATAAACGATTATTATCGCGAACTCTATATGAAAAAATGTACTGGTTTTGATAAATTCGTTTTGGTTTTCTTTGATATTCCTTTCGCTGAATGTAGAAAAAGAAATAAACAAAGAAGTAAAGAAAAAATAGTTCCAGAAAAAGCTTTTGATCAAATGCTAAAAAAATTTAAAGCACCTTCTGAAGAACTTATAGCTCTTTTTGACGATTACATCGTAGTTAAAAATTAATTGGCGTGTAGACAAATGGTAAAGTCACTTGTCTCTGAAACAAGGTTCTTATTGGTTCGAGTCCAATCACGCCAGCCAATTGTCAGTAATGCTTCTTTAGAAGCATTTTTTATTGTTAATAGTGAAAATAAGGTATTAAAATAGTAAAATATAAATTATGGAAAAAGAAGAAATAGTTAAAATTTTACTTTCGAAAAAAGTATATGATCCAGGAATACCTGAGATAGCACCTTTTCAGTTATCTAGGCTTGAAATGGTAAATGAGTTTAATAGAATTCCTTCGTCGTTAGAAGGAGTAGCTTTAAGACGAGCTAAATTAAAGGAAATGTTCGCTTCATTTGGAGAAAATTGTTATATTGAACCTCCTTTACATGCAAATTTTGGTGGTTTAAATGTACATTTTGGAAACAACATTTATTCAAATTCCAATTTAACTTTAGTAGATGATGGAGAAATCATAATTGAAGATAATGTTATGATTGGACCAAATGTTACTATTGCCACAGCACAACATCCAATTTCACCTAAATTAAGAGAAAAAGGTCTTCAATATAATTTACCAGTACATATAAAAAGAAATGTTTGGCTAGGAAGTGGAGTTATTGTTTTACCAGGAGTAACAATTGGTGAAAATTCTGTTATTGGTGCAGGTTCAGTAGTTACAAAGGACATTCCTGCTAATGTAATTGCTGCTGGAAATCCTTGTAAAGTATTACGTGAAATAACTGAAGAAGATGACAAATATATTCATGGAAAATTAATTGAAATTATTTGATTGAAATTCAAAAACCCTGCAAATCTTTATTATTTTTGTAAATTATGACATTTGAAGAACTAATTTCTGAATTAAAAAATAATAGTGCAAAAAGCATTATTATGTATAAAAAAATAATTAATACTAATTATGATGTTTTTGGTGTTAATGTTCCTAAGTTAAAAGAGATTAGTAGAAAGTGTATTGATTTAGATTTTAGTAATGTTGAATTTAAATATTATGAAGTTGTATTTGTATATTTTTATAGTCAATTATATAAATATAGAAATGATCTTAAAAAACAATTAGATTTTATTCATAAAAATTCATATTTAATTGATAGTTGGGCAATTACTGATTCAACTGTTCAACTTTTAAAAGGAATAACTTTAAATGAAGTTATCTGGTTTTTAAATCAAGAAAGTGAATTTGAAATTAGATATGGTTATGTAGCTTTGCTTTATTTTTCTAAAGATAAAAAGAACTTAGATTTCATTTTTAACTCTTTAAAAAATGATGATAGATATTATGTCTTTATGGCTGAAGCGTGGTTAATTTCTTATTGCTTTATTTATCACTTTGAAGAGACTTATAATTTCATAAACCTTGCAGATCTCGACTTAAATTTGAAAATTAAGGGAATTCAGAAGTCTGTTGAATCATTTAGAGTTAGTAAAGAAAACAAAGAAAAACTTAAAAAATTAAGACAAGAATTTAGATTAAAACAAAGAGAACAATAAAATTAATTTTTAATAAATGTGTATTTTATACACATTTTTTAATATAATAAAGAAAATTAAAGAGGTAATAGTTATGAGTGAAAAACTTAGTTTTAATGTCTATCAAAAAGAAGCATTTGAATTAATAAGTGCTGAAGGTAGAAAGGATATGGTTTTAAATGGAGTTTTAGGACTTGCTGGAGAAACAGGCGAATGCTGTGACATCGTTAAAAAGTATAAATTCCAAGGTCACGAATTAGATAAAGAACATTTAAAAGATGAACTTGGTGATGTTTTATGGTACATTGCTGAAACTTGCTCTGGTTTAGGAATAACTCTTGAAGAAGTTGCACAATATAATTTAGATAAACTTCACAAAAGATATCCAAAAGGTTTTGAAGCTCAAAAATCTATTAATCGTAATGAAAAGGAATATAAATAATGGAAAAATATGTTTTAGCTATTGATCAAGGCACAACATCATCACGTGCTATCTTGTTCAATAAAGAAGGTAAAATCGTTTACAAAACTCAAGAGGAAGTTGCTTGCTTATTTCCAAAAGAAGGCTGGGTTGAACAAAATGCATTAGACGTTTGGTTAAGTGTTTTAAATGTTATTAATGACTGCTTAACTAAAATGAATATTACATACGATAATATCGATTCAATCGGAATAACTAACCAAAGAGAAACAACTATAATTTGGGATAAAAAAACTGGAATGCCAGTTCATAATGCTATCGTTTGGCAATCCCGTCAATCAGTCGAAATTTGTAATTCTTGGGAACAATATAAAGAATTAATTCATAAAAAAACTGGTTTAATTCTTAACCCATATTTTAGCGCTTCTAAAATTAGATTTATCTTAGATAATATTGAAAATGGTCAACAAAGAGCTGAAAATGGTGAATTATTATTTGGAACAATTGATACATGGTTAATGTATAAAATGTCTAAAGGAAAAATATTTAAAACTGATGTAAGTAATGCATCAAGAACAATGTTTTTCAATATAAATACTTTAAAATACGATGATAAATTATTAGAAATCTTTAATATTCCTAAGAAAATGCTTCCAAAAGTAGTCGAATCATCAGGTGATTTTGGTGAAGCTAGCTTTTTACATAAGGGTTTAAAGATTTGTGGTGTTGCTGGTGACCAACAAGCAGCTTTATTTGGACAACGCTGTTTTAATGAAGGTGAAATTAAATCCACATATGGAACTGGTTGTTTTATGCTTATGAATTGTGGAACTAAACCAGTTTTAAGTAAAAAAGGACTTGTTTCAACAGTTGCTTGGAAAATTAATGGTGAAACACATTATGCATTAGAAGGTAGTGTTTTTATGGCTGGAGCTAGTATTCAATGGTTAAGAGATCAATTAAAAGTTATTGATAAAGCTAGTGATAGTGAAAAATTTGCAACAAGTGTTGATGATGATTTAGGAGTTTATGTTGTTCCTGCATTTGTAGGACTTGGTGCTCCTTATTGGGATAATGAATGTAAAGGTGCTATTTTTGGACTCACAAGAGGTGCAAGTAAAGAACACGTTATTCGTTCAGTAATTAACTCAATCGCTTATCAAGTTAGAGATATTGCAGATGTTATGTGTAATGAATCAGGAGTTTGTGGAGTTGCTTTAAAAGTAGATGGAGGAGCAACTGCAAATTCATATTTAATGCAATTCCAAGCTGATATTTTAAATGTCGACATTATTTTACCTGAATGTCTTGAAACTTCAGCATTAGGTGCCGCATATTTATCAGGTCTTGGAAGTGGATTCTGGAAAGATATTGATGAAATTAAAGCATTAAAGAAAGAAAGTAAAAAATTCACTCCAATAATGAGTAAAGAAGAAAGAGATAGAAGATACAATAAATGGCTCAAAGCTGTTGAAGTAGCAAGAATGTTTAAATAATGAATGATTTAGAAAATTTAAAAGTTTTATTTACAGGAGAGAAAGAAGAAGTTTATAAAGCTCTCCAAGAAAAAAGTACTTGGATTGATAAAGTTTTTTATATTCCTGGAAACATTGATCAATCTTTTGATGAACATGGAAAAGTGCATTATAAATTTATTGAAAGTGTTTATAATGGAACTTTCTTATTTAAAAAAATAGATGTTGATTCATTAAAAGTTGATGATGATTTTAAAAATAGAATTAGAAATTTTTCTAATGATTTAAGAATTTTACATTTATATGATACAATTGATAAATCAATAGATGTTCCATTTTGGATTGAAGTTGATTTTAAAAAAGCAGAGCTTTCTTTCTATAGAGATTTATTCCCAAATTTTTATAGATGTTTAGGTGAAGAAGTTTTAAGTGATTTAAAAGAAGAAGATGAAGCTTTTAACTTATTTAAAACCTTAATTTATGGAAAAACCCTGCAGAACTCAATTATTTTATACGAAAATAAATTAATTGATGATCAATATTATTGTCCAATTATGTCTAAAATCTATCATTTAAAAGGGATAGATAATTCATTAATTGAGTCGTTAGAAGAAATTGCAAATACACACGGAGTAGAAGTAGAGGAAATTTAAATGGCAAAACCTTTAAGCAAAGAAATGTTTAATTTAGTCCTTACTTATCTTAATGTAGTTGAAACATTAGATAAGGATTTTCTTTATGATATCTATGAAGTTGTAAATGATGGAATTGATGGACTTATTAATAACGAAGAAAATAAAGCAATTCGTTTTGTTCCAGTAAATCCAATTTCTGTAATTTTATATATCTTAAATGAATATGTTTATTCAATTAAAGGTTTAAATAAAGAACAAATTGAAAAATTATCTAGTGATGAAAATTTTGCTAGTAAATTAGCATCAATTTGTGCTGATAAATATATTACAAATGAACAATTAAATTTCAAAACTGTTAAGTTTATGAACAAGTATAATCCTCCGATTTCATCGTTAGAATTGTACTTAAATTTTGCTCTTAGAAGCTTAAATAATATTAAAAGTGATAACCCATATGATAACCTTGTTTCAGACATGCTTAAAAAAGCATTTGGACTTGGTCAATGTATCTTAAATTTATTAATTGATGGTTTTGAAACTGAAGCATTTTCTACTTGGAGAACACTTCACGAAAATGAATGTATTTTAATTTGTTTAATTAAAAACGGTGAACCAATGTTTAGATCATATTTTAAACATATTAAATATGCTTTAGCTTATAGAGGTCAAATTAAATCAAAAGAAGAAACAGATCAAATCTTTGCAGAAATTAAAGAAGAAATGAAGAAATATGATTTAAAGAGCAAAGATATGAAGAAATTCATTGAATATGGCTATCTTTTTGAAGTTGAAGGTATCAAATTAAATGATGACTTCAAACTTAATTTTAGAGATGGTGTTCAAAAACTTGCTGGATTAGGTAGATATTCAAAAGTTTATGAAATGAGTAGTGAAATTTCACACAGTTCCCCATTATTGCTTTTTTCAAGTAAGGAATATTATTTTACAATTACAATTAAGCATTTATATGAATCTTTCTTTAGATTAGAAGATATTTTTGATAAATTCTATAAGTCATTTGTAAGTAAAGATTTCTATAATCAATACTTAGTTTTAAAGAGTACTTACATGCAACAACTCCAATATATTTATAGAACAATTGGTCCAATTAATATCTTAGATAAAGCAGAGAATTAATCAAAAACCCTGCAGAACTCAATTATTTTACAAAAAAATGACTCCGAAGAGTCATTTTTCTTTGCAAAGATTTTATTATGATAATTTTCCGTCTCTATAACAAGATCCACCAATAAATTCTCTTAATATTGAGTTACATGGAATCCATTTATCATCAATATCTTTAAAGTATTTTAAGAATTTGATTAATCGTTGTGCATCAGGATAATAAGGATTATTGATGTCTATTGGTTGAAGAAGTGGCATTGCATATTTTTTAAGAATGCAGAATTCATAACATAAGAAGCTATCAAATACATAATCTGCATCATTTTGTGTGCTATAAATCCATTTAAATTCTCCAGCTCTAACATTTGGCCACATTGAGAATGTTTCAGTGGCGCTTGCTCCGCGATATTGGTAATCTCTAACAATTCTTCTTAAGAGTCTAATATCTGATAATGAAACTGGATTTTCTCTATCAAGGTTGATTTGAGCTTGTGGAGCAATATAAATTTTAAATTTTAAATACTTAGGAATTAATTCAGTCATTTTTTCACTTAAAGCATGAATTCCTTCAATGACTAATGGATCAGAATCACCGATTTTTAATGTTTTTCCTGGAAGTCTCTTATTTGTTTTGAAATCAAATATAGGAAGGGTGACTTCTTGACCATCTAATAAATTGATGATGTCTTCGTTAAATTGAGCTTTATCTAATGCATCAATTGATTCAAAGTCTGGTTTTCCATCTTCACCTAGAGGTACTTCCTCTCTTGGTTTATAGTAGTCATCAATAGAAATTCTATGTGGGTGAATTCCACGACTTTCAAGTTCCATAACAAGTCTATCACTAAATGTAGTTTTACCTGAACTTGATGGACCAGCAATACAAATTAATCTAATGTTATCAATTTTGGATTCAATTAAGTCTCCAAGTTCACAAAGCATTCTGTTGTGTTTATTTTCACAAAGATTGATTGTTTCGACTGCTTCTTTGTTTTTTATTGATGAGTTAATTCCAAATACTCTATCAAATCCAACCTTTTGAGCCCATGATCTTGATGTATGAAGTGCTTTAGCAAATATTGGTTCATCAATATCTTCAGGGATAGCGCCATTAGCTTCACTTCTTGGATAAGAAAGCAACATTCCTGGAGTGTATGCTCTAAATTTGAAATCTTTTAAATACCCAGTTGAAGCGACCATTCTGTTATACATGTAGTTGTAGTAGTCACCACATTTATAAAAGTGAACAGTTTTTTCAGGTCTATAATTTAAGATTTCAGATTTGTCATCCATTCCAAATTTTTTATAGATTTCTAATGCTTCTTGTTGGGAGACGATTAATCTTTCAAGTGGGATATCTTGTTTTACGAGTTCACGCATTTTCTTTTCGATGGTATCCATCATTTTTGAAGTAATAATTTTGCTATCGTGTCCTAAATGAACAAATAATGATCTTGAAACACCATAATTTATAAAGAATTTTTTATCTGGGTAACAAATGTATGCTGCCATACAGAATAAATATCTTAAACTTGCTTCATAAATAAGCATTGCATCACGATCATTTAAAGTTAAGAAATCAATTTTTGAATCTGAATCAATTTCATAATAAAGATCACGAGTTTTATTATTAACTCTGCAACAAATGATAGATTTATCATCTTTTACTAAATCAATTACTTTAATTTTCTTATCATAAAAAAATTCTTTGTCTCCGACAGTTATTTTGAAACTCATATGTCTCCTCCAAATTGGTAATGTTATTTTAACATTAACGGAAAATATTATCAATCTAAGCAATATTTGTCAAATGTATTCGAAATAAATTGAGAATTACCCTAAAACAAGTTAAAATAATATGACTTTAGTTTCTTAATTAATTAAGAACACTAAAAGATGGAGAAATTAATGAAATTATTTAAATCAATCAAATCAACAATTTTAGTTTATTGCGTGCTAGTTGTAATACTTGCAGGCTTACTCTGTATCGGTCTTATATTCAATATATGGGAATTAGTCGCATGTTTTGGCATTGCTGCATTTTTTGATTTATTTGTTTTAATGATTTTATTATTTCAAGTTGGACTAGACACAAGTAGTGCTGATAAAAAAACAATGTTAAAAATTACAGCTTTTAACGTCATTAGATTTTTACTTATTGCGCTTGGTGTAGGAGGAGCTTTATTAGTTTTAAGACTTACTCAAACTGAAAATAAGTTTAGATATTTATTTAGTTTAATAAGTTTACTTCCTTTACTTGTTAGTTTTGGAGTTTTTTATTTAAATTTGAGAAATAGACAATGATTAAAGTATTAGCTGGATTAAATCTTGATAAATTAACTTCCACAAATCCAAAAGATATTTTGAGTGGAACTTTTTTATCAACTATAATTCTTTGCTTTTTACTTAGTATGTTTGCTTTATTCTGCTTTTTGAGCTCAAAAAGACATGAAAAAGATGACGTTACTCAACCAAAAGGATTATTTGGAATAATTGTTTTATTTGTTGATTTTATTGAGAATTTTATAGTCGGAATAATGGGTGAAAGAAATAGAGATTTCGCTAAAATCATGTTCCCAACAATGCTTTATTTATTCGTAAGTTTTATTTTTGGATTAACTGGTTTACCAAGTCCAATGCAAAGCTTATCTTTCCCGTTAATGTTTGGATTCTTTGCTTTAATTTTGATCCATACAACATCTATAAAATATAAAAAATGGGGTTATTTTAAAAGATATGTTGAGCCACTTTGGCCATTTTTACCAATCAATTTACTTTCGATGTGGTCCCCAGTTTTGAGTTTATCTTTACGTTTATTTGGTAATATTACTGCTGGATATTGCCTTATGACAGTTTTCTATTTTGGTTTTGCATCAATTGGAAAAATGATTACAAATGCCGCAACTACATGGGGCCCAACAACATTTTTCTTCCCATCACCAATAACAGCTGTATTGCATCTTTATTTTGATTTATTTACAGCTTTAATTCAAACAGCAGTTTATTCGATGGTAACAATGATTTTGGTACTTCAAGAACAACCTGAAGAACCAGAACAAGTTATAAATGAAATTCAAATTCAATAGGAGGTTTCGAGAATATGAATTTATTACAAAGCTTAGGCACTATCTTATTAGAGGCAGGAAGTGCAAAATTTATTACTATTGCAGTTTGTGCATTTGCAATGGTAGCAAACGCTATCGGTGAAGCTTTAATCGTTATTAAATCAGTCGATGGCATGAGCAGAAATCCAGAAGCAGCTAGCAAATTACAAACAGCTATGACTCTTGGTTGTGCCCTTGTTGAAACAACAGCTATTTACTCATTATTAATCGCTATTTTAGTTTTATTCGTTGCTAACTAAGGATAAATATGAAACAAAGAAAGAAAGTATTATTAGGATTAATTCTTTCTTGTTCTTTACTTTTAACTAGTTGTGAAGCTGATAAACTTGGTGAAGATATTTCAAGTTCAATTCAAGAAAATTTAGTACCAAATTTATATTCAACTTTAGCTCAAATATTAGCAACTGCAATAATGTTTACTCTTATTATTGTATTTGCTTATAAACCTGCCAAAAAGTTTTTAAATAAAAGAAGAGAAAAACTTGATGGTGAGGTAAAAGAAGCATATTCAAAAAATATGGAAGCTTCAAAAAATGTAAAAGCAAGTGAAGAAAACCTTGCTTTAAGTAAAGTTGAAGCAAAAAGAATAGTTGATGATGCCACTAAAGAAGCTCACAAAAAAGAAGCTTTAATTTTAGAACAAGCTGAAAATGAACGCAAAAAGATCGTAGAAGATGGTCGTCTTCAAATTGAAAAAGAAAGAGAAGAAACTGTCACTGAAATTAAAAATATGGTCGTTGACGTTGCTTTTGATGCTTCAGAAAAAATATTAGAACGTGAAATTAACAAAAAAGATAACGAAAAAATTATCGATGATTTTGTCAAAGAAATTAATGAAGATAAGGACAAGTAAGAATGACTAACGCATTAACAATAAATTATGCTATTGCTTTATTAGATGCTTCTAAAGAAGAGAAAAAAGATTTATATCTTTTAGAAAAAGAAGTGAGTTTTTGTGTTGAAATTTTTAAAAATAATAGGGATTTAGCTAGGTTTTTAGAATTAACAACAGTTACTAATGAAGAAAAATATAAGGTTATTGATAATGTATTTAAAGATTTTGATTCTATCATAGTTAATTTTATTAAACTTATTGTTTTAAGGTCTAGAGCACATTATATTTATGATATTTTTAAAGAAGCAGAAAAGAAATTTAATGCTTATTTGAAGGTAGAAAAAGTTATTGTTTACTCATCGGAACCTTTATCAATAGAGAACTTAGAAAAAATTAAAAAAGCTTTAGAATCTAAAAATAATAAGAGATACGAACTTAAAAACGAAATTGATAAAGCTTTAATTGGAGGTATTAAAGTTGTTACTGAAAACGATATTTATGATGCTTCAGTTAAACAAAAAATTGAATCAATGAAAAAAGCTCTTTTAAAAGGAGGAAACTGATATGCAAATTAAACCAAATGAAATTTCTTCAATAATTAAAGAACAACTTAAACAATTTGAATCAAAAATTGAAATGTCTAAAGATATAGGACATGTTATAACAATCGGCGATGGTATCGCTATTGTTTCAGGTCTTGAAGATTGTATGCTTGGTGAACTTTTAGTTTTTGGAAGTGATGTTTATGGAATGGCAATGAACCTTGACGAAGATAGTGTTGGTGTTGTTTTACTTGGTGAATCGAAATCAATTAAAGAAGGTGAAATTGTTAAAAGAACTAAAAAAGTTGTTGAAGTACCAGTTGGTGATGCCTTACTTGGTAGAGTTGTTAATGCTTTAGGTCAACCTTTAGATGGACTTGGAGAAATTAAAGCAACAAAAACTATGCCTACTGAAAGAAAAGCTCCATCAATTATGGATAGAGAATCAGTTAATTCTCCTCTTGAAACTGGAATTAAAGCAATTGATGCAATGATTCCAATTGGAAAAGGACAAAGAGAACTTATCATTGGTGATAGACAAATTGGTAAAACAGCTATTGCAATTGATGCAATTATTAATCAAAAAGGTAAAAACGTTAATTGTATTTATGTTGCAATTGGTCAAAAGAATTCAAGTGTTGCATCAATTGTTGAAAAATTAAAAGAACACGATGCAATGTCATATACAACAGTAGTTAATGCTAGCGCAAGTGAACTTGCTCCTTTACTTTATCTTGCTCCTTATAGTGGAATGACTATGGCAGAAGAATGGATGTATCAAGGAAAAGATGTATTAATTATTTTTGATGATTTATATAAACACGCAATTGCTTATCGTGCATTAAGCTTACTTTTAAAAAGAAGTCCAGGTAGAGAAGCTTTCCCAGGTGATATTTTCTACTTACATTCAAGACTTTTAGAAAGAAGTGCAAAATTAAATAAAGAATTAGGTGGTGGATCAATTACTGCCCTTCCAATCGTTGAAACTTTGGCTGGAGATATCAGTGCTTATATTCCAACTAATGTTATTTCAATTACTGATGGACAAATATTCTTACAAACTGATTTATTTAATGCTGGTCAAAGACCTGCAATTGATAGTGGATTAAGTGTTAGCCGTGTTGGTAGTGCAGCTCAATTTAAAGCAATGAAAAAGGTATCAAATGCTTTAAAAATGAACCTTGCAAGTTATCAAGAACTTCAAGCTTTTGCTCAATTTGGTAGTGATTTAGATGATTCAACAAAAACTATCTTACATCATGGCGATATTTTAATGGATATTTTAAAACAAGAACAATATGCACCTTTATCACTTGATAGATGCGTAATTGAATTATTCTTAGCAAAATATAATTTCTTAGACAAATTAGAAGTCAAAGATGTTAAAGGATATATAAATGAAGTTTATGATTATATTTCTCAATTCCATAAAGAAATACTCGATAAAATCAATGAAACTCACGATATTAAAAAACCAGATCGTGATGCATTAAGAGAAATTATTAGAAAATTTGAAGTAGAAAAGGAACTTGTTAAATAATGGCAAAAAACATTATCAAAGTTAAAAAGAGAATTGCTACAGTTAAATCTACTCGTAAAATTACTAACTCAATGAAACTTGTTAGTAGTGTTAAGGTTAGAAAATTAACTAAGGAATATAGTGCAAATTGTGCTTATTTTGACGAACTCTTAAAACTTTTTGATAAGTCAATTTTCTATGTCGAAGATGAAAAAATCACCTTTGATTCACCTTATTTAAAAGAAAATAATTCCTCAAACAAAACTCTCTATATTATCATTTCTTCAAATATGGGGCTTTGTGGATCATATAATGCAATGTTATTTAAATTCTTTGAAGAAATATATAAAACTGATGATGAAATTATTGTTATTGGTAAAAAAGGAATTAACTATTTTAAAGATTTTGAGAAAAAAGAGGCGGATTTTGCAGGGATTTTGCATCATATAAGTATTGATGATGTTTACAAATTAACAAATTACATCATGAAAAAATATGAAAGTGGAGAATTTAAAGAAATCAAATTTGTCTATGAAAAATATATCAATTCTTTAAAATTCAAACCTTCAACTTTCAAAATTTTGCCTATTGAAGTTAAAACAAAACCTTTTACAGATTCATTTGAACCAATATATGAAGAAGGAAAAAATAACTTTATTCAAAGCTTTATTCCTGAATTTGTAAAAAGTTGTGTTTTACATATTTTATATGAAGCAAGTTTAAGTGAAGAAACTAATAGAAGAAATTCTATGGATAACGCAAATAAAAATATTGATGAATTATTAAAAGATTTAAATCTTGAATATAACAAAGCTCGTCAAGCAGCCATTACAAATCAAATTAATGAAGTTGTTAGTGGCGCTCAAGCAATTAAGAATGATTAGGAGGTTAAAGTTATGGCTAAAGAAAGAAATGGAGTTGTTACTCAAGCTGTCGGACCAATTATTGATATAAGATTTATTGATGGAAATCTTCCTTCAATTTTAAACGCACTTGTTATTAAACTTAATGATCAAGAAAGTTTAACAGTTGAAGTTGAACAATTTATTGGTGATGACACTGCAAGATGTGTCGCAATGGGTCCAACTGAAGGTGTTCAAAGAGGAATGATCGCTGTTGATACTGGTGCTCCAATTAGTGTTCCAGTAGGTCCTGAAACTTTAGGTAGAGTATTTAATGTTTTAGGAAATACTATCGATGGACTCGATGATTCCACACTTAAAGATGTTAAAAAACTTCCTATTCATAGAGCTGCTCCATCATTTAAAGAACAAGAAACTCACACTCAAATTCTTGAAACTGGAATTAAAGTTATTGATTTACTTTGTCCTTATGTTAAAGGTGGTAAAATCGGACTTTTCGGTGGTGCTGGAGTTGGTAAAACTGTTTTAATTCAAGAATTAATTAATAATATTGCAACTATTCAACACGGTATTTCTGTTTTCGCTGGTGTTGGTGAAAGAAGCCGTGAAGGAAATGATTTATATAATGAAATGAAAGCTACAGGAGTTTTAAATAAAACTGCTTTAGTTTATGGTCAAATGAATGAAGTTCCTGGAGCAAGAATGAGAGTTGCTTTAACTGCTTTAACAATGAGTGAATATTTTAGAGATGAAGAACATAAAGACGTTTTATTTTTCATTGATAACATCTTTAGATTTACTCAAGCAGGAAGTGAAGTTAGTGCATTAATTGGAAGAATGCCAAGTGCTGTTGGATATCAACCAACTCTTGCTACTGAAATGGGTCAACTTCAAGAAAGAATTACGTCAACTAAAAATGGATCTATTACTTCAATTCAAGCAGTTTATGTTCCTGCAGATGACTTAACTGACCCAGCTCCTGCAACAACTTTCTCACACTTAGATGCAAAAACTGTTTTAGATAGAGCAACAGCTGCACTTGGAATTTATCCAGCAGTTGATCCTCTTGAAAGTAGTTCAAATATATTAGATCCAAAAATTATTGGAGAAGAACATTATAGAGTTGCTAGAGCAGTTCAATCAATTTTACAAAGATATAAAGAATTACAAGATATCATCGCTATTTTAGGTGTTGAAGAACTTAGTGATGAAGATAAAATTATTGTTAATAGAGCTCGTAGAATTAGAAATTTCTTATCTCAACCATTCCACGTTGCTGAAACTTATACAGGATATGAAGGAAAATATGTTCCAGTAAAAGATACAGTTAGAAGTTTTGCTGAAATTTTAAGTGGTAAATATGATAAATTACCTGAAAGTGCATTCTTATATTGTGGAACAATTGAGGATGTCGTTGAAAAAGCTGGTAAAGTAGAAGAAGATGAGTAAAGAATTCAAATTTGAAATAATTTCCAATGATGGAAAAAGATTTACAAGTGATATTGTAGAGGCTTTAATTAAAGCACCTAAAGGAATTTTAGGTATTTTAAAAGGACATGCACCACTTGTATCTTTTTTAGACATCACATCTTTTCAAATTGTCTACCTAGATGGAAGTAAAGAATTTTTTGCTACAAGTGGTGCTTTATTAAATGTTTCACCTGAAAAATTAACGATTATATGCGATAATTTTGAAACTCGTGATGAAATTGATAAAGACAGAGTTATTAAATCAAGAGATTATGCTTATGAACTTTTGAAACATTTATCTGCTGAAAACAGTGAAGAAGTTGCCAAAGCTCAAAGACATTTAAATAAGGCTTTAAATAGATTAAGTTTATTAGATTAGTTATGAAAAATTTTGTTTTTATTTCACCTCATTTTCCTGATAATTTTTGGAAATTCTGTTTAGCATTAAAAGATAGAGGTTTTAATGTGTTAGGAATTGGCGATGCACCATTTAATGAAATTAGTGATGAGTGCAAATTCGTTTTAACTGAATATTATGTTTGTCCAAATATGGATGAATTTGAAAACGAAGTTGAAGCAGTAAGATATTTTAAAGAAAAATATGGACCAATTGATTATCTAGAATCAAATAACGAATATTGGCTTGAAAAAGATGCTAAACTTCGTGAAATTTTTGATATTCCTCATGGACCTTATACAAAGCAAGTCCAATATTTTAAAAAGAAATCTTTGCAAAAAGAAATTTTAATTAAAAACAATATTAAATGTGCTGATTATACTTTAGATATTACTAAAGAAGGACTTGAAAAATTTGCAAAAAAAGTTGGTTTTCCAATTTTTGCTAAACCTGATAATGGTGTTGGTGCAATTGGTACATTTAAGATGAATTCTTCTGATGACATCGATGAATTCCTTTCTAAGAAAGATGATTCTCAATATATAGCTGAACAATTTATCGATGGAAAAATTATTTCTTTTGATGGAATTTGTAATTCACACAGTGACTTATTATTTTTCACATCACACGAATTCTCAGATAACATTTCAAACATTGTAAAAACTGGTGCTGATGAAATGTATTTCTGCACAGGCGACGTTGATGTAACTTTAGAACAATTAGGAAGACAAGTTGTTAAAGCATTTAATCTTCAAAATAGATTTTTCCATATCGAATTCTTTATTTTAAATAAAGATCATAAAGGATTAGGAAATAAAGGCGATTATATTATTTTAGAACCAAATATGAGACCTGCTGGAGGATATACAACAGATATGATTAACTATGCTAATAGTTTAAACTGTTACACCATTTACGCAGATTCAATTGCTTATGATTCAACACTCGAGCAACCTCATGACAAGAAATATTTTGCAATATGTTCTAGTCGTCGATATAATAACTTATATAGATTTAGTGATGAAGAAATAATTGAAAAATATGCACCAAATATTTGTATGAGAGGAGTTTTCCCTAAAATCTTAAGTAGTGCTATGGGTGATATTTATTACATTGCTAAATTCAATACAAAAGAGGAAATGTTTGAATTCGATAAATACGTTAGAGAAAAAAATAGTTGAGTTCTGCAGGGTTTTTGTTAAAAAAGGAGAGTTTTATGACTGAAAAAGAAAGATTTAAAGCGTTTGAAAATAAGCCTCTAAATGAGCTAAGTTTTCATGTTGTTATTGAAATTTCAAAAGGCAGTAAAAACAAATATGAATATGATTTAGAAACTGGATTTTTAAAACTTGATAGAATTCTTTATACATCTACCCACTATCCTCACAACTATGGATTTGTACCATTAACATTAAGTGAAGATGGTGACCCATTAGATGTTTTAGTTGTTTCTAGTGAGCCAATACTTCCAATGTCTATAGTTGAATGTAAAGCTATTGGCTTACTTGAAATGATTGATGGTGGAAGAATGGATTATAAACTTATCGCTGTTGCTGTTAATGATCCTTTCTATAATATTTATGATAATATTTCAGATTTACCAAGTCATATTAGTGATGAAATTAGACATTTCTTCACAGTATATAAATCGCTTGAAGGAAAAGTTACAACTATTGGTGAATTAAGAGGTAAAACAAGAGCAAAAGCGGTTTTACAACAATGCGTTGAAGCTTATCAAAAAGAAAATTAAAAAAAGTAAGTCAATTGACTTACTTTTTTGATTCTATTGATTTATTAACTCTGCTTAATTTTTCTAAAGCAATTTGTTTATAAATTTGAGTTCCTCTACGTTTGTAGTAATAAAGTCCCCAGTAATAGAAAAGTATATCGAGGAAATCTACAAATATAGAAACTCTTTTTCTTTTTAAATCGTTTAATCTTGAACCAAAGTAAACACTTAAGAAGTACTCGGCTTGTTTATCATTTAAATTATTTTCACTTATAAAGCTTGCTAAATCAAAATATGGGTTATTCATACCTGCATATTCCCAATCGATTAAAACTAAGCCGTTAAATTTATATAAAAGATTATTTCTAACTAAATCATTATGGCAAAGAACCATTTTATCTTTAGCAAAAATTTTTCTAACTTCCTTGATTACTTGTTTTTCATATTTTTCATCGATATATTGGAAGTCATCAAGTGAGTTTTTATAAACATCAAATCTATGGAACATTTGATAACCAAAAGGAACTTTTAATCCTGAATTATGTAATTTTTTCAAAGTTTTAGCAGTAAATAAAATTTGCTCATCAGTAGGAGTTTTTACGTAATGTCTAGCTCCATGGACAAATTTAGAAATTTTAGTGCCATCTTTTGTGTCAAAATAAACAATTTTTTCAGAAATATTTAAAGGAGCAATAGTATCATAAACTCTTTTTTCTTTGATGTAATCTAATGTTTCGTCTGCATCATCAAGAACAGATCTGAAAGCATAAACATCATTGATGTTGTAATTTTCATTACAAAAACCTTCCTCGAAAGGAGTACATGTTCTGACTTGTTTGCCAGTTGCTTCAGTAAATCTTTTAATAATTTTTTGTTTCATGCCTTAATATAATACACAATTTTTTATAAATTGTGTTATTATTTTTGTTATGATTACTATTATTTTATACCAACCAGAAAAACCTTCCAACCTTGGAAACATTATGAGAACTTGTATGGCTACTGGGTCAAAACTCGTTGTCATTGGTCCTTTAACTTATACTTTAGATGATAAGAGTTTAAAAAGAGCTGGAATGGATTATATAGATGAGCTTGATTTTGAATTTTATGATTCTTACGATGGCTTCTTAAAAAAATACAAAAACAAAAATATTTATTACGTTACTCGTTATTCTAAAAATTTATATAGTGATGTAGATTTTTCTAATGTAGTAGAAGATGTATTTTTAATGTTTGGGAAGGAATCTAGTGGAATCCCACATGATATTTTAAGAGAGAATTTTGAAAAAACCATCAGAATTCCGATGGTTATTGATGCTAGAAGCTTAAATTTATCTAATTGTGTCGCTTTAGTTACTTATGAAGTATTAAGACAAAGAAAGTTTTTTGGTTTAGCAACACATGAAACAATTAAAGGCGAAGATTTCTTGTTTGAAGAAGTTAAAAACGATTAACTTCATTAAATAATTCATTAAAATTGTTTGTTATTTTTCTTATTGTATAACTTTCATATTTTAATAAATTTACTAAACCTAAAGTACCAGATTTTTTAACATTGCTTATTTTTGTATATTGAAGTTCACCATCATTCTTATTTGATAAATAAAGAGCAAGTTCTAAAGCAAAAGTAATAATTTCATCAGATGGATTTTCATCAAAAATAACAACGTGAGATCCATGAAGATCTTTTATATGAACAAAATAATCATTTTTCCTAGCTAATTTAAATGTTAATTCATTGTTTTGTTTTGCATTTTTTCCAAAACCAATTCTAACTCCATTTTTTAAAAAATAGTAAGGTTTTGAAGGGTTTTTCTTTAAATTTGCAGGGTTTTTGATTTTAAATTCAACAATTTTTCTTTCTTTAAGTTCGTCAATTAAATCTAAATAATCATCCTCTTTGTATAAAGAAGTACAGTTTAAAATTGACTCAATATAATCGACTTCATTTTGCGATTCATCAATGTATTGATCAAGCATTTTTAAAGATGTTTTTGCTTTTTTATAAATCTTAAAAAATTTCTGTGATAAATCAGCAGGATTTAAATTATATTTAGTAATATCAATACCAATTAATTCAGTTGAAGAACCAGGATTTTCATTTAATTCATCTAAATAAGAAAGAATTAATTCGCCATAATCCTTATAAACTAAATTCTCTTTAGCTTTTTCTTTTTCTTCAATAAGTTTTTTAACTTTTGTCACTAAAGATTTATGCTTTCTTTTTAAAGAAATTAAGATTGGATTATATTTTTCCTTTAAATATGAATCTTCAATAGTTTTTGGATAATTTGAAACGAATTCTTCCTTATTAAATTCTTTAAATTCAGATATTTTTTGAGGTGGGAGATAACTTAAACCATGAATTATCGGATGTTTAGTTTCAATTCCTCTATATCTAAGAGCAAAAGATATTTTATTTTCTTCTAAAAGTATAATATTTGGGTTAGCTTTAAAAAGTTCAACAATTAAAGAATAGTGAATTTTATCATAAGTTTCAGTTGTTTTGATAAAATCCATTTTAACGATGTTATCACCATTAACTGTGCTAATATCAATAAAATGTGAGTTCAATAATTTATTTTTAATATTGTTTAAAAAGAAGGTTGTATTTGAGAAATTAATCTTATCATCAATGACGTTTATAAAAGGATAAGTAGTGTTTAAACTGATTATTAAACTTTTGCCTTTCCCTTTTGAAAAAGAAATAACCAAATCTAATTTACTGGGTGAGTAAATTTTATTTATAAATGAATGCAAAAACTCGTTTTTAATGTTGTTTATGTTTTCAATTAATTTCTCATAAATGTTCATAATAATATTTTAAAAGTATTATAGAAATAAATCTACAAATTTATAAAAATAGTTAAGATTTGCAGGGTTATTGAATAAAAAAGCAGTGATTTTACTCACTGCATATTGGTAAACTAATTTTTATTCACCTTCAAATTTTACAAGTGATATAACAGGAATTTTTGCTTGCTCTTCAATTAATTGTCTTCCTTTTAAATCTGGCAATTCAATATAGAAAGCAGCACATACTGGATTTCCTTTTGCCATTTTAACTAAATTAATCATTGCTAATGAGCTTCCACCAGTTGCAAGAAGATCATCTAAAATTAAACATTTTTCTCCTTCTTTAATTGCATCATCAGAAATAACTAATTTGTTTTGTCCATATTCTAAAGTGTAGGAATATGATAAGCCTGGTCTAGGAAGTTTGTTTGGTTTTCTAGCAACTACAATCCCTTTACCCATTTTATAAGCTAAAGCAGCACCGAACAAAAATCCTCTAGCTTCAGCACATACGATTTTATCGAACTCATATTTGCTTACTTCAGCTTCTAAAGCATCAATACATTCCTTGAATGCTTTAGGATTTTCTAAAGTAGGAGTAATGTCTCTAAAGATAATTCCTTTAATTGGAAAGTCGTAAACATTTGCGACATATTGTTCAAAAAAATTTTGGTAATTCATGTTTTCACCTCTCACAAATACTATTCTAGCAAACTTTTAAAAATTAAAAATTTATTTCTTTACTTTTTAGCTTTTTCTTTCCATAATGATTATGTCGATGGTGATCGACTTCGTATAATTCCCTAATTGGTGGGTAAGTCTCTACACTTGACCGTATAATCAAGTACTACGAATTAACTTTTTTGATTTTTTTACGTTGAGTCATAAAAAGTTTGTTTCCAGTAGAGGCTCCTAAATTGGAGCTGTTTTTTATTTTTAAAGGAGGTAGAAAAAACACATGAAAAAATTATCACGAATTTTCTTAGCCGTTTTATCAGGAGCAATGATGTCTTTAGCAGGATGTTCAGAAGTTAAAGCCAAAGTTTACGAAAAAGGTAAACCAGTCAAAATCGGTTTAATCTGCTTACATGACAATCAATCAACTTATGATAAGAATTTTATCGATGCAATGGGCGAAGCTGCCAAAAATTTAGGTGCATCTAAAGTTGATGGCGAACCAATTATTAAAACAGGTATTGGTGAAGACAATAACTGTTATAATGCTGCAAGAGATTTAGTTAAACAAGGTTGTAACGTTATTTTCGCAGACTCGTTTGGACATGAATCATTTATGTTAAAAGCTGCTAAAAAATGGCCTGAAGTTACATTCTGCCACGCTACTGGAACACAAGCAAAAACAGCAAATGTTAGTAATTATCACAATGCATTCGCATCAATTTATGAAGGTCGTTATTTAGCAGGTTATGCTGCAGGATTAAGACTTGCTGCAATGTCCGCAAATGGTGAACTTAAAGCCGAAAACTTTGATAAAGATGGAAATATTAAACTTGGATATATTGGTGCTTTCCAATATGCTGAAGTTATTTCTGGTTATACATCATGGTATTTAGGTGTCAAAGAAGTAGTGCCAAATGTTGTAATGGATGTTACATTTACTAAATCATGGTATGATCCAGTTGCTGAAGAAGCTGGTGCAACAACTTTAATTGATAGAGGCGCTGCTTTAATTTCTCAACACGCTGACTCAATGGGTGCTCCAGGAAAATGTGAAGTCGCTGGTGTCCCAAATGTTTCTTACAATATTTCAACTAACGCTGATTGTCCAAAAACTTATACAGCTTTCTCAAAAATTAACTGGGCTCCATATTATGAAGCAGTAATTAATTCATTATTTGAAGGAAAACCAATCGCTGGTGAAGTTAACAACAACTTTACTGGTACTCTTGATACTGATTCAGTTCAATATGATGCAAAAGATCAAAACGCTAAAGTAGCTTGTGAAGTTATTAAAGCTGAACTTGAAGCAGGAACAAGAAAAGTATTTGATTGCTCAAAATTCACTGTTGAAGGTGAACATCTTACTTCCTATTTAGCAGATGTTGATGATTTTGGTGATTTTGTGAAAGAAACTGAAGCTATCAAAACTGAAGGTGGAATCACTTTCTTTGATGAATCAGCTCTACGTAGTGCTCCATACTTCGATATCGCAATCGATGGAATCACAACTTTAAATAGCGGATTTTAATTAAGTTTTAATAAGGGTTGGTTAACGCCAACCCTTTCTTTTATGGAAAAAATTAGATTTGAAAATATAACAAAAACATTTGGTAGTACTGTCGCTAATAACGATATTTCTTTTTCAATTGAAGCAGGAGAAGTTTTTTGTATCTTAGGAGAAAATGGATCTGGAAAGACAACATTACTAAATGTTCTTGCTGGTATTTATAAACAAGATGCAGGGAGAGTATTTATCGATGGGAAAGAAGTAAATATTGAATCTCCAAAAGATGCTTATAAATACAAAATTGGAATGGTTCATCAACATTTTAAATTAGTTGAAGTTTTTACTGCTTTAGAAAACATTTTATTAGGTTTAAAACAAAAACTTACTGAAAAAGATGTTATTGAAATATGTGATAAATATGGGTTCAAACTTGATCCTAAAAAATATGTTTATGACATGTCGATTAGTGAAAAGCAAACTTTAGAAATCGTAAAAACTTTATTCAGAGGTGTTGATACTTTAATTTTAGATGAACCAACTGCAGTTTTAACTCCTCAAGAAATTACTCATCTTTTTGAAATTATTAGAAACATGAAAAAAGATGGAAAAACAATTATTATCATTACTCATAAATTAAATGAAGTAATGGAAATATCAGATAGAATCGCTATTTTAAGAAAAGGTGAATATATTGTTACAGTTGATACTGCTTTAACTAATGAAAGAAGACTTGCTGATTTAATGGTTGGTCATAAAACAGATTTAAATATCAAAAGAAGTGAAATTCCTAACACAGGAGTTAGACTTTCAATTAAAAATTTAAGTGCTTTAGATATTGATGGAAATAAAGCTCTTGAGGACATTTCTTTTGATGTTTATGGTTCTGAAATTTTAGGTGTTGCAGGAATTAGTGGAAGTGGACAAAGAGAACTTCTTGAAACTATTGCTGGTTTAAATAAAGAAACTAAAGGATCAATTATTTTTACAAATCCTAAAAAAGATAAACCAGTTACTTTCTATCATAAAAACGTTAATCAAATTAAAGAACTTTCAAAAGAAGGTAAATTTTACTATGCAGATACTAAAGAAAAATGTGATTTAACTAATAAAACAAATAAAGAAATTACTGATTTAGTAAATGCAGAAAAAATATTATTTTATGAAGATGAAATCATTGATTTAAAAGATAAAAAACCACTTGAAATTAGAGATTTAGGAATTAAATTGTCATTTGTTCCTGAAGATCGACTTGGAATGGGACTTGTTGGTAACATGGATTTAACCGATAACATGATGCTTAGAAGTTATAGAAAAGGTAAACAAGGTTTTGTTGATAGAGAAAAACCTCATGAACTTGCTGAAAAAATTGTTCAAGAACTTGATGTTAAAACTCCATCATTAAATACTGAAGTTAGAAAATTATCAGGTGGAAATATTCAAAAAATATTAGTTGGTCGTGAACTTTCAAGTCGTCCAAAAATTTTAATGACAGCTTACCCAGTTAGAGGATTGGATATTAATTCCTCATACTTAATTTATAAACTTTTAGATGAACAAAAAGTTAAAGGTACAGCAATAATTTTTGTTGGTGAAGACTTAGATGTTTTAATGGATTTATGCGATAGACTCTTAATTTTATCTAATGGACACATTACAGGAATTGTTGATCCTAGAAAAATTACCAAAGATGAAATTGGATTATTAATGACACAAGGATAAAAAATGGAACGTGTAAAAGAAGAAAAGAAGAAGTTTAAGTGGCCATTTTATATAACCAAGAAAATTGGCTTACCAAAATGGAAGTACTGGCTCATTAGAGTTGGTGGAATTCTTTTAGCATTCTTAGTTGCAGGTATTACTTGTGCAATTTTAAAGCCCGGTACATTTGGCTTATTTTATAGCGAAATGTTTAGAGGTTGCTTTGATTTTAGTGATATTTCATCAGTTATTGATTTATTTGTAGAATTTTCACTTTTACTTTTAATTGCTTTAGCTTTGACTCCAGCATTTAAAATGAAATTCTGGAATATTGGAGCAGAAGGACAAATCTTAATTGGATGTTTAATTTCAGCTTGGATTGCTCGATTTGCTCCAAGTGAGTGGCCAAATTTCTTAATTTTATTATGTTGTGGAATTGGCTCAGTTGTAGCAGGCATGATTTGGAGTGTAATTCCTGCATTATTTAAAGCGTTTTTCAATACAAATGAAACTTTATTTACTTTAATGATGAACTATATTGCAAAGATTTTATCAGCACTTGCAATTTCGTTATGGATTAAAAATGGTTCTCAATCGTTTGGTGTTTTAACTCAAGGTACATTCCCAGAAATAATGCAAAATAGTGGCACTTTAGTAATAGTTTTTGCAATTGTTGCTTTTGTAATGCTTTATTTTTACTTAAAAAACAGCATTCATGGATATGAAATTAGTGTTGTTGGTGAAAGTTTAAATACTGCAAGATATGTTGGAATTGATGTTAAAAAAGTAATTATAAGAACAATGATTTTCACCGGATCTTTAATGGGATTTATTGGATTTTTAATTGTTTGTGGCGTACATCAATCATTTAATGATTCAATTGTTGCAGGTAAAGGATTTACTGGTGTTTTAATTGCTTGGCTTGGTCATTTTGAACCTTTTGAAATCGCGTTATTCTCATTCCTTTCAGCAGTTTTTGAACAAGGAACAACAACAGCAGCATCAGCAGTTAATATGTCTTCACATCAATTTAGTTCGATTTGTACAGGCATTTTCTTCTTTATCATTATTGCTTGTGAATTCTTCTCAAGTTATCAAATAAAAATGCACAAAAAAGAAAAAGAGGAGGAAGTAAAAGATGACGTCAGTAATTAGTTTCTTTCAATTAGCTATTAAATTCTCAACTGTTTTCTTATTTGGAGCAACTGGAGAAATTATTAACCAAAAATCAGGTCATTTAAATATGGGAACTCCTGGAATTATGTATCTTGGAGCCCTTGGAGGAATTATTGGCGAAAGGATTTATATACTTTCAGTCCCTGCAGATCAGCCATTAAATTCGTTTTTAATAGTGCTAATCCCTATTATTTTTGCAATGATCTTTAGTGCAATTGGTGGATTAATCTTCTCATTCTTTACTTGTACATTACACTGTAATCAAAACGTTACAGGTTTAACTTTAACTACATTCTCAGTTGGTCTTGCTTGTTTATTTATTGGAACTATGCCAATGGATAGAATGGCAGAAGCTGGACTTCAACTTCAAAATGCATTCCCATGGTATGCAAAACTAGGTTGGTTTGGAGAAATTTTCTTATCACAATCTTGGTTTACTTATTTAGGAGTTGTTGTAGCAATTGTTGCTGCAATTGTCTTAACTAAAACTAAAGTTGGATTAAATCTTAGAGCTGTTGGTGAAAATGCCGCAGCTGCAGATAGTGCTGGAATTAATGTTAATGCTTATAGATATGTTGCTACTGTAATTGGAGGAGCAATAAGTGGAATTGGTGGAGTATTCTTTGAACTTGATAAAGTTAAAGGTATGTTCAATGTTGCTGATGCAATCGACGCTTTTGGTTGGCTAGCACTTTGTATTGTTATCTTTTCAATGTGGAAACCATTACTTGCAATTGGAGCTTCATTCTTATTTGCTTGCTTATCAGTTTTACCAACTTTCTTATCACCATATTTAGCAGGAGTTGGTTATTTAACTTATGTTTTACAACTTTTGCCTTACATCGCAACTTTAATCGTTTTGATCATAAATTCGATTGTAAATAAAAAGAAAGGCCAGGCACCGGCAAACTTAGGAATCAATTATTTTAGAGAAGACAGATAAAAAAACGTGTAAAAAAGTACTTGAAAACTACTAATAAATTACTAAAAAAATTTTGTTAAAAAATTATATAAAAAAACTATTGTCGAAAATTAAAATCGGTGGTACATTAAACAACAAAGGAACTCGAAGATGGAAAGAAAAATCAATTCAAAAATATGTTTTATAAGAATCGATGGGATAGCTATCCTCTTCCAATGTTCTGTCGTTATTATTTGTTAATTACTCGGCATTCGTGCCGAGTTTTTTTGTCTGAGCCATCGTGCAATACGATGAGCGAGTTAAAACCCCCAGATAGTCTGGGGTGGAGGTAAAACTTATAGTTTTGCGAAAAATAAAATCTCCTTACAATATTAATGCGGACCAACGCATTAATATGAAAGG
>JAFUXB010000004.1 GCA_017477255.1 Bacilli bacterium
CATTTTAAAAAATAACGAGATAATACCAAAATTATCTCGTTTTTATTATATTTAGAGGCTTTTTTGATGTTTTAGTGATATTGAGAAATGGGTCCGTAACCAAATCGAAGCATCTATTTACAAGCTGAAAAACTGAATTAATTCCTGCAAAAGTCACAAGATGGTGAGTAACAGGTGTTTTAATTGCTTATTTTAACTGTAAAGCCTTTGCTCAAATCAATGACTACCTCATAGCCTAACTGCTCTGCTTCGATATTAATGCTCTTTAGACCATTACCGAATATTATTTCATTAGGGACGAACCCATCATTTGTAATCTCTAAACCTTTATCACGGATGAGTACATTGATATTTTTAGCATTCCCATGTCTAATTGCATTCGTCGAGCATTCCTTGATGGCTTTAACGAATAAAGAAGAGGTGGACATGTCTTTGGGCAAATCGCCCTCAATGGTTAAGGTAACGCCTATATCTTTAAGAAGATCTTTTAAATAAGATAAATTGTCTTGCTTCAAATCTTTTGAGATGTTCAAATCTAATAAAAGTTTCTTAATCTCTTTTAAATCAGTGGATTTGTCCATAAGCAAAGTCATATGGAGAATGGATAGCTTCTGGGCTAATGAGTCATGGATATATCCCTTGACATTCAATAGCTCTTTTTCCTTTTGGATCTTATCAACATTTGATAATTGCTCTTTTAAGTTTTCGTTGAGATTAGACAAAGTTTCTTTATTTGATTCCTCTTGTTTTAATAACAATTCTTCTTTGCTAACATCAAACGCGGTGACTTGGCCTAAGTCGTTGCTAATCATGAATCGATAAGGGACATTATCGATTTCAATGACAAAGTCATGTTCAGAAATCTTTCTTGATGATTTATCTAATAATTGTTTATAGATAATGTTTATTTTTTCGTAACTATTAATGTCTAGTTCAGATAATAAATTAATCATCGACTTGTTGATATAGATGATTTGGTGGAATGTATTAGCGAATATCACCCCTTCATTTAATTCATCTAGAGCGTATTTAATGGCCATGCTTCCAGGATATTCCTTGCTTTCCCTATGGGCCTTAAAGAAAATGAGGATAAGTCTAATGATGAGATAACCAGTTGTGGCTCCCACAATATATCCGTAAAAAGGAATGAATTTAAAAAAACTGATATTAATTAATAGATAAACATCGTCAATAAATACCAGCCAGCTCTTATTCTTCAAATAGACAAATATTGATAAAACGATAGGAACGATATTAATCAGAGTTAAATAGTCACAAGCAACATCATTAAGGCCGTAGATCAAAGGCGTTTTAATAATCGCGTTTACTAACGTAACAACGAATAAGCTAATTAAATAAGCGACTATGTACCTATTTCTTTTTGAAATGAAAACATAGGCAATTGAAAATAGTAAGAACGCCAAAGCAATCATAGTGAAGGCGAATATGGTGATTCTAGTGGAAGCAGGAAGTGACCAAATGCTATTCATGGTTTACCTCCAAGATATGACAGATACCTTCATCATCGTTTTCGCTTATGGATCCTGATATGTTTTTGAGGTGTATGCCTTCGCCGATTATTCTTACTTTGCAGGAACTATTTTCTGAATTAATGAACACAAGTAGCTCAGCATCATTGAAAGAATATGATTTGGCGACCTCGTGAATAAAGTCGTTAATCTTAGATAGGAATTTGATCTCAAAAGAATCGACTTTATTTAATTTAATCGCGACATCCTCATATCCGGCGCTAAGAATGTCCCTAGCGATGACGTTTAAAAGCAAAGAAGCTTGTTCATAATTAAGGCTTGTCTCCTCTTTAGCGCGTAATAAAAGCATACATTTCTGCTTCATATAACCTAGTAGCATTGAGATATAACCGAGTTTATTTTTTGCATCCTCATTTAAAATATCTGGCAATTCCTCACTTAATTTAAGAATCTCATTTCTAGTGGAGGAGATGTTATTTTCGATTTCGTTTATCAAAGACAATCTATATTCAAGAGAGGCTTTTTCTTTATTGATTGCGATTAAGGATTTTAGGTTCTTATTCGCTTCATCGATTTGACTGGCTTCTTTCTTGATGTTTTCTTGAAGGATGTTAATCGCGTTTAGATTTTCAATAATCGTTGCTTTATATGAACCTATTTCTTTGTTAATCACTTTTATATTTTTCTTTTCCAAATTGAAAGTAGGAGTGGAATAAATCAATTTTTCTTTCTCATTATAGATTCCCATTCCAATCGAGGCTTTAGAGAAGTTAGAGACGTATTGACCGTTATTTTGGATTAAGCCAATACTGAGTAATGCTTCAAGTAGCAATGTTAATAACAAAGTTATGCATGTTGCGAAGTCCCTTAAAAATGGGATTCCTGAAAATACACCTGCGGTAAATAAAGCGATATAGATAATGATAAGTAAGAAAGAAATAGATACGTTTATAATCTGAGGGATGGATAATTGCTTCCTGCTTCCAATAGCGAAAGTGATAAAAGCTCCTAAAGAAACTAAACTAACAAACCCTAATGCCACATAGTGAAGCGGGCCATAGCTAGAGGTGATGATTTCAATATTAGGGTTTTCCCCATGTGAGAATTGATAGTCTTTATAAACCAAATAGTGGAGCTGATTGGTTAAAACCAAAACGATGAGAAAATAGGCGAGAATGAACAATATCATATATATCGTTCTCTTCTTTTTAAATTCTGGATAGAAAGTATCCAAAGTCATCATAAAGAAGATGATAGGGATGACGGTCATCGGAACATAATAGAAGTAGTCGGCATAAATGCTTACGTAGTGGATGTTAGGTAACCATTTGATGAATCTTAAAATTATCCAAAAAAAGAATAATAAAACTAAAACGACGATATATATCCTTTGCTTTTTGAACTGGACTCGATAAATCATACTTATTCCCCAGAATAGGAGAATAAATGAAAGGATGATGGTGATTAGATATTCATAATCCCCACCTAAGATATATCCAGTAGGGAAAATAATAGACAAAACGAAAATAGCGATAAATGCGGTTAATAAAATACTGATGAGCGTTATCTCTATTTTCCTAAGTTTCATATTTATTCTGGAAGGATTAATCCTTCTTTAATTACATAAATGGCTAGTTTTACAAGAGTTCTAAATCCTGTTTTTTCCAATATTGAGCTGATATGATTCTTGACCGATGAGATAGAAGCAGACAATTCTTTAGCGATTTCGGTTCTATCATTACCAGCGCAGTAAAGTCTTAAAACCTTCATCTCAGTAGGGGTGAGGCTTCTTAATAATTCGGCATTGGCCCTTTCTTGGTTTGGGTAGATGATGTATCCGCTTGAAGTGTTTCTAATTAAATTAACTAACTCCTTAGTGGATGCGTTTTTGTAAATAAAGGAGTTCGCTCCGGCCTTTTTAGCTTTGTCGATGAAGGAAATATCAGGGAAGGAAGTGATAGCTACTACCTTGACGCTAGGGAATTCCTTCTTGATAGCAGGGATATAATCAAGTGCATTATGGTTGTTCTTGGTAATTATGTCGGTAAGGACAATATCAACATCTTTCTCTTTTAAAGTGGGAATGATATCTTCAGCATCAAAAATAGAACTTACGACCTCCAGATCCTTTTCTTTGCTTAATGTTGAAGTGAGACCATCATTAAGAAGCTCGACGTCTTCACATAATAAAATCCTTATTATCTTTTCCATAGGAAGTTCCTCTTTCTTAAAAACATTTTACCTGATGTTCATTTATAAATATATAGGACTTTTGGCTAATTTTTGTTGTCCTTTAGTCTAAAAATAATTGTCCCCATGGCTATTAGTTTATTTTGTAAACTAAATATAGAAATATATTGGGGGACTCGTAAGTAGCTCCTATGGGAGGAAAATATATGATGATACTCACTAAATTACTTTTTGCTAGTATTCTTGCTATGTCAGTTGCTCCTAGAGAGGTTTTGTCGTTAAGTAAAAACACTTATGCTGCATTTGCCGATAGTGGAAGTGGTACAGAAGAAGATCCTTAT
This sequence comes from Bacilli bacterium, assembly GCA_017477255.1. Lineage (GTDB taxonomy): Bacteria > Bacillota_I > Bacilli_A > RFN20 > CAG-826 > Onthovivens. Next base: position 4,022 of record JAFUXB010000004.1, read on the forward strand.
ATCGTATCGACATTTAAAGGCTTACGTGAGGCTTTAAAAAATGATAACGCCTATATTGTTGTCAATGAATTTGAAACTGATAATTTAGATGAATGTGGTTATTACACACCCACACAAGAAGATTTAAATGTACAAGATGCGGTACGTTATTTTGATTTTTATTCAGGATATAAGATTAATTTAACAATTAACTGCGATATCAAAATTAAACAATCTAGTTATCATCCAGAAGCAAGCACTTTATTTGGAGGTGGTGGAATACATCCAACTACTGGTAAAAAAACGAATGTTACTTTAAATGGTAATGGAACGCTTTCCTATAAAATAGCAACAAAAAATCAAGGTATAGTAAAAGCAATTATCAAAGCCAATGATACCAATTTAACAATTAATGACAATTTAACTTTTCTTCCTGACGCTAGTAACACTCGTTATAGTGGCATAGGCGCATTAGGAATATCAGGCGATAGTGATGTTGTTATTAATGGCGGAACATTCTATTGCAGTAACTACGATATGTATTTCCCATGCTACTCCTTCCAGACTTCTTTATATGGTGGAGAAGCCAGCGTCATCATTAATGGTGGTAAATTTTTGCTTGATGAATGTAATACTTCCAATAGACCAGCGTATGGTTTATATATGATTGCTGAAAATGCTTCACAAAGTGAAAATGTAAAAATTTATGGTGGTGAATTTGAAGGATTGGCTTGCCGTAGCAATATCTTTGATATTAATTCAGTATTAGCCCAAGGCCATGAATTTGTTTTAGATGACGATAGTATCGTCGAAGATGGCGTATTCGCCACTAAAGCGCATGTGATTGCTAAACCTGTAGTTAGTTATGATTATACAGTGACATTTGATCCTAATGGTGGAATAGGAACAATGGAACCAGTTCCTGTTCATACTAAATTCTATACATTACCAGAATGTGACTACACTAATGGTGATGATTCCTTATTATTTAGAGGATGGAAATTATCCGCTGATAGCGAAGAATTATACGCTCCAGGAGAAAGCATTGAATTAGGAGTGGATACCACTTTCTATGCTTCATGGTCCGAAAAAGATATTTACGAAGTTAAATATGATGATGGAAAAGGTAATTTCTTAGTATTTAATTCATTAGAAGGTACTTCGTTTAATGTGAGAACATTTGAAAGTACAGGATTTAAAACTCCTGTCGGTAAATACTTTGCTCATTGGCATGAAAAATGGACTAAGAAAAATGTTTTACCAAACGAATCTTATACCATTCCCGATGATAATACATATTTCATTGCCGAATACGAATCAACTGGACAAACAGTTTATACACTTGATTTTGATAATTCAGGTGGAACTGGTGAAATGGAATCAGTCGATGTTATCGCAGGTACTTTTTATACCTTACCTGCGAACACTAAATTCTCAAAAGGTGGTGCGCCATTTATAGGATGGAATGTCGGCTCTTATGGATTAATGAATCCATATGATAGCGTTTTCGTCCGTGGAAATATGGCAATATCCGCTGTTTGGGGAGAACCAGTCGGCATTGATGTTAAACCTATTAGACCCTATACCATTGATAAAATAAATATATCTTTCGATAAATTAGAAGCCTATGTCTTATATGAAGATGGAACAAAAGACCTCATCGATCCAAAAAATGATTTAGATTTCTATGTTTTAAATGCACAACAAGAATATGAATTAATTCCATATTTACCTTCCTATTATCCTGGCGATAATATCACCGCTCATATTAAAGCTGTATATAAAAATGATATCAGTTTAGAAAGTGAATTCGATATGCATTATGGTAATTATTGCTTCCTTTCGTTTGATCCAAATCTCGAAGATAAAGATACTTTTGTTGAATACTATATATCTGGAGAAACAACTTATCTACCAGAATTCCCTTATGAATTACCAGATGGATTAGAATTTACTGGTTGGGTAGATGTTATTGGTGCCATTCACCCCGCAAAAGAAGAAGTGACTGTTGATACTTCCGCCTATTATCAAGCAAGAATCTCTGGTAGCGATTATACTATTACCTTTGATCACGGATTAGGTAGTGGCAAAATGGATGATAAAATTGCGCGCTATAATGGTAACTTCTATTTACCAAAACCAACCTTTAGTGCACCTAGTGGATACGAATTTGACCATTGGGAAATCGAAGGCGAAATATATCAAGCAAGCGTGAAATATCAATACACTTGGACAAAGGATATTACCGCGACAGCTATTTATAGAGAAAAAGAAGCCGCTATTTGCGTGATTAGTTATGACGCAAATGGTGGAAGTAAAGAAGTTTTACCAATCGCTGTCAGTGAAGGTTCAAAATATAAACTTCCAAATGGCGATATCTTTGAGGCGCCAGATGGTTATAAATTCAATTATTGGGAAGTGACTATTGGTAATGGTTCGCCAATAAAATTATATCCAAATCAATCTTTCAATGTATCCAGTGATACAAAAATCAAGGCGATTTGGAAAGAAATTACTAAATGTACCATTACATTTATTTGTAGTGGTGGCGCTACTGGTACAATGGAACCAGTTAATAAAGATTATGGTAGTGAATATACATTACCTACTCCAACATTTACTCCTGATAGTGGAAAAGAATTTAAACATTGGGAAATTAATGGTGTGGAAGTTTTAACAAGTTCCATTACCATTACCGGTGATGTTGTATTAAATGCTGTTTATGGTGATATTTCTACCTCTCCAGTATTAAAATCCATTACCTTATCAGGAACTTATAAAACGACATTCACCGTCGGTGATTCCTTTACAAGTGAAGGATTAGTGGTCACCGCTCATTATGATGGTAAAGAAGATGCTATAGTTAATACCTTCACCGTCGATTCATCAAAAGTCGATATGAGTAAAGCGGGTGAATATACCGTTACAGTTTCTTATACCGAAGATACAATCACTAAAACCGCAACCTATAAAGTGAAGGTCAACGACAAAGACACACCAGTGAATCCTGATACTCCAACTAAATCAGGTAAAGGTGGATTGCCAGCTGGCGCAGTAGTGGGTATCGTTATTGGCTCCGCTTTAGTCGTAGGTGTTGGAGGATTCGCTCTAGTTTGGTTTGTTATCAAAAAGAAAACATGGGCAGATTTCTTAGCCTTATTCAAAAAGAAATAATAAATAATTTTGTATGACCGAGGTCGGGCCATTTCATCTTGAAAAGTTTAAAGAGAATGTAATTTAGTTAAAATTTGTTTGCAATCTCCGCTAAATCCAATATAATTGTATTTGGAGGTGCAAATATGATAATTACCACTTCAATGTTAAGAAGGAAGTACAGCGATTATAGCAATCCACTAGATAAAATCAAAAGAGATACAGATAGCGGTGTTCTTATCCGACTTACGAGGGGTATATATGAAACAGATGGTGGAGTAAATCCCTGTCTTTTGGCATCTTCGATCCTATCCCCCTCTTATCTTAGCTTTGATTGGGCATTGTCTTATTATGGATTGATACCTGAAAAGTCAGTGGCTGTGACATCCGCAACTTTAAACGTCAGAAAGAACAAGACATTTGTGAATAAGTTTGGCAGATATGAATACAGTGATATTCCTGCTTCCGCGTTCTCAGAAGGTTTGACTTATCTGGAAAGCGGGGAATATATCGTCAAGATTGCCACCAAGGAAAAAGCCATCTGTGATTCTTTGTCTAAGTGGCGAGTAGTGAGAAACATCAAAGATCTGAAAGAACTGTTGTTTGTTGACAAAAGAATTGATGAAGATGAATTCTCTACTTGTGATTTTAAATCAATGATGAGATTGGCAGTTCTATATAGGAAAACCAATTTGGATATGTTGATTAAATTGATCAGAAAGGAATATGACCATGAACAGTGTGATTGAAACAATGCTGGATAGATATAGACCGCAAAACAACGAGGAAAGAGAAAACGCCATCAAAGAAATCATGCAAGAAATAGCTTTGGCTGGTCTGGCTCGCGGTGGTTTCTTCGACAAGGCGGCTTTTTATGGTGGAACATGCTTACGCATTTTTTATGGTTTGAATCGTTTCAGCGAAGATCTTGATTTCGCTTTACTGGAAAAAGATCCAAGCTTTCAATTGGAGGCTTATTTTCCTGCATTGGAAAAAGAATTCCAATCCTATGGGATAGGCATAAGCATCGAATCAAAAAACAAAGACGAAAAAAAAGCCGTGCAAAGTGCTTTTCTCAAAGGAAACACGCTGATGCTCATGATGTCCTTTTTCCCAAAAAGCGAAGATGCAAGAAGAATAGTGTCCAATCAAAAGATAAAGATCAAGTTTGAATTAGATACTGATAACCCAAGGGATGGTATCACTGAATTCAGATACCAAATGCTACCTGCTCCGTATGAAGTGCTTATATTTGATGAAGCCACTTTGTTTGCTGGCAAGATACATGCAATTTTATGCAGAAATTATAAAAACCATGTGAAGGGAAGAGATTATTATGATTATCTTTTCTATATTGGAAAAAGAAGCAAAATTAATCTCAAATATCTTGAAAACAAACTGAAGAATACTGGTGGAATCATTGATGACGATGAAATCCTGACATTGGATAAAGTAAAAGAATTGCTGAAAGCCAAATTTGAATCTGTTGATTATGAAGAGGCTAAAACAGATGTCTCTAACTTCATCGACAACAAGGAAAGTCTAATTTTTTGGAAAAAAGAACTGTTTGTTTCAACACTCAGTGAACTATCTGCCAGTGAATTAAATACGGAGGATAAACTATGAATAAAGTAGTAGAAGAATTAAAGAAAGTAAAAATATTTTATATTGCAACTGTTGAAGGTGATCAACCAAGAGTTAGACCATTTTCAAGTGTTGCTGAATTTGAAGGGCATGCCTATTTATGCACTGGCAAACATAAAGAGATTTATGAACAGATTTCTAAAAATCCAAAAGTCGAGTTATCTGGTATGTATGATGGTGGAACATGGCTTAGAGTATCTGCTACTTTAGTAGAAGATGATAGGGTTGAAGCTCAAGAAGCAATATTAAATGATCCAACAGGACCTTCTCAATTATATAAACCAAATGATGGAAGATTTGTAGTTTATAAATTAACTAATGTAAAAGCATTAAAATATAATTTTTATGCAGCCCCTGAAGAAATCAAAGAGAATTAGGTGATATTGTGACTTATTTAAATTGGTGTATAGATTATTTAAAAGATTATAACCATATTAATCAAACTTTAGAATATGATTGGCCTACTTTAAGAGCGCTTCTTAATATTACTATGCCATATAATTTAAGCGATGAATTCTATGATAAGCAAGATGAAGTAATAAAAGAGATTGTTGCTAAAAAAGAAATATTTGATGTTGCAACTTTAAATAATGGTATTTCTTTATATAAAGGTGATATTACATTAATCAAAGCTGATGCAATTGTTAACGCTTGTAATAATAAATTATTAGGATGTTTTGTTCCAGGACATCATTGTATAGATAATGCAATTCATTCTTTTGCTGGACTTGAAGTTAGAAGAGATTTAATGAAAGTCATGGAAGAGCAAGGTCGTTATGAAGTAAATGGCAAATGCAAAGTAACAAAAGCTTATAATCTTCCATCGAAATATATTTTTCATACAGTAGGTCCTGTATATAGTGGCTTAAAACAAGATAATATAGATTTAGAATCGTGTTATTTATCTTGTTTAAAAATGGCTGATAAAATGAAACTAGATTCTATTGTATTTTGTTCTTTATCTACAGGTATATTTGGATTTCCAATTGAAAAAGCCTCAGAAATTGCAATAAAAACAGTAAAAAAATATTTAAAAGAAGAAAATAAAAATATTAAAAAGGTAATATTTAATTTATTTAGTGACGGAGATTATGATGTCTATAATAGAAAAATTAAAGAAATTAATTGATGAAGCTGAAGCTATAATCATAGGAGCAGGTGCAGGACTATCCTCGGCTGCAGGTTTTGAATATGGAGGGGAATTTTTTAAAGAACATTTTCCTGAAATGTATAAATTAGGCTATAAAGACATATATTCTGCAGGATTTCATGATTTTGATAGTAGTGAAGAAAAATGGGCATATTGGGCTAAACAAATATTTTATACCCGTTATCAAGGAGTCAAAGAATTATATAAAGAATTATTAGATGTTGTTAAAGATAAAAATTATTTTGTAATAACAACAAATGTAGATCATCAATTTCAATTAGCAGGTTTTGATAAAAATAGACTATTTTATACTCAAGGCGATTATGGTTTATTTCAATGTTCTACGCCTTGTCATAATAAAACATATGATAATGAAGATTTTATTCATAAAATGCTTAAGGAGACAAAAAATAATAAAATACCATCTTATTTAATCCCTATTTGTCCAATATGTGGAAAAGAGATGACGACTAATTTAAGATGCGATGATAAATTTGTTGAAGATGATGGATGGCATAAAGCTGCTGAAAATTATCAAAAATTTATAGAAGATAACAAGAATAAGAAAATATTATTTTTAGAACTAGGAGTTGGATGGAATACCCCTGTAATTATCAAATATCCTTTTATGAGAATGACTTATCAATTTAACGATGCTTATTATGTGTGTATAAATAAGGGTGATAATTATGTTCCTGATGAAATTAAAAATAGGTCATTAATAGTTAATGAAGATCTAAAAAAATTAATAGAGCTTATTAAGAAGTAAGAATAAAACAGCATATATGCACAACAATGTATCACCTGAACTTTTTACACGAAAGGGTGTTTCACTTTTTAAAGGGTTGTTTCTTTGCATCCTTTTGGTGGTTTCTAGACAAAATCGTATAAAATGTCTGAAACAATTCGGACTTTTTTATTAAATAAAAAGGATTATTCGTATTTCGCAAATTTAATAATTGATGAAAAATGCGAAACAAAATAAAAGATGCTTGTCCTAAGATGCTATTTGCTAGAACTAAGCACTAAAGCATCCTTCTTGTTTTGGAGTTTTTTAAAAGTAAAACAATTGTTAATAATACGAACTCGTAGTATAATTTTGATATGAATAAGAAAGAATTTTACACAAGATTAGGCAAAGCATCTTATGAGTATGGCGCTCTTTATGAAACCTATTCAGCAAAAAACAATAAAAGATCAGATAATTTCATATGGATTTTATATGCTATTGATTTTAATGGGCTCGAAACACAAAAAGAGATTGCTGACCATTGGTCTATGCCTTCATCAACGGTGAACACTATCATCAAGCAAATGGAAAAGGAAGGTTATGTAGAACTCATTAAAAAAGAAGATGATGGCAGGGAAAGAAAAATAAAACTCACTGAAAAAGGCATTGAATATAGTAAAGACATTTTAAAAGATATTTATCTAGCTGAAGATAAAGCATATAAAAAGCTTAAAAATCCAAAAGAGCTTATAGAAGAATATGAAAAATTAGTTTTTGAAACAAAGAAAGCAATAAAGGAGGTTGATAACAATGACTAAATTAAATCTAACACAAGAACGGGATAAGGTATTCCCAAAAAATGAAAATGTGAATCATAAGAAAGTTACGTTTAAAAATCATTTTGGTATTGAACTTGCTGCGGATATGTATTGGCCTAAAAAAGAAGGCAAATATCCTGCAATTGCTGTATCAGGTCCATTTGGTGCTGTAAAAGAACAAAGTAGTGGCTTATATGCTCAAGAAATGGCATCACGCGGATTTTTAACAATTGCTTTTGACCCATCATTTGCAGGTGAATCAGGTGGAGAGGTTAGATATATGAATTCACCAGATATAAATGTAGAAGATTTCCAAGCTGCAGTTGATTTTTTATCTAATCTTGATAGCGTTGATAATGAAAAGATATCAATTATTGGAATTTGTGGCTGGGGTGGCATGGCTATTCAAACAGCATGTATTGATACAAGAATAAAAGCCACAGTTGCAGTAACAATGTATGATATGTCAAGGGTGACAGGCAATGGATATTATGATAGTGCAGATAATGAAGAAGCAAGATATAAGGCAAGAGTTGAGTTAAATAAACAAAGAACTTTAGACTTTAAAAATGGAACATATGCATTAGCAGGAGGGGTTCCAGATATAGTTCCACAAGGAATGCCAGACTTCTTTAATATGTATCATGATTATTATAAAGTTCCAAGAGGTTATCATCCACGTTCATTAAACAGCAACGGAGGATGGAATAAAACAGCTTCATCATCACTTCTTAATACAAGATTATTCACATATGCATCAGAAATAAGAAGTGCAGTAATGATTGTCCATGGTGAAAAAGCACACTCATTATATTTTGGTAAAGATGCATTTAAATTATTAAAAGGCGATAACAAAGAATTATTGATTGTACCTAATGCTGACCATTGTGATTTATATGATGGTGGAATTAACCATGACAAGATACCTTTTGATAAGATAGAAGAATTTATTAGAAAGAATATATAAAAGTAACAATAAGCCACTCTTAAGTGATAGGAGTGGCTTATTTATTTATAACGAAATGGTGTAGCAGGAGTTTATTTTTTATATACAACAGTGCTTCTAATTAATGATTTGTAAAAATTTGATAAAAATATGTGCAAAGCTAATTTTTTAAAATAATTTTTAAAGTGCAAAATAATAAAAATTTGCACTTTGGAATTGCACTTTGGAAATTATTTTTATAATTTCATCAATGCTTTAGATAAGAACACAATTAAAAAATTGTTAAATTAAATTTATTACTTATTAATATAAAAAATTGCTCGAATTTATCGAGCAGTTTTTAATTTAACTTATTGTAATTAAAATGTGTCATTTTGTCAGAATATTTATATTTCGTTATGCCAAATTGTCATATTATCATTTTAATATTTATGCCAATTGTACTAAAATAATCATGGAGAATTTATATGCATAAAGAAGAATTATTAACTGTACCTTTTGGATTAGGAAATGAAAATCCTTATGGAAAATATTTTACTGGAACATCTTATTTAAATGTTTTACATACTGATGGAGTTTTGGTATGTAATGTAACATTTGAAAAAGGATGTCGCAATTTTTATCATGTTCATAAAGCTAGTAAAAATGGCGGGCAAATTTTAATTGCAACTTATGGAAGAGGATATTATAAAGAAGAAAATAAAGATCCAATCGAATTATTACCTGGTGATTTTATTTATATTAAGCCTGGTGTAAAACATTGGCATGGTGCTAGTAAAGATAGTGTTTTTTGTCATATTGCTATTGAAGTACCTGGAGAAAACAGTTCTACTGAATGGCTTGAAGAAGTTAGTGAGGAAGAATATTTAGAGGTTAATAAATTTCATAAACAAAACAAAATAATTCAAACTGCAGGAAGAGATCAATTAAATGAAATTGCTCCTGAATTTGCAAAATTGAATGATGACATTTTATTTGGAGAAATTTGGTCAAGAGCATCATATTTATCAATAAAACAAAGATGTATTCTTACTATTGTTGCTTTAACTTCAACAGGAATTGTTGATTCATCTTTGAAATATCATATTCAAAATGCTAAAAATAATGGAGTTAGTATTAATGAATTAAGTGAATCTTTAACACATATTGCTATGTATGTTGGTTGGCCTAAAATTTGGGCTGCTTTTAGATATATAAAAGAAATTTATACAGAGGAATAACAAAAATGAAAGCATTAGTTATTTATTTTTCACGTGCAGATGAAAATTATTTTGGAGGTTCAATGCGCTATATTTCTAAAGGAAATACAGAGATTATCGCAGAATTTATTAAAGAATTAGTTGGAGCAGATTTATTTAAAGTAGAAAGAAAAATTCCATATTCAAAAAATTATATGGCTTGCATTAAAGAAGCTCAAGATGAACAAAGAAACAATGAAAGACCTGAACTCGTTAATTATTTAGATAATATAGATAAATATGATGTTATTTTTGTTGGTTCACCTATTTATTGGGGAACAATGCCTCAACCAATGTTTACTTTATTAGAAAAATTAGATTTTAAAAATAAAATTGTTATGCCTTTTACAACTCATGAAGGCAGTGGTTTAGCTAACGTAGTAAGTAAGAGATATTACTAAAATTGCAAAAGGTGCAACTATCAAAGAAGGTTTAGCAATTGTTGGTTCCACAGTTAATAGTTCTAAAAATAAAGTTGCAGCATGGATCAAGAACAATATTGTATAAGTAAGAAACTTTTTTATAAACTTTTTAATATTATTATTTTGTTTTCTTAATATTTGCAAAATGCTCATAAAAGTTACATAAAATGCAAATATATGTCACAAAGTTAAAAAATATTAAACTTATGTTACTTAAACTGATAAATACTAAAAAACATCCATGTCTAGTATGCTCATTTGAGGGAACTATTGAATTTAGCATCTATTAATTAATTATTTGTATTGACAACGTAATTACAAAAGTGTATTATGTAATTGAAATAATACAGGAGGAATAGACATGGCTTTGTTACAAATAAGAGTTGATGAAGAATTAAAGAATCAAGCAAATGCAATATACAATGAACTTGGAATAGATTTATCTACAGCTATAAGAATGTTTTTAAAAAAGAGTGTAATAGAAGGCGGTATTCCATTTTCTACTAAAGTTGATCAATTAACATTAAACACAATTCTAGCTGTTGATAAAATGAGAACTACATCAGAAAACAACGGAAATTCTGAAATGAGTTTAGAAGAAATAAATGAAGAAATTAAATTAGCAAGAACGGAAAGAAAAAATAGAAAATGAAATATTATGCAGTAATTGACACAAATGTAATTGTATCCTCAATGTTAAAACATGATTCAATTCCTGGCGAGATATTAGATCTTGTTATATCGAAAACAATTGTTCCATTATTAAATAAAGAGATTATCGAAGAATATGAGGATGTTTTAAAAAGAAATAAATTTGGATTTTCTAATGATGAAGTTGATAAACTAATTACTAATTTAAAAACTAATTCTATATTCCTAGAAAGAGAGCAAACGCTAGAAGAATTTGTTGACGAAGATGATATTGTTTTCTATGAAATTGTAATGAGCGCTAGACATACAATGGATGCATTTTTAATCACTGGAAACATTAAGCATTATCCAATTAGAAATTATGTTGTTACACCAAAACAAATGATTGAAATCATCAAATCAAAAGACTTTTAAAATAAAACAAATAAATCTAAAAAAACACATAGCACCAGAGATTATTTCAAAGGTGCTTTTTTCATATCATCCTTATCTAGCTTATTCATTAGAGCAAGATAGATTAGGAATTTTGTTTTGTAATAACAATTTATATGTAATAGTAAATATTGTATACTAACTCGATTGTTGTGAACTAAAAGTAATCATTTGGAAAAATAAATAGAAAGATTGTTGAATAAATTCCTTTGTTTATTAACAAAAATAAGACATTTGTTTTATATTGTTAATGTATTTTTTGCAAACATTTATAATTGAATATTAATTATTATAATTTTTTAAAAAAGTAAAATTAATAAAAATACTCAAGTTTTGCAGGGTTTTTGATTAAAACAAGGTAATTTGCATTGATTTATTTGATGATTGTTTAGCTTCCTTTATTGTGTCATTTTCATTAATATTACCTATTAATAATGGTGAGTTGTCATCATGATTTTTATAATTTTTTAAAATTGTTTCTTTTGATCCGTTTGCATAACAATAAGAACAGAAGTGCAAACAGGAATTATAAGCACCAATATCATTCGCTAAGTAACAAGCGCAATATCCTTTTCTTCCTTGAGATTTCTTATCAATATTTAAATTTGCATTAATTGCTTTTTCATAATCACTAATTTTCATACATCCTGAAGCGTCAACACCATATTCACTAAGCCATTTTTCTTTTGAACATAGTTTAAGAGTTAAATTATATTTTTTAGCTATCTTAATAAACTCTTTTGTTAATGTGATTTTGTCTTCATCGGAACAATCTTTTATTTCTGGATGATTAGCTATTAATTTATCATAAAAATCTATAAAACCATAGATAACTGTGTCAGTAAAGTTAGAAACGCTTTTAGCGATGTAGTCGAATGTTTTTAAGTGTCTTTCAATTGTGTATTTTTCATTTATTATGATTGGAGTATAGCGCCAAACAATAGCATTTTTGCCTACTATATTTGATATATATTGAAAATCTTTTATGACTTCATCAATTGGTGGAACGTTAGGTTCAATATCTTTATCAAAAGCAGTAATTGTAATTGACCGATATTGTCCAAAAGGTTTCAAAAGATCCATATATTGAAGCAGAGGACGAGGATTTTTAGTGCAAAATCCAATTAAATCTACAACATCTGGAGTTAATTTAAATTTTGTAACTATATTAGGTACAAATGGATTTCTAACCATAACAAAGCCTTCTTTTATTCTATTTATAAACCATTTTGAATAAAATGCAGGTATATCAGTTCTTTGTCCAGTATTTATAATCATGTATAAATTTTATCATATTGATTTTATTTATTTTTAAATTTGCATCGATAATAATTTATATATGAAATTAATTTGCTATAATTTTAGTGAATTAAGGAGGTTTGCATGATTACTAAAGAAAAACGAGTTACATCAAGAAAATACTTAAGATATTCAGGTTTAAGGAAATATAGATTAAAAGCTGATAAAAATCTTAAGACTATAGCAAGAATGATTGTTGAGCATGAAGAAGGTATTCTTCAATTTGAATTTGTAAATAGTAAAGGTATTAAGGAATTAGACGAAGTCAGCTCAGGTGTATATGAATTTGAATTAATTCCTGATGAAATTAATAAATTAAGCGTATATGCTCATGATGCAAAAGGATCATATTCTATTAAAAAAATTATATATTTAGAAAATGATAAATAAGTCAAAAACCCTGCAGAACTCAAGTATTTTTTCTGAAATTAGAGGTTTTTTATAATTTTTATTTGATATAATTTATAAAATTGATATTTAGTAATGGTAAAATAATATTATGAAAAAAAGAGAGAAATTTTTATTTATAAGTATTGGTTTGTTAACTGTTTCTTTGTTGACTGGTTGTAAGAAGAAAAATTTTGTTCATGATACAACTAGTTATTTTTCATTAGAAACTGGTGTCGGCCCAGTTTATAGAAAAGAAGCATCAGATAAAACTAAAATTGATGTATATTTTGCTGAAGGTGAAAAACTTGTTCCTTATATAAGTGTAAAGTCATTTAGCTCTATGTTTAATGGTTTTATGTCACAAGGTTTTAAAAGCACTATTGAAGATTATAAATATTCTACTGTGTGGACAATAAGTTATGAAAAAACACCTGTATTTGCGGCAGAATTTCAATGGAGAGCTGGTGTTATTGAATATCTTGGAAGTATTGATGTGGCCTTAGAAAGCTATGCTACATTAGATGTATCAAAATCATCTTTGTACTATAATGCATTTCTTGATGGAAAAGTATTAGATGTAGGAAAATATGAAGGAACAACTGGTTGTTCATATAGAAAGAGTGGTTTTAGTGATGTTTTTAAAGAAGGAGCACACCATTTACCATTAGCTGTATATGATATTTCTTTTAAAGAAGCTACAAGCAAAAACTTTATTTATGATTATTCAAACATTGTAATAACTGATGATATTCAAAATTATTTTAATGATAGTTCAGTTTCTTATTCTGTTGTAGATTCAATGAAAAAGATTATTGATGAGCAATATCAAGATGGAGCACCTTATTATTTTCTTGAATACAATATGAATTGTATGAGATTAATAATGCTTTATTATTACGGTCTTACTAAAGAAAAAAATATAACGAGTTTTAAATTAAGTAAAGCAAGTTTTAGAAATGCATTTACTGATTTAAATAAAGATAAAAGAGTAGAAAATTATTATAATTTCATAGCTTCATTAGATGATGATCACACTCTTTTTGTTGGATCAAAAGCTTGGGATGAAGTCTTATCTCCAATGCCAAGAGGTTCAAATAGCTATAATAGAAGTGAAAAAAATAAGAGATTAACTGAAAAAAGACGCGAGAAAACTTCTGATTTATTGGACGTTGTTTATTATAGTAATACTGGAAAAACAGCAATGTTTTATTTAGATGAATTTATATTTGATGAAACTCAAACATATGTTGTTAAAGGAATGATAAAATCACCAGAAGCTTATAAATATGACACTTATGTTTATGTTGAGAAACTATTAAAAGAAATTTCTAAATTAGATAATGTCGATAAAGTCGTTATTAATTTAGCTTTAAATGGTGGTGGAGTAGTTGGAGTAATGGCTAAAACATTATCTTTATTAAATGCAGGAAAAATAACAAATATCGGATATTTTAATTCAAATTCTTATGTTTCTATGGTACTAAAAGCTGAATTAATGAATAAACATGATTATTTAGCAAATAAACAATTATATTTATTAACTTCTGATTGTTCATTTTCTTGTGGTAATGCTCTTCCATTTTTTGCTCAACAAATGGGTATTGCAAAAATCATTGGTGAAAAAAGTGGTGGAGGAGAATGTAGTGTTTCCGTGAAAATCCTTCCTAATTTATCATATTTATATCACTCAAGCACAACGCATTTAACCCATTTTATTAATGGTGATTATTCGTATAAAAATAGAATTGGCGCTGATAGAAGAGCAATTCCAGACATTGAAATAAGTGAAGACAACTATTTTGATGTAAATTTAATTGAAAAAGAACTTAATAAATAAGTTTAAATTTTTAAAATAAAACCACTTCAAATTGAAGTGATTTTTCATATAAATTTTAGTTATCAGTTAAGTTGGCTTTCTTCGACTGGTTCGTTATTATTTTTTGCAGGTTTATGTTCAATTTTGTGTATAACAAATGATAATCCTTTATATACACAAATAATAATAAGTGCAAGTGGAATGTATGTTACAAGCATAATAATTGTGTAGATCCATCTTAATCCTTTTGAAGCTAAATTTGCAGCTAAAGTTGAATAAAGTGGAACTCCACCACCTTCGTAAAGCTGCATATAATCAGCGCCATAAACATAATTTAATGGAATAGCAACTATAGAAAGAATTAAAATTGGAATCCAAGCTTTTAAACAGTCAATCCATTCTAATTTTTTATATTTTGTTGCTAATAAGAAAGTTCCAGTAAAGAACATTGATAAGTGGAAGAATAATGAATAGAATCCACCAAATGTCCAGAATGGATAAAAATTAAGGCCATTACAATAAATAACGCCAATAATTCCTGTTAATAAGCTTACTGTTGTTAAAAATGATAAACATACATCTTGAACTTTTCCTTTAGTCCAAGCAGCAATAATAGTTGTATAAATATATAAAGAACAAGTATAAACTGGAATAATTCCAATAACATTAAATCCAGCGCCTGTTTTAATATCGTAATATGTTTCCCAACTAACTTTTGTAATTTCTAAGATAAGAACTACAAATGACATTATTTTTAAATAAATGCCTGCATATTCCTTTTTAATTTTTCTACCAAAGGCAATAATTAATCCTACGCCTACAAAAGCTAAGACAATAAAGATGATATGAGGAATGCTAAACATATCATGTTTAAATTCTTCAGGAATAAAGCCTTTATAATCAAAAAAATGATAACCCATAATTTTTCCTCGCCCATAAATCAAACCATAATTACAAAGCAAATACAATTGATATTATTTCGACAAATTAAAAATATTTTATTTTTAAGAAAAATAGTTGAGTTCTGCAGGGTTATTGAGAAATTTCAGTATTTTGCAACCTTTTTAAATCTTTCGGTACTAATATTAAAATACCACCAATATTTGAAAAAGTAGCAAGTGCCCAAGTTATTGGATATAAAGCATAAAGCCAAGTAAGAGTGTGGAAGTAGTCCATTTTAAATAAAGTTAAAATTAAAATAATTCTAACTATTGTACAGAATATAAGAGTTGAAAACATTGGAAGATTTGATCTTTTTAAACCTCTTAAAATAGCAGCACTACCATGCATAGTAAATTGGAAAATATATAAATAACCAGATAAACACAGTCTTTCATATCCTGCTTGTAAAGCTTCTTCATTATCAACAAATAATCTTAATATTGGTCTATTTAAAGTTAATGTAATTAATGCAATTAAGGCACAAGCAATTACACCCCAAATGAAGCCATAAAGGACGCATTTCTTGATGTTTTCTGGTTTTTTAGCTCCAACATTAGCGGCAATAAAAGTCATCATTGCAACACTTATTGCATCAGTTATTGCATAGAAATAACCTTCAACATTTGATCCTGCACTAGCACCGTTTTCTAAGTTTGCGTTTCCTGGACTAATTGAATATAAACTTGATTGAATAAAAACATTTGGTAAAGAGAAGAAAAAACCTTGCAAACCTGCAGGTAGTCCAACTTTTAATATATCAATTAAAGCATCTTTATGAATTCTAAGTTTTTTAGGATT
Organism: Bacilli bacterium; assembly: GCA_017477255.1. Lineage (GTDB taxonomy): Bacteria > Bacillota_I > Bacilli_A > RFN20 > CAG-826 > Onthovivens. The sequence goes on from JAFUXB010000004.1 coordinate 20,430, forward strand.
TAAACTTACATAATTATTTTTGCCTTTAATTAAAACAAATACACAAATAGCTGCACTAATTCCTTCAGCAATAATTGTTGCAAAACCTACACCAGCAACACCCATATGTAAAGGAAATACAAATAAACAGTCAAAACCTACATTAATTAATCCTGCAATTGTTAAAGCAATAAAAGGAGTTCTTGAATCACCTTGAGCTCTTAATAGTTGTGAAGCATAATTAAAAACCATTAAAAATGGAAGTCCAGCAAAATAAATTCTTAAATATAAAGCTGCTTTTGTAAGATAATGTTCTTCAGTTCCCATTAAAACAAGTAGGTTATCTGAAACGAAAAAACCTACGATGCCAACGATAATCCCGGTTATAACTGAAAATAAAATTGAAGTATGAACAACCCTTTCAGCTTTTTCTTTATTATCTGCACCTTTAGCTTCAGATAAAACAACATTTGAACCAATTGCAATACCAGTAAAAACAATAACTATTAGGTTAATAAGTGCATTATTTGATGCAATTGCCCCCATTGATTCAGCGCTATCTCCATAATGAACTGTAGTTAAATCAATTGAAACATATAAAAGTTGCATTATAGTTGCAAACATTGAAGGTATAGCAAAAAGAATGATTTTTAGGAATAAATTTCCTGAAGTCATGTCTCTTAAATACTCTTGGTGTTTTTTAAGTAAATTTGCCATATTTAAAAAAATAGTTTAGTTCTGCAGGGTTTTTACTTATTTTTCTAGCATATTCATTAATACACTTGCTAAAACATCAATAGATTTTTCGCTATATCCATCGTTATTAATAATTAAATCTGCATAATATTGAGAAGGAGCAATGATTTCTTCATACATTGGTAAAACAGTTTCAAAATATTGTTTTACAACACTTTCGTAAGTTCTACCTCTTTCTTTTATATCTCTATCAATTCGTCTTACAAGTCTTCTTTCTCTTGAAGCACTGATAAAAACACTTAAATCTCCAAGTGCTCTTAAATCTTTATTAACTAAAGCCATAATTCCTTCAATTATTATTAATTCTTTTGGTTCAACAATTTCGGTTTTATTGCTTCTAGTATGAATTGTAAAATCATAAATTGGTTTTTCGATTGGATTTCCGTTTTTAAGTTCTTTAAGTTGAACATTCATTAATTTCCAATCAAATGCTTTTGGATGATCATAATTTACTTTTGTTCTTTCTTCAAAAGGCATATCAGACAAATCTTTATAATAATCATCTAATGAAATTAAACATACTTTTTCTGAAGGTATTTTAGAAAGTACCTTTTTTAAAACATAAGTTTTTCCACTGGCAGAGCCACCACCTATCAAAATTACTTTACTCATAATCCCTCCATAACTTCATTTATTTTAAACTATTAACAAAATAAAAAAATAGGAATATTAAGAAATTAACTAAATATTAAAATATTTAGTAAATTATTTTACTTTTTTGACACTTACGATATAATTTAAACGTTTGCGGAGGTATGTATGAAAAAGTTTAGCAAAATATTAATGTTTAGTGCTCTTGCTTTAGCTTCCCTTGCTTCATGTTCTAAGAAATCAGCTGAAAAAATTGAGATTTCTGGAAATACAGAATGGGGTGTCGGTGGTGTTACCACTTTAAAAGCAAGTGTAGAAGGTGTTACTTGGAGTTCAAGTGACGAAAGTGTTGCTACAGTTTCAGAAAACGGACAATTAAAAGGTGTTTCTGCTGGTACTGTTACAATTACTGCATCAAAAGATAATTATATTTCAGGATCTTTAGAAGTTCTTATCAAAGATTATGAAACATTAACTGCAGAAGAATATGGTGTATTTTTAGATACATTTATTAGCAATGAATTAGGATTTTTAACAGTTAGTGAAGGTAATTTAGTTGTTTCATCATTTGATGGTAGTGAAGATCAAATTTTCTATGTTACTTCAATTTCAGAAGAAACTGTATTTAAGAAAATTTATGATGATCAAGGTAATTTAATTAAACTTGAAGAAGTTACAAATACTTATGTTAATTATGGATTTGAACATAATGAAGTCGCTGCAAGACTTAGTATTGTCGATGATGAAGAAACTTTACTCGGTAGTGTTCTTTTAGAAATTACTGAAAATGGCGAATATAAAGAAGTTGGTACTTATAGACCACAAGTTAGTGAATTTGCTGGTGCTTATAATGGACTTTCTTCAGAAGATTTAAGTCCTACAAACTATGTTTATTTCTTCGATAGCATGTATGATTTTGATTATGAAGGTTATACTATAGGTTCATATTATGATGGAAGCTATGGATTTACAGGTTTTGTATTACAAGGTGGTTTCTATCAAACTAAACAAGGTTATAAGAAAGGTGCTGTCATTTATGATAGTAGTGATGAAGCTTATTTTGAAGGTACATATGCCTTACCAAAAGATGGCGTAATCGACATGGTTGATCCAAATGGAGATTATGGTTATTTCTATGCTGATGCTTCAATTTATTTCACTGATATCGTTGATGAAGAAGGCACACTTTATGAAAATAAATATGACTTTGATGAAAATGGAAAGATTCATTATTACGTCAATGAAAACGAAGTTCAAGTAAGCTATAGCAATACTGAAAATGGCTTAGTTGTCAGTGTTAAAGAAGATGGAAAAGAAGATAAAGAACTTTATATCAATGCTTCATCACTTGTAGTTGTTGAAGGTGAAAAAGATTATTATTTCTCGCCAGTTTCAACATTTGATTCAATTTATGATGCTGGTTATATTGAATACGGCGGTGGAATTATTGTTACTGATGGTCAATTACAAGACAAGATTACATTTGGTCTTATGATGGATGAAGACTGGAACGATATTGAAACTGTTTTATATAATGATGAATCAGTTGAGTATAAAATAGTTGCTAGTGATAAAGTTTATGCTAAATTAACATTTACATCTAGTGCAGGTGAAAAAGTAGAAGTCATGAAACTTGGCGACATTTTCTATAATGTTGTTAAAGAAACTGAAGAAGAATCTAGTGAAGCTCTTTACTTTAATTACAATGCAATCTTCAATTATTTTGGTAGAGATTTTGTTAATTTTGGTACTACAACCGAAGAATTTAGTTTTGATTTCTCAGCTGAAGAAATTAATTTTGAAATAGTTTATAGTCCAGAATATGGTTTAACTTTAGAATCAGAAAAAGGATCATTATCATTAATTAATCCTGAAATTGGTTTATTTGCTTTATTTACTAGTGATACAGATTACTCATTAGTTCTTGATAAACAATATTTAGAAAATGCTGAAGGTACTTTTACAAATAATGGTACTGATACATTTACATTTGAAGATTTAAAACTTACATATAATGGTGAAGAAGTTAAATACTCACTTGAACTTTTGCAAACACAAAATGGTTATATTTATGGATTCCTTGGTGGAAATAAATTCTTTATTCCTCAATTTAATGGAGTTTATCAAGTATATTCAGTTAGTGGTGGTTCAATTTCAGGACTTTCATATTATGTAAGTTCACCAATTTTTGAACAATTTGTCGGTGATTATTCTTACGAAGGAACTAATGGAGTAGAAACTATTACCTTTACTGAAGATGGAAAATTATTACTTCCAAATCAACAAGATGTTTCTAAACAAGATGAATATAAGTATTCATTTGGTAAAAATAGTAATAATCAATTTATGCTTAATGTAAGTGTTAGTTCAACAAGCACACTTGCTATTACTTTATTAAATTATGCTTATAAGATTGGTCCTTTATATTATGTAGATCACAATTTATTCTTATTAAATGGTGGTTATGGAGATAAAACTTCAAATACAACATTATTTATTTCAAAAACTGTTGTTATAGTTAATGAAAAAAGTGAAAACATTGTTGATGTTGAAAGAGAAGAAAATGAAATTAAACTTACAACATCAGCTCACTATATTGTTGCTGCTTTAGATGAAAATGAAAAAGTTAGCACAATTAAAGTTGCTCCAGTTACTGATAAAGAAAACTTAACAACTTTAGGTGATAGACTTGATTCAGTCTTTAATAATTTAGATGGTTTAACAGCTACTTATAAAGATGGAGAAACTGAATACACTATTACTTCAAAATTTAGTGATGCAAATGGAAATATCTTACTTCAAAGCTATGAAAACGATAAGATGTTTGCTCCAACAAACGCATTTGTTTGTAGATATGTTGATGACAAATTATGTTTAGTTAGTGAACTTAACATGCCAATTTTCAAAACATGCACAACTTATGTATTTGCATATAGTGAAGCAGATGGAGTAACAGTTACTAGAACTGTAGTTAAAGGTTAATTAATATAGAAAAATTTTCGAAAAGGCCTCAGATCTGAGGTCTTTTTTGAAATTTTCATTTAAAGCATTAAATATTTTAAATATTTTTTAGTATTAAAAATATGGCCTCATTTATTTTTATAAAATAAAAGGTTATAATTTATAAAAAGCGAGGAAAAATTATGAATAAGATTATTAACAAAACTCTTTTATGTTTAGCAACTTTATCTTTAACTGGTTGTGCCTTAATTAATAAGGTAGGAGATAAAGAAGTTAGCTATACTGAATGGCATCAAAAAGCAGAAGAATTAAAAGTTGAGCAAGAAAAACAATTCTTTACTAAAGTTGTCTATGATATGAATGGAACAATGCTTGATGAAAAAACTGATGAAACATATAGTGCAAAAGTTCACATGGAACTTGTTTATAGTGAAGAAACAAAGGAATTAGAAGTAGATAAAGAAAAATCAACTAATTTTGATGATCCAGAAGATACAAGAACCGATGAACAAAAACTTGGTTTAGGTTTAATGGTTGCATTTATGTGTGGCACTCCAGCTGATAAGATGGAAGAATTTAAAATAGAAAAAGATGATGATGAAGATAAATCAGATGGAACTGTTAAATACTTCATCAATAATTTACAAAAACATGAAACTTTAAAGGTTGAAATTAATCAAACCATAGATAAAGAAGGAAATAAAGTAGATTGGAAAAATGTAATGTGCTACAACGAATTCGGTTTATTAAGTAGCGCAACTATGAAAGCTGATAGAACTGATGTAACAATTACTGCATCATATACATATGCTCCAAAAGCTTAGTTTTTTATAAAAACCCTGCAGAACTCAGCTATTTTTCATAAAATTACTAATTTATGGAGTCATTAAAATGATTAAGAAGAAATCGTTATTGTTACTATTAACAAGTTTTTTAATGATTTGTAGTTTTGTTTCGTGCACAAGAAAAGAACCAGAGAAAGATAATACTCAACCTAGTGATCAAGAAGAATCTAAAGATAAAGATTTAATCTATAACTTAAAATTCTTAAATAGTATTAAAGAAAATAATGTTAAAAACGAATTTAAAGATGCTGAAGTTACAGGAGGCAATGTAACTTTAGAAAAAGAGCATCATAAAGATGCAGGTATATTATCTTTTGAAAATGCATCTTATGACGATTCTTATTTAATTTTACCTGCTGAAATATTAGAAAATGATGTGACCACAATAGCTACATGGGTATTAATGCCTGAAAACATTGAGGATTTTAATGATCAATCCCCATTATTTTCATTTGGATATTCTAGTGATGGATATTTTTATCCTTCACCATTTGATAGAACAACTTGGTTTGGATATTCAATTAATTCTAAACTTCCTGGTCAAAAAAAGAAAAATTTAACTCTTGCTCCTATAAGTTATGATACATATTGGGAAAATACACCAATTAGTGGAACATTACAATCACCTGCTGGAGCTTGGCAACTTATAGGATTTACATTTACATCTAATTATTTAAATGTATATCAAAATGGTAAATTAATGCTCCATTTTGAAGGTGATTATAATATAAAGGATAAAGGAGCAGAATTCTTTTATATAGGAAATAACCCATTAGTAAATACTACTAAAGATTTTAATGCTAAAATAAGTGATTTTAGAGTATATAAAAGTGAATTAAGTGAAAAAGATTATATTAAAGAATTTGATTTAACATATGATGATTTTTTAACTACTTATTATGAATTTAATGAATCATATGATGAAGAAATTAGAGGATTTGATGTAAAACCACAAGGAAATGTTAAATTTGCTACAAAAGATGATAAAGAAGTTCTTTATTTAGATGGTTCAGTTAAAAATAATCAAGTTAGTGGAAGAACTTCATTAACTTTACCAAAACAAGTTTATATGGGACATAATGAAATAACTGTCTCAACTGATATTTATTTGATTAATTCTCAAGATAGATACCAAAGAGTATTTGAATTTTCTATTAAAGGTAAAAGATATTTTGCTTTATTTATTGGATTTAGTGATGTTAATGATTTAAAACTTGAATGGGTACCAAATGAAGCAAAAGTTAGACACATTGTTTTAAAATCTGGTTATAAAGTACCTACAGATAAGTGGATTAATATTACAGTTACTGCAAATAAAGAAAAAGGTATCATATATGTTGATGGTGTACCTGTTGCTGAATGTTTAGATTATGCTTATGATCCAGTAATTGAATATTATTATCCAGATATAACATGTACAATTGGTAGAACTGATTTTTATAATGATAAACCATTAAGTGCTTATATAGATAATTTTAAAATGTATAGTGTAGCTTTAAGTGAAAAAGAAGTAATGTTAGCAAATAATGTTATTTCTATAGAAGATGATAATGAAGCAGTTAATAAAGCAATGAATGAATTTGAATTAACTTATAAACATGAAACTTTACTTAATTTACCAACATATGGAGTAGAAGGAGTTAAATTAAGTTATTCAAGTGATAATCCAGACTTAATTGATTCATATGGAAATATTTATAAAGACGATGAAAGACATGAAGTTGGATTTAATGTTACATTTACAAGAGGTGAAGTGAGTATGACTAAAAAGTTTGATATAGTCTTAGAAAAACGAAATAAAGTAGAAAGATATGTAGAAGATGCAAGTTTAGATAAAGTTACTTATGACGATTCAAGTTATTTTAATGAAACAATGCTATCTAACATTGATTATATGTTTAGTTTAAATACTGAAAGATTACTATATAACTATAGATTAAATGCTGGTTTACCTACTAAAGGAGTTAGTAGTTATGGTGGTTGGATTTCGACTAGTAGTGGTGGAGCAAGCCAATTTGAATCACAATACGTCGGAGCTTTAGCTAGATATGCTTTAACTAAACCAAATTATGTTGCATCAACAGCAAAAGATGCATATAACACACCTTTAAAACGATTAACTTACATGTTAAATGAAATTAGAAAGTGTCAAGTTGCTTATGGTGAAAAATATCCAGAACAAAAAGGATATTTATGTGGATTTACTCATTTATGTATGAAAGCTGTTGAAAGCGGAACAACTGCTGTAAGTGGTGGTGATGGAATTCATGGACAAATACCAATTGGTGGAGTTAATGCTTGGGTTCCTTTCTATATGTATCATAAGAATTTAATGATGTGTTATGATGTTTATACTTATGCTCCAGATGAAGATCTTAAAGCCTTAGCTTTAACTATGTTAATAGATGCTAGTGATTGGGTATATAATGAAATTTCTAGTTTAAACGAAACAGAAAGAAGCAATACATTAGGATTTGAATATGGTGGTATGCCAGAAGTATCATATTTAACTTATAAAGTAACAAATGATAAAAAATATCTGAGAACTGCAAGGTTTTTTGAACAAGAAAGTCTTTTAGATAGTTTATATAAAAACGTTAATTGTTTACAAGGAATACATTCAAATACAACAATTCCAAAGATTTTAGGATGTGCGATAGCTTATGAAGTTACTGGTAGTGAATATTATAGAGTAATATGTGAAAACTTCTTTAATATGATTAAAAATGATATGAGTTATGTAAATGGTGGAGTAAGTAAAGATGAACATTTTGAAAAACCAGGTGTAACTAGTCAATGTTGTTATGGCGAAGAAACTTGTTGTTCATACAACATGTTAATGCTTACTAATTATTTATATAGATGGACTGGTAAAGCTAGTTATATGGATTATTTTGAGAATGTATTTTATAACCACATTATGGCCTCAATTGATCCAAGTACTGGTGGGAAAACATATCCAAACCCAACTAATTTCGGATATCATAAGATTTTTAGTGCTGCAGAAGACGCTTTCTGGTGTTGCTGTTGCACTGGACAAGAAACATTCTCTAAGTTAGTTTATGGAAATATTCATGAAAATAATGATGCAGTTTTTGTTGATATGTATAATCCAATTTCTTATGAATTTGGAAACAGTAATGCATTAGTAATAAAAGGAAACTTATTTATTGATGAAAAAGTACATATTAGTTTTAGAAATAGTGGTCCACAAAGTTTAAGACTTAGAAAACCAAGCTGGACAACTCCTATTTTAAAATTAAATGGTAGCGAAATTGATTATAATGTTGATGACAACGGCTATATTATTGTAGATAAGACATGGTCATCATCAGATGATTTAATAGTTGAACTTCCAATGAAAGCTAGACTTGAAGCTCAAAAAGGAACTTCAAATAGTTATGCTTTATTCTATGGCCCATTAATGTGTGTTGCTAATTTAGGAAAACAAACTGGAGACGTTTATATTTCAACAAATCAATCACAAACATATAAAAATGGAGGTTGGGTATATTTTGATGGCGAATATACTGGGCCATTATCACAAACCATTTATATTAATGGATTTGATAAAGAAAATATTAATGATTATGTAACAAGAGATGTTTCAACTGGCAAATTAGTTTTGACTATTGTTGGAAGAAATGAAACTGTTAATTTTATTCCTTGGATGGATTGCATATACGAAAGATATTCCATGTATATGTATTATAGGAGCTAATTAAAGCAGAAAATTTGAAAAACCCTGCAAATCTAAATTATTTTTTTAAAAATAAATTGATTATAAACAATATTAAGAGGTATATATTTATGGAAAAAATGCGTTTACATATTCTTATTTTAATAGGAGTTTTCTTAATTACTTTTATAATTGGAAGTTTTTTAGATTTAAATATTTCTCAATTAATAGCAAGTAGTTCAAATAACTTTGCAATTTTAATGCCCCATATTGGTTTAATTCCTGGATATGGAGTTTTAGCTTTTATTGGTGGTGGATTTTTATTTTTAGGAATTAAAAAATATGAAAAAGTATGGGTTAAAATTATTTTTATTTTAGCTGCTATTGCTTTTGTTGGTGTTCCAATCTTTTATATAGGAAGAGAATTTTTTGGTGCTAATGGATTTGAAGGAAAAGCACCAAAATGGATTGGTTATTTAATTAGTACTCCAGTTGTAGCAGGAATAACAGTTTTAGGTTATTTTATTACAACTAAATGCAAAAACGATAAGATTTGGATTGTTTTTGTCCTTGTTGGAATAATTTCAGCTCTTGCTTTAATTGGTGGAACAACAGTATTAAAAAGTATTTTCCATAGACCTAGATATAGAGCAGTTTACGCTTATGGTATTGATTTTTATCCATGGTATCAAAGATGTACAAATTATAAAGAATTAATGGAAATTTTAAATATTAAGAGTGAAGAATTTAAATCATTCCCAAGTGGACATGCTTGTGGAGCTGCTTTATTTGTAGTAGGTGTTACTTTCTTCCCATTAATGAATGAAGAATATGAAAAATTCCATTTGCCATTATTCTATTTTGCAGCTTTATGGTTAGTTTTAGTTTGTGTATCAAGAATTATGGCAGCAGCTCATTACTTAAGTGATGTTTCAATGGGATCACTTATTATGCTAATCTTCTTATTTATTGGAAATGAAATTTTAATTAATACTAAATTAATAAAGAAAAAAGAAGAATTAAATTAATTAGTGAAATAAAAACAAGCGAATGATGTACTGAACCCCATTTAGTTCACAAGAAATAAAAAGCTCTTAGCTTAAAATAAATGTTAAAGGTACCCCAAATTCTAGACATTAGGAAAAGGGTACCTTTTATTAAAAGCTTTCTTTTTGTTATTTTTCATGCTTAGTCATAGTTTATTTGCGAAATAATTCTGTTTTAAGCAATTAAGTTTCTTTATAAATAATGAATTATTATTGAATTGATTGACAATTTATATACAAATTATAAAATATTATTATCAATTATTGATAAAATTATTGGAGAATAATATGAGAATTAAAATCGGTTTAGTTGGTACAAGCCAAAAATCATTTCCAGGACCAAAAGAAGAGGTCTATGCAAAGATTTGTGAGCAAATGAAACAAAACGCCCAAGAAATGGGTTTTGATTTTGTTGCTTGGGAAAAACAAGTTATTTACGAAAATGAAGCAAAAGAATGCGTAAAATTTATGGAGGAACAACACGTTGATTTCTTCATGGTATTAAATGTTTCATATTCGGCAGGGTTTTTAACACCAATTTTTTATAAAATAAAAGGAGCTAAAGTAGGTATTTGGTCAATACCAGAGCCTCATGAGGGTGTTACATTATTTAATTCATTCTGTTCAAATAACATGTACCAAGGAATTAATACACAATATTTCAAAGATTTTGGAATTAAGTGTAAATGGTTCTATGGAATGGCAGATGATCCTCAATTTAAACGTAGATTGTGGGTTACAGTTAAAGCATTAGGCGCAATTAAGAAATTAAAGAATAGTAAAGTTGCTTTAATTGGTGGTTTTGCTCCTGGTTTCTATGATTTATATTTTGATGAAAGATCAGTTATTACTAAACTCGATGGTATTCAAATTAATAGACTCCATGAATATGATGAGATTATTAAACTTGCTAATGAAGTAACCGACGAAGAAGTTAAGCCATTCTTAGATGACTTAGATAAAAAAGGCATTAAATGCACCCCTAATGTTATGAAACTTAGAGGTTGGTCAATTAAAATGTATTTAGCATATAAGAAATTTATAGATATGTATCATTACGATGCAATCGCTGTTTCTTGTTGGCCAAAATTCCAAGATGATTACAAATATTCAGTATGTTCTGTTCTTGGAATGTTAAACGATGATGGTGTTGTTGCTGCTTGTGAAGGTGATTTAATGAGTGCAATTTCAATGGTTGCTTTACAAGATATTTCTGATGAAAGCACATCATTAATGGATTTTGCTGCATTTGATAATAGTGATGATTCAATTATGCTTTGGCATTGTGGTCCAGGTTCACTTAAGTTCTGTAGACATAATGGTTATACATTAGATGAAAACTATAGTGGTATGGAACATCCAAAAGGAAAAATCGTTGGTACTGCAGTAGTTAGAAACATGGTTTTTGATCCAAACAAAATAACTGTATTTAGATTCTCAGGTGATATGGATAGATACATTAATTTAACTGGTGAATTTATGGGTGATGTTAAACCATCAAACTGTGGTTCACGTGGTTGGATGAATCATCTTAAGTTAAATAATAAAGAAATTAATGCACAAGATTTTACAAATACTGTTTTATCAAGTGGAATTGAGCACCATTATCCAATGTGTTTAGGAGATTATGGTGAAGTAATTACTGAGATGAACAAATGGTTAGGTATTAAACCTGTAAGAAAGATTAAGTACGAAAATTATTTACAAGATAGTGAGGATATGGAAAATGAATAATAAAATTACGTTTAGAGAAATGATGGAAGCTTCAAAAGCTCTCCATAAAGAAGGCGACAAATTTACTCACATTGGTATTGGGCCAATGTCTAAAAATCTTTTAAAAGCAGTATTAGAACTTGCTAAAGAAAAAGATTTCCCTGTTATTTTAATTGCAAGCCGTAACCAAGTTGATAGTGATAAATTTGGTGGTGGATATGTATGTGGTTTTGATCAAAAAAGATTTGTCGAAACTACAAATAAAATAGCAAAAGAAGTGGGTTTTGATGGACTTTGTTATTTTTGCAGAGATCATGGTGGTCCATGGCAAAGAGATAAAGAAAGAAATGACAAATTACCAGTTGCTGAGGCAATGGAAATTGCTAAAGAATCATATTTAGATGATGCAATCGCTGGTTTTGATTTATTGCATATTGATCCAACTAAAGATCCACAATATTCAACAGTTGTTCCATTAGATATTGTTTTAGATAGAACAATGGAATTAATTGAATATATTGAAGCAAAAAGAGTTGAACTTGGATTAAAAGAATTAGCATATGAAGCTGGTACTGAAGAAACTTTAGGTGGACTTATTGAACCTGCAGCATATGAAGGATTTATTAAAGAATTATTTAGAAGATTAAACGAAAAACATCTTCCATTACCATTATTTGTTGTAGGACAAACTGGTACACTTACAAGATTAACTAGTAATGTTGGACATTATGATACAAAAACTGCTTCAACATTATCAGAAATTACTAAAAAATATGGAACAGGACTTAAGGAACACAATGGTGATTATTTAAGAAACGCTATTTTACTTGAGCACCCAGTTATTGATTTAGCAGCAATGAATGTTGCTCCAGAATTTGGTTTAGTTGAAACTGAAGCATATTTAGATTTAATTGAAATTGAAGAAAAATTTGTTAAAAACCCTGCAGATCTCAGTCATTTAGGTGAAATTTTAACAAAATATGCTTTAAATGGACAAAGATGGAGAAAGTGGATGATTGGTGAAAAACGTACAGCTCCAGTTAGTGAAATTGCTAAAAATGCAGAGGATGTTAAACTTATCACTCATATGTGTGGACATTACACATTAGAAGAAAAAGAAGTTAAAGAAGCTGTTGCTAAATTATTTAAGAATATAGAAAAATTAGGTCTTGATCCTGAATTCTATGTAATTAAGAAGATTAAAGACTCAATTGATCGTTATATTTATTGTTTTAATTTATACGGAACAACAACTAGATTAATAAAAAAGGCAAATGAATTAAAATAATAGTAGGTGGTTTAATATGGCAAATGTAAAACTTCAAAATGTTTATAAATATTACCCAGGTAATGAAGTACCTGCAGTAGTAGATTTTAATTTGGAAGTAAAAGATAAAGAGTTTGTCGTATTTGTTGGACCTTCTGGATGTGGAAAATCAACTACTTTAAGAATGATTGCTGGTCTTGAAGATATTTCACAAGGAACTATTGAAATTGATGATGTCGTTGTAAATGATATGGAGCCAAAAGATAGGGATATTGCTATGGTTTTCCAAAATTATGCGCTTTATCCACATATGACTGTATATCAAAATATTGCTTTTGCTTTAAAGCATAAAAGAATAATAGATATTAAAAAAGATAAAGAAGGCAACCCAATTTTAGATAAAGAAGGAAAAGAAATTCAATATAAAAGAAAATACACTAAGGCTGAAATTAATGAAAAAGTAATGGAAGCTGCCGAAACTTTAGAAATTACTGAATATTTAAAACGTAAACCTAAAGCTTTATCAGGTGGTCAAAGACAAAGAGTTGCGATTGGTAGAGCAATTGTTAGAAAACCAAAAGCTTTCTTAATGGATGAACCTTTAAGTAATCTTGATGCAAAACTTCGTAATCAAATGAGAGCAGAAATTATTCTTTTAAGAAAAAGAATTAATTCTACATTCATTTATGTTACTCATGATCAAGTAGAAGCAATGACTTTAGGCGATAGAATTGTTGTTATGAAAGATGGAGTAATTCAACAAGTTGGAACACCTAATGAAGTATTTGAAATGCCTTCCAATTTATTTGTTGCTGGATTTATTGGTAGTCCAAAAATGAATTTTATTGATTGTGAATTAGAGGAAAATAAAGGCGTTTACAGCATTAATATTTTGGGTGAAAAACTCAAAATCTCTGCAGAACTCAATCAAAAATTGTTAAATAAAGGAATTAAAGCCCAATCAATAGTTCTTGGAATTCGACCTGAACACATTCAATTAAATGAAAATGGTTCATTAAAAGCTAATGTTAATATTACTGAAATGATGGGAAGTCAATTACTTGTCCATGCAGTTGGAAAAAACGGAAAAGATTTAGTTATTTCTGTTCCAAATATTGGTATAAAAGGTGAATTAAAAGATACTTTATATAACAACGGAGAAATTAAATTTAACTTACAAGAAGAATCAATTCATCTTTTTGATATAGAAAACGGTGAAAATTTGTTAAAATAAATTTATGAATAAATTTAACAAAGAAACCGAAACAAACAATTTGTGGAAATTATTTCAAATCATACAAAATGAAAGCCCTATTTCCCGTAATGATTTACAAAAAAAGAGTGGATTAAGCTGGGGAAGCGTTTCCACAATGATTACAAAATTATATAAAAAAGGTTTCATAGATAAAAAACAAAGAGACGAAAAAGTTGTTGGAAGAAATCCCGACTATTTTTCAATTTGCACTGAAAATAATTTTTGCCTTGGAATTGATATTAATGTTTCAGGTTTAACCTTTGTAATTTGTGATTTAGGTTGGGAAGTTCATCAACTTATAAAAGTCAATTTATTATCACGAAAAAAGGAAGATATAATCGAACAACTCACGCTTAATACAAATGAACTTTTAGCGAAATATAAGAGTATTTTGTTTATTTCTTTATCTGTTCAAGGAACATTAAATCAAAAGAAAGATTTATCTACATTTGATGGATTTAAAGGTTGGAATGAAGTTCCTTTAAAAAAGATTTTTGAAGAAAAATTCAAAATCCCAACATTCCTTTATCATGATCCAGATTGTTTAATGATGTATCATCAAAAAGAGAAACATATTCCATCAAAGGCTTTAGCAACTTATTTACTTTTAAAACTTGATGATGGTATTGGTATGTCATTAGTCATTAATAATGAAATTTTTGAATCACATGCAGGATTGGTTTGTGAAATAGGTCACATTTGCGTTGAAAATAATGGAAGAAAGTGTAGTTGTGGCAATAAAGGTTGTCTAGAAGCGTATTGTTCACTATATGGTTTAATTAATATTTATAATGAAAAATTTAATAAAAAAATATCTATTAGTGATTTTACTCATCTATTAGATAAAAACGATAAAGAAGCTACAAAATTATTATTAGACAATTTTAAATATCTCAATATGACTATTGGAAATTTGGCAATGCTTTTTAATCCTCATAGATTTATTATAGATGGCAAACTTGCTAAATATTCCGATTTATTCTTACCAAAATTAGAAGAATATTTAAGAAGCACTGTTCCTAATAAGTGTAAATTTTATATTGCTGAATTTAAAACAGAAGCTTGTGCATTAGGTGCTTGTGTTTTAACAATTAACAATAGATTAAAAGACTTAATAAATTAATATGGCTATTGTTGAAATTAAAAATCTTAAATCAGGATACATAGTTAATAAGGAATATGTGCCCGTTTTTAATGATTTTAACTTAGAGATAGAAGAAAATAAAATAACAGCGATTTTAGGCCCAAATGGATGTGGTAAAACAACACTTTTAAAAATTATAGCTGGTTTACATTTTTATGAAGAAGGAGATGTAATCTTAGATAATAAAAGTGTAGAAAAGATACCAATTCAAAAAAGAGATTTATCATATATTGCGCAAGACATTGCGCTTTTTCCTCATTGGAGTGTATTTGAAAATATTGCTTATCCTTTAAGAAGTCACAAAGTTAAAGCTGCTGAAATATTTAAAAAAGTAGAAGATATTGCAAAAGAATTTGAAATTGAACATTTACTTTCAAGAAATCCTAGTGAACTTTCACTAGGCCAGCAACAAAAAGTAATATTAGCAAGAGCGATTATTAGAGATGCTAAATTATATTTATTTGATGAGCCATTTTCAAATATTGATGAAGAAAATAAGCAGGTTTTGCTAGGGTTTTTAAAAAAAGAGAAAGAAAAAAGAAATCTTTCGATAATTTTTGTTACGCATAAATTACAAGATATTTTTGCAATTGCAGATAATCTAGTTGTTATGAATAAGGGCCAGAATCTTCAATCTGGAAAACTTGATGAAGTTTTAAAGCACCCTAATTCTTTTGAAACTTTAGAAATATTGAAGGAGTATCATGAAGAATAAACATTCATCATCGGATTTTACTATAAATAACTTGCCTCATAGTAGGATTCAAGCTTTTTTCGATATATTAAAAACGCAATGGAGAAAAATGCTTTGGAATTTTTTGTTTTTCTTTTTAGGAGCCTTACCATTTATTATTGTTTCAATCTTAAATTTAAGAGGAATTACATATGGTTTTCAATCAATTAGCAGTGGAAGTGCTAATGAAAACGAAGTCTATTTTAATATGTTTTCAGTAAACAATTATTCTAATTTGTTTAACATTGGATCTTTCTTAGTTTTTACAATAGTAATTAGTGGATTAAGTAGAATTTATACAAAGCTATGTTGGCAAAAAGGTATGCTTTATTTCAGCGATTTTGGTTTAGGAATTAAGCAAAACCTATTGCAAAACGCATTCTTTTCGATAATTATACCTATAATGGTGTTTCTTGTTGGGATGTTTCATTCCTTTGCTCATTTTAATTTGAATTCACTTATGCCATTAGTTTTTGTTTTTTATGGAATTATAATTTTTGTATTTTTACCTTGGTATTTTATTTTTACAAGCATGTCAGCAATTTATGAAGAAAAATTTATACCTAAACTTAGAAATTCATTTTCAATATTGATTAGAGTTTTCATCCCGTTAGGTGGATTTATTATTGTTTTAGTATTACCATTTGGCCTTTTATTTATTGGTAATTTTATTGTAAACATCTTTACATTTGCTTTATTCTTTTTAATTTATTTTCCTATTTGGTATTTAGCATATAATTTATATATAAATAAAGTTTTTGATAAATACATAAATCAAAGATTTTATCCAGAAATCGTTAATAGAGGTATTTGGAGGATTTAAATGAAATATTTAAAAGAAAAAGATTTTATTCTTGCTGAATTTAAAAATGCTTTTAATAAGTTTTATTTTAATAATCCCGCACAAGATAAAAAAAGTGATTTTGACGTGGTTACTAAAATCGATAAAGACATTGAAAAATATTTAATAAAAAGAATAGAAGTAGAATTTCCAGGTGATGTTGTTATTAGTGAAGAAACCCATCAAAAAGTAAAAATAGGCGTGAGAACACGGGTTATTGATCCAATTGATGGTACTTTTAATATGGCTAGAGGTAGTAAGATTTTTGGCTGCCAATGTGCTTTAATTGTTGATAATGAACTTGTTATGTCCATAGTTTATGCTCCATTTTTAAATGAAGAGTATTATGCAATAAAAGGAGAAGGAGCATATAAAAATGGTGTAAAAATACCAAAATTTAATGGTGAAACGCCTCTTTCAATTTCAATAATTGATTTTGGTGATTTCCCTCATTCATTACCTGAAATTTTAAATAAACAACTTATTTGGTATCAAAATATAATTAAATCTGTTGGAAAAATTAGAATGTTTGGAGCCGCATGCTTAGAATTTTCATTTTTAGCGACCCATTTAGTTGACGCTTATATCATACCAACAAGAAATTTATGGGACTTATTACCTGGACTTTTAATCGCAAAAGAGTGTGGTGCTATAATATCAAACCTAAAAGGTGAGCCATATAAATTTGGAGATTTAGGAGTCATAGCTGCAAATAGTGAGGGTTTGCATAGGTTTTTGGTTGAAAATATTAGCTCAGAATAACTAATTTTTTTCTTTTTAAATATTTTTATCAATAATTGACAAAAATAATTTTATTAGTCTATAATAGAGTTATAGTAAAATATTTCAAAAGGGGTACATTTATGAGAAAATCAATTTTGTTATCGATTTTTAGTATAGGTCTTCTTTCATTGTGTTCATGTAGAGGTGGAAATAATAATCAACATGGAGGAGAAACAGTAACTTTTTGGGGTTATGGTGAACCAACTGAAATTAAAATTTTCCGTGATCTAGTTGATACATTTAATGCAGCTCATGAAGGCGAGATTTATGTTGAATATGTTACTAAACCAGGAAGTAGTTATTATGGAACAGTCCAACAAGTTATTGCTGGAAATCGTTGCCCAGATGTTGTTTATGTCGGTGATGATATTTGTAAATCTTGGGCTGATAATGACTACATTATTCCTTTAGATGATTATGTTAAAAATAGCGAAATAATTAAATTAGATGAAATTTGGGAAAGTGGTATTGAAAGATATCGTTTTAACCCACAAAATAGAAAATCTGGTGGGAATGAACCTTTATGGGCACTACCAAAAGATATTGGACCTAGCGTTTTATATTATAATGTTAAATATTTTAATCAAATGGGAATCCATATTATAAGCAAAGATAAGGATGAAATCACTGATGCTTTTGTTGATCAATTCAATAATGAAAATGCAACTCATTTTACAAGAGAACAAATGCAAAGAGGTTTTTATAGAGATAGAATCGATGATACTTCATCATGGAGTGCTCCAGGTGAAGATGAAGAAATGATTTTCAATAATAGAATTCCAATGAGTTGGGATGAAAGTGAAAACTTATTTAAAATTTTTACTCAATCATATAATTCAAAAGCTCCAAGTAAATATGGTTTCTTCACCGAATGGTGGTTTTCATACGGTTGGTCAGTTGGTGGCGACTGTATGAAATGGAGTGAAAGCGACCAACGCTATTATTTTACATTAGGTGATGATACTCAACTTTACCAAAAAGATGGCGAGTTTTTTGAATCTCCAGTAGTTGGTTCAAAACCAGTTCCAACACAACTTGAAGCATTTACTAAATTTGTTCAATTATCTCAACCAAGAACAGTTGATGTTGATGGAAAAGGTAATTATGGATTGGAGGTTACTCCATCACCAAATACATTAAATACTGTTGGTAAAGAAGCTTACTTTACAAGTGGAAAAGTTGCAATTATGGATGATAGAAGAGCAGCAGTTCCAGTTTATAGACAAACAGCATCATTAGAATTTGACTGTGCACCACATCCAGTTGCACCAAATGGAATTCAAGCTGGTCACTCTGGTTCAGTTGGTTTCTGTATTCCAACAAATTCAAAACATCACGATGCAGCCTTTAAATTTATTGAATATTTAGCTGGTCCAGAAGGTCAATCAAAACAAGCTGAATCCGGTTTCAATATTCCAAATCAAAAAGATATTTCAATGACAGAAACGTTCTTACAAACAGATAAATGTCCAAAGAATTCAATAATTTTTGTTAGAGCAGCTGAATATCAAAGAGCTGGTGACTGGAATTATTTAATGGATGATTTATGGATTGATGTTTGGGCAGACAGATTAAACGATGAAGTAAGAAACGGTAAATGGAATTTAACTCGTTTCTTTAATGAAATTACTGAAGCTTCAAATGCTGCACTAGATCCTGCAGTACATCCTGAATATTATAGGAAAGTTTAGTTTTAATGAGACAAAAAAGGCAAATTAAGTTTTCAAGAAAAGGAAGTAAACACGAAGCTCGTGTTGGCTTTGCTTTAGGAACTGTGCCTATGATTGGCTTTGCCTTGTTTTCATTACTTCCAATTATACTTGCAATAATTATGTCTTTTATGAAAATTAAAGGATTCAATTTTAACAATGCAACGTGGGTTGGGTTTGATAATTATATTAAATTATTCCAAGATCCTAAATTTGGAAAATCTATTAAAATTACATTTTTAGAGGCACTTGCGCTACCTTTTTCAATAATTATCTCACTTTTAATTGCTACTTTACTTAATAGAAAAGTTAAAGGAACAAAGGCGTTTAGAACAATTTATTTTATTCCTTTTGTTTGTTCAGTAGTTGCTGTTTCTACAATGTGGAAGTGGTTGTTTGAAGAACAATTTGGAATTTTAAATCAAATTAGAGAAGCTTTTGGTCAAGCTCCTATTGGTTGGCTAAGTGATAGTAAATATGCACCATGGTCAATGGCAATTATTAATTTATGGAGTGGACCTGCTTTAGGAATTATTTTATATAGTGCAGCACTAGGTAATGTTCCAAAATCATATTACGAAGCTGCATCAATTGATGGAGCTAGCAAGGTTTCACAATTTTTTGAAATTACTTTACCAGCTGTTTCACCAACAACATTTTATCTATTAGTTACAGGAACAATTAGTTTTCTTCAAGATTTTACAAGATATCAAGTTATATTAGGAAACAATGCTGGACCAAATAATAGTGGTTTAACTATGGTATTTTACGTTTGGCAAATGGTCTTTAAATACAACACAACGATGGGAATGGGCATTGCATCTGCATTTTCAATCATAATCGGATTAATTATTGGAATTATTACTGCTTTATATTATTCAACAAGTAGATTCTGGGTGAGTTATGACTATTGATAAAAAGAAAAGTAAGATTATTAACAAAAGAGTAGCTGATGTATTTACATATATTGGCCTTGTTATTTATGCTCTTGTTATTTTAGTTCCTTTCTATATTATTTTAGTTACATCTTTTAAAACCAACTCAGAAGCTGTTACAATTCCATTTACTTGGTTCCCACAAACATTTAATTTTAAAGGTTACCATACAGTTTTATTTGATGATGCAAGCGGAGGAGCGATTGGAGTTAGTACAGTTTTACTTGGATTTGGAAATACTTTATTAACTGTTTTACCAACGACTTTAATTGGTTTATTAACATCAGCTTTAGCAGCATATGCTTTTGCTAAACTAAGATTCCCAGGCAAAAATATTATGTTTGGAATACTTTTAGCTTCGATGATGATTCCAGGAATTGTTACATTAATGCCATCATATTTAATTTATGACACATTATATTTAACAAATACGTTTTTCCCAATTATGGTTCCTGGATTATTTGGTGGAGCTGCATGTATTTTCTTTTTAAGACAATATTTTAGTGCAATTCCAGATGATTTAATTGAAGCAGCAAAAGTTGATGGTGTTTCATATATTGGTATCTTCTTTAAAATCATAGTTCCTTTATCGGTTGCAGCTTTAATTGCGCAAGGAATCTTATGGTTTTTAAATGGATATAACGATTATTTAGGTCCATATTTATACTTATGGGATGCTGATAAATATACATTACAAATTGCTTTAATGTTCTCAGTCGGCTTATATGATACTGACTGGTCAGCTGTTATGGCAGGATGTGTAATTGCTTTACTTCCAATGTTAATTTTATATTTATTTGCACAACGATATTTTATTGAAGGTATCGCAACAACTGGATTAAAAATCTAGGGGGTTTTTATGAAAAGAAAAGGATTATTTTTTACAATCATTACTTTGCTAATTGGTACTCTTACTGGTTGTTCAGGAAAGAATCTTTTAGATTATGTTAATTACAATAATTTAGACAAAAACGATCGTTTGAACTATAACGGCGATTTATTTTATCGTAACGATTTAGTAACAACTGCCCCAGATCCAAGCGTAATTATGGTTGATGATGGATTTGGTAAAAATATTTTTTATATGTATGCAACTAGTAACGAAATTAATGGAACTGGTGTACAAGTTTGGAAAAGTTATGATTTAAATGCTTGGGAATGTCAAGGTATTGCTTTTTCTCCTGAAGAAGCAAGTTGGTGTCATAGAGATATTTGGGCACCAGAAGTTTTACCATATGAAGGCAAATACTACATGTGTTTTTCAGGAAGAAACAATAACGATCCTCAAAATAGATTATCATTAAATTTAGCTATTGCAGATAAACCTACAGGTCCATTTATTCAATATAGTGGAATAAATTCTGATGGAAGAACAGTTGGACTTGGTGATGTCTGGGTTCCAAATAACTTATTTGATGAAAAATTAACTGTTTATGGTCAAGAAATGATTGATGCTGATTTATTTGTTGATGATGATGGTGAAATTTATTTATATTTCTGCTCAACTAGTGATAGTGAAGGTTCATCAATTTGGGGAATTCATATGAAAGATATGTTTACTCCAGATTATTCAACTGCAACAAAACTTTTAAGAACAAGAAGAAAAAATGTTGATGATTTGTCTCAAACATTAACAATTGTTGATGAAAACTATACAAATGAAGGACCATTTATGATTAAAGAAGATGGTCAATATTATTTAACTTTTAGTGTTCATGATTTTAGATCTAAAAACTATTCAGTAAAACAAGCTATTGGAACAAGTCCATTAGGAAAATTTACGAAAGTTGATTTAAATCATGGTGGAAAGATTTTAGCAGCAGTTGAAAATCAAGATGGAAGATATTACACAAATGAAAGTGGTAAAAGAATTGCAATTGATGATTATGATCAAATGAGTGGAACTGGTCACCACTGTTTCTTAAGAGTAGATAATCAACTTTATTGTATATATCACGCTCATATTGATAGAGCTTATGGCGGAGGATCAGAAAGAGCTGTCGCAATCGATAAAGTCCACTTTATTAAAAACGATATAGGCGAAAAAATAATGTATATTAATGGACCAACTTGGTCTATTCAACCATTGCCTAAGAAAGTTAGCGGTTATGAAAATATCGCACCTTTAGCTTCAGTAAGAGCAAAAAATACAAGAAGTTCATCTAGTGTTCATTATTTAAATGATGATTTAATTAAGATGCACAATGATTCAATGGTAAATGATTATGTTGCCGAAAGAGGAACAACAATTAAATTAACTTTGCCTGAGTATTATAATGTTACAGCTGTTTTAGTTTATAATTCATTCTATTACGATAAACTCTGGGAAAAAGTTGATCAAATTCAATTTAAAACCGATAAAAATTTAGTTGGTCATAGTAAATTAACAATTGAAAATATCTATTATGATCATAATTGGGGTGTTGATGAAGAATGGCAATTTGTTAGGGCTGGTCAAGCAGCTATTGCTGAATTTAATGAAATACCTGTAAAAGAAGTATCAATTAAAATTAATTCTAAAAAACCTATTGCAATTGGTGATATTTGTATTTTAGGAAGACCTTTAAATGAACATAAGGGTTCGTATGATTTAAGAAACCACAAAATAAATCCTCCAGTTTATTCAAGTTTTGATTGGAGAGATATTCAACTTGATGAAGGTATTGTTATTGATGGTGATGTCACTGAAGAAGAATATAAAGGAAATAGATGGCTTGATTTTGGTGGAATTATTAGCGATGATTATAACTGCAAATTTACAACAAAAATTGGTGAAGAAGGTGTTTATTTTGCTGCAATAATTACTGATCCATTTGTTTCTTGGAATCCAGCAAAAGCCCTCTATCAAAATTCCTCTTTAGAGATACAGTTTTGTGAATCTTCAATTTCAACTGTTTCGTATAATGTTTTACAACTTCGTGTTGGATGTAATGGAACAATCGAACAATATCGTGGTTTTTATTCTGGACATGGACTTGTAAAGGATAGTTATAGATGGACAATTTCCAGTTATCCAGCAATGGCTAGAACAAAAGGACTTGGGTTTGATATTAAACACTTACAAAAAAATGTCGATGTAAGTAACGTACAAGGTTATTCAGTTGAAGCTTATGTTCCTTTTAATGTATTTACAACATCAGATTCACTTGATAATTTTCATGTACTTCCAACATTTAATACACTCCCAAATTTTACATCAACAAACAGAACTTCAAATGTTCCTTATGGAATTCCATTTGATGCTGTAGGTTCATATTTTACTTTTGGTAATGATGGACTTGAAAATGTATTAGACAATGAAAACTTAGGTTCATTAAAGAATAGAATTACAACGACTGGATTTGATATTTCTCATGATGAAGGGGAAAATCCATACGCAATTGCTCAGGCACCTGATCAACAATATGCTTTCTTTAAGAATGTATATTCAACAAGTTTTGTAGTTTCAACAAATATAACTATAAATCAAGTTTATCAAAACGATAGCTATCCTAAGTTTGGACTTATTTCTTATACTGATAGTCAGACTTTATTTTATTGTATTGAAGCTCCAGGTTTAACAAATAATAAACCAACAATGGCCTTTACCGGAGGACTAGGAACTGGTGATTGGAACTGGAATGAAATAGGTTCATATACATATAACAGTGTATCAACAGGTTCTTATACTGGTAATGATTCAGTTAAATTAACCATGGTTAGACAAGGACCAAATTTTTATTTCTTCGTAAATGATACTTATGCAGGAAAACGTGAAGGAGTACCTGGTTTTAGCACTAATTTTAAATCTTATCCAGGATTTTTATGTATGAATATTGGCGCTAAATTCTTTAATTATGAAGCTTCAACAGATGAAGCAAAGATAAATTCGTATATGTCAAAAGTTAATTAGAAAGGAGATTAAAAAATGAAAATCAAAAAACTTTTTGCGTTAATTTTATCTTTATTTTTTGTAAGTTCTGGTTTAGTCGGCTGTAAAAATAGTGGCCAGGAAAATAACCCTGGAACTCAAGTCGAAGAAGAGTTTAATGTTGTAGTTGATTCTACAATTACAAACGGAACTGTCGTACCAGACAAATTAAAAGCAAAATATAAGGAAATCGTTACTTTAACCGTCACACCTAATGAAGGCTATAAATTAAAGAAAAATTCTTTACTTTGTAATGGTGATTATGTAGAAGACAACCAATTTGAAATGCCAAAGGAAGATGCACATATTACTGCTGAATTTGAAAAAGTAAGTTATAAAATTTCAATTGGTTCTTTAGAAAATGGTGAAATCGCTGTTAATAAACGTAAAGCTAATTTTGGTGATTTAATCGAGGTTTATATTACTCCTGCGGTTGGTTATAAATTAGAAGAAGGATCATTAAAATATGATGATACTCCAATCACAAATAATGCTTTTACAATGCCAGCAAAAGACATTACAATTACTGGTAATTTCATTGTAAATACAGATGCTAATATTGGTAATTTAACAATTGGAACAAACACATATAACACAACATCTGGTTTTGATTTAAATAAGGATAATTCAACTGATAGAACTGTTCGTGTTGATTCAGATTCTCAAGAATATGCATTCTTAAAGAACTCTGTTGGTAATAATGTTTATGCTAAAACATTTATTAATGTTCATGGCAAAGACGAAAACGATGCTTATCCAAGATTTGGACTTGCTATGATTAACGAAAATGATGATGCACTTATTTTTAATGTAGAAGGAAGTAATAATTTAACTGGACAACAATCACGTGTTGAAACTGCTGATTATATTAGAAGTGGTTCATACTGCGATAATTTCGTCTGGGGCGCATATATGATGAAAAATAATGTTGGATCATATACCGGTGAAAATAAAATGTTGTTTGAAATTATTAAATACGATGGTTATGTATACTTTATGATTAATGAAATTTTAGTTGGTTATAGAGAATTTAAAGGATTTGATAATGATAGCAAAGTATGTGTTGCTCTTGTTACTATGGCAACACATGCAACATTTACTGAATATGAAGCAACAACTGATTTAGATTTTATTAAGAGTAAGGTACCATTTGATACAACAGATATGAAATTAGGTAGTGTTACACTTAATAATAATCTATTCGCTTCAACAGCAGGATTTGATTTATCAAGCGATCACGCTACTAATAGAAAAGCAAGTGTTGCAGTTGATGGACAACAATTTGCTTTCTTTAGAGGCGTAGCTGGAAAAACTATTTATGCAAAAGCATCAATTAATGTTACAGGTAAAAAAGCTGGTGAAGCATATCCTCGTTTTGGATTATCATTAATTAATAGTTCAAGATCAACAATTATTTTCAATGTTGAAGGAAGTAACGAGTTAACAGGACAACAATCTCGTGTTGAGATGGGCACATATAATCTAAATGGTTATGTTGAAGGCTTTACTTGGGGTAAATATATGTTTGCTAATAATGTTGGCGCATATACTGGTGAAAACGTTTTAACATTTGAAATTATTAAATATGGTTCAAAAATCGCATTTTTGATTAATGGCAATGAGGTTGGTAAAGAAGAAGTTGCTGGATTTGGTGAAAATGATGAATGTGTTGTTGCTTTAACTACATTTGAAACACATGCAACATTTACAAATTATGAAGCAACATCAAACTCTGAAGAAGTTGCTAAACATGTTTCACTTTCCTAATTTACGGTTAAGTTTATGAGTGAAAAGATTGTTTCAACACTTATTACACAAATCGGTGATCCTTTTGTTTTACATGCAAGTGATGGCAAATATTACATGTATGCAACAGAATCTGAAAGAGAATGTCGTTTTGATGTGTATGTAAGCGAAAACATTAAAGATTGGAAAAAAGTTGGTACATGTTATAAACCTACTGAAAGATCATTTGGTTATAAGAATTTTTGGGCACCAGAAGTTGTTGAACACAATGGAAAATTTATAATGCACTATACTGCTAGATGGAAGAAAAATCATTCATTAAGAATGGGTGTAGCAGTTAGTGATTCTCCATTAGGACCATTTATTGATGTTTATGATAATGAACCAATGTTTGATCCAGGATATGCTTCAATAGATGGGGATGTATTTATTGACGATGATGGAAAAGCATATTTATATTTTTCAAGAGATTGCTGTGATAACGTTGCTAAAAATGGTGAACACCAAAGCCACATTTATTGCGTAAGACTTACAAAAGACTTATTAAGAACTATTGGAAAACCAAAATTCATTTGTGGTCCAGATCCTAAATTAGAGCATGAAATGCATGAAAATTTATTTAATGAAGGAAGTTTTAAATGGAATGAAGGACCATTTGTTTTTAAAATAAATGGTGAATACTTATTAATGTATTCAGCAAACTTTGTTTGGACTAAATATTATTGTATATGTGGAGCAAAAGCTAAATCACCTTGGGGTCCTTTTGAAAAATATGATAAGCCAATTGCACAATATATAGAAGGAAAAGTTAGTGGTCCTGGCCATAACTGCGTATTTAAAGATGACAAAGGTCAAATGTATTGTGCTTATCACTGTCATACTGATCCAAATTTAGCATGTAATGATAGAAAGTTTTGCATTGATAAATTAGATTATGTTGATGGAAAACTAAAAATGAAAATTACATTATAAAAAAACTGATCTGTTAAATAAAACGGGGAGTACGTTTAAGAGACTCCCTGTTTTTTTATCTAACAAAATAACTAAAATACTTTATTTTCTGTATGATTTTTTAATCTTATAAAATTAGGAATATGTTTAATAACAATTAATATTAATAAAATTAATAAGCAAATTGGATACAAAAAATTATTATAAGCTATAGGAAATAAAATAAATGAAGTAATAGTAGCTAAAGTTCCTCCAATTACTGAACCAAGTGAAACATATTTAGTAATTAATACAACTAATATAAAAACTAAAATTATACCTAAAGCTAAATATGGAAAAGTAACTAAAACTACACCTAAAGAAGTAGCAACACCTTTTCCTCCTTTAAATTTTAAATATATAGAAAAACAATGTCCAAATACTGCAGGCATCCCATATAAAATATAAAAGAAAGATGAAGAAGGAAATAATAAATTATTATAAAGATTATTCTTTATTAATAAGTAAGTAATAATAATTATTATTGATCCTTTTAATACATCTAAAAAAGCAGCTAACATTCCAGGCCAAAAGCCTAATACTCTAAAAGCATTAGTAGAACCTATATTTCCACTGCCTTCTTTTCTTAAATCTATTTTCTTTATTTTACTTATTATTAGTCCAAAAGGAATTGCTCCTAATAGGTATGAAGCAAGTAATAAAGATATACAAATCAAAATATCATTAATCATGGTTTATATGTTATCACAACATTGTTGTTTTCGTTATAATTTTTTATTTTTATTCTATTTACAAAAAGTGCAAGAACTTGCAAAAAAAGTAAATAGGATTTTAAATATAAAAAGAGAAATATGGTTAATTAAAGTTAATAAATTATAAAAATAGTTGAGTTCTGCAGGGTTTTTGATTAAATTAACCAGAAATTTGTATATTTATCTCTAAATGAAAATTCTTACATTTACATTGATTAATTATTTTGATTTGATTCAACTACTAAAAATTTTTGCGTATTTTTACCAAAATTTTAAAAACCTCTCAAATTAATGAGAGGTTTATTTAATATTAACTAAACTAATTTAATAAGCTAAAACTTGAACTTCATTAATTCTTAAAGGTTCTTCAGTTCTAAAACAAATTGTAACTTTATTAGCTTTTATTTCTTTATCTATTTCAAATACAAAAGCACTTACAGGATAAACAAATTCTTTTACATCATTAACACAAGAATAAGGGAATGTACTATATCCAAATGCATCACCATTTGAAAAAGCCACATATTCTAAATCTTTAACATATGAATCATAATATGCACTGTTATTTATAGCTAATCCACCAATTGTGTATTCTTTATCAAATGTTAATTCAATAAATGAATATCCTTTTCCAAGTTTAACTTCATTACTTCCATCTTCAAGGTTATAGCAATCAGTAACATATAAATCATTAATTGCTTTTTCATTAGTTACATTTTCAACTCTTATTTTAGCTTTAGGAGCGATATTTGAATAATCACTTAATGGTTCTGGTAAAGGTTGAGGTGAATAAGTAGGACCATTAATAAATGGAGTTCCATCTTCTTTAGTATAAACTGGATCCATTGCAAAATATCTACCAACCCATCCACTAGAATTTTGGTTATAGTTTCTATTTTTATGAGCATGATAACCAATCATCATTTGATCACCAATTTTAAAGAAGCAGTGGTGACCAGTTCCTGAATGGAAACCTGACCATTGATCATAAACTGGGTCACTAGTATCATCAGTGCAAGGAACACCCATCAATAAATTAGTCCATAATTCACCTTCTTTATAAGGTTTAGTAAATGTTCCTAGTGGACTATCTGAGACAGCATAACAAACATTATAATATTTATTCCAACATCCATTTACTGAATAAGTCATATAATATTTACCTTTAGATTTAAACATAAATGGACCTTCAGCAATTGGACCATACTCACCTCTATAAGCATATTCCCATTCTAAAACTTTATCTTCAGGATCGGCATTATTATCGATTGTACCTGGTAAAACAATATATTTTTTGGTTGAAAAATCAGCTTCATAAGGAGATTTTAATTTAACTCCATAAATTGATTGACCATTAATTGATTGGGAATAATACATATACATTTCGCCATCATCATCAACAAATAAAGTTGAATCTAAGACTGCACCTTTTTCATTATCGAAGAATAAAGGAGCTTTGTAACCATCGACGTCATCGTTTTTAATTGGTTCATAAGGTCCTAAAACATTATCAGACCAAACTACAGAATTTCTACGCTTTCCACTAGATTGTTCTATTGCACTATAGTAGAGGTAATATTTATCTTTAACTTTATAAAGTTCAGGTGCATAAATTAGTGGATTACTTTTTTGTTCCCAAGTGCTAGCAAAATTTCCTGGATTAAAAATTACTTGTTTTTCATAAGAGATAAAATCTGTCGTGTAATAACAAGTTACATATCTACATGAAGAACCATCATCAGTTCCAACAATATAATAAGTATCATCTTCAACATAAACTTGAGGATCAGGTAAAGGAACTTTATCTAAAGTATTAATATACCATCTAGTTTTATCATATTCCCATTTATAATTTGAAGAAGGACTTAAATCGCTATAATCTTCTCCAAGTTCCATTGTAGTTTTAACGCTTTTTTTAAATGGTTCATCTTGATCTTTTGGTGTTTCTTCTGAATTTGATTTACATGCAAAAATAGTTAAACTAAGTGGAAGAAGTAAAGCAAAATATAATTTTTTATTATTCATAATAAACCCCTTTTAAAAGTTTTTTATCTTTTATATTTTATTTTAATGAAATAAATATTTCAATAAAGCCATTAAGTTAAAGCTATAAATAAGATACAACTATTTCAATATCTTGATTAAAATCTCTCGGAATGAAAAGTCGAAATCATTCGGAACAAAATCTTAAAATCTCTCGGAATGAAAAGTCGAAATCATTCGGAACAAAAACTTAAAATCTTTCGGAATGAAATTGATGTGATTGTTGAATTAGAAGACGGTTCTTGGTGTGAGATAGAAATAAAATTAGGAGCAAATCAAATTGGAAAAGCAGCTCTAGTAAATAATTCTGTTAATTAATATTTTAA
This sequence comes from Bacilli bacterium, assembly GCA_017477255.1. Taxonomy (GTDB): domain Bacteria; phylum Bacillota_I; class Bacilli_A; order RFN20; family CAG-826; genus Onthovivens. Next base: position 50,395 of record JAFUXB010000004.1, read on the forward strand.
AAAATAGTTGAGATTTGCAGGGTTTTTGAAAAAAATATACATGATTTAAACTGTTTATGAACTTCTTTTTCTATAAGAAGAAGGCGAAACACCGACCTCTTTTTTAAAGACTTTAGTAAAATAATAGATATCTTTATAACCAACTTCATTAGCAATATTTATAATCTTCATATCAGTTTTATTTAATAAAGTCTTAGCGTGATCTATTCGTTTTGAAATTATGTAATTAACAGGAGTAACTCCTAATGTAGATTTAAATAAACGAGCAATATAATATTTAGAAAATGGTAGTGTTTCATAATACTTATCTAGATCAATTTCTTCAAGATAGTGCTTGTCTAAATAATCTTGTATTTTTTGCACATATTCGTTTGTAGCAGCTTTTTTATTTCCTGATGAGAATAACTGAAGTATTTTTAAAATTATTGTTTTAGCAATGCAATTTGTAATATTTGAAGTATAGTTTAATTCTTCATTTTTAGATTCTTGAATAAGTAAATTAAATAATTTTCTAAATGTCTTATTATTTGTTCCTGTATGTAAAATATATTCTTCGTTACAGTTTGCAAACATTTTTTTAAGAGGTTCTTTATATTTAACTGCAAAAAATAAAGCATGCATAATAGTCCCATTATCTGAATATTCTTTATGCATGTTAGAAGGGAAATATAAGATGATATCGTCAGTTTTTGCTTTATATTTTATATTATTAATCTCAATTGTTCCTGATCCACTATCAATAAACATTATTTCTAAAAAGGTATGCTTATGTGGATTTAAGTTTTGTTTTTCTAATGCACTAAAAGTTCCAGTATAATAAGCTTCAATTTTGCTATCTAATGTAGCTAATCTTTTAATTGGATAGTGTCTTCTTTCTTTTGAATCTTGTAAATGAATTCTCATATTTTTACCTTCTAATTTGTCTAAAATTGTCCTTAAAAAATAACAAAAAAATCTATTTATATTATAAGGTATCGAGAGTAAAATTAAAGTATAAAAGGAAAGGTCTAAGTTTTTAGACGAAAAATAATATGCAAAAATCTATTTTAGTTGTAGGGTCTTTTGTCGAAGATCTTATAGTTCAAACAAGTAAATTTCCTTCAGCTGGTGAAAGTGTAATAGGAAATAAATTTTCACGTGCTGATGGAGGAAAAGGTGCAAACCAAGCAGTTCAAATTGCTCGTTTAAACACCCCTGTTAAATTAATTGGGAAAGTTGGTTCTGATAGTTTTTCAAAAAGCCTTGTTTCTACATGTTTAAAAAGCGGTGTAAACGTTGAAGAAGTTATTCAAGATGAAGGAAATCCTGGAATTTCTGTTGTTGTTTTAGAAGAAGTTAAAGAAGGATTTCAAAATAGAATAATAATGACTCCTGGAGCAAATAATCGTTTAACTGTAGAAGATGTTAAATATTTGGAAAACGAAATTGAAAATTATGAAGCAATAGTTTTACAATTTGAAATTCCTCAAGAAGTTAATGATTATTTAGCTGAAATCGCTTATAAAAAAGGAGTAAAAGTAATTGTAAATCCTGCACCTTATAGAGAAGTAAGTGATGAATTTTTAAAGAATGTTACTTATTTAATTCCAAATGAAACTGAATTTTTAGGTCTTATTAAATCAAATAAAAATATTGATGAGTTCTCAGAAAACGACTTTAAAGAAGGAGCAAAAATTCTTCTTGATAAAGGTGTTAAAAATGTAATTATTACTTTAGGATCTAAAGGATGTTGCATAGCTAATAAAGAAAATTGCCAATGTTTTGAAAGTGTTAAAAATGTTAAGTCTGTTGATCCTACAGCAGCTGGTGATTCATTTATTGGTGCATTTACTTCATTTTTAAGTCGTGGATATAGCGAAAAAGAAGCAATACTTTTAGCTAATGCAGTTGGTTCATTAACTGTACAAAAATTAGGTGCTATGCCTTCTTTATGTACACTTGAAGAATTAACTGATTATGTTAAAGGATTAAAATATGCACCATATAAAGGATTATATGCATTATTAAAGAATAATAATTTTGAATCAGTTGACGTCTTAGATGTATTTAAATCAACTGTTTTATCTGAAATTACATATACTTTAGGCACATTAAATAAAGAATTTTATGAAAGTGCATTAGATTTAATTTTAAAAGCAAAAGAAAATGGCAATAGAGTTCATATTACTGGTATTGGTAAACCATCTCACATTGCTCAATATTTTGCTTCACTTTTCTCATCAACTGGAACGCCAACTTATTATTTACATGGAACTGAAGCAGTTCATGGAAGTTGTGGCCAATTAGTTAGAGGAGATGTAGTCATTGCTATTTCAAATAGTGGAAATACAAGTGAATTAATCAATACAATTGAAGCTTGTAAAAGAAATGGTTGCAAAATAATTGGAGTAACAGGTAATGAATCAAGTAAACTTGCAAAATTATCTGATGCCCATTTACTTGCTCATATAGAAAATGAAGGTGGTCCTTTAAATAGAGCACCACGTTCATCAATTTTAGCTGAAACTTTAGTTCTTCAAGGCTTATCTGTCTTACTTCAAGAAGATGCTAAAGTTACTCCAAAGCAATACGTTAAATGGCATCCAGGTGGTGCTTTAGGCAAAATAAGAGATAATGAAAAATAAGGAGAAGATTATGAAAACAAGAAGTTTATCAAAATTTATCGTTCCAGCTTTATTTGTTGTAGCTTTAACTGCTGGTTGTAAAAGCAAAAGTAAAGATCCAGTCGAAGAAGGCGCAACTATTATTACAATGTATTTAAGAAACTTTGAAGACTGGTCAAATGAATACATGAACAAAAGAGTTAAAGAATTTAATAGCAATATGGAAGATGGAATTCAATTAAGTGTTAAATTCTTTGAAGATGAAGCATATACTGATGCTTTTAAAGTTGCTAAAGAAAATGGTTCAGCTCCTGATATTTTTATGTGTTCTTATGGAAACATTTATCATGACGTAGTTGAAACTGGTGATGGAGTACCATTAAATGATTTAATTAAACAAGAATATATCGATGATATTTCAGATAACATTAAACCAATGGTTACATATAATGATAAAGTTTATGGTTATCCTCAACTTAGTGAACCAAGTAGTATTTTCTTCTATCGTAAAAGTATGTTAAATACTGCTGGAGTAGCAAGTGCTCCTTCAACTTGGGCTGAGCTTTTAGAAGCTTGTAGTAAAATTAAACCTACACTTAAAAGAGGACAATATTGTGTTGGAATTCCAATTGGAAGTGCATTAAGTTGGTCAACTTATGGTCTTCAATATAATTTAACTGGTGGTTTAGCTTTAAACGATGACTGGACTCAAAGTAGAGTAGGAACAGAAGAAGGATTTAAAGATATTGCTGGTTTATGGTATGACCTATATGGAAATGGTTATGTACCAAATGGTGCAATTTCTCCAAAAGGAAGTTATAACGATATTATCGAAGGTATGATGATGGGTAAGGTTGCTATGACTTTTGCTGGATCTTGGTCAATTGCTGAAATTATGCATACTTATAGTGATTTAGCTAGTGATGTTGGAGTTTCAGTTATTCCAACTAAAGATGGAAATACATCAAAAGTAACTGCATCTAATGGTGGATGGACTTATGCAATTTCATCACAATCTGATAAAGAACATCAACAAAAAGCAGCAAAAGTAATCGAATGGTTATTTGCTGAAAGTCCAGAAAGAACTGCTGGATTCTTCGAAGCCGCTTATTATTCAAAAGCCGCTGTTACTAATTCAGTAAAAGCTTATATTAGCGAACATGTCGAAGATAATTTAAAAGAATGGACTAATGTTATTAATGATGTTGCTTCAAAAGCAATTCCTGAAGCTACATATCCTTGGTCAATTTCAGTAGCAGTTGGTACTATTTTTGAAACTTGTGGATTAAATGCAGATTTAAATAAAGGTGAAAGTTATAAAACTACAACAATAAATAATGCAATTAAAACTGCAGATGATTCAATTAATGCAATTATTCATAGTTCGTCTTGGGAAGGAAAACCATTCTAATAAATTTTTATGATTTATACAGAAGACAAATTTCAATTAGTAGACAAAAAGCGCCACAATAGATATAAATATCGTGGACAAACAACAGCATATTTAATGCTTCTTCCAGCTTTTGTTTTGCTTAGTATTTTTGTTATTCTGCCTTTAATCTTAGCTATTATAAGAAGTTTTCAAGATTATAATACTAAAGCTTTTGTAGGATTTAGTAATTATGTATATCTATTTGAAATGGATACATTATTTTATAAATCTTTCTTAACAGCTTTACTAATGACAACGATAATTTCTGTAATTTTACTTGTTATTTCATTTGGTTTTGCGCTTGTTTTAAAAGCAATGGATAACAAATTTGGGAAACTAGTAAAAGTTTTAATTTATGTTCCTTTCTTTATTTCAGGAATTATTGCTAGTGTTATATTTAATTTAATTTTTAATTATGGAGGAGGACTTATTTCAAGTATTTGTGTTTTACTTGATAAAGATCCAATTTCATTTACAAATGATACAACTCTTGCATATATTTCAATTATTGTTCCTACAATATGGCTTGGATTTGGATATAACACGCTTGTAATGTATGCAGGACTTATTAATATTCCAGAAGATTATTATCAAGCAGCAAATGTTGATGGAGCAAATTGGTTCCAAAAATTATGGTTTATTACAATACCAAATATGAGGAATTATATTGTTTTACTTGTAATTAATATGGTCACAGGTTATATGCAAATGATGGAAATTCCAATGATGATGACTGGTGGAGGACCATTAAATACAACATTAACACCTGTTTTATATTTATTTAATTCATTTAGAGATCCAAGTAGACCAGATAATGTCACAATTGCTGGAGCCATTTTAATTATGATTTTTATTATGGCAGTTAATATATTTGTTTTTAAAACAATTAAAACAAGAAGAAGTGAGGATGTTTAATATGAATAAAAGAAAAGTTATTAAAACATTAATACTTTCATTAATTTGTTTAATTGTTGTTGCAATTATTCTTTTCCCTATAATTTGGATGCTTCCTGCTGCATTTAAAGGAAAAGTAGAGATTTGGGCTCTTCCAAATACTTGGCTTCCAAAAGTTTTTAAATTTGATAATTTTGAAAAAATATTTAGTGATAACTTAATGAATGATATAAGCTTTGTTTCTTCACTTGGAGCAACAAGTTTAGTTAGTGTTATTGCTGTTGTTTGTTCACTTATTGTAAATATGTTTGCAGCTTATGTATTTGCAAACTTTGAATTTAGAGGGAAAAATTTCCTTTGGTATTATTTCCTTATTACGATGTTTATTCCAGGAATTACAATTTTATTAACTTCAATTAGAGTTGTTTCTGTATTAAAAATGACTGATACAATCGCTGTTTTAATTATTCCTGGTTTAGTTAGTGCTTATAATATTTTCTTCTTTAGACAATTCTATTTTGGAATTCCTAGAAGCTTAGAAGAAGCTGCAATTATTGATGGATGTTCAAGATTTAGAATATTCTTCAAAGTGTTTTTGCCAATGAGTGTTACTCCAATGGTTATTATTGGAGTCAGTGTATTTATGGGTTATTGGAACTCATTTATGTGGCCAACTTTAACTATTGTAAATAATTCAGCAATAGCCCAAGTTATGCAAGTAATTAGACAATTAAATAGTACATATTCTGGAGAATATGGAGTTGTTATTGCTGCTACATTAATTTCAATTTTAATTCCTTTAACTTTATTTACTATATTCCAAAAGAAAATTATTGCTGGTATTGCAATTAGTGGACTTAAATAGGAGGTCAATATGGATTCAACAAATATTACAAATATCTTTAAAACATTAAATTTCAAAAGAAAAAGATTTTCAAGTTATGATAGAAAAGGTGGTAATGACGATAGATTCTATGTTAAACCACATGAAACTATGACTTTTGGCGAAATTGATAAGCCAGGAGTTGTTAGACATATTTGGATTACTATTAATAACATCATGGATGATGTTTGGGAAATAGAAAAAAATGCTTTAAGAAAGGTAGTTTTAAGAATTTATTGGGATGATCAAAAAACTCCAGCAGTTGAAGCTCCTTTAGGTGATTTCTTTGGAATGGGTCATGCAATGTGTCATAACTTTGTTAGTGTTCCTTTACAAATGTCACCTGAAAATGGAAGAGGTTTTAATTCATGGTGGCCAATGCCATTTAAAAAAGCAAGATTTGAAGTAACTAATGATTGTAATAACGTACTCGTTTTATATTTCTATATTGATTATGAAGAAAGAGAAGTTGATGAAGAAATGAGATTCCATGCAAGATGGAGAAGAGTATGTCCAACTAAGGGAATTAGTGAAGAAAATAGACATGAAGATAATTTATTCTATTGTCATGGTGGAGAAAATGTCGATGGTAAGGACAATTTCTTAATTTTACATACAACTGGTAAAGGACATTATTGTGGTTGTAATTTAAATATTCATAATTTATCTAATTCTACTGAATGGGATTGGGTTGGTGAAGGTGATGATATGATTTTTATCGATGGTGATAAACTTCCTACACTAAATGGAACTGGAACTGAAGATTATTTCAACACTTCCTGGTGCCCAACTCAAGAATATAATGCCCCATATCATGGTGTAATTTTACCTGGAAAAGATAACTGGAAAGGAAAGATAACATATTATCGTTATCATATTTTAGATCCTATTCCATTTGAAAAAGAAATTTTAGTGAGCATTGAACATGGTCACGCAAATCATAGAAGTGATGATTTCTCTGTCACAGCATATTGGTATCAAATTGGTGAAGCTTCATTTAGAGAAGAAATGCCAAGTGTTGAAGAAAGAATGCCTGTAGACGAAGAAATTTTAAAACAAAACAAAATTGTTAAGGAGGACGTTTCTATAGATAAATAAAAAAGGTTAATTAATTTAAAACTATGCACATTATTAAAGAAAGGAGAAAAATATGTTTAAAAGTGTACTAGGAATGACTTTAGCTGCATTGATAGGCGTTGGCGCTGCTCATACGGTTCCTCAAAATAATGTTAGAAGAGCTTTTGAGCCATTAGCTGAAACTGTTGATGTATACGGGACACACAATTACTTTACTGGTGATGGTGGTGTTTTTAACGGAAATGGAAATGCGCTTTTGAAAGATCAAGTTGAGGGTGATATTACTTATACTCGTTTAACTAATGCAAATGGCGCAGATAATTGTTATTTATTAATGGACAATGAAGAAAAACATGCAGGAAACTACATCTTCACCGCCAAAATGAGAGTTAGTGAAGGATTCACTGACGAAAATATTGGCTTTGGCTTCTGGGCTGGAGGTCGTATTAAAGATACTACTATTTCATCTCAATTAAAAGCAGGTGAATGGACAGACGTTGAAGTAAGATTCGAATTTAATGAAGATGAAGCAAGCAAAACTGATTCAATTCACATGTGGATTTTACTTGCAGGTGGTCATATCGATTTTTATGATATGCAATTTAGACAACTCTTTGTTGGTAATTTAGGCGAAAACATCTTCAAAGATGAAGGTTTTGAAAATGTCGATTTATCAGGCGGAGATAGAACTGGTTGGAACGATAGACATAGTGGTGTTATCGGATGTAAAGCAAATCAACTTCTTTGGACAAGTGAAGGAGAAGGTGATGAGAAAAACCAATTCTTAAGAATGAGATATACTGGAGAAGGAGACGTACAATTTGTCGATTTCTGTTCATTCTTTAATGATTATAATGGTTCATGGCCAAAAGGTATTGAAGCTGGCGAATATTATGTTGAAATGGATGTAAGAACAAATGATTTATTTGATTCAGATAATGTTGGTTTTGCATTCTATTCAAGTGCAGGTCCAAGAATTGAAAGAGACTTTACTCCACAAGTAAAAGCCGCTAAAAAAGGTGAGTGGACTCATATTACTTATAGATATCCAGATTTAGGAGTTGAATTAACTCAAGCCTATGCTGATGGTGTCGACACTATTCAATTCTGGGCAAATTCAAAAAATATTGTTGGTTGGAATTTAGATATTGATAACGTTACTATTAGAAAAGTAACATTAGCAGTTGATGAAAGACCTGAATTTGACGGTGGCGTCTATTCATTCCAATGGGTAGAAGCAGATGATGAAGATGTTGTAATCACTTTAAAAGATTTACATGGTCACGAAGATCTTAAGATTTTATCTGGTGAATATGAATTACTTAAAGGTGAAGAATATACTTTATCAGGAAATACTTTAACTATTAAAAAAGAATTTTTAGCTGATTATGACGATGGTGTTCATGAATTTAAAGCAGTAACAAGTGGTGGTGAAAGAGCATTTACTATCGAAGTTACTCATATTCAAGAAGACTTACCTTCAATTGAAGATTATGAATTAGAAGAAACTGTCTTTGGCGGTGACTTCAAGGATCTTGATGTTGGTTATAGAATGAGTGCAGATCAAACTCAATATGCTTGGGGTGCTGTTTCTCAATATGATGATGGCGGTTTAGTCATTGAAGAAACTGATGGAAGCCGTGCATTACAATTTAAAAAACCTGCAGATTCAACAAAAGCTTACTCTTCATCATTTGTAATTTATCATCCAGAAAAGATCGTTGAAAATACAATCGTAACTATGGAGTTTGATTACAAATATGTTGGAAATGATACAGATGGTGCTGTTAACGTTTCATGGGTTGGTTCAAGTAACGTTTCATACCACTTAATTAATTTAAATGGTTCTAAGAATGCAAAAACTATCGAACCAGAAGCAAAATATAGACAATGGGAAATTGAATATAGTGAAGCAAAACTTGGTTATACTCACGTTAAAGTTTCTATGAGAATTGATGCAGCTACAGTTACTGCAACTAACTCAATTAGATTCTTAATGAAATATAATGGTCAAGATACTCAAGAATTAAGAATTACTAATATGTCCTTAAAGAAATGGGTTAAATCATTAGGAAGCATTACTCCAGTAGAAGCTACATTTAACAAAGCTGAACCAAAAGATGTCGAAGCAGTCGTTAAATTTGCTGATGGCTTAGAATTATATGCTGTTGCTATTGATGGAAAGACAAACTATATTCCAGAAGAAAATTATGTTGCAACTCCAGCAAACACTGAAGGCGAATACAAATTAACAATTAAGAAAGAATATTTAGCTACTTTAGCAAACGGTGAACACACTATTTATGTTTCATCAAGTGAAAATGCAAGTGGCGAATATGCTGAACTTGAATTAAAACTTACAGTTACTGGCGAAGCAAAAGGTGATGAAAAACCAGCCCCAGCTAAAAAAGGTTGTGGTGGTTCAATCGTTGCTGTCGGTGGACTTACTTGTTTAATTGCTGCAATTGGTGTAGCAGTCGTTGCTCTTAAAAAAAGAGAAGAAAAATAATTAATTAACTTTTTAGAGGAGAGGTAACCCCTCTCCTCTTTAGGAGGAAAATATGAAACGTAAAGTAAGATTACTATTTTCATTGCTTAGTATGTTATGTTTAGTATCTTGTGGTGGTAATGAAGGAAATAAAGAAAATCCAAGTGTTAATCCTCCAAGTGGACAAACAGACGATAATGACGATCCATTCAAAGTTATTCCACAAGATAGTTGGAATATAGATGATAGTGGAAAAATTAAATACGTAAGAATTAATAGTACAGCTGCAGGATTAAATGCAGCCACAGATACCTCGCAATATGGAGCAGGTGGAACTGATTTAGGTTTCCCTTGGTATGATGAAGAGGCTAAAAGATTATATGTAACTTTTGGCGATTCTTTTGTACAACACAAAATGGGTGGAGAATGGAATAGTAATGTTACTTTATATACAAATAATTTTGATTTTACTAAAGGTGTTAAATGGGAAGGAGCACTAAATGGTTCTTTTGGTGCAACTAGACAAATAACCCCTGTAACTCAAAATGTAGCAAATAGAAATGGTTGGACTGCATCAAGTTCAGATATTTGTTCACCATTAACATCAACAACAATTCCTACTGGTGGAATCGTTGTTAATGGAACTTATTATTTGTTTTATATGGAAGTTTATAAATTTAATCAAGTTCATGAAAGTCCAGGAATTACAAGAAATGGTATGTGGGACACATTTAATTCACGTGTAGTTAAATCAACTGATAAAGGAAAAACATGGACTTTATGCGATAAATTAGTATGGCAATGTCATGGTAGTGAATTTAATTGTTTAAATGGTGAGCCATTTGCTCAAATTCATCCTCTTGATATAGGAGATGAATATATTTATATTTATGGAATTAAAGGCGGAAGAGAATCTGGAGTTTCAATGGCTAGAGTTTTAAAAACCAAAATTGAAGATTTTAATGAATATGAATATTTTTGCGGCATAAATAAAACAACAAAAGAACCAACATATAGAAAAGGTGAGCAAGGTTTAGCTTATATTAAAGGAAAATCAAATTGTTTAGTAATTAGTGGAAAATGTGGAGAATTGTCACTTTCTTATAATCCATATTTTAAAAAATATATGATTTTCTATCTTTCAAGCCAATCTCAAATTGTTTATAGATTAATGAATAATCCTTATGATTTTGGTGCACCAGTTTCAATTGCTGGACAAGGAAATATTCCATTTTTATATGGTGGAGCAACACATGAAGTAATGTTTGATAATAACGGTCAAAGAATGTTTATGTTTATTGCTCAATGGTCAGATAAAATTTATTCAACTCATTTAGTAGAAGTAGTATTTAATAAAAAATAATATGAAGATAAAAAGTGTCGAATTTAGGGGTATTTTTAGTGGAGAACTAAGTTATAATGACACCAAAGCTTATAAAGTTGGTGGGTGTGATTTAGGGTTTCCTTTATATGATGAAAAAAAAGATAAATTATATCTTCTTTTTGGAGACACTTTTCAAGAAAATAACTTCAAATATGATTGGCGCAGCAATACGATGTGTTTAATTAAAGAAGTTACTGATGAAGGAAGAATTATAATAGATTATTTCTTAAATAATTTAGAAAATAAAGCTTATGCATTAAGTGAAGGTCATCATCAAGATGGTTTTGAAATGACTAGAATTCCTACAGGTGCAATTGCAGCAAATAATAATTATTATTTTTATTATTTTTCAATGAATAACTGGAAATTACCTCCTGATGAAAGAATGAATATGGGAGGGCTAGTAAAATCTAGTGATGAAGGAAAAACCTGGGAAAAAGTAAATGAAGTTAGTTTTTTAAATGATTTAGAAAAAGAAAGCGCTGAAAAGCTATTAAATGAAGATAATAATCAAAAAGAAATTGAAAATAAAATTGATCCAAAATCTAAATTAAATCATTCATTTACGCAAGTGTTTCCTAAAAAAGAGGGGGACTATGCATATCTTTTTGCTGAAAGTGGCTATAGAAATAACCCTTTAAGACTAGGAAGAGTAAAGTTAGAAAATATTGAAAAATATGAAGAATATGAATATTTAGTCGAGTTTAAAGATGGTAAACCAATATTTAAAAAAGGAGATGAAGCTCGACTTTTAATGCATAATAAAAAAACACCTACGATTTGCGATGGTTTTATGGGTGAAATGAGTGTTATATATAATAAATATTTGAATAAATATTGTTTATTCACAGTAACAACTCATCCTGAAAAAGATAAAGAAGATCATGGTTTATTTATGTATTTTAGCGATACAATTTATGGACCATATAAAGACTATATTAAAATTTGTTCATATGATGATCCAAGATTTAATATTGAGGGAATGTATGCTCCAATGACTCATGAAAAATTAACAAAAGAAGATGGAAAAATAGTTTATCTTCTTTTGTCTCAATGGATTCCTCTATATAATCCAATCGTTATGAAAATAGAATTTGAGGAAAAATAATGAGGTTTTGTAGGTTTTTTTCAATCATTTCTGTGATTTTACTTGTAGGTTGTAAGGTAAAAGAGCCAGAAGTATTTTTAAGTTATGATGAAAAAGTTAAAAATATTAAACGTATAAATTATGTAACAGGAGCTGAAGCTACCTATAATACAATGGAATTTGGCCTTGGAAGTTGCGATTTAGGATATCCTTTATATATTGATGATACAGATGAAATGTATTTTTTCTTTGGAGATTCTTTTAGTCAAAATAATCAATCAGGAATGTGGAGAAGTAATGTTGTAGGAATTTCAAAAGATTTTGATTTTAGTGATGGTCTTACAATTGATAATGCACTTTTAACAAGTAGTGGTTATTTAATGGCTATTTATAATGGACATCATATGGATGAAGGAAGTGAAGTTACTAAGATTCCAACTGGTGTAATTTATTTAAACAAAACTATTTATATGTATTATTTTTCAATGCATAACTGGAGTTTTTCTAGAGATACCAAAATGAATTATGGTGGTTGTATAAAATCAACTGATTTAGGAAAAACGCGGGAAAGAATTTATGATTTAACATGGGTTAATTTAGCACCAGACAAATCAAATGGAACAGGAAATAATGCAAATAACTACGAAAATTTAAAAGTATTAATAAATGAAGATATAAATAATACTGAAAGAACTGAAGATTTAATTGAACTCGATGATCATTTAGGTTTTGATGCAACTCAAATATTCCCTTATTTAAATAAAGATGGCTATGTTTATTTATTTTTAGAAGGTGGATATAGAAATAGAAATTTAAAACTTGGAAGAGTCTTACCTGAAAATATTGAAAAATTCGAAGAAATTGAATATTTACAAGGGTATAAAGATAATGGAGATCCTATTTATATTAAAGGTTATGATGGTTTAAAAGCTTTATATAACAATAAAAATTCAGAAATTACTGAAGTTCCTTTTGGAGAAATGAGTGCATTCTTTAATCCTTATTTTAATAAATATTGTTTGTTAACTGTTACAACTGGATCAGTTGATATGTTTATGTCAGAAAATATTTATGGTCCTTATAAAGAAAAAGTCCATTTATATTCACAAGGTCAAGTACCTGCTCCTATTTCTTCAACAACTGGAGAACCAATTTTAAGTGCATATGCTCCATTATCTCATGAAAAAATGTTAAAAGATGGTGGAAAGACAATGTATATGCTTACGTCTACATGGATTCCATGCTATAATCCTAGTTTATATGAGGTGAAATTTAAATGAAATCAAAGTATTTAAAAATATTCTTAATTCCGCTTTTATCGATTGCATCAATTGTTTCTTGTTCTCAAAATAATGAAGAAAAGAAAGAAGATGATGAAAAAGTAGAGCCAACTCCAAAACCAGAAGAAGAAAAAACGTCTTTTGATAGACTCGTTGATAATGTAGAAAATTTAGGATTTGTAACTGGTGATGAGGCTCCTGGAAAAACTACTGATTTTGATGTAGGTGGCACTGATTTAGGCTACCCTTTATATGTTAAAGAACTTAAGAAAACATATTTTTTCTTTGGTGATACATTTACAAAAAATCAAACTGGAAACTGGAGAAGCAATGTTGTAGGAATTTCGGAAGATGATAATTTAAGTGATGGTTTGACACTTTCTTCTTTTATTTCCTCCTCTGCTGGATATACAACTTTTGCAATTAACGGACACCATGATAGAAATGGAGTGAATGAAGTTACTAAAATTCCAACAGGTGTAATTGATATTGATGGTACGCTCTACATGTATTATTTTTCAATGTGGAACTGGGATGCTCCACAAGATAATAAGATGAATTATGGCGGATGTGTTAAATCTACTAATTTTGGAAAAACTTGGGAAAGAATTTATGATTTAACTTGGATAAACCCTGAATCAGGAAACACAAAAGAAAATATTACAGGATTAATTAATGAGACAGCCTATAATGAAAAAAATGGTGGAAATATTTTATATGAAGATCATATTGGGTTTGATGCAACTCAAATTTGTCCTGTTGATGGAAAAGATGGCTATATTTATCTATTTTTAGAAGGTGGATATAGAAATCATGGGCCAAAAGTTGCTCGTGTTTTAAAAGAAAAAATTGAAATTTTTGAAGAATATGAATATTTTATCGGCAAATACGATGAAAATAATAACCCTCAATTTAGAAAAGGGAAACAAGGATTAGCATATATTAGAGGAAAAAGTGCAACTGAACTTGTTTCAAATCCATTTGGAGAAATGAGTGCTTTTTATAATAGTTATCTTAAAAAATGGTGCATTATGACTGCTACTGGAAATTCAGTTATGATGTTTATGTCAAAGAATATTATTGGACCATATAATTCTCGTTGTATGTTGTTCCCAGGAAGTTCAAAAGTTGTTCCAGTTGGCTCAATTTATGCTCCATTAAGTATTGAAGAGATGCAAGAAGAAGGTGGAAAAACTATGTATTTACTTACATCCACTTGGCTTCCATATTACAATCCTTCATTTATAAAAGTTACTTTTAAATAAGGAGAAAATATGTCATATATTAGTTTTTATCGAATAAATAAGCTTTATGATAGTGGAGTTCACGCAATAAAAGACGTGACATTTGATATAGAACAAGATCAATTTACAGTTTTAGTTGGACCATCAGGATGTGGAAAATCTACTCTTTTAAGGATGCTTGCTGGACTTGAAGAAATTACGACTGGAAAAATTTTAATTGATGGAAAAATAATTAATGAAGTTTCTCCTAAAGATAGAAATGTATCTATGGTATTCCAAAATTATGCTCTTTATCCTCATTTAACTGTATATGACAATATAGCTTTTGGTTTAAGACTTAAAAAAGTTAAAACTCCCGTATTAGATAATGATGGAAATATTACTAAATATATAAATTCTTCAATTCCAAGAGAAGAAATAGATAAAAAGGTTAAAGAAGTAGCTGAGGAATTAGAATTAACCGATTATTTGTCAAGAAAACCTAAACAATTATCAGGAGGACAAAAGCAAAGAGTATCTTTAGCTAGAGCTTTAGTTAGAGATAATGATATTTTCTTACTTGATGAACCATTAAGTAATCTTGATGCAAAATTACGTGTTGAAATGCGTAAAACAATAAAAGCTTTGCATTCTGAAGTTAAAAAACCATTTATTTATGTTACTCATGATCAAGTTGAAGCAATGACTTTAGCAGATAGAATCGTTGTTTTAAATAAAGGTGTTGTTCAACAAATCGGATCTCCTAAAGAAATCTTTGATGAACCAAATAATTTATATGTTGCTACATTCTTTGGCTCACCTCAGATGAGCATAATTGAAGGTCTTTTAACTTATAACAATAAAAAAGAGTTGGGAATTCGCTTAGAAAATGATGATTTTTTAGTAATTCCAAAAGATTTGCTTGGACAATTAACAGATTATTCTTTAATTGATAAAAAAGTAAAAGTAGGGTTAAGAGCGTCATCTTTTAGAGTTAGTGAAGGCAAAAATAAAGATCATTTTTCTAAAATAACATGTGATTTTGTTCATAAAGAGTTATTTGGAAACGAAACTTTGCTTAAACTTAAACTAGGAAGTGGAGACTTATTAGCTTTTGTACCAAACAATATTGAAATAAAGGATAAAATCGAATTATTTGTACATACTTCAAGTATGAAAATTTTTGATATAGAAACTGGTGAATCAATATTTGGTTTAAGAAGAGAATCTACTTTTAAAGATATAAAATTTAATATTGATGCGGATGAAATTTCATTTGAATTTGCTTCGAAAGAATATAAATACCCTTTAGAATCAAGATGTTTTCATGAAAATCTAAATCAAGATTCATTAACTTTGAAGTGCTTGAACGAATATATTTCATTAGAAAAGAAAGAAAATTCAATTGAAGTTGAAGGTGAAGTTTCATTGATTAAAAATTTATTCCAAAGAAAAGCTGTTTATATAAAACTTAAAAATCAAAAAGAGCCTTTAATGCTTTATGTTAAAAAAGATGAAGATATTAAGGAAGGTTCTTTAATAAAAGTTTATGTTCCTTTAGAGTACATAAATTTCTATTTAGATGATGGAAAAACACCTCTTTTATCAAAATACGAAATTCATAATAACATCTTAGAAGAAGATTATGATTTAGTTAGTAAAAAATTAAATATTACAAATAAAGAATTTATAATGCCTTTAAAAGGAATTAAAGTTATTCATAAAGGTGATAAAATCGATAAAAATGAATATAGAATTTTTAAAGTTATAGTACTTGATGTTGAAAATTTCGGACAAAAATCATTAATGTATTATAAAATTAAAGGTATGAAAGGATATTTTACTGCTCTACTTGAAGAAGAAATCGATCAAGTTGTTACTCCAGTTTTAAAATTGGCTATTAAAAAATGAAAAAGAGTGGACTTTTAGCGTGTTTTTTACTTATAAGTCCATTTTTTTATGCATGCAAAAATACTTCAAACACATTAAAAATATTTATTTCCTCAAATAAAGATGTAGATATAAAAGCAATTAAAAATAAATTTTCAAATTATGATTTAGAGATTAGTTTTGCTAATCCATCAAATTATTACTATTCATTTTTGTATAAAACTTCTAGAGAAAAAAGATACGATATTTTTATTATTCGTGATGAAGAGTTTTTAACAAGTGATATTAAAAATATTTATGTTGAATTAAATAATGAGAATTTTCCAAAAATAGTTGAGAAAACATATAGTTTTTATCAAGTTGAAGAAAAGAATTACGCAATAAAATTAAATGATAGTAATTATTTAATTAACGAATTAATATCTTTTGAAGAAGGGCATGATTATTATATTGGTTTGGCTAAAATGAGTGAAAACGTTGGGGATTACTCAATATATTCTTCAAAATCAAGTAGAGGCTTTGATTTATTAAGTGATTTATTATGAAAAATGAAATTGTTTTTCCTAAGAATAGAAAAGAAGTTTTCTTGGTATTAATTAAATATCATAAATTAAGCTTACTTAAGATAAATCTTTGGATTGCTCTATTTTCATTATTAACTCTTTTAGCAATTTATTTTGGGATTTTTGTAATTGCACAAGTTCCTTCTTTAATATCAAATGGAACAATTGAAATGGTAAAAGAAGGAGATTTAGATTATTCAGTTTTATTTACAAGTGTTTCTTATTTAATTGCTTTATTTCTTGTTTTAATTGTGACGAATATCCCTTTATTTTTAGGAGTTGGTGGAGGAATTTATGTAATTTCTTTACTTTGTTATGGAGAAAGCAATGTCTTAATTACTAAAGATTTCTTTAATGGAATAAAAAGAAATGCAAAAGAAATGATTTTGTTATCTTTAATTTTCTCAATTGCATCCTTATTTATGATTGCAATTTTTGGAATTTATTTATTGATGGATACGTTTTTGATAGTAAAAGTTATTTCAAATATAATAGGAGTTTTGGTATTTTTGATTGTTTCGATTGTAACTTTTGTTGGATTAAATTATGCAAATACTTATAAAAGTAGTTTCTTAAAGTTATTAAGAAATTCATTTTTAATTGCTTTTTCAAAACCATTAAAAACAATTGGATTTTTATTGCTTGCTTCAGTATTTTTCTTATTATTGTTTATCCCTATTAGAATTCCAATTTTTTCACTTTTAGTTATTTTTGTAGGTTATTCTTATTTTTTAGTTATTGAATTTTTATACACATCAAGTTTATTTGATGAGTATATAAATAAAAAAGCCCACATTGAATTAGTGGGCAAAGGTATTAAAAAAGATTAGTTTTAGAAAATATTTCTTTCTGAAATTGGATCAAATAAATGAATTTTATCTAAATCTAAATAAATATTTAAATTAGTTCCAGGAAGAATTTCATCATAAGCTGGTGTTTTCATAGTGCATAATTTTTCATCAACTTTAAATGACAAATAATATTCATGACCTAAGAGTTCACAAAGTTCAGTTGTAATATTTATTGGATTAGATAAGTTCTTTCTATCTTTTTTATTTATATCTAGAAGCATATCTTCAGCTCTAATTCCAAATAATAATTCTTTTGAACTTGATGAAAATACGTTTTCATATTCTTTTAATTTCTCGTTTTCTTTTTCAAGTTCATAATTAAATGATTTAATGTATGCATCATTTTCAATTAAAGGTTCTAATTTTTCATCAGGCATTATTTCATATTGTTTAGAATCAATTTGAGTTCTATAACTTGAATATTCTTCTTGATATTTTTCATTAATAGAGGAAATTTCTTTTTCTAAAGCAATATATTTTTCATCGTTTTCTAAAAGTTTGCTCATTTTTTGTTTTCTTTTAGTAATTAACGAAGAATATTTTTGAGAGATTTTGTCTAAATGTTCTAAATCTTTTATGTATCCAATTTTTGATAAGTCATTAATTCTTTGCTCTTTTTTAGAATTTGTGGTTTCAATATCATGTTTTATTTCATTAATAATGTTTTCATAATATTGCTTTAATGACGATAATCTATTTTTATCTAATTTAAGTTCATAATTATTTTTAAATTTTAAAATATCATTTTCTAAAGATACATTTAATATATTCATTGCAGGAGAACCAATGAAAGTAGCAACAAACAATGTTTTTGGGTTGTCATAAATTTCTTGAGGAGTACCAGTTTGTTCGATGTACCCTTTATTCATGACAACTAATCTATCTGGCATAGTCATTGCTTCAACTTGGTCATGAGTGACATAAATTGTCGTTGTTTTCATTTTTTTATGTAAATCAACAATTTCAGATCTAACACTTGCTCTTAGTTTTGCATCTAAATTACTAAGTGGTTCATCCATTAATAAAATATTTGAACCTTTAATAATTGCTCTAGCTAAAGCAACTCTTTGTCTTTGACCTCCAGATAAAGCAGCAGGTCTTCTTTGAAGTAATTCTTCATCAAGTTCTAATATTTTTATAACTTCATGTACTTTTTTATCGATTTCTTCTTTCTTTTCACCTTTAACAATAAGTGGGAAAGCGATATTTTTATAAACAGTCATAGTAGGATAAAGAGCATAACTTTGGAAAACCATAGCTAAATTTCTATCTTTGCTAAGTGTATAATTTGAATATTTTTTATTTAAATATAAATCCCCAGAAGTAATGTCTTCTAAACCTGCAATCATTTTTAAAGTTGTTGATTTTCCACAGCCTGATGGACCAACTAAAACAATGAATTCATTTTCTTTAACACTTAAAGAAAAATCAAAAACAGCTTGAACGTGATTTTGGTAAATCTTGTTTACGTTTTCTAAAATGATAACGTCATCAGAAGGAGCAACTTTATTTCTTTGATGAGATTCTTTTTCTTTTCTTATTACTTCTTTGTGATAAAGCTCGCGTCTTTTCTCTTCATTTTTAAGAAATTCTTTTTCTTCTTTTGATATTTTCATAATTTTTACCCCTTAAATTTGAATTCAAATAATTCAGATAAATAAGCGTTTTTATTCCATTGAGAAACAATGAAATAAACAATTTGTCCGTTTTCACTTGTCATAATATCGTGTGTAAATCCACCATATAATCCTTCTTTTCCAGCTGGAAGATGTTCATCATTTTGTTTAATTAATAGAATTTCTTTTTCGTAAGGACCTTCAATAGAAGAAGATGTTCTAAAAACAACACCAACTGACGGTTTATAATATAAAGCAATAAATTTTTTGATAAAGTTATTATATGAAATAGTAATATTGGAAACAGGTAATGGTATGATGTAACTTTCTTGTTCATTATCATTTAAAAGTTTAAGACCAGTAGTTCCTTTAACCCATTGCTTTTTATTATTTATATTGACTAAATATTCATATTCATCAAAATCTTCAATTTTATTTTCTTTAACTTTACCTAATGTGACACCAAATTGTCTTCCACCGCGCCTTCCAAAAATGTAAACATAACCTTCATATTTATAAGGATAAATCTGAGAAAAAGCTTCAGAATGATGTTTATTAATATCAATTGAAGTAGTTGTTTCATTCATATTTATGTCTTCCGACACTAAATGTTTGATGTTTTCTTCATAAGTATCAATTTTTCCTACCCAAGTTAAATCATAACAACGTTCCCAAGTATTGCCAAAATCATAAGATTTTATAGTACCAGTGTAGTTAACGTTCCAATATCCAGGTTCACCCCAAGATCTTATAGACTCATAAAAAGCATATAAAACTCCATTAACTTCAACGCAGCCTTGACATATTTTTGTTACTTCAAAGTTTTCGCTATTTTTACATTTATGATGTTTTATTAAATTGATTGCATTTCCTTTTTCATCGGACACAAAAGATTCAAAATGGATTCCGTTTTCAAAATTAAAGTTAGATACCTTGCCAATTACTGTTCCACGCCAATTTTCATCAGATGGAAGTGGTGTTGAAAAAGTATCTCCAAAAAATAATAAAAGTTTCTTTTCTTTTTCTGAATAACAAGGAATTCCTAAATCCGTTCCATAAACATCCCACTTTAAAGTAGGTGTTGGTGAATTTTTTCCAGACACAAAAGAATTAAATTTCACGTATTCAATTGAGCTATCATAAGTAAATTTCATATTAACTTTATTATATTATAATAAAGTTATATAGTCGATAAACTTTATTTAGTATAAAATGTAAAGTTTTCATATCAAAAAAGTGCAAAAAATATAGAAAAACCCTGCAGAACCCTATTATTTTTTTAATTTTCTTCTTAATTTAGCATATTTAAAACACTAAGATCGAGTAAGCATTTCAAAATAAAACCTCTTAGCATTTTAATTACTAAGAGGTTTTTGATTAAATGAAAATTAATTTATTTGATTAGAAGAATCTTTCAACTATATCTTTTGATGCTGCACAAGTATCTTCCATATCGCCAAAGCTAATAATTTCTCCAGCATAGAATGTATTTTTATTACCTTGTAAAGCTTCTAATTTATCATACCAACCTTCAGCATAATCTTTTGCTGAAACGTGTGGGCAATAATAAACTTCTTGAGCATATAATTTTTCTTTAATTGGGAATCCAACTTTAGCCATATCTTCATCCATTGTTTTCATGACTACATCAAAATCAACATCTGGAGTTCCAGTATGATTTGCTAAAGCATAAACTGTAGCTGGACAATCTCTATCTAAACATTGCCATCTATTATAATAAACCATTGCATGTCCTAATCTTTCAGGAACCATGTTTTCAACCATATAACCTGAAATATTTGGACTCTTTCCTTCTTCAAATGTTGCGATGTAATCACAATATCTTTCATGGATGATCTTTGAGAATAATTCTTTTTCTGTTTCAGTTGCATCTGCATAATTTGCAAAATAATCAAGTGGAGTGGTAACAACTAATTTATCAAATTCTTCAGTATGTTCTTTTCCATCTTTTGTTCTTGTTGTAACTAAAACTTTACCTTCTGGTCTTTCAACTTTAATAACTTCAGTTTCAAGTTGAGCTGGATGCATTAATTTTTCATTAACATGTACATAAATTTGTTGAGTACCATCTTGCCAAGTCCAAAGTTTCATATTAACAAACTCTAAAGCAGTAGTAACATCAAGATATTTCATAACTAATGCAGTAGGAATTTCATCAAAGAAACCATAACCAAATGAAGTAAATGGTGCAATCCAAATTCTTTGAACTTCTTCGACGTGATTTAATTTACAGAATTCTGAGAATGGGAGTGCTAAATCTTTTAAGTTTGGATTAGTTCCTTTTATATAATTTGGGAATGAATCTTCTTTAGTAGCTCCACAATATCCATCAACACCTTTGGAAATACCAAAATATTCACCTTTAGCAACACCAATATGACCATAACAATCATATCCTTTATATTTGGTTTGCATTAATTTGTTGAGTTTTTTCATTTGTTTCTTTAATTTAACTAATTTAGCTAATTTTCCAAATGAGAAATCAACTTTTGGTTCAAATGGATGATCAATAGTTCCATCAAGTTTACGGAACTCTCTTCTCATATTTGGTTCGCCTTCTTTAAAATCTGGACCTTTATGATAATAACCACCAAATTCTTCCATTTCACTTACTGCGTGATAAGTGATAGCACCCATAATAGCACCAGTTTCAAAGCTTTTTTCTTCTTCAACGCCATTATGTTTCACTTTAATTTTTGGTGACCAGCATTTTCCACCAACCTTGTTTAATTTTTCATAAATTGTGTAGTTTTTGTATCCTTTTTTCTCAAGATACATAGCGAAAGATAAACCAGCTGGACCTCCGCCAATAATACAAATTCTTTCATCAAGTTTTGCCATTATAATACCTCTTTATTTGTTATTAACATTATATTCCTTTAACTTCGGTAATAAAATACCG
Source organism: Bacilli bacterium (assembly GCA_017477255.1). Classification (GTDB taxonomy): domain Bacteria; phylum Bacillota_I; class Bacilli_A; order RFN20; family CAG-826; genus Onthovivens. Next base: position 72,589 of record JAFUXB010000004.1, read on the forward strand.
AATATATAATTATAAATCTAATTTATTATTTTCAGTTGATAATGACTCTTTTTATTCTATAGATATATGATTATAAAATAGGTATAATATCTAAATAGAAATTGAGGTAAAAATTATGTTTTGGACAATTTATCATGTTTATACTGTAATACCAGCATTAATTATTGAACTAATTGGTGCTTTTTTTATTGGGAAAGCCTTAAAAGGAAAATCTGAAAAAATTAGATTAATTCCTATTCAAGTTATTACTATTATTTTACTTGTATTAGAAGTAGCTAAACAATTATATGGATTAATAACTGGATATGATTTATATTCTATTCCTTTACATTATTGCAGTTTATTTTTATTTATTTTCCCATTTGTATCTTTTTATAAAGGCAAACATAAAGATATATTTAGATGTTTAGGTGCAGTAATTAGTGCTTGTTTGTTCTTATTTATGACTGTATATCCAAATTTAATTTATCCAGCAGAAGATGTAATAAATTGTGGTAATTTCCTAACATTTAAAACTAGTTATTTTTTGGGTTTTCATACAGTATTTTTCCATTGCATAGCAATGGCTAGTTTCCCATTATTCTTAGTATTAGATTTATTTGAATTTAATTTAAAAAGAGACTTATTAAGTGTTTTAGCTTGGTTTGCAGGATATTGTATAATTGTTGCACCAATTTCTCACATTATTAAAGTTAATTTCAATAATTTCTATCATTGCAATAATGCAGCTTTAGAAAACTTTAGATTAAGCATGGTTGATAAGATTGGTTGGGTTGGTCAATTGATTTATGTTCTTATGATTTCAATAGGAACAATTATTGTTCCAATACTTGCTTATTTCTTATTTAAAGGTTGTAAAATTTTAGTTGATAAAACTTTGTTTAAAAAACCTCAAATTGAAGAAAATAATTGAGTTCTGCAAGGTTTTCGAGTAATTATTTATTATTTTTAACTAATTCTTTTATATAATTTGCAAGTTCATCAACGCCTAAATCTTTTAATGCGCTTGTAACAAATATTTTTGCATCTTTATTTCTTTTTAAGATATTTTTCTTACACTCTTCTAAATCAAAATCAAAAATAGAAGCAGTTTCAATTTTAGTAATAACAGCAATTTTACTTACTTCAAACATTAGTGGGTATTTTAAAGGTTTATCATGACCTTCAGGACATGATAAAAGCATCATATTTATATTACTTCCTGTATCAAATTCAGCAGGACATACTAAATTACCAACATTTTCTAAAAATAATAGATCTAATCCATCAATATCAAATTCATTAATTGCATCATGAGTCATTTGAGCAGTTAAATGACATGCTCCACTAGTATGAATTTGAATTGATTTAACACCAGTTTGATCAGTTATTCTATAAGCATCTACATCACCATCGATATCGGCTTCCATAACACCAATATTAAATTCATTTTTAAGTTTATTTATTAAGTTAATTAAAAGAGTGGTTTTACCTGCTCCAGGAGAAGCCATAACATTAATAAAAAATATATTTTTTTCTTTTAATATTTTTCTTAAAGTAGCAGCTCTAGTAGAGTTCTCTTCTAATATGTTTTCTTTTACTTGAATAATTTTTTGTTCCATAGTTATTTTATTCTATATAAATATATAGTTTATTTCAATTAATAAGGCTTTGAAAAAATATGTTAAAATTTGCGTATTTATAAAAAAGAGTGGGGTTTTGAAGGGTTTTTAGAAATCTTTAAGCATTTTATAAAGTTTTTTGTATCTTAAATATTGCTTTGAATATCTATTTGTAATTTCATTGTTTGGAAGAATAGTAGAAGTGTATTGAACAATATTATCTGTTGCTTCTTTTACATCTTTATATTCACTATTTCCAACCATTGCAAGAATTGCAGCGCCATAAGCAGGGCCTTGTTCAGTTTTAACAAAGATAACTGGTAAACCAAATACGTTAGCAATAATTTTTGGCCATATTTTAATTCTAGAACCACCACCACATAAAGTTATTGCGTTAATTTGAGCACCTTTATTTTTCATTAATTCATAACAATCTTTTAAAGCAAAAGTTACACCCTCTAATATCGATAAATTCATATCTTTTTTACTTGTTTGACTTGATAAACCAATAAATGCTCCTCTTACATTTACATCATTATATGGACATCTTTCACCATTTAAATAAGGTGCAAAATAAACATTGTTTAAACCCAGTTCATTTTCATCGATATCATATTCTTTACTAAATTTTGAATTTAAAATTGATTTTATCCACCACCCATTTGCACTAGCTGCAGTTAAAATACAACCCATTAAATGATAAGAACCATTTGCATGATTAAATGAATGTAAAGCTACATTTTTATCACATATAAAATTATTTGTAGGAACAAAAATGGTGCCACTTGTACCTAAAGAAATATTGCATTTTCCAGCTTCAACACATCCAGTTCCAATAGCTGCAGCCGCATTATCTCCAGCTCCTGCAAATATTTTAGTAGATGGATCTAGATGTAGTTCATAAGCAACATCTTCATTAATAAAACCTACAAAATCATAACTTTCATGCAGGATTGGCAGGGTTTTTTCTGAAATTCCTGCGATTTCACACATTTTTTTACTCCATTTTTTATGTTTAACATCAAGTAATAAAGTGCCAGCTGCATCAGAATAATCAGTTGAAAATTTATTTGTAAATTTAAATACTAAATAATCTTTTGGAAGAAGAATCATGTTAATTTCTTTGAATAAATTTGGTTCATTTTCTTTCATCCATAAAATTTTAGGAAGAGTAAAACCAGCAAAAGCAAAGTTACCTGTTTCTTTAACTAAAACATCTTTTCCAATAATTTCATTTAAATATTTAGTCTCTTTTTCTGTTCTTCCATCATTCCATAAAATACATGGTCTAATTACATTATTATTTTTATCTAAAGCAACAAGTCCGTGCATTTGACCACCAAAAGAAATCCCTTTAATTAAAGAAGGATTAAATTTTGATGTTATTTTTTTAATTATTTTTTTAGTTGCTTCCCACCATAAAGATGGATCTTGTTCACTCCAATTTAAATGAGGAGTGCTTACACTATAATATTCAGTATCGGAAAATAAAATTTTACCTTTTTTATTTACGAGAAGAACTTTAACTGAACTCGTTCCTAAATCAATTCCAATGTAATTCATAATTTTTCCTTTAATTTAGTTTTTTAACTGAATTTCTTAATATGATAAATGGTTTAATAGTTTGATGTATTGGTTCTTTATCAGGGTTTTCTTTTCTTTCATTAATTATTTCTAAGGCTTTACTAGCAATTTCTTCATAAGGGTGAGAAATAACTGTTAATCCTAAATATTTAGCCATATCAATATCATCGTAAGCAATTAATGAAATATCATCATATACTCTAATATCATTTTCTTTAAATAATTTATAAGCTATATGAGTCATTGCGTTACCTGTAGTAATAATTGCTGTAGGTTTTATATCTTTTATTGCTTTATATATAATTTCTTCAAAATTTTGGTCAAATCTAATTTTTACTATATTTGAACTTTTAACTTTTAGCCCAAATTCTTTAAAAGCCTTTTTATAACCTTCTGGACGTCCAGTAGGAATAGAAATATCAATATCAAACAAAATAATATTTGTGTGACCGTTTTCAATAAGTGTTTTTGTCGCTAAATATGCTCCATAACAGTCATCAATAATTAAAGAATCTAATGAATCAAATTTATTTCTATAAAGTTGAAGTGCAGAAACATTATTTTGTTTAAATATTTCTTCAATTTTTGGATTTGCATCATCTGTAGGTGTAAAAAAGACTGTATCTACATTTGAAGAAAGTAAAGAAATAATACTAGAATATTCAAGATCACTTTTTTCTTCTGAAAACATAATAAAAGTTTTTTTATCTTTATATGCTGGGAGTTTACTCATTTCATGAATTACTTTTAAATAGAATGGGTTTTCAGAATCACTAATAATAACTCCACAAGTATCTTTAATATTTAGTTTTAAATTTCTTCCACGAGAATCCAAAATATAATTAAGCTCATTTGCAGTTTTAATTACTTTCCTTCTTACTTTTTCACTAATTAATTCTGGACGAGAAAAAACTCTAGAAACTGTAGAAGGAGAAACATTTGCTTTTTTTGCAACGTCTTTTATAGTCGCCATATGTTTTTATATTAACACATTTAATATTTTTTATTAACGTTAAAAATAATAATTTCGATATAATCGAAGTTATTTTTGCTATTTTTTCATTTTTATGCAAACGATTTACAAAATAAGTTTGACACTAAAAATATTTTAATAAATAATATAATCAAGAAAAGAATTTGAGATTTATGTAACGTAACAGAAAAATTCTTTATTTTTATACTTTATGCAAACGATTGCAGAATAAGAGGGAATTATGAAAGAAGTTTACTACCGTTCACCAGAAAAATCAGTATGTGCTGACGTTATACCTTTTTTTGAAAACGGAGAATTTAAGTTATTTTATCTAAGAGATTACCGTGACTGGGAAAATTGTGGAGAGGGATGTCCATGGTGCTTATTAACTACAAAAGATTTAGTTAATTATGTAGATCATGGACCTGTTTTACTTAGAGGAACAAAAGAAGAACAAGATTTATATGTTTTTACTGGTTCAATAATTAAACACAATGATGAATATGTCATTTTTTATACAGGACACAATCCTCATTTAAGAAGACAAGGCTTACCTGAACAAAAAATATTAAAGGCTACATCGAAAGATTTGCTTCATTGGGAAAAAGATAAATCATTTGTTTTTGAAGCTCCAAGTTATCTTGAAATGCATGATTTTAGAGATCCATTTGTATATTTTGATGAAGAAAGAAAAGAATATGGAATGTTAATTGCAGCTCGTTTAAAAAATCAGAATCACACAACTTCAAAAGGAGTTACACTTGTAGCTTATAGTAAAGATTTAGTTAAGTGGGATCTTCAAAAAGAACCATTCTATTATCCTCATGCATATTTTACTCATGAATGCCCTGATTTATTTAAAATGGGTGATTGGTATTATTTAATTTTTAGTGAATTTACCGATAAAATTGCAACTACATACAGAATGTCAAAATCAATAAATGGACCATGGATTTCTCCAATGGTAAATACATTTGATGGTCATGCTTTCTATGCAGCTAAAAGTTATTTAGATGATAAAGGAAGAAGAATTTTATTTGGTTGGAATCCAATTAAAAACTTTGAAAAAGATCATGATTTCTGGCAATGGGGTGGAAATATTATTCCTCACGAAATAATTCAAAAAGAAAATGGTGAATTAGTAGTTAGATGTCCAGAAGAAATTAGAAATGCTTTTACTAAAGATTATGAAATAAAAGAAACACATAGATTAGGAAAAGTAGAAGTTAAAGAGAATAAATTTGTTATTGGAGAAGAAGGACTTAGTCAAATTGAATTTAACGAACTTCCACAAATGTGTAAATTAGAAGTTAAGTTCAAAATTAACGATTACAAGGGCGATTTTGGTGTGTTACTTCGTTATTTCAATAACGGAGATAACTTCTATAAAATTAAAATTGAACCAAGATTTAATCGTGTTGCAATGGATATGTGGCCTAGAAGAGATGGCAATTTACCAATGGAAGCTGATACAGAACGTTATTTGAATTTAAAAGTTGGTGAAGAAAATACATTACTTGCAATTATTAAAGGATCAGTTTTAGAAGTTTATATAAATGATGAAGTAGCAATGAGTTCAAGAATGTTTGATACAAAAGAAGGAAAATTTGGACTCTATGCCTTAAATACTGGTGTTGAGTTTAAAGATTTAAAAGTAAAGGAGTTACATGAATAAAAGCAATAAATCCATATTTATTAAATTAGCGATGGTAATATTTATTATTTCCATTGTTATGCTTTTTATCGTGCAATTTAATAGTGCAGAATTTTATATCACTATTTTTACAGCGATTTTGATGGCTATCGTAATTATTTTTGGAATTATAAAAATTAGGAGGGATATTAATAATGAAAAATAAATTTAAAATACCTGCTTTAATTTTATGTTCGTTATTTGCTTTTGGTTGCAATAAACCAAATACACCTGAACCAGAAATTCCTGATGATCATAAAGAGGATGATAAAAAAGATATGATTTCTTATAAAGATATTTATAATTTTGTCCATTTAAAATCTAATGTTAAAAGTGGTTTAGTTACTTATAGAGCTAGTGATGGCTATATCGGAAATGAAGTTCAAGGATATAATCATTTCTATTATTTAGCAAAAGAAGAAGGAAATTATTTCCAAATGACTTTTGAAAATAAGAAATTTAATTTTAAAGAAAGTTATATTGAAAATGATTTATTAAAGTCTACAGATAAAATTTTTGCTACTCGTTGTTTCTTATCTCCTGTTACAGGAAAAGCAAAAATTTCAACAAGTGCATTTTTAAAAGAAGGAACATTTTCTTTGTTAAAAATTTATGTTAATGATGATGTAATTTTTGAAAAAGAAGTGGGTTCTGCAGGGATTTACGTTGAAAAAGTAGTAGATTTAAATGAAAACGATAACGTTTATTTTGAAATTAGTGGTGACTCACTTGTATCAATTAATCCAGAAATTGACTTTACTTTAAGAAAAGAATTAGAACTTCATAATGCTTGTGATGGATATTATGGAGACGTTCATCCTTTCTATGATTTTGAATCTAAAAAGATGCATATGTATTATTTATCAACTGGTAATCAAAAGGGTGAAAAATATGACAGATTTAGATCAATGTTAGATGTTTCATCTGATTTTTTACATTATTCTCCAGTTGAAATTAATATGGATGATAGTGCTAGACCTGAACAAGATTTATATTTTGTTTTAAATGTTTTTAAAGATAAAGAAGGAAAATATCGTTCATCAATGGGTATGGGAAATCATACAACTACATCAGTTAGTGAAGATTTAGTTACTTGGAAAAATGGACTTATTCCTTATATTGATCCTGAAGATGATTTATTTAAATATCAATATGCTGCATATTATGACACTGATGTAATAAGTGGAAGAGATCCAGATATGATTTATGATAAAGGAACTGATTCTTATTACACAGTTACAATGAATTATTTAACTAGTGCAGGAGCAAAAGGAACTAAATACCTTACCTTATATATAGGAAATGGACAAGGTAAATTCTCAACTACTGGTTATAAATTAGTTAATTTTACAGGAAGAGGAGATCCTGAATGTCCTCAAATTAAACACATTGGTAATAGATGGTACATTTTCTATAGTGTGGTTGGAACAGGAACTAAAGGAAATGTAGGTAAATTTGCTTATAGAATGGGTGATGAAAATACCTTACCACAAAATGTAAACTGGGAAGAAAAAGAAGAAAGATATCTTGATGGAGAAGATTTACATGCTGCTCAATTAAATGAAGTAGGTGATAAATTTTATGCTTATGGCTGGTTAAATTATCAATATAATACTTCAGTTTGGGGTGGATATTTAAATATTCCTCATGAAGTTTTTGTAGATAGTGATGGCACTCTATCTAGTAGACTCGATGAAGAATTATTAAGACTTTTAAACAAAGGACAACTTGAAAAATTTAATAAAGAATTCACAAATAATGTCGATTCAGTGCTTAAACTTGATCGTAACATGATTACTTTTGATGTAGAAGTTTTAAATAATGAAGATGCAGGAATTGTAATCGAACATAATAGCGATAAATTCTTTATTGGAGTAGAAAATAGAGTTAATAAAAAATATGTTGTTATTAAAAATTTAGCTGATGATTATAAAGTCTCAAATGAACTTAGATTAGCAAGTGACAACAAATATTCATTTACTGTTTTATTAGATAATGACTTTATTGATGTTGATGTAAATCACAATAGAGTTTTAAGTTCTTATGGATGTTTAACAAATTTAATTAAGAATTTATCTATTAAAGCAAATGATAATAAATTAAGTAATTTAACTGTTTATAAATTAGCAAGCAGTCAAAATGTATATTTTTAGGGGGTAATATATGAAATTCAAATTAAAACCTTTATTATTTAGTCTTCTTGGAGTCGTTAGCTTAGGCGTTTCTTGTGGTGGACCAGGTGGAAATGGTGGTTCATCAATAGCAGGAAAAAATAAAGATAATTCTTTTGCAATGGTTACAAGCTGGACTTCAAGTGGTTTAGTTAATCACTATGATAGTAATACAAGTTGTGAAGCTTTTAACTATTTCGTAGTAGAAGGACTTTATAGATACGTTAGATCAACAGATGAAATTTTCTGTCAATTAGCAGCTGAAATGCCAACTCATTTTGAAGCTCCTATGTCAGATTATATCGATGTAATGGGTCAAGATGCTTATGATTATTATATAAGTGAAGGAAAAAATAAAGTCACAGTTTCTAGAGTAAAAATTAGACCAGAAGCTAAATGGCAAAATGGTGAAGACTTTATTGCTAAAGACGTTTGGTCTTATTACTACATGATTCACCCAACATCATCAAACTATATGGCAGCTGTTAAAGCAGTTGATGATAAAACTGTTGAATTTGTTTGGAATCCTTTAAAAGAACCAGTCAATGCAGTTAAAGAATTATTACTTGCTCAAGATAAATGTGGAACTATCAAATATGATGTCTTTAATTCATATATTGATCCTTTCTATGAAATTGTTATGGCATCACCAATTAATACAAATCAAAATCAATGGGGTGCTTTTAATAGATGGTCAACTGATCAACAAATCGTCAAAATGAACGTTATTAAAAACAATTTCTTCCAATATTCACCATCTTGGTATATTGCAACTGGGCCATTTAAACTTGATACATTCTCAGCAACTCAAATCTTATTAACTAAGAATGAATATTACTGGAATGCTAAAAATATTGGATTTGAAAAAATTAAATTATATTCATCCAATGACTTAAATCAAACTTATTCATTAATTACAAATGGATATGTAACATATTATGATGGCTTTATTCAACAAGATACTTTAGAAGGAATGCTTGCTTCAAATGAAGACTTACTTAATTTAAAAATGTATGATCCAGGTTCAATTGGACTTACATTTAACTTAGAAAAACCAATCTTTACAGAAAAAGTAAGAGAAGCTTTCCAATATATCTTTGATAGAGATGAAATTAGACTTAGTGCTAACCCATATGCAACTACAAGCTATTATCCTTTAATTGGTATGGCAGCTAGTGAAGCAGAAAGATATATGAGTAAAGAACACTTTGAAGAATTACCAAAATATGAAAATAATACTGCAAAAGCTGAATCTTTATTAAATGAAGCTGGTTGGAGTAAAAGAGATGGAAGATGGTACATCGGTGATAATGAAGTCTCATTAACTTTAGGTGCTCCATCAAGTCACGATATTTCTTCAACTGCAGCAGAAGCTACAGCAGCTCAACTTGAAAAATTTGGAATTAAAACTAAAGTCTTAAAATCAACCGCATTCTATGGAAATGCTGAAAGTGAACACAGTGTTTATGATTTAACTTTAGAATGGACTGATTTAAATATGTCATTCAGTTATCCAACTGGATCTTATAACCAATTTGCAAATATTTACTCAAAATGGTGCCACGTTCCTAGATATGCTGGAAACTATGTAGATCCACAAAAAGCAGGACAAGTTAAATTAATCTTTAATGGATTAGATGGAGATACAAAAACTTATGAATTCGCCGATTACATCAATTCTTTCTATTCAGTAAGTGAAGAACAATTAAAATATTTAGTCGATGTATTTAATCTTGGTTTATCAAAAATGAATCTTGGAATTCAATTCTTCCAAAACGTTACTGCATCAACATATAATGCATCTCATATTACTGGTATTCCTTTAGAACAATATTGGAAAGAAAATAGAAATGTTTCATATGTTCCACCTGTTATGTCAGAAGATTTCTTTATTGTAGCTAGAACTAATTTACCATTCGCAACTAACTACAATATTGCTTATGGAGTTTATCAACCAAATAAAGCTCAATAATTAGGTTTATTAAAAATTTATGAAAGAAAATACGCCAATAATCGTAGATAAAAAGAAAAACACTTTCTGGGAAGTTGTTTTAAAATTCCTTACAAAGTATAGATATTTCTTTGCTAAGATAGGAATTTCTATTTTAACATTGGCGCTTTCTACTATTCTTTTATTCTTTATTTTAAGAAAAATTCCTGGAGATATTGTTGAACTTTACGCTTTAAAATTACAAAATGCTCAAGGAATTACATATGATAGAGCTTATGAACTTGCAAAATCTTTATTAAATTTTGATCCAAATGAGAATGTTTTTGCTGCATTTTTCAGATATATTGGTGGTTTATTTAAAGGTCAACTTGGTGAAAGTTATCTTGAAACCGGAGTTAGTGCAAATTCATTAATTAAAACTCGTCTACCTTGGACTTTATTTATATCAAGTGTTGCTTTATTTTTATCTTTCTTTATTGGAACAAATATTGGAGGATTTATCGCAACAAGAAGAAATGGAATTGCTAATAAAATTTCTTCTTCATATATAGCAATTACTGGATCTATTCCAGATTATTTAATTGCTTTAATTTTAGTTATTATTTTTGGATATAACTTAAAATGGTTCCCAACACAAAATAACTACGATGCATTCAGTGTTACTCCTGGATTTAACTTCCCATTTATTGGTAGTGTTTTATATTATGCAGCACTTCCAATTTTATCTTATACAATAGTTCAAACTGGTGTTTGGATTTTACATATGAGAGGAAGTGCAATTGGAGTTTTAGGAGAAGATTATATTTTAGCTGCTAAAGCTAGAGGGTTAAAAGAGTCAACAATTAGAAGAAGATATGTTAAAAAGAACGCATTACTTCCTTTAATTACAATGCTTGGAGTATCATTTGGTTCACTTTTTGGTGGAGCCACTTTAATGGAATCAATTTTTAATTATCCAGGTATTGGTCTAGAGATTTCAAATAGAATTGTTAATAAAGATTACATGGTTGTTCAAGGATTAATTTTCTTTAGTGCAGCTATGGTAATTATCGTTAATTTAGTGGTTGATTTACTTTATCCACTAATTGATCCAAGAGTTAGGGAGAAATAATTATGAATAAGGAAAAATTTAGTGATTTTCTCTCTACTTTAAAGATTTTCTTTAAAAACTTAGGTCATAATCTTTTAAATTTCTTAAAGAAGATTTTCTCAAGTAAGAAAACAATAATTGGATTTGTTTTAATTATGGTCTTTGTATTTATTGGAATATTTGGACCATTAATTTTCCCTTATGATCAAAATACAGATGTTGCTAATAAATATTTACTTCCTTCAACTGAGCATTTCTTTGGTACAGATTGGCTAGGAAGAGATGTATTTAGACAAGTAATAGCAGGTACAAGTTCAGTATTAGAAATTGCTTTCTTTACTGCAATTTTCACAGTTACAATCGGAACTATTTTAGGAATCATAAGTGGGTATGTTGGTGGAGTAGTAGATAAAATTATTATGTCTATTACTAATATTTTCTTATCAATTCCTTCATTCCCTGTTTATTTACTTTTAGCAGCTTTAATTACTTTAGAATCAAGTGTATCTTTAGCTTTAATTATTTCTTTATGGAGCTGGGCTGGACTTTGTAGATCAATTAGAGTTCAAGTAATGTCTATTAAAGAAAGAGATTATATTCAAATATGTAAAGTTATGCATATGTCTACTTTCCATATTATTTTTAGAGAAATAATGCCAAATGTATTTTCTTATATTGCTGTAAATTTTGTTGTAGCAATGAGAAATGCAATTATGGCTAGTGTTGGAATTATGCTTGTAGGACTTGCTGCATATGACCCAACTAACTGGGGAGCAATAATAAATGCTGCAAGAATGAAAGGTTTAGTTAATTATAAAAACATTTTAATTATGATTTACCCTTTAGTTTTTATAATTATTTTCCAAATTTCTACACTTTTACTTTCAAATGGATTAGATGAAACTCTTAATCCTCGTTTAAAGGTCAAATAAGGTAAAAATATGAAAGAAAATATTGTTGAATTCAAAAATATTTCCATAGATTACCCTATGAAAAAATATACATTAAGAGCTGTAAATAACGTATCTTTAAACGTAAAAAGAGGAAAAATTACTGCTTTAGTTGGAGAAAGTGGAAGTGGAAAAACAACTTTATCAAGCTCACTTATTAGATGTATTTCTGAACCTGGAATTATAGCTGAAGGTGAAGTAATTTTTAATTCAAATGATGGAAGTTTAATTAATGTAGAAAAATTAAAAGAAAAAGAACTTCGTTCATTTAGATGGGAAAAAGTTTCGATGGTCTTCCAAGCAGCTCAAAGTGCCTTAAATCCAGTTTTAACTGTTAGACAACAATTTTATGAAACTTTAGATGAACATGGAATTAAGCTTACAAAAGAAGAAAAAGAAGCTAAATGCTTAAAGATTTTAGATTTTGTTAAACTTGATTCAAAAAGAGTTATTGATTGTTATCCTCATGAATTAAGTGGTGGAATGAAACAACGTGTAATGATTGCTTTCTCTTTACTCCTTGATCCTGAAGTTATTATTTTAGATGAACCTACAACAGCACTAGATGTTATTACTCAACATTACATCTTTAATTTATTAAAAGAAATCAATAAAACAATGAATATTTCAATGCTTTTAATGACACATGATATTTCCGTAGTTGCGAGTTTTGCCGATTACATCGCAGTAATGTATGGTGGAAGAGTTATGGAATATGGAAGTGTTGAAGAAGTATTTAAAAATAAATTACATCCTTATACAAAGGGATTAATTAATGCGACTCCATCAATTATTGGAAATATTGATGATGTTAGACCAATCGATGGAAGACCTCCAAATATGTTAGACCTTCCAAAAGGATGTGTATTTTCAGATAGATGCCCATTTGCTAAAGATATCTGTAAAGAAAAAGAACCTGAAACTTTATATAAAGAAGATGGAAGCTTTATTAAATGTCACTTATTTTTAGGAGGAGAAGACAATGGAAAATAAAACTCCTCTATTAAGTTTAAAAAATATAAACATGGTTTTTAAAAAACCTGGATCTTTATTAAAAGATCAATATATTCACGTTTTACGTGATATTTCACTTGATATTTATGCAGGTGAAATCATTGCCTTAGTTGGAGAATCTGGATGTGGAAAAACAACTTTAGGCAAAATAATTACTGGATTATACAAACCAACTTCCGGGGAAATTTATTTTGAAGGAAATAAGGTTAGTGGGATATTTGATAAAAAAGTAACTTCATTTAATGAAATTCAATTTATTCAACAGGATAGTTACGCAGCTTTAAACCCTGTTAGAACAATTTATCAAAGTCTATATGCTCCAATTAAAAATAAGCATAAAAAGTGGAGCAAAAAAGAGGTTGATGCAAAAATTGAAGAATTAATGCAGATTATTGGTCTTTATCCTAGTGAACAATATCTTTCAAAATATCCTCATCAACTTAGTGGTGGTCAACGTCAAAGAATTTTAATGGCTAGAGCAATTTCGCTTGAACCAAAATTAATTGTTGCTGATGAACCAGTAAGTATGATTGATGTTTCGTTAAGACTTTCAATCTTAAATTTAATGAAAGAACTTAATGAAAAATTAAAGATGTCGTTTGTATATATATCGCATGATTTATCGACTTCAAGATACTTTGCAGCAAATGGTAAAGTTGCAGTCATGTATCTAGGTGAAATTGTCGAACTTGGACAAATAGCTGATGTGATTTCTCATCCATCCCATCCTTATACAAGGGCTTTAGTCCAAGCAGTACCAGTTCCTGATCCTACTTATAAAGGAGCAGACGAACTTCCACTTAAATCGATGCAACTTGGATCACTTGAAGATCGAACAGAAGGCTGTAGTTTTAAAGAAAGGTGTTTATATTGCACTAGTGAGTGTAATAAAAAACAAACTTATCAGTCTTCAAAAACAGCACAAGTGCTTTGCTGCAATTTAAGCACTGTTCTTGACAAAGATAAATAATAGGAGGGCAAAAATGAAGTCAAAAACTAAAGTTGTTACATTTATGTTAAGTGCTTTAGCGTTTGCCGCTTTAACAGGAGCAAGCGCTACTAATTTAAGCAGAAATGTTCCATCAAAACCAAATTTGAAATTAGTTACTCCAAAAAAAGCTGCTGAGGAGGACGATGTACTTTTTAAAGAAGATTTTACTCAAGAAACAAGTACATGGGCTAATTTCGATTTTATCGATGGAAAGGCAGTTTATAATGCTGCTGGAACTTGGACTAATGTACCAATTCCTGCATCTGCTTTCGTTGAAAGTAATAACTACGAATTTTCAATGCACATTAAGTACACTGATTCTCAATCTGTTTTTTTACACCTTGCTCATGCTGATGGTGATGGTGAAAATAGAAACCTTTATTTAGAGATTATTGGTGGCGGTGCATTCTGGAGGTTTGCAAATTTTGGTGAGTGTGATATTTATGATAACTCTGGTGAAGATCAAGGATCATTAGGTCAAAACTTCCAATCAAAATTGCAAAACGAGGGAATCGAATTAAAATTTGTTGTTTTAGATGAAGTTATCGAAATTTATGGTGAAGGAAGAAGAATAATTTCTGTACCATATACTGCTTTTGGTAATAATAGATACGGAACTAAAACAAGAAGAGCAATTAAGAAAGGTATAATCGATGGATTTGGTATCGATTGTAGAGGTGCTGCAGGATCATTAATTATTGATAAATTTGAAATGAGAGAAGCTAAAAAAGCTGAAACTTATTATCATTTTGAAAACAAAATTACTGATGGTTTCTATACAATGCCTTTAACTTATAAGAATTTATATAGAGAAAACTTCAGTGTTTCTGCTGATTTTGAAGTTCATAGAGGATTAGTTGAAAATGGTGAAAATCATGCTTATCCAAAAATTCAACTTTTAATGAACCAAATTATTCCAAATGAAGGAGTTACATTAAGTGATCCATCTAACTTCCTTAATTTCCAAGAATATCTTGACCGTGAATTCCAAACTGCTTGGCTTGGTGGAATTTCACCTTCAACTGGTAGCTGGGCAGGTGCTGGTGGACAATATGTTCAATCAAAATTTGATGATACTAAATTTAATATGACTGTTGATGTTAATGGCGATAATATCAAAATGACAACAAGAGCTTTAGAAGGACCAGATGCAGCTCATAGTGTCGATGTAATCGAAACATCATTTGCTAATTTAGGTTTAACTAAAGGTAAATTATTAGCAGTTAGACTTCAAAATGAATGGACAAATGTCTTAAATGGAACATATATCGGTTATGAAGGAAATACTGGTATTATTTCAACAATTAGCGGAAATAGATTCTTAAGTGGTAGAGAAGTTGTCGCTAATGCTCAAGTTTTTGGTCAAGCACTTGCTGATGGAGCTTGGTATTTAGATGGAACAAAAACTGAAGTTACTGGCTTAGAATTTAAATCAAGTGCAATTGCTGTTGGTAATCACACATTAGCTTATGGTAATGATACAGTTAAATCAAATCCAGTTTCATTTGAAGTATTTGATAACTTAATTACAATTAGTGCCGATAAAACCGAACTTTATCCAATCGACACAATTAAAATCACTGCTGAAAAAGAAGGTGATTTCACTGGACTTGAAACTTCTTGGGAAGTTAATGGTGTTAAAGTTGAAGGCGAAACTGGTGATGAATTAGAACTCACTGATTTAGAAGTTGGTGATTATGAAGTAGTTTGTAAAGCTGGAACTTATATATCAAATAAAGTTTCATTTACAGTTAAAACTCCAACAATTAAAGTTGAAGCTTCAAAAGGTGCTTATGATGTTAGTGAAAAAGCATTATTAAAAGCAACTACTGCCGGTTTATCTGATGATGATCATCTTGTATGGTATGCAAATGATGAAATCTTAGAACAAACTGGTAAAGAAATTGAATTACCACTCGCTGCATATGAAGAAGCTGGCCAAGTTGAAATTTATGCATTAAGTGCAAGCGGAATCGAATCAAATAAGATCACTTTATTTATTACTCATGATGTTTATGCAAGACTTTCTGGTGATGAAAACTGGAAATGTGCTTATAAACAAGAAATTGCTGAAAATGATACATTTGGAGCATATAGTGCTGTAGCAGATACTGATGGATCATTCTATTACATGCCACAAAATAGTGATGGTGGAAATGATGCTCAATTCCCAGCAGTTACTATTGAAACTCAATTATGGTCAATGGAATATGATTTATTCATTCCTGAAAGTGTAAAAGGCTATGGTGGTGAATATTATGTTTACCCACAAGCTGCTGGAATGGATAGCAAACATCCAAATGACTTTATCGAACTTGCATTAGGAGTCGGTAACGCAAAAGTTAGACCATATGTTAAAACTCACGAAGCTGGTGTTATTTATGAATATAAAGATTTCAACACTGGTTTAGATTTAACTTATGGAGAAGGAGTTGTTGATTTTGGTTGGAACCACATAGTTTATGCTATGGAAGGTAACACAGGTACTTTCTATATCAATGGAAAATTAGCATTCTATGCTACAATTCCTAATTCAACTGTTCCTGGTGGATTTGTTATGTCAATGTATCCAGGTGCTGGTGGAAAGATTCCTCTAGGATTTAAAAACTTCTCAGTTTATGGTGTTGTTGAACCAGCTCCAGAAGTTGCTGCAGTTAATTTAAGTGCATCAGCAGTTAGTATTAAAGTTGGTCAAACAGCTATATTTAGTGCATCAGTTAGCCCATATAATGCTGAATATGAAACTATTGAATGGTATGTAAATGGACAAAAAGTTGAAGGTGAAAATAAATTAACTTATACATTTACAGGAACTGCCGCAGGATCATATGAAATTATGTGTAAGATTGATGGCATCGAATCAAATAAAAAGACAATAACTGTCACTGAAGAAGGACAATCTGGTGGCGATGAAGGAAGCAAAAAGAAAGGTTGTGGTGGCGAAGTTATCGCAACTAGCGCACTTGTTTCTATCGTTGCAATCAGTGCTTTAGGATTAGCTATTGCTAAGAAAAAACAAAAATAATTTGTTTTAACTTATAATAAGAGAGCGGGATTTCCCGCTCTCTTATAAATAAAATATTATGAAATGTAAGAGATTTATTTCTTTAGTATCAATTATGCTTTTATTAGGTGGAACTTCATGTAAAAAAGAAACTAAAAATGAAGAAGTTTTTAGTTATGATGATTTATATAAATCAGTTTATAAAGAACCTTTTAATTTAAATGATAATAAATCATCGAAACCTCTTTATGGATTTACTAATAACACTTACCAAGGTTTTAATAATTGGTATTTTTTATATGATGATCTTAAAGAAATGAATTTTGATAAAAATAAAGGGGCTTTTGTAGGAAATAACAACATTTTAAAAGAAAATGAAATTACTTTAAAAGGAAAAGTAACCTTAAAATATATCGCAGAATTTAGTGGTGAATCTTTTATTTATGGATTTGTTAAACATGATAAAAATTCAAAAAAGAGTGCGGATTTGAAGGTTTATTTAAAAAATAACGTTGTTTTTACTAAGTCAATTTCAAACGTAGAAACAGATGGAATTTATTTTGAAAGTAGTAAATTTAATTTAAATGTTAATGATGAAATTTTAATTGAAATAAGTTCAGAAGACGCCTTAATTCATTTTGAACCAGTTATTACTTCAAATTCTTCAAATAATGAATCTTTATATCATTTAAATGATTTTAATGAGCAATATGGTGATGTTTTCCCTTGGTATAACGAAGAAGAACACACATTATATATGCGTTATTTATATTCTCCTGATGCTACAAATGGTGATTTTTATAATCAGATTGATTTATCAACAAATTTAGTAAGAATGAAAACTTATCCTGAAGCAGGAAATTATGAAATTTGGGAAAAGCAAAGACAAAATTATGATTTAAATTTTGTATTTGATTGTAATAGATTTATTGATCGAACTGAATACACTTATGGAATTAGAGATTGCATGCTTTATAGAGATAAAGAAAATGGAAGATTTTTATTAATTGGAGGATGTTATCGTACTTTTAGTGGTCCAATTTGGGATAGTGATTTAATGATTTATGCTAGTGATGATGATATGGCTTTAAGTTGGAGTAAACCAGGAGTTCCTGTTGAAACTAATATAAAAAGTCATTTACCTGAATGTCCATCACTATTAAAAATAGGTGATAGATGGTATACATTTGTTTCAATGAGTCACGTTACTACACATCAAATCGGAGCTTTACAATATCGAATTGGTGATAAAGATAAAGATTGTTTAGATGTAAACTGGATGGATAAAGACGTTTATTATTTAGATGGAGAAGATTTATGTGCTGCTAGACCTACACAAATTGGTGATAAAACTTATATGTGGGGCTGGATTACTGCATCTTATGATGGAGTCCCAATGAAACCTTGGGCAGGATATTTAAACTTACCTAGAGAAGTTGTTCAAAGAAGTGATGGTTCACTTGGTGGAAGAATGGATCCAGGACTTGAAAAATTCTTAAATTATGGAAAATTAGTTGATACACCAAAAATTGATTTAACTTCAAATAATATGACTATAGTTAGAAATAATAATTATAGAAATTTAGTTAAATTTAATGCTTCTTTAAAAAACACAAATGAAATTAGCTATTGTATTGTTCAAAATAAAAAACTTTATAAAGTCTCGTTAATTAAAGAAAATAATGAGGTTTTGATGCAAATTTCATCTCCAGATGACCCAAAGCATAAAATAAATTCAACTTTAAAAGTTCATTCTCCATCAGCTGATGATAATTATGAAATTAAAATTGTAATTGATGGAAGAATAATAGAATTTTTCGTAAATGATGATAATGCTTTAAGTGCATCAACATCGATGATTAAAACTGATGCTTATGATTCTTATTTATTATCAAGTGGAGATACTAGCATCTCTAATTTTAAAATTTATCGATTAAGGAGTTATTATGACTGTGAATAAGAAGTTATTTTATTTTTTATTTGTTTGCAGCAGCTTACTTTTAACAGGTTGTAAAGGTAAAACAGTTGAACCAGATAATAAGGAAGAAGAAGTAAATAGCTACGATCTTATTTATAATGGAGGTTCAAAAGAAAAACATCCAATCGTTAAAAAATATACTGACTTTAATAGAGCAAGTTATGGCTATATGTTTAACGAAGTCCAAGGTTATAATAACTGGAATTATATCGAGAAAAACGATGGATTTGAGCCAACTCAAATGTTTTTTATTGATGGAAAATGGCAAATAAATGGTGGTGAATTTGATAAAGGAATATTTAAAACAGTAGAATCACAAAAATTAGGTTATTTATATCAAATTCCTCAAGCAGGAAATTATTCATTTAATGGAACTTTAAAAAATATTGAATTAAAAGATAGTAGCTTAAAAATATACAAAAATGACGAATTAATCTATGAATTAAGCGTTAATAAATATGATGTTGATGGAAGATATTTTGAATTAACTCATGCATTTAATTTAAATGATAAATTATATTTTTTAGTAAACGGAGAAAGTACTTATTTAAATCCTTGTATTGTTAAAGGTGAAATTGAAGCATTAAGAGATTCTTTATATAATTCACATACTGATTGGAATTATTATGGGGATATTCATTGCTATTATTATAAAGACGAATTATATCTTTTCCATTTGTGGAATCATTCAGGGTTATGGCAATGGTATTGTCAAAAAGGTCATGACATGTTTCATTATGAAGAATGTGATTACGATACATCATTTGTTAAAAATCATTACATGGCATGGGGAAATAGTGCAGATGTAGTCGATTACAATCAATATTCATCAGCAAGAGATTGTACAACATTTTTTGATGAAGAAGTTAATAGATATAGATCAATTGGCTTAGGTTATAGAAAAGATGGAGCACCTGGACAAACATCTTGTGATTTATTTTTAAGAACATCAAGTGATAGCCTAGGATTTGATTGGTCTGAACCAGCTATTGCCTTAAGAAAATTCCCATTAACTTCAGATGGAGAACCTGAATGTTCACAACTTATTAAAATAGGAAAAAGATGGTATTTATGTGCTGGAGTTAGTGGACAATCAATACATGGAGTTGGAACTTGTTCATATTGGGTAAGTGAAGAAAATCAAACAATTGATGAAGTAAATTGGCAAGCTTTACCAACAAATAAATTAGATGGTGAAGATTTATGCGTTCCTCAAATAGAAAAAGTAAGAGATAAATATTATTTATTTGGTTGGATGCCAAGTCATTATAATGGAAATAACTGGGGTGGATATAAAAATTTACCACGTGAAGTATATGTAAGAGAAGATGGAACATTAGGTACTAAATTTGATGAAAGATGTACTAAGCTTTTAAATAAAGGATCATATTTTAAATTAAATGAAATTAATGTAGTTTTAGAAAAAAACCTCGTAAATCTCACACCAAATTCTTTAATTTTTAATGGAAATGACAAAATAACTCTTCAAAAACAAATTGAAGCTTCTTATATAGAATTTGATGTTAACTTCCAATCAGGCAATGAAATTAGATATTCAATGAATGATGGATATGATAATTATGATTTAGTTTTAAGAAGAACTAATGAAGGTGCTTATATGGAAGTAGTCAACGGACATGGCTTTGTAAGTTCTTCATATAATTTAAAATGTAACAATAATAATTTCCACGTGAAATTAACTGTTGAAGGTAAGATTGTTGAATTCAGTGTAAATGATTTAATTGTTTTAAGTGGAAGAACTTATATGACTGAAAAATATACACCATCATTTATAGCAGATGGAAATTTAGAATTAACAAATATTAAAATAAATAGACTCACACAGCTCTATGATGTTTATGATTAACATTTTTTAAAAATTTGAGTTAAGTGCCAATTTTGCAAAAAATAGAACATTTTTCGTAGGAAAAATGCAGTGGAAATTGCAAAAATGGCAGATAAGACAAAATTTTGGTTTAAAACGTATTGATTTAGAAAGTTTTATTGTGAATTCTTAAAATAAATTCCTGATAATGAATAAACCTAGAATTTATCATGCAAAATTCTTAAATTTTTATTTTAAATGGAATTTGAATTGAGAATCCATGCTTAAAATAATTAATTATTTTAGTAGTTTAAAACGCTTTACTAATTTTATATAATATCAGTAAATGGAAAGTGTCCGTACAATTTTATTACATCGTTCAGCTTATGCTGATAATGATCTTGAAGCAGATGCTTTAAGAAGTTATCTTAAAGAAAAAGGAGTATTTGTTGTTAATTTAATGTCTTCACCAGGAGCAGGAAAAACAACAACCTTAACGGCTTTAATTAATAATCTTAAAGATAAAGTTAGAATTGGTGTAATGGAAGCAGATATTGATAGCGATGTTGATGCTATTAATATTGCTAAAAAAACTGGAGTTAAATCTATTCAACTTCATACAGGAGGCATGTGCCATTTAGATGCTGGAATGACTAAAACTGGTCTAGATGAAATAAATATTGATGATTTAGACTTAGTTTTCTTAGAAAATGTTGGAAATTTAGTGTGTCCTGCTGAATTTGATACAGGTGCAACACTTGATATTATGATATTAAGTATTCCAGAAGGTGATGATAAACCACTTAAATACCCATTAGTATTTGAAAAAAGTGATTTAGTAATCATAAATAAAATTGATGCATTATCATATTTTAATTTCGATATGGAAAAATGTATTAATTCAATTAAAAAAAGAAATAAGGATGCAACAATTATTCCTATAAGTGCAAAAACAGGTGAAGGAATCGATAAAGTTGCTGATTATTTTATACAAAGACTTAAATTTTACAAGGAGTAAGCCGTTATGTCAGAACAAAATGAAAAAGTAATCTCCAAATATCAAGGTGAAAAAGATTACGAATATGAAAAGGAATATAGAAAGTTAGCTAAAAAGATAACTGACGTAGTTCCTCACAAACTAGCAGGAGTTAAAACTACTGATCCAGAATATTGGGGATTAAGAGAAGTTTTAAAGATTGAACATGTTAGAATTCTTAATAAAATGAAATTAAGAAAATTCTACTCATTTGAAGAACTTCTTAAAATGAATAAAGAATATAATCCTGTTGAATTCCAAAAATTACTCGATGAAATGTCAGTTATTGGATTTATTGAATATGATTATGGTGATAATTATGCTTGGGAAGAACCAATAAAAGACGCACCAAAAATTAAAAGATATCGTTTAACATTCTTTGTTCCAGGTTCTGCAGAACTTATGAATTCTACTGTAGCTAGAATTGAAAAGAATCCTCCAGTAGCATCTTTCTTTGAAAGAATGACATTTATCCCACTTGCAGGAATTACTCAAATGATTCCACCTGGTGGTGATGGCGTTGGTATGCACGTTATTCCTGTTGAAAAAGCAATTGCACAAAACCAAGAAGCAATCGATGTTGAAAAGATTTCTCACTGGATGAAGAAATATGATGGACATATTGCTGCTGGTATTTGTTCATGTAGAGCATCAAGAGCTGTCTTAGGTGATGGATGTATTGATGATGTTGATGATTGGTGTATTCAATTTGGTGATATGGCAGATTATGCTGTTGAAACTGGTCGTGCACACTATATTACTAAAGAAAGAGCACTCGAAATATTTGAACAATCAGAAAAGAATGGATTTGTTCACCAAATTACTAATATTGATGGTGAAAATAAAATCTTTGATATTTGTAACTGTGATGTAAAGATTTGTAACGCATTAAGAACTTCAATGTTATTTAATACTCCAAATCTTTCAAGAAGTAGCTACACTGCTAATGTTACAAAAGATAAATGTGTTGCTTGTGGTCAATGTGTTGAAAATTGTCCAGCAGGTGCTGTTAAACTTGGTCAAAAATTATGTAAAGCTGATGGAAAAGAAGCTACATATCCAAGTCAACCACTCCCAGATAAGATCAAATGGGGAAAATATGCTTGGGATGAAAATTATAGAGATACAGCAAGAAGACATGATACTTATCCTTCAGGAACTGCACCATGTAAAGTTGCTTGTCCAGCACACGTCCCAGTTCAAGGTTATTTAAAACTTGCTAAAGAAGGAAAATATGAAGAAGCTTTAGCATTAATTAAAACTCAAAACCCATTCCCAGCAGTTTGTGGTAGAGTTTGTAATAAACGCTGTGAAGATGCTTGTACTAGAGGAAAAATTGATGCTCCAGTTAGCATTGATGCAGTTAAAAAATTCGTTGCAGATTTAGATTTAAGAAGTGAAAAACCATATGTACCAGAAAAAATTATTGCTAATACACATGGTGAATTTGAAGAAAAGATCGCTATTATTGGTGCAGGTCCAGCAGGACTTAGTGCAGCTTATTATTTAGGTGTAATGGGCTTTAGACCAGTAGTATTTGAAAAGAATGAAAAAGCTGGTGGTATGCTTACTTATGGTATTCCATCATATAAACTTGAAAAAGATGTTATTGAAAAAGAAATCGATGTAATCAAAGCTTTAGGCGTTGAAATTAAAACCGGCGTTGAAGTTGGTAAAGATATTACAATCGAAGAACTTAAAAAACAAGGATTCAAAGCTTTCTATATTGCAATTGGTTGCCAAGGTGGAAGAAGACCAGGTGTTGCTAATGATGAAGCAAAAGGAACTGATATTGCAGTAGATTATTTAAGAAATGCTTTAAGTGAAAAGAAAGAATTCAAAGGCGAAGTTGTTGTTGTCGGTGGTGGTAACGTTGCTGTTGACTGTGCAAGAACTGCTCATAGACTTGGTGCTAAGAAAGTCTCAATGGTCTGCTTAGAAGATAGAGATCATATGCCAGCATCAAATGAAGAAGTTAGAGAAACTCTTGAAGAAAATATTGAAATCGTCAATTGTTATGGACCAAAAGAACTCAAAGTTAATGCCAAAGGCGAAGTTACAAGTATCGTATTTAAAAAATGTACTGCAACTTTAGATGCTGAAGGTAAATTTAATCCTCAATATGATGAAAATGAAACTATTGAACTCGAAGCAGGAAAAGTTATATTCGCTATTGGACAAACTATTGTCTGGGGTGACTTATTAAAAGGAACAAAAGTTACATTCTGGCATGGAAATTATCCAATCGCTGATAAGATGACTTATCAAACTGCTGATGAAGATATCTTCGTTGGTGGTGATGTTTATAGCGGTCCAAAATTTGTTATTGATGCAATTGCAGCAGGACATCAAGTTGCTGATGCATTAGCAAGACACGTTAGACCAAACGCTCACCCAACTATCGCATTTAACCAAAGAGGATTTGTACAATTAAATAAAGATGATATCACTCTTCCAGGTTATGATGATGCAGGTAGACAAGAAGAAGGAATGGATGAAAGTGTTGATTATAAGAATTCATTTAAAGATGCTCACAAGACTTTAACTGAAGAACAAGTCCGCATTGAAACAAGTCGTTGCTTATCTTGTGGTGCTGCATTTGTTGATCCACATAAATGTATCGGTTGTGGTATCTGTACTACAAAATGTCATTTCGATGCAATCCATTTAGTTAGAGACCATCCAGAAATGTCAAATATGAGAGTTGCTGAAAAGAAAGTCGGCGGACTCGCAGGATATGCCTTAAAACGTGCTGTTAAGATTGTTGCTCATTCAGGTAGTAAAGAAGCTCGTGAAATGGCTAAAAAACGTAAAGCTTATAAAAAAGCAAACAAAGAATTTAATAAAACTCATCCAAATACAGGTAATTCAATAGATGCATGAGTTAGGAATAGTTGTTCACGTCATTAAACAAATTGAACAACTTGCTAAAGAAAATAATGTTAAAGAAGTTTGTGAACTTACTCTAGAAGTTGGTGAAGTAAGTGGTGTTGTAAAAGAATATTTTGTTGATGCATTTGAATGGTCAAAAAAGAAAACAGAATATATGAAAAACACCAAACTCAATCTAATCTTTATTGAAGCTATCTCTTATTGTGAAGATTGTAAAGAAACTTATAAGACAACTGCATATGGAAAAGAATGTCCAAAATGTGGTGGTGGAAATACATATCTTGTAAGTGGTAGAGATGTAATGATCAAAGAGGTAAAAGTAATATAGGTAGCTAAAAAGCTACCTTTTTACTTCAAAAACCCTTCAGAACTCAACTATTTTATATAAATTAGTATTAGTTTAACTAATATTTACGAGGCAAAAATATGTTTAATAAGCATGATATTAGTAGAGATGAATGTCAACTTTATGAAAAACAAGCAAAACTGGGTTATGACTGGTGGCGGCATTCATTTACTGGAACAAATATAAAAACAAAAGAAAGAAAATCATTCTTTATTGAATTTTTCTTGTGTAATCCTAGTAGTGGAAAAGAATATCCAATACTTGGTCAACTTGATGAAAATAAAGCAAATAAAATTAAACCATCATACTTAATGATTAAAGCTGGTGCATGGGGAAAAAACGCAAAACAACTTCATAAATTTTTTGGTTGGAAAGAGATAGAAGTTAAATATAAAAAACCTTTTTATATTAAAGCAGATGGCTTTTTCTTAGACGAGCTTTCAACGATTGGGTCGATTAAAATTGACGCGGAAGAAATTAAAAAACATCCTGAATATATGTGCCAAAGCGGAGAGATGTCTTGGAATTTAAAGATAAAAAAAGATATAGCTTTTAATGTTGGTTATGGTGCTGGGAAACTATTTAGAAAGATGCAACTTTTTGAAATGTTTTGGCATGCTGAAGGAATGAAATCTTATTTTGAAGGAACTGTTACAATTGATGGCGAAGAATATGAAATTAAAAATGAAGATTCTTATGGTTATGCAGATAAAAACTGGGGAAAAGATTTTACTTCACCTTGGGTTTGGTTATCTTCAAATAATTTAACTAGTTTAAATACAGGTAAAAAACTTGAAAATAGTGCATTTGATATTGGTGGTGGATGCCCAAAAATTGGAAAAATAGCTTTAAACCGCAAGCTTTTAAGTGCATTTTACTATGAAGGAAAGTGTTATGAATTTAATTTTTCTAAGTTTTTGCATAATGTAAAAACTACATTTGATTGTCATGAAACTGAAGATGAAATTATTTGGCATGTTGAACAAAAAACATGGTCAAATAAAATGATTACTGATATCAAATGTAAAAAAGAAGACATGCTTTTAATTAATTATGAAGCTCCTAACGGATCAAGACTTCACAGAAGATTATGGAATGGTGGTAATGGAGTAGGAACCATTAAACTTTACCATAATAAAAAATTAATTGATGAAATATATTGTGAAAATGTTGGATGTGAATTTGGACAATATAATACTCTTAAAAAAAGACATCCAGTAAGATAATAAAAGTGAAAGTTTAATTATAAAAAATTATAATTAATTGGTATTACTATGGCAAAGAATAAAAAGATGACAAAAGCACAAAAAATATGGACAGCAGTAGGGCTTAGTGCAGTTATTGGAGTTTTTAAAGCTGTTGGATTGGTTTTAAGTTATGTTGTTTATATTATTGGTTCATATAATAGAATTGGTAGTATTGAACTTACTCCTGATGGAAATGCTCAACACGAAAAAGTGTCGATTGGATCTAATTATAAGGCTATAACTTATAACATTGGTTTTGGTGCTTATTCACAAGATTATACTTTCTTTATGGATGATGGATATGATGATGAAGGTAATTTAATTACTGGGTATTATTCAAAAGGTCGTTCTAAAGATGAAATTTTATATAACATAAATGGATCGAGTAATATAGTTAAAAATGAAGATTCAGATTTTGTTTTACTCCAAGAAGTAGATGTTCATTCAACTAGATCTTATTACGTTGATGAAGACAAAATTTATAGAGGTAAATTGAATGAAGGTTATATGCATTCATTTGCTAAAAACTTCCATACTGCATTTTTACCATATCCTTTATATGATATGCATGGTTCAGTTCAATCTGGTTTATCAACTTATTCAAAATATAAAATTACACATAGTGAAAGAAAAGAATATACAGTTGCTACTGATTTTTCAAAATTCTTTGATTTAGATAGATGTTTCCAGGTTAATAAAATTGAAGTAGACAATGGAAAAATCTTATATCTGGTAAATAACCACATGTCAGCTTATGATGAAGGTGGAAAAATTAGAAAGATTCAAATGGAAGAGTTAAATGCTTTCTTAAATAAAGTTAAAGAAGAAGGTAATTATTGTATTGTTAGTGGAGATTTTAATCATGATTTATTGGTTAATAATCCAAAATTTGATTATAATGATTCAACAAATAGACCATTTGGAATGACAAAAAAGAAACCAGATTGGTTATCTTATTTATTTGATGAAAATCATAATTCACCAATCACTTCAGGCTTTACTGTTTATGGTAGCGATAATAATCCAACTTGTAGAAATAACAATATAACTTGGATTGAAGGTGAAACGTTTGTAGCTTCAGTTGATGGATTTATAGTTTCTGATAATATTGAAGTTACATCAATTAAAACAATTAGAACAATAAATCCTAAGACAAATATTGAAGGTTTTGCTTATAGTGATCATGAACCTGTATCACTTGAATTTAAATTAAAATAAAGAAAAATACTTGAGTTCTGCAAGGTTTTTGAAAAAATATCGTAGATTTGCATGGTTTTCTAAAATAGATTCTTATTGGAAATTATTAATAAATTATTAAATGAATTATAATATTCAAGGAGAGCGTTATGTATAAAATTATCGAAGTTAAATCTAAAAAAGACATTAATAGATTTGTAAAATTTCAAATAGATTTATATGAGGGAAATAAATATTTTGTTCCAGCTTTAAATAGTGATGAGAAGAAAATATTTAAAAAGAATTATGTTTATAACAATACATGTAAAACAGTTTTTTATTTATGTGTAGATGAAAATAATAAAGTTGTAGGAAGAATTGAAGGAATTATTCAACTTGCAGCAAATGAAAAATGGAAACAAAAAAGAGTTAGATTTACAAGGTTTGATGCAATAGATAATCAAGAAGTTGCTAATCTTTTATTAGATTCTGTTGCTAAATGGGGAAAAGAACAAGGAATGGATGAACTTGTTGGTCCTTTAGGATATAGCGACTTAGAAAGAGAAGGTTTACTTATTGAAGGTTTTGATAAATTCCAAACTTATGAAGAACAATATAATTTTGATTATTATCAAAGGCTTTTAGAAAATTATGGACTAGAAAAAGATGTTGATTGGCTTGAATATAAAATTTTCCCACCAAAAGAAAAAGATGAAAGATTAATAAAAGCTAGTGAAATGGCTAAAAAACGCTATAAATTAAGAGCTTATTCTCCAAAAAGTGTCAGTAAATTTATTAAAGAATATAAAGAGCAATTCTTTGAAATAATTGATATTACATATAATAAGATTTATGGAACTGTTCCGTTTACAAAAGAAATGATGGATTCGAGCATTTCTAACTTTAATTTAATCTTAAGACCTCAAGATATCATGGTAGTTTTAACAGAGGACAATAAAGTTGTAGGATTTGCTTTAGTATTTCCTTCACTTTCAAAAGTAATTACTAAATATAAAGGAAAAATCACACCTAGATTTTTAATTGATTTCTTTAAAAATAAAAAGAAACCTAACGTCATTGACTTAGGTTTAATTGGTGTTTTACCAGAATATACAATGAAAGGTGTCGCAGGTATTATCGTAACACATTTCTATGATCATTTATGCAATAATGGCATTGATTATATGGAAACTAATTTAATGCTCGAAAATAACAATAACATCCTCGGATTTATGAGTAATTTTGAAAGAGAATTTACAAAAAGAAGAAGATGCTTTGTTAAAAAGATTTAAATATCCAAATAATTTTATTTAGTAGCGTGTTCGTTTAAATAATTTAATACGTCTTTAACTGTTTTAAAAACGACTAAATCATCAAAAGTGATGCCAAATTCATCTTCAATTGACATTGACATCATTAACATAGCAATACTGTCCATTCCTAAATCTTCAACAAGCAAAGAATCTTCAGTAACTTTGCTAACATCTAAATTTGGTACATTTTCTTTAATAATTTTTAATAATCTTTCGTACATAATTTCTCCTTAATTAATTTTCATAAAAAGTTTTATTTTCAGTGATATTTAACAATATATGAGCAGCACTTAAAATTGCATCTGGACCACTAGATCCTCTACATTTTAAGCAATATTTTTTAGCACCTAAAAGTATGCCTGCACCCAATGATTCAAAATTATAAATTGACATTAAATGTCCAACAATTTGTTTAGAAACCGCCTCGTTCCCGGTTATTTTTCCAAATTTCATAATTTCCATAATGAAATTTTTAGCTGATCCTTCAGTAATTTTTAATAACTGATTTCCAACAAATCCATCAGCAACTAAGACATCGCAGTTATAATTTAATGCATTGCTTCCTTCAACATTTCCAACAAAATTAATACCTTCTTCATGAGCTAATAATTTGTGGGTTTCTTTAATTAATGCATTACCTTTTGTAGGTTCTGTACCATTTGAAAGAAGTGCAACTCTTGGACTTTCAACTTTATAAAGTTTTCTCATAAAGTCAGTTCCTAAATGAGCAAATTCAATTAGTTGTTCAGAACCACAATCAATAGAAGCACCAGTATCAACTAAACAAGTGAATTTACCTTGAACAGTTGTAGGTAAAATTGCTGCTAAAGCAGGTCTTGTTCTTTTTTCATTTAATAAATATCTTAAAGAACCAGCAAGTAAAGCACCAGTATTTCCAGCACAAATTAATCCGATTACTTCATCGTTATTTGCACATTCTGCTAATGCTTTAAAAATAGATGCATCTCTTTTTTTAAATAAAGCTTCTTTAATATTATCTAAATTAGTAATAGTATCATTTGCTTCAATTATTCTTATTCTATCTTTTGGAAAGTCATAACTAGAAATTAATTCTTCTTGACCTACAATAATTAACTTAACGTTTTGAAATTTTTCAAGTACTAGTTTGCAGCCTTCTAAAATTGCTGTTGGCCCTTTGTCGCTTCCTAAAGTGTCAATAACAATGGTATATGATTTTTCCATTTTTAATCTCCCTCTTTATTTGACCACTATAATTATATATAAAAGAAAGAATAGGTGCAAACTTATAAGGGTTTTATAACTAATATTTGAAATTAATTTGCGAAATTTGAATTTTTAAAAAATAATTTAGATTTGCAGGGTTTTTGATAAAATAAGCTTTAAAATTCATGTATAAATGAACTAGATTTTAATGTATATTTGCAAAGACAAGCTATAATATTAATGATGGAATTTAAAGACTTTTTAATTAGTAGAAGGAACGCACTTGGATATTCACAAAATGATATTGCTAGCGCGGTTGGGTATAGTGCTCAACTTGTTTCATTGTGGGAGCAAGGTAAAGCTTTTCCAGATTTAAGTGTATGGGGTAAACTTTGCCAAATTTTAAATGTTGATTTAGAAAATTTCCTTTACGCTAGAGATTATAAAGTTAATAAAATATGCGATATTTATAAATTTGATGCTAATAGATTTGCTAATAACCTTAAATATTTAAGAAAAAAGAACAATTTAACCCAATTGGATTTAGCTAAAATGCTTGAAGTAAACGTAAAAACTGTTGCTTCGCGGGAAAAAGGCACATCTTTACCACAATTATCTAATTTTTTACATTTATGTTCTACATATGAATATAAAGTTGAAGAATTATATTTTTGTCTTCCTCATAAAGATGAAACAAATAAGAAGCCAATTAAGAAAAAAAGAGTGTTTTTACCTATATTTTTGCCAATAGTTATTGTTATTAGTTTAGGTGCAGCAACGACAACTGGAGTAGTCACGACTATTCAAAGAAGACAAAAAGCAACTCCAATTGAAAATAAAACAGAAAATTCAATTTTATATGATGAACACTATCATTGGTATGTTAATGAAAAGGGTGAAATAGCTCAAAAAGAAGAACATGTCTTAAAAGAAACTGTTATTGTTGAAGTAAGTTGTGGTTATGAAGGAAAAGTTTTATATGCATGCGAAAAATGTCCATATCATTATCATAAAACTGTTGAACCTACTGGTGACCATAATTTTGAAGAAGGTTATAATTTTGATGATGTGGGACACTGGAAAGAGTGTGTAATTTGTGATGCTACAACAGAGTTTGAAGCGCATCAGTTTATTGAAATCTCTTATACTGAACCAACCTATGATAATGAAGGAAACTATGAATATCAATGTGAAATTTGTGGTTATCAATATTTTGAACGGATTTCACCTTTAGTACCTGAAAATCCATAAAAATAAATAATTTATTAAAATAAAAATAATAAGGGTAGATCCTTATTTTTTTAATTTTATATGTAAAATATCAAATATCCGTTTGTTTTGAGTAAAAACCGGTTTGTTTGTTTCGTTTTTTGATACATTCAATAAATAATATAAATGCTAGCACATATCATTAATAACGTTATTGATGAACTTTTAAATATCAATAAGGGGAAATTATGAGATTAAACAAATCGCAAGCATTATTATTTATTTATGAAACTTTAATGAAAAATAGAAGAATCACAAAATCTGAGGTTCAAGATGTTTTAGACATACCTGATTTAACGTTTAGACGTTATATGCAAGAAATAAGAGCGTATTTATATAACTTTTATAAAACAGAAGAACTAAAATATTCGAAAAAATGTGGTTATTATTATTTAACTGAGGAATAAGCGTTAAAAAACGCTTATTTTTTTATTTATGAGTCTCGTTAGGATTAAAAATTTAGTTAAAATTTACAAAACTAAAAACAATGAAGAAAAAGCTTTAGATATAGATAATTTATCTTTTCCTAAAACTGGTATGTTTTTTATATCTGGAAATAGTGGATCAGGTAAATCAACTTTAATTAATCTTTTAGGTGGTCTTGATTCAATTACTAGCGGCTCAATCGAAGTAAACGGACTTAAGTTAGAAGAATTAAATGAGAACGAATTAAACAAATATAGATCAAGTATTGTTTCTTTTGTTTTCCAAGATTTTTATCTATTAGAACAATTAACAGTTTATGAAAATGTAACTTTTTTACTTTCTAAAGACGAAGAAAATAATATTGATGTAGATAAGCTTTTAAAAGATATTGGTCTTTATGAACATAAAGATAAAAAACCAAGTCAATTAAGTGGTGGTCAAAAACAAAGAGTAGCTATTGCTAGAGGCGTAGCAAAATCACCAAAAATTTTACTTTGTGATGAACCAACTGGAAATTTAGATAAAGTAAATTCTAAAAAAATACTTGAGATTTTGAAGGTTTTATCTCAAAAAATACTAGTTATTGTAGTTTCACATAAAGAAGAAGAGTGCAATGAATTTGCTGATCACATTATTTATTTAGATAATGGAAAAATAAGTAACGCACCTCATGACGACGAAGAAACTTTTGAAAAATGCAAATTAGTTAAAAATAAAATTCCGCCTAAAAATTTATTTAAATTATTTAAATCATTTTTATTTAATAAAAGATGGAATTCAATTTTTACAATTGTTTTAGTAACTGTTTTAGGAGCTTTATTTTTCGATATACAAGGCTTTTTAAAATTTAATATTAATGAAACTTTAAAAGATGAATTTAATAAAAATGGAGTTAATCAAGTTCAGCTTTTAAGTGGTGATATTACGACAAATTATTATAAGATTGGAAATTTTAGCTTAAAAGAAATTGATGATATTAGTAAATCATTAACAAATAACAAAGCATATCCAGTTTATTCTCAAGCTTTTTTAATTAATCAAAGAAGTAGAGCGCTTCCTTATATGGATAATAATTTATATTATCCTTATGGATCTGTTAAAGGCGACACAATTGGTCTAAGACTTAGTGAAACTTATGGCACTTTAGTTGCTGATGAAGAATATTTAGAAGCTAAATTTGGACTTAATGGTAAATATGAAGTTTTAGCTGGTGATATAGAAAAATGTAAAAATGAGGATTATTTAATTGCAACAGATTTTTTTGCTGATTCTGTAATGTATTTAAATGAATTAAATAGTTATGAAGAAGTTTTAGGACCATATTATCAAAAAATCAATGTTGATAAAGGAATGTTTGGGAAAATTGGAGCAATAATAAAAACAGATTATAAAGAAAAATATAAAGATTTATTAAAAAAGAATGAAAATACAATGTCTTTTTCAAAAATGGATTTAAAAGACATGGAATTTATTAAGTTTTCTAATGATATACAAACTAGACTTGGACTAACTTATTCTTTAAATCCAAATTATCAAAAATATATTGATGAAGGTATTTTAAGTAATTATTTTAGTTTCATGGGTATAGCTTATGAAAATAAAGAAAAAGATATCTTTTTTCAAAGTGTAAGTGCACAAAATAGAACAACAATAGGAATTGGCGAAAAAAGAAATATGCCTAAAAATACTGCAGTTATTCTTGCCCAAACTTATAACAAGTATTTTGAAAAGAATTATCCAACGACTTCAAAAATGACTCCTTTAAAAGAAGAAGACCAAGTTTATTTAAACTTTATTAAATATAAACACAATGATCCTACAAAAGAAATTATATGGCAAAAAGAATTTAAAATTATTGGAGTGAGTTCATGCACTTCAATTGATGTAGATTCTTTTAAAGAAATGCAAAAATATGATATTGAACCTTTCCAAATTGCTTTTAAAAATAATAACGATTTAAGTAAAATCATTGATATTGCAGCCTCTAATCCAAAAATTAACGTAAATCTTCCTTCAAGTTTATCTGTTAACCAAATTGGTAAATTAGTAGATTCATTCGTTGATTTATTTAAGATTTTACAAGTTTTAGTTATTTTATTAGTTATTGTTTTTTATTTTAACTATAGCATTAAAGCAATTACTTCAAACACTTATGAAATAGGAGTAATGAAAGCTTTAGGAGCAAGTGATAAAGAATTAAGTTCTATATTTATATTAAAAGGACTAGTTGTTTCTATTTTAGGAGTTTTAGGATCACTTGCTTTAGGAGCGCTAATTATTCCTTATACTGATAAAGTATTAGTTAATTCTTTAACAAGTTTTATAAGTGGATTTAATTTTAAAGGAACAATTATTAAATTTATTCCTAATTTAATAGCTATTGATTTAGGAATTTTACTTGTTGCAACTACCTTACTTTCAATAATTGCATTAATATTATTTAAGTTTATAAAGCCTATTAAAATAATAAAATCTAAAGATTAAAACATATCAAAATGTTGGAAAACCGTATAAAAACTGGTCAAAAAATGTTGGAAAACCGTATATTTTTGGCTCAATTTTTGTTGGAAAACCGTATAAAAACTGGTCAAAAAATGTTGGAAAACCGTATTTTATTATGTATAATAATAATGAATTCATATTATAGAGGTTTTATTAATGTATAGGAAAATATCAGAATACATCGAAGAATATTTAAAAAGTGACGATAATAAAATATTATGTATTGAGGGTGCAAGACAAGTCGGTAAAACATATTCAATTCGTGAAATTGCAAAAAAGCATTTTAAAAATTACATAGAACTTAATATGACCGAAGATAAAAAAGATAAAAAACTTTTTGAAAAAGTAGGAACTGTTAAAGAATTTTATATACAAGTTAGTGTAGTTGCAGGCGACAAATTAAATAATAGAAATGACACTGTTATATTTATCGATGAAATACAAGAATATCCTAAGCTTTTTTCTTTGTTAAAACCTTTAGCAGAAGATAATAGATTTAAATATATTTGTAGTGGATCTGAACTTGGCATTGCGTTGTCTAGTGAATTTTTATCACCAATGGGATACGTAACAATAAAAAGAATGTATCCAATGGATTTTGAAGAGTTTTTAATTGCAAACTCGGTTGGTTCTATGGCAATTAACCATTTAAAAGAATGCTATGATAATAAAAAATCTGTTAATCTTTCTTTGCATCAAAAAATATTGGAATTATTCAAAACATATTTATATGTTGGTGGTATGCCTAGTTGTGTGGATTCTTTTATAAAATTTCAAAATGTAGCTAAAATTAAAGATATTCAGGATGAAATAATTGAGTATTACTCAAATGATGCATCAAAATATGATAGAGTAAGTAATTTAGTTATAAAAAGAATTTACGACTTAATTCCATCCAATATTGAAAACAAAGTAAAAAGAATTCAAATAAGTTCAATAGAAAATAAAAAAGATGCAAGATTTGAAAGATACCAAAATGAGTTTGATTATTTGCTTACATCTGGCATTTCTCTTGGGGTTAAAGCTATTAGTGAGCCAAGATTTCCTCTTATTCAGTCAACTACAAAAAATTCAATTAAACTTTATATGAATGATGTTGGTTTATTAACTGATAAACTTTATAAAAATAATATAAACGCAATTCTTAATGAAGAATCTGGGGTTAATTTAGGAGCAGTATACGAGACAGTTGTCGCTCAAGAATTAAAATGCCATGGCCATGATTTATATTATTATGATAGGAAAAAAGTAGGTGAAGTCGACTTTATAATTAATGATTATGATAATTTGTGTCCTCTACCTATTGAAATTAAATCTGGTAAAGATTATCGAAACTTTAGAGCATTACCAAAATTATTAAATAGCGATGAATATAGAATTAAAAAAGGTTATGTTTTAAGTAATAAAAATGAAGTTTTAGTAGAAGGTAAAATTGTTTATATGCCTATCTATTTCGTTATGTTTTTATAATTAAAGATAGGAGATGTGTTTATGGCGAAATTTTTCGAACTTAATGAACAAAAATTTGGTTTTGGTTGTATGAGACTTCCTTTAATTGAAAAAGAAGTCGATATAGAACAATTTAAAAAGATGGTAGATCTTTTTATCGAAAAAGGTTTTATATATTTTGATACTGCTCACGGTTATTTAGGTGGAAGAAGTGAATTAGCTTTAAAAGAAGCATTAACTAGTAGATATCCTCGTGATAAATATTTATTAACAGATAAATTAACAGGTAATTTTTTTAATAAAGAAGAAGATATTCGCCCTTTATTTGAAGAACAATTAAAAGCTTGTGGTGTTGATTATTTTGATTTTTATTTAATGCATGCTCAAAATGCATCAAATTACGAACAATTTAAAAGATGTAGAGCTTATGAAATTGCTAGTGAACTTAAAAAAGAAGGAAAAGTAAAACATGTTGGTATTTCTTTCCATGACACTGCTGATGTATTAGAAAAAATATTAAGAGAAAATCCTCAAGTAGAAGTAGTTCAAATTCAATATAATTACTTGGATTATGATGATGTAGCCGTTCAATCTAAAAAATGTTATGACGTTTGTGTTAAATATAATAAACCAGTAATTATAATGGAACCTATTAAAGGTGGAAATTTAATTAAACTTCCAGGAATGGCAAAAGAAGTTTTAGAAGAACAAGGAATTACTCCTCAAAATTTAGCATTAAGATTTGCTGCAAGTCCTGAAAATGTAATGATGGTTTTATCTGGAATGTCTACTTTAGAACAAATGGAAGATAATTTATCTTTTATGAAAGATTTTAAACCTATTACTGAAGAAGAATTTAAATTAACTAGAAAAATAGTAGAAATATTTAGAGGGCAACACCTAATTGCATGTACTGCTTGTAGATATTGCATTGATGGTTGTCCTAAACATATTTCTATTCCTGATTTATTTGCTCTTTTAAATTCAAAAAGAGTATTTAATGATTGGAATGCTAATTTTTATTATAATAACGTCCACACTATAAATAATGGAAAAGCTAGTGATTGTATTAAATGTGGAAAATGCGAAAGAGTATGTCCACAAAAATTACACATTAGAGATTTACTTGTAGAAGTTGCTAAAGAATTTGAAAAATAGTTGAGTTCTGCAGGGTTTTTGATAAAAAACATAAGAAAAAGGCACAAATTAATTGTGCCTTTTTAAGTGGATAATTTAACTTAATAAGTCCAATAATATTTATTAAATGTATAAGTTACAGTTGTTGAATATGAATGATGCCACTTATTATCTTCCCAAGTAGGAAGGATGCTAGAAGCATCAGTTTCAACACGAATTCTTCTTCTAGTATAAATTGCTTCCTCTCCTAAATTAATTAAAGTTTTAGGCATTTGGAGAGTTAAATCATATTTACCATAATCAATTGAGTTAGAATCATTAATTGCTCTAGAATTAAGAGTTGTTAATGTATTATCAAAGAATATATTAGTTACATAACTCATTCTATAAATTGCATCTTTTTCAATTCTTTCAACATTTAAAAATTTTAAGGCTTTAACGTGACCAATTTCATTATAAGCATAAGGTGCAATTATTTTTGCATCTAAAACAACTGTGTAATAAGAAGTTGTTCCATCTGTTTCTTCTGTATAACCTTGGTCATAACATTTATAAAGAATATCTAAATCTTTTCTTTTAATAATATAATCATTTGGTTTAATAAATACTTTATTTTCACTATTTACAGTAATTGTATTAGTGTTAGAAGTAAATGCACTATCTTCAATTCCTATTACTGTATCAGCAATATTAGTAAATGTATTTTTTAATAGATAAACAGTTTTATCTTCAACATTTTTAAGTTCTGAAGCATTTGTAGCAAGTTTAGTTC
The DNA here is from genome assembly GCA_017477255.1 of Bacilli bacterium. Lineage (GTDB taxonomy): Bacteria > Bacillota_I > Bacilli_A > RFN20 > CAG-826 > Onthovivens. The sequence goes on from JAFUXB010000004.1 coordinate 110,164, forward strand.
CAGTAAATACATTTAAACCAACTTTAGTTAAAGTAGTAGGTAAAGCAACAGCTGAAGCTAAATTTGTAACACCAGCAAAAGCTTCAGTATCAATACATTTTAATTTTTGGTCTTCGTAATCATTATTTAATCCATAACCATAATTAAAATCTACTTTAGTTAATGTTGAATTAGTAAATGCACCTTTAGCAATAAATTCAACTCCATAATCAACTTCTAAAGTTTTAGAAGTAGCTGATTCAGGATTATTTTGTTTATAAATGATCATTGATCTTTTTGTTTCATTTCCTAAACAATATAAGCTAGGTCCCATATTTGAAACATAATATCCATCAATATTATTGGTACCATCGAGCATTTCAAGTCCATATTCTTCAATATTTATATCATCACCTGTTCCAAAAGTTAATTTCTTTAATCCTGGCATATTTGCAAAGCATCTATTACCTAATTTTTTAACTTCATCAAGAATAAATAATTCTTGAACACCTTCGCAACCTTCAAATGCTGATTCTCCTATTTCAGTAGTAGGATTTGTAGGATTATTAATAAATGAAACTGATCTTAAATTTTTAGCATTTTTAAATGCGTCTTTTTTGATATTTCCTCCATCAATAACGATTGAATGCATTGTTTCACTAACATATTCTTCTCCACCAAATAGTTTTGAAGTAGAAGTTAATAAATCGCCACTAATAACAAGTGTTTTAAGGTGGTTACAGTTTAATGCACCATCTCTAATTGTTTCTAAATTATCATTAGTTAAATCTAAAATTGTATTAAATGATTGAACGACGTAAATAAGTTCAGTGTCATTTCCAATAAGTTTGTAATCATTTAAAATTTTAAAGTGAGTATTTTTAGTGCTTACCATTACTTTAGTGATATTTTCACAACCAAAGAAGACATTATTTCCGATATATTCTATAGTTTCTGGAATATAAATTGAATTCATTTGCGTGTTATCTTTAAATGCTTCATCTTTAATTCCTATAACTGGTCTTCCTTCAAATTCACTAGGAATTACAATATTTTTATCATCACCATAGAATTTTTTAACATAGAATGAAGCGTTTTCTGGTTGAATTTCAAATACGAAGCCTTTGTTTCTATAAGTTGGAGCATAATTTTCAACAAATACTGCAGTATAAGTTACTTCACCTTTAACTTCAGTTAATGGTTTGTCCCAACCTAAAAATTCATAAGTTGTAGTAGCAGTTCCTGGTTTTTCTGGAGTAATTCCAGTGTATAGAGGAATTTCGCCATATAAAACTTCTTCTGATTGAAGAACTTGACCATCATAATTTATGAAAGTAACTTTATATTTTCTTGTTACTTGTTTATATGTTGCAGTAAAAGTTGTATTAACTTGAATATTTTCTAAAGGTTTATCCCATCCAGTAAATTCATAATTATATTGTTCATTTGATGGTTTAGTTGGAGTAGAACCTAAATAAACTGCATTTTTACCTTTATTTATTTCAGCTCTATAAAGTTCGGTGCCATCGAAGTTTTTAAATATAACTAAAACAGTTTCTATAGTAGGATCTATTGGATCTACTTCAGGAATTTCTTTAAAAATTACATCAACAATATTTTCACCTTCAACTAAATTAAATTCATAAGGAGCAGCTAAAGGTACACTATTGAGTCTAACTTCCTCAATTAAATAATTTTCTTTAGGAGTAATAGTTAAAGTAATTTTATCTCCAACAAGACCTTCTAAAGTGTTTGCTGTAACACTTCCCTCATCATGATTAAAGTTTAAAATAACTTTTCCTTTTAATTCTTCTGGAGCACTGTCTTTATCTTTAACACTACCCTTATTTTCAGTAGAACCATCGCTATAAACAACGATTAATTCTTTATTTTCGTTAATATATGTATCTGTAATATATCTAGGATTATTTTTCTTACAAGAAAAAGACATAGAAGAAATTAAGCTTAATCCAATTAAAACTAATAATTTTTTAAAGTGTTTCATATTTATTCCTCCTTATGCTCCATAATTCACTTCTACATAAGAACTTTGCCATTCGTAATTAAATAAAGAAGCAGGGGCTTCCTCTTTATTTTTCCACATATGGAAATTTAAAATTGCAAATGTATTAGCTCCAGAGCCAAGACTAAAAGCGCCAGTTCCAATGTTATAAAGGTTACTACAATAAAAACTAAATGTTAAATTAGTAGTTCCTGATTTATAGAATGCGTAAGATCCAATAAATTCAAGATTTCCTGGCATTGAAATATAGCTACCAGAAGTAAAATATTTATTTTTTAAATTTTGCATTTTTCCAAATCCACAAGAGCCAATATAAGTAATGTTATAAGGCATATCTACATATGTATAATTTGTACAATAAAATGCTTTTCCACCTATATATTCAACTGGATTGTCATAACTTAAACTAGTGATTTTATATTCATTAGTGCCATTAAAAACTTTATATAAAACATGATTACTAGTTCCATATAAAGCATTATTTTGAACAACAAAGTTTTCATTTTCTGAATCTAATGAGAATGAGTGATATGCTTCAAGGGTATATCTAAAAAACATAATATCAATAAATCTTGTATCTTTTAAAATATTTGTAGAAGTGGCAGTTTTTGATGATCTAAATGCATAAAATTCATTAATTACACCATTTCCATCATCAGTAGAAGAAATATAACGGATATCATCAATTACATTATTATCATATTCTTCATTATCTGCAATAAATGCTAATGGATCAACATCAGTTAAAGATTTTGGTAAAGCAAAATTAGTAACTTTACAATAAGAAAATGCCCTAAACCCAATTGTTTTTAAAGTATTTCCTTCAAAATTAACTTTTTTAATCCTTATATTATTTCTTAAAATTTCATCGTAAATTATAATTGTTCCTTCTTTAAATGTGATTTCATCACCTTTAAAAAATCTATCGATTTTATAAGCAATTTGATAAGGATATGTGTCATTTCCAATATAACATATTCCATCAACTGGATTTCCTTCTAAAGAAATACAGTTTTGGAAAATATTTTTTCCAATCTTATTAATATTTAGTTCTTTAAATCCAAGTTTTACGTTTTCTAAAGATATACAATCATTAAACGCATAATTTTCAATATCAGTAACAGTAGAAGGAATAACTACACTTTCTAAATTAGAACATCCAGTAAAAGCGTATTCTCCAATAGTTTCAATTGGATTTTCTAAATTATTTTCTAAAACTACTGATTCTAATGTAGTCATATTTTTAAAGAAATTTTCTCCAATATTTCCACCATTATAGAAAACTGTTCTTAGTTTAGTTGGGAATTGACTATAATCTTCAAATTCAGTAGAGAATAAATAATTTAATGAATATGTTACGTTATTATCACCAATTTGATTATATTTTAATATTTCTAAATTTGATGAATTAAATGCACCCATTTCAATTACATAATCAAATTCATTAGTTCTTGCTTCAAGTTCATAAGATCCATCAAGTTTAGCAGGATAAGCAACTAAGGTAAGATAAGGAGATTTAGTAAATAAAGCATCATTTTTAATAAATAAATTTTCATTTCCTTCAGCTATATTAAATCTTTCTATATTAGAGCAGCCATAAATTGCTCCTCTTTCTATTTCATTAATATATTTACCAAAAGTAATAGAAGTAATTAAATTATTTCCAGCAAAAGCACCTTCTTTTACTAAAGTAACAGGCACTCCTTGGAACGAATCAGGAATAATTACATTTAAATCTTCACCTCTATATTCAGTAACAGCAAATTCATCTTGGCTAGTTTCTTCATTATAAAAATGTTGAAATACTAGTCCATAAGAAAAATAAGAAGGAGTATTATTTCTCTTCATATTTTATATTTAATATCTTTAGTTACTGGACTAATTACATTATTTAAATCTTCAATGTTTTTAATAGAAGTAGCAAAATCTAAAGAAGGAAGTTTTCCATATTCTACTTCTTGAGAATTAACTAATGTTCCATCTTCTAAATAAAATTCAACTTTATAAGATTTTCTAATAGGAGTGAAATTAGCTTTTGCTATTGTTTCATTAGTTTCTTTATTATATGAATAACTCCAATTTTTAAATTTAAAGTCATATTTAGAAGTACTTTCTCTAGTAGGTTCTTCCTCATTAAATCTAACATCTTTAGTTAAATCTTTAGTTTCTTTTAAAGTTTCACCATTATAGTTAATAAATCTAACTTTATTAGATTTTGCTAAAGGTAAAACTTTATTATTTAGCATCGAAGCTGGTTGTTCATTTTTATTTTCACTATTTTTTTCATTAATATTAGCTGAACAACCAACAAGTAAAAGTAGTGGTATTATCGTAAAAGCGATTTTCTTAATTATTTTGCTTTTCATATTAATTTCGCTCCTTATATATTTAATTTTATTAAAATATATAATTTTTGACATCATTTTTTTGAACAAAAATATTTCTTATTGTATATTAAAGACGAGGTATTAATAATGAGTTACAAATTTTATGGTCATGAAAATAGCAAAATTTTAAAAAATAATAGTGAATATAAAGGTATTTCAACTACACTCGAGCTTTATGATTTATTAAATGATATTTGGTGTGAATATAGCTGTGCACCAAGACTTAGAAAAGATTGGAGTTTAGAAAATAAAACAGTAGGACAATGTTCAACTACAGCATTTTTAGTTCAAGATATATTTGGTGGAAAAGTTTATGGAATTCCTTTAGAAGATGGAAGTTTTCATTGCTATAACGTAGTAGATGGCTACGTATTTGATTTAACTAGCGAACAATTTGGCAATAAAAAATTAGAATATAAGCTAGAAAATGAACAATTTAGAGAAGATCATTTTAAAAATGAAGAAAAATATTTAAGATACAAATATCTTTGCGATGAACTTAAAAAGAAATTAGCAAAAAATATATAGTTTTTTGATTGCAAAATAAGTTTTATTAGACATAAATCTTATACTCATATTGATAAACGCTAGCATTATGTGTTTAAGAAAAATTACTAAAAATGTGAAGAACATAACCTTCTTGAATGAATGGATAAGAATTCACGTGCACCTGTTGAAGTAATTAATTCAACTTCGCCAAGTGTAAGAACTAATAAGACATTGGTGGATGTAAAAAAGGAGAAATAATGAAGTGAACTCCAAATCGGACACTTAAAATAATAAAGACCAAAAGACGGAAATCGATTAAGACTCCTGTTTTTTAGTTATATTGAAACAACTGTGTTGATACAAGGATTTTCCTTAAATCAACACTTTTTTGTTGTTTTGTTGTATCAAGCCTATTGTATAGCAAGGATTTATGACAACTATAGTGATACAATTTTTCCTCTTGTATTCTTATAGTTGTGTATTTTAAAAAGTATTTACAGGAAAGGTCTAAAAATACACGAAAGGTCAGGCTATCGAGTAAAACTAGGCTTTTAAATCCAAAAAATCTCCAAAGGATTCTGAAATTTGTTAACATAATGCATTAATGTTGAGAAAAAGACAAAATAAATATGCGATAAAATGGTCTTTATATAGCAATTTATCAAAAAGATGATATACTATGATAAGAAATGACTAATTATGCAAAGAATGAGGTAAAATGTATGGAATTCAAGGAAAAGTTAGTTTATGTTAGAGCAAAATTAAATCTTACTCAAGAGGAATTAGCGAAAAAACTTAATGTATCTTTCCCTACAATTTCAAGATGGGAAAACGGAAAGACAAGGCCTACAAAAAAAGGACTTATGACTTTTGATGTTTTTTGCAAAGAAAACAATATTATTTGGGAGGATTAATTATGGCTACTAATTGGGATGATTTGGTCTCTGGTGAAGAACTTCTTAAAGCTACAAAAAAGAGAAAAAATAAATTTATTGAGCAAAAAGTGTCTGCAGATAAAATTGATGAATTTATCAATAAAGGTTGGGAAGTATTTAAAGAATATAAAAATGGTTCAGCTCTTGTGAAAAAAGAAAAATCTGTAGGAGATCTATTTGAAAATGAAGTTTGGCTAATATTCCAAAAAATGGGATTTAAGGTGATGAACGCCACAAATAAATTTAAATTAGATTATTCTGATGTTTCGTCTAAGCAAATTGATATAATTGCTATTGATGATGAAATTTGCTTACTAATTGAGTGTAAGGCAACTGAAAAAGAAGATAATACTAAAACTTGGAAGACTGAACTTGAATCAATTAACGGAAACTTCAAAGGGTTATCCAATGAAGTTAGAAAGAAATATCCTAAAGTAAGAGTTAAGTATATTTTCGCTACAAAAAATTTCGTTATTGGTGATGCTGATATTAAGAGAATGGAAGATTTTAGAATCGCTAATTTCGATTATGAAAAAGTAAGATATTACAATGATTTGTCAGATCATTTAGGTTCTGCAGCTAGATATCAATTATTGGGCAATTTATTTGCAAAAACTGAAATTAAAGGTATGAATTCAAGTGTTCCTGCAATTGAAGGAAAAATGGGAAACAAGACTTATTATACTTTTTTAATTGAGCCAGAAAGACTGTTAAAGCTAGCATATATTTTACATAGAAATAAAGCAAATCATAAATTAATGCCTACATATCAAAGACTAATTAAAAAAGATAGATTAAAAGCTATTAGAAAATTTGTTAATGAAGGAGGGTATTTTCCTAACTCTTTAATTGTATCCATAGATACAAATGGAAGAGGAGTTGTTTTTGAACCATCCTCAACCAGAACTGATAATAACCTTTCAAGAATGGGTACGTTAAAGCTTCCAAAGACTTATCAATCTTTATATGTAATTGATGGACAACATAGATTATACGGTTATTCTGATTCAAAATTTGCTTCATGTAATTCAGTTCCTGTTGTGGCTTTTGTTGATATGCAAAAACACGAACAAGTTAAACTGTTTATGGACATAAATGAAAATCAAAAATCAGTACCTAAAGGTCTTAGAAACACATTAAATATTGATTTATTATGGAATGCTGAATTATATGCTCAAAGGCAGGAAGCATTACGATTAGATTTAGGACAACAATTGGGTGAAGATACAAAGTCTCCTTTATACGGTAGAGTTGTTACAGGTGAAGATTTATCAAATACAAAGCGTTGTATAACTCTAGATTATATTAACGATGCTTTTAAGCAATCAAATTTCTTTAATATTTACAAAAAAGGTAAGAACGAAATACTGACTCCTGGTACATTTGATAAGACAGATAATGATGAGACAGAGGCTATATTATTTCCATTTATATCTAAGTGCTTTAAAACAATTAAGGATTATTGTTCAGAAGAACGGGATAGAGGTAGTGAGGGATTTTTAACAATTAACAATACCACATTTGCCTTGATTAAAGTTTTTAATGATATAGTCAATATCCAATTAAAGAAAGAAAATAAGGTGATAGTTGATGATGGTGATTCTTTCTTTAAAGAATGTGAAGGCATGTTATTAAATTTAGCTGATACAATTAATACTTTAGACCTTGATACGATAAATGCAATTAAAACTGCGAAAGGCGGAGCAGCTAAGAAAACATCATGGAATAAATTAAGGGTAGCTTTTAATACCAAGTTCCCTGATTTTACATATCCAGAACTTGAAGAGTATGTCAAGGAAAATTGTGTTAATAATAATCCGTATGCTTCACAATATATTGGAGAAATACTCGATGAAATCAAGAGACGTTTGAAAGATAAAATTGGAAATGACTCTCAATGGATGCACAAGTATTTACCTGAAAAATTAAGAAATGATTTAATATCTAAAGTTGCAATTGAAAAAGTAAATAGACAAATTCAAGGTAATGATGAGGAAGTCGATGAATGGGACTATATTTCTTTTAATGAAATCAAACAAATTGCAAACTATGGTACAAACTGGTCAGCTTTTTGCAGTGATGTTTTAGTTTTACCATCCAATAAGATGAATAAAATTAATACCTTGCAATGGCTTACTGATTTAGAATCAGCTAAAAATAGAATCAGTTTAAATCAATCTATTGTTACAAGTGAGTTTGAATCAATTAAGAAAATATATAGTGAATTTATTAAAGATGAAAATGGTGAGGCTATCTAATGGAAACAATATTAAAATGGGCTGGAGGGAAAAGATTATTAATAAATCAAATATCAAAAATAATAAATCCTGACCAGTTAAAAAAAGACAATGGACATTACTATGAACCATTTATTGGCGGTGGCGCTATTGCCTTTTCATTAGAATTGAATGAAACCGTCATTAATGATTCGAATAAAGAATTAATTAATATGTATAATGTTATAAAAAACAATCCTAGCGAATTAATTGAATTACTAAAAATTCATCAATCTAAATATTCTGATGCTTATTATGAAAGAATTAGAAAAATGGACCGAAGTAAAAATTATGATAATATTTCGAATGTTGAAAAGGCTGCAAGATTTATATTCCTAAATAAAACTTGCTACAATGGCTTGTATAGAGTTAATTCTAGCGGACATTTTAATGTTCCAAAAGGAAAATATAAAAATCCAGATATTATTATGGAAAAAAAGATAAATGGACTTAGTAGATTACTCAATGAAAAATCGTTCAAAATAACTTGTTTAGATTTTGAAAAAGCAGTAGAGGATGCAACCAAAGGAGACGTAGTATATTTTGATCCACCATATGATTATGAAGAAACTGGTTTCACATCTTATTCAGCAATAGGATTTAACAAATCTGATTTAGTAAGATTAAAAAATTTATGTGACAGATTAATTGATAGAGGCTGTAGAGTAATAATTAGCAATAATGACACTAAGTTTGTCAATGAATTGTTTAAATGCAATGGATATAAGATAGTTCATATTGAAGCTTTTAGATTTATAAGTTGTGATGGTTCAAAGAGATCTAAAGTGAAAGAGGTTATTATTTATGGATAAGAATATACCATTTCCACAAGCTGATGATTTTAATAAAGTCATATCATTGTTAAATATTGAAGATGAAAGCAATTTGAAAAATAAAAACAAGATAAGTTTATTATTTGATGGAATAGCAGATAGACAGGTTCAGTATTATTTATCTGCATGTATGTATTTAGGCTTTGTTGATGAAAAAAAAGAATTCACATTATTGGGCAAAAAACTTAGAAAACTCTCAAGAACCGAACAAGAAATAGAATTAGCGCAAATTATTGTATCACATGATGTTTTTGGGCATGTATATTTTTTAGAAAAACGTCTTGGAACGAAATTAGATAGAAGCGATGTTATTGAACTGCTTAAAACATATGTCAGTTTTGAAAGCGAAGAAATGTATAAAAGACGATCTCATACCATTATTAAATGGATTGAGTGGATAAATGATAAATTTAATGATGAATTTTAGGAAAATAACATTGTTTATATTACTATCTATTCCTTTAGTAATGTTGTGTTCTTGCAGTAACAAAAATGTTATATCAAACAATCCGTATACAAAAGAACCTTCAATAACAATACTATCAACTGATTCAGAGGAAGATGATTCAAGTACGAGTAAAATTTTAGAAAGGGGATAAAGCAGATGATAAAAATTGATTTTCACATTCATACAATTAAAACAGACTTAGATTCTGCATTTGATTTTAGTCTTGATAAAATTTCAGAATATGTGCAAAAAAAGAAAATTAATGCAATAGCCATTACTAATCATAATTTATTTGATAGAGCAAATTTTGATCTTATAAAAATTCACTTGAAAGATGTAGCTGTTTATCCTGGTATAGAAGTAACTCTTGAAGGTGGTCATTTAATTGTTGTTGCTCCTTTTACTAAAATAGAAGAATTTGAAGAGCAATGTAAAAAAATACATGATGAGTTCAAAGAAAAGAATGATATTTCTCTTGATTTCTTTATGGATATATTTTCTAATCATGAGGAGTATTTATTAATCCCACATTATGATAAAAATCCAAAAATACAAAAATTTATTTTAGATAGAATTGGCTCTAGTTTTATCTGTGGAGAGGTTTGCAGTCCTAAAAAATTTATAAGATTATATAAAGAAAAAGGAACTTTGACACCTTTACTCTTTAGTGACATGAGGATGGCTGATGATATCCCATTATTAAACAAACAAACATATATTGATACTGACTCTACTGATTTTTACTCAATGAAGGAAGCAATTCGTGATAAAGAAAAGGTTTATATTAATGACAAAAAGAAGAGGGACTTATTTCCAATTTTAGATGACGGGACATTAGCTTCTTCTGGGTTAAATATTATTTTTGGTAAGAGATCATCAGGAAAAACATACACTTTAGATCGAATAAATGAAAATTTTGATAATGTTAAATATATTAAACAGTTTGATTTGATTGAAAAGGATAAAGAAGCTGCTAACAAAAAATTTGATGAAAGTATGTCAAATGATAGAAGTATTTATAGCGATGAATATCTGGCTGAATTTAAGGAAATTGTAAATAATGTTTTAAGTATTAATTATAAAGAACAAGAAACAAAGCTTAGCGATTATGTTTCTTCATTAGTTGAATTTGCTGTTGATATGGATAATCATGATGCTTTTTCTAAAGTCCCAGTTTTTAGTGAACAAAAATTTGAATATGTGATAGATAAAAAACCTAAAAACATTATTGATTCTATTTCAAATTTACTAGATTCTGGAACATACGAAAAAATAATTAATAAGTACATTTCCAATGAGAATCTTATTAAAATGCTAAATGAATTCGTCAAAATTCATAGGGAAAAGAAGAGAGAAGAATTAATATGTAAACAAGCAAATGAATTGATTGATAAGATTCAACGTGCTTTATCAATTGAGTCATCTCAAAATGCTATTCCATCATTTGATATTAATCAATATGCTACGGATGTAATAAAGAAGAATTTGTTTGTAAAGATAGCTGACATAATTAAAAAACCTAAACTTTTATTAGAAAATCAAATTGGAAAATTTAAAATAGTAGCTAAAAGAGAACCGTTTGGATCTGCAAAAGAACTACAAAATTTTGTTGGAAAAAAGGGAGAATACTCATCATCATATAATTTATATGATAATCCTTTCGATTATTTAAATTCTTTTGAAGATAAACCGCATATACAAAAAGATCAAATTTATAAGTATTTTGTTAGAATCAATTATCAGGTATTAAATGCCAATGGCTATCCTGTTTCTGGTGGTGAACGTGCTGAATTTAATTTAGAAAAGAATTTAAGTGATGCTGAGAACTATGATATGTTGTTGATTGATGAGCCCGAATCATCATTTGATAATATATTTTTAAGAACTGATATTGTTGATAAAATTACATCAATAAGTAAAAAAATACCTGTATTTGTATCAACACATAATAATGTTCTTGGTGGAAATTTAAATTCAAACTATATTTTGTATACTGAAGCAGTTAATACAGCAGATGGAACTATGTTTTCTATATACGGAGGAAACAGAGAGAATAAAGTCTTAACTTCTGTAAATAATACTCAAATTAAGAATTATGTAGTAATGATTAATAGCTTAGAAGGAGGAGAGGAATCATATGTTGAGCGAAAAGAAACCTATAAAAATCTTAAAGATTAAAGATGGGAAAGGCTATTATTTAGATAAAAACGGAAATTATGTTGAAGTTGATAAGGTTGATAGAGATTCTTTGTTATATCTTATAAATTTAGTGATTAATAGTGAAGTCGAAATTGAAACATATGATGAATCTCTAATTTTAAACAAAGTTCATCAAATTATTTATAAAGAGATTTCTCAAAAAATACAAACTTTAAATACAAGTAAGTTGACACTTTTATCTAATATAGATACTGAATATGCTGACTTGATTAACAAGTATAAAGATTAGATTTAGTAATTGGTTTAATTCAAATTATTAAACTCTGTGAATTGGTAGTGAAATAGTGGATCAAATTATAAAAAATTATAATCGTTGTGTGCAAAGACTATTATGACAATTTTAAAGTCATAGATGAAGATGTAGAATTATATGGTAAATATACTCATTTATTTGTTTTTAGATGCGTAATGGATAAGCAAATAAAAACTGATAAAGCAAGCAGGAGTAGGTCATTTGTATCCAAACCTTAAAGTGGAGACTTTTTCTTATTACACGTAAGGGTGTTTCAAGGGTGTTTCACTTTTTCGTTATGGTGTTTCAAAATTTAAGGGATGTTTCATTTGTATTACCATACTTGTCCTTATACATATTGAAACAAGGAAGATGATCCATACATGAATAAAACAATAGAATTAATAATTGATAATACAATAGTAGATGTTAATTGGTTAGATAATGATTCTGTTACAGCCTTGACTAATCTTGCAAAAGATGGAATCATTAGTTTTGATAAAGTATTTTTTGAAAAGCACCAAACAAAGTAGTAGATGGTACTATTAAAGAAATGCACGAAGGATGTGCAGATTTTGTTAGAAGAGGCGAAGCTTTCTATTATGATACTAAGGGAAAAATAAAGGATAAATTTCCTAAAGAAGAAAGAAATTCAAACGGTGTTTGTCATGTAAGACCACATGCAAGAGTAGGATTGGATCACTATGAATTACCAATAGCTGATAAAGTGATAGGAATAACCTCATATACAAAGCAGAGTTTTTAGTTTAATAAGGATTTTGTTGAAAAAATGATAAATGGTGCTGAAGAATGGTGATTTTTGTATGGATACTAAAAATGAAGAGTTATTTAAAAGATATTTAAATCCAACGAGAGGTTCCCATTATGTAAAAAGAGAGTATTTATCTAATTGGTCTAGTGATGGAACGCACATTTTAACATGTAGAGATAAAACTAATTTTGTTTCAAACAATTTGAAAGATGTCTGTACTGAAAGAGATATGTATAAAATGGAAAAATTAACTAATCTCGAATTAATGCAAGTACAAACTTTTTATAAAAACTCAAAACCTCGGGTAAAGGAAATAAATGATAGTTTTATTGGTATGTGGCAACTTGCTTGTTCAATTATGGAAAACAAAGACAATCCAGAAGACAAAAACTTGGCAAATAAAATAGCTATTCAGTGCGGAGAAGATTTACAATCTAATTTTGAATCCACTTTAGATGATTGTATAAAAAAATGCTTGTTAAATTGTGAGGAAAGTTTTTTGGACCAAGATGACAAATTACTAAATTTTGGGCTTTATCTTTTTAGTCAATATTTAAGAACTCAAAAACAAAAAAACAAAGTAATAAATAACCTAGAAAACGCTAATCATTTTGAAAATATTAAAGGTCAATTGAATCCTGAAAAATTGTGGAAAGTACTGATTATTATTATGACAAATATGGCGTCTTATGAATTATTATCTAGAAAAGAAACAAACCATATTTGTTTTATCAAAAGTAATCAAAAAGCATTAATTACTAGTGATCAACCAGTTGTAAATATTGCGAAAGATATTGACCATGATTATGTAAAATTCTATTATCCTATTTCTCCATCAGTTTCTATAATATTTCCTGTTGAAAAGTTTTCAATAATTGAAGACGATATTAGCTTAATAAAGAAAATGAATGATGTAATTATAAATAATAGTTATAGAATGTTTTTTAAATTAAAATAAAACACTAAAAAAGAGATAAAAATAAGATATTTTTTGAAACATTTTTAAGGGGTGTGCAAAGGGTGTGCAGTGGTGTGCATTGTATTAAAATGATTCATCTTTGCCATATTGAAACAACTGTATTGAAACGAGATTCTGGTCTCAAATCAGCACTTTTTCTTTATTTATAGACAATTTTGGTAAAGTTCAAGTCCTGTTACCGATAATAATGCCTAATTTTTATTTGTTGAAAACAAGCTGGTAAAGTGTGCTTACACGAAAGTTTTACTTTTACACGATAGACACGAAAGGCCAAAGCTATTGTGTAAAGTAAAAAACGTTTATATAAAATACGTGAATGCTTAAAATAAATTCCTGATAATAAACAAACTTAAATTTTATTAGACCAAATTCTCAAATTTTAATTTAAAACGGAATTTGAATTGAGAATTATAGTGTTTTTAGAGGATTTTTGAGCACATTAAAAAGAATGTGTAAATTCCGTTTATTAGACTAAATTCCGTTTAAAAAACAAAAACTGATTTTACTTTTAGAATTAATGTAGAAAAAAATGTAATGCTTTTTAAAAAAGAAATTGATAAATTTAAGGGAATGGTCAACAATCTCTTTTTGTTATGATCGACAATTATGTAACGAAAGAGAGGATATGGTTTTGTTTGATAAGGGATGTAAAAGAGGATTTCTTCCTCTAAAAAATTATATTTAATATTTTTGGGTATACATAGTTGGAGGAAATATGAAAACAACAATCAAATTATTTTTAATGGATGGAACTGCAACAGGAAGGATTAAATGTAGTTTTTCTTCTGGATGGAATGGAATCGGGTATAAAATTCCAAAATCAGATTTAGATAAATGTGATAATATCACTTTTTTAAAGCAAGCAGGTGTATATTTTTTATTTGGGTGCGATGAAGAAGACAGTGAATTTGTATATGTAGGACAAGGAAATAAGAGACAAAATGGGCAAGGAGTACTTAGTCGAATAAAAGAGGCTCATGATAGCGTTCCATTATGGAATGCTTGTGTAGTTTTTGTTTCTTCAGGAGAAGATATAGGTCCTACTGAATTAAATTATCTTGAAAATAGATTTACTAATATGGCGTCTGTGTCAGGAAGATATCTAGTTAAAAATAATAAAAATCCAAGCTCATCTCAGCTTTCAGAAGAAGATGAAGCGGATATGTCATTATTCATCGAAAATTCAAAATTAATTTTAAGTGCATTAGGTTATAGAGTTCTTGAGGAGCCTCTTGTGACAAACAATGATAAACAGACTACATATACATATTCTTATAACGGAAAAAAAGCAAAAGGAGTTCTCAGTGATGATGGGTTCGTTTTACTTAAAGGAAGTCAACTTAATGACGAAAGTTCTTTTGCAAAAAGATGGATTAAAAAAATACCGGCACAAAGAAATTTATATAAAAACAAAATAGAAAACTTGGTCACAACAGAGGATATACTTTTTAAAAGTTCATCTGGCGCAGCATGCTTTTGTTCTGGGCAATCTGTTTCCGGACCTAAAAATTGGGTTGATTCTGATGGAATAAGCCTAGAAAATAAAATTAAAAAAAATGTTTAATCTTTTAAAATATGTAAATAGTATTGAATTTTTGACTATTCTAAAATTTTAATGTAGTTAACCAATATCAAGAATTGAAATAAAAATTTATAAACTGCATAATAATAACACCATAAAGAGTGTGGTTAGGGACAAGCCCAGTAATCCACCGGCAACCCAAGTAATGTTGGGTGCCAAAGCTTGAACGATGGGAACAATAAAACTATTAAAGCTCCTATCGTGACGATGGGAGCTTTTTAATTCCTCTTTATGGTATTAAGGAGAGAAATATGGAAAAAGAATTATATGAGGATTTAAAAAGGCTTTATAGAGAACAATTAGGGGGATATGCAGATCGATATTGGAGATTTCGTGTATATTACCTTTTAAAAGAAAATTATAACTATGATTAGGATGACCCTAAAAATCGTAAAGAAAGGGAAGAAATGTTCAAGGATGAAACTCCTTGGAAACCAGACCCAGTAGTATATGAAACTTACATACCAGATAAAGAAATTAAAGAAAGAATCTTAGGTGAACTTAAAACACAAAATAAAGATTTGTATGAAAAAGTGATTATTTTAGAGAAATATCTAGATATGTCTTTAGATGAATATAAAGAAGCGCGTGGAAAATATTTTATCGGTGCATATTGCAATGATATACCTTTGATAGATAATTGGTCAAAAGAGAATTTAAGGTCAATTAAATTCCCTGAAAATGTTGACTTAATGCAAAAATACTATGATTATTTTATTAAAAAATATCCAAGTTTATTAAATGTAATAGAAAGAGAACTCAAGAAATAGTTAGAAAATAGCAAGGATTAAAGCGTTTTTGGATTACTTTTATATTTATTGATCTAATTAATACATTATTTATTAGGATATAAAATATCTTGAGTTTTTGAGTTTTCATCAAGTTATTTTATATATCAAATAATGAGCTAACAAAAATATAAATTATTTTTATATTGGAGAAATATTATGAAAAATAAGTTTTTACTCGGATTAGCAATTTGTTTAGGAACTGTTAGTTTACTTTCAGGATGTACTAAAGACGATTTAATGGCTGCACTTGATAATAATACAAGTGAATTACAATCAGAAATTGATAATTTAAAAGAACAAATTAAAGTATTACAAGACAAAATAACTAGTCTTGATAATTCAATGAGTGAAGAAATCAAAAATGTTAAAAATGATTATCAAGCTAAAATTGATGAATGTAATTTAAAAATTAATCAAAACACAAAAAAGATTAAAGAACTTGAAGAACAATTAGCTTTAGAAAAAGCAAATTTAGAGAAAGATTATAATGATAAATTAGCTGGTTTAAAATTGCAATTTGAAACTAAAAACGAAGAGTTAAGTGCAAAAATCTTAAAAAATAGTCAAGATCTAGAAGCTTTAACTAAAAAACACGATGATGATAAAAAAGAATTACAAGATGACTATAATAAGAAAATTAATGATTTAGATACTAAAGACACTTTAGCTAGAGAAGAGTTACAAAAAGACTATAAAGAAAGATTAGAAAACTTAGATAATAAATATTTTAGTGAAGTAGAAAAATTAAATGAGACAATTACTTCATTAAATAACTCTTTTGTTAATTTTAAAATCCAATATGATGCTGATAAAAAAGCATTAGAAGAAGACTATAATACAAAAATAAATTCATTAAGTGAAAATGAACAAGCAGCTAGAGATAAATTAAAAGAAGAATTCCAAGAAGCTTTAGAACAATTAGAAACTGAATTTAATAATCAAGTCTCTACTATTAATAGTAATTATGAAGAATTAAAAGCTAAACATGATGCTGATAAAATAGCTTTAGAAGATGATTATAATTCTAAAATTAATTCTTTATCTGAAGAAGAACTAAAAGCAAGAAACGAATTAAAAGAAGATTATGACAAGAAAATTAGTGATTTAGATAATGAATTTAATGAGAAGGTAAATAGTTTAAATGAATCTTTAGAATCATTAACAACTAATTTTGATCTTTTTAAAGAACAATATGTAAAAGATAAGAAAGCTTTAGAAGATGCTTTAAATGAAGAAATTTTAAACTTAAACAATAAATTAGATAGTACAAAAAACGAAATTATTGAAGACTATAATAAGAAGATTGGTGATTTAGATCAAAAATATCAAGAACAAGTAACTGTTTTAAATCAAGCGCTCGAACAAGATAAATCCGATTTAAATAAGTTTAAAGAGAATTATGCAGTAGATAAAAAAGCATTAGAAGAAGAATTTGAAAGTAAATTGAATAATTTAGTTACAAAATATGATGCCGAAATTAGTGATATACAAGGTGAAATCAATTCGCTTAATAGTGAATTAGTTAATTTAAAAACTGAAATGAATAATCTTATTGAAGAAATTCAAAATGATTATAATAGCAAAATTAGTGATATTATTTCTCGACTTGAAACGTTAGAAGCAGTTGAATATCATACCGTGACATTTAACTCGAATGGTGGTAATGAAGTTGCTTCTCAAAAAGTAAAACACGGTGAAAAAGTAAAAGAACCAACAATAAGTAGAACTGGATATAATTTCAATTATTGGACATATAAAGAAAAAGAATTCGATTTTGATTACTTTATTGTAACTGAAGATATAACTTTAGAAGCTTCATGGTCGTATATTCCATATTCAGTTACTTTTAAGAATGATGACGGATCAATTTTAGAAAAACATGAAAATATTGAATATGGCACTTCAATTGAATATGAAGGTGAAACTCCAACAAAAGCCATACAAGAAGAACATTATGTATACGAATTTACTGGATGGGATATAGACACATCGTTTGTAAACGGTGATTTAATAGCAACTGCACAATATAGTGCAAGTTATGCACCATATACAGTTGAATATTTAGATGAAGATGGAACATTGCTTCAAAGCAAATATGTCACTAGTGAAAATGAATCAACCTATGATGGTGAGGTGCCTACTAAAGAAAATGATGAATTATATGAATACCAGTTTAAAGAACGGAAGAAAATAAGTGCAGATGATCAAAAAATTACATTTAAAGCAGAATATTACAAGAAATCTATTGATATAACTTTTGAACAAGGTTCTTACATGGGTGAAAATTTAGAATGGGTCTATGCCGAGTCTTGTAAGTATGTAAGCAAGTATAGTGGCATAGAGGAAGAGCCTATTATTCCGGATATGTGGGATAATCAAAAAGTAGTAGGTATTAGCCAAATGGCATTTCAATCTTGTTCTACTGTTAAAAAGATTTCATTACCAAGATATATGAGGGTATTGAATGAATTGGCATTTTATCATTGTAATAATCTAAGTGAGATTACTTTTAATGATGATTTAATCTTGATAGGTGATAGTTGCTTTAGCAGTACTAAGTTAAAAACCATTAAATTAAATAAAAATCTTTTAAGAATTGATCCTTATGCTTTCTCATACTGTGATTTAATAGATGAAGTAGAAATCCCTGAAAAGATTACTTCTGATAATTTAGGCCCTAAGATTTTTTATGCGTGTAAAAATCTTTCAAAAGTAACAATTCATGAAAATATTAAAGAAATACCAAGTGAGATGTTTCATGGTTGCACGTCTTTAAAAGAAGTTCAAGGGTTTGAGTATATTGAAACTTTTAATGACTCATGTTTTTATGCATGCAGTTTATTAAATGATGGTGTGATAAATATTAGTAAAAACGTAAAATCAATTGGTAAATCTGTTTTTTCTACTAATAAAATCTATATAAATGCTTCAGCAAATTTAAAATTATTTCCTTATATTGCCACTGCTTCAGTAATTTATTTAGATATTGAAAACGACTTAAAAACATTCGCATCAGATTGGTCTTCTGGGATAATAGTTTTATATGGTTATAAAGGCTGTATATATGATAGCTTAGGTTCAAAATATGCCGTTTATATGAGAAATGGAGAATATAAAGCAAGATTAGAAACTATAATTGGGGGCGAAAATGTAGTAATTCCAAACCAAATTGAATATAGTGGTTCTTTAATTGATGTTGAATCCTATAGTTATGATCTATTTTATAATCATTTAGACATAAAAAGTATTTGTTTTAATGATAACATTACTGAAATGTTATAGATTGTTTAATACTAATACAGCTAGTAATCTTGAACAAATTACTTTAGGTAATGGATGTACTAATATTCCCGAAAGTTTTGCTTTAAATCAAAGTAAATTAACAACCGTTAATAATAGTAGTGTTGTACAGAATATAAAATCTAGTGCATTTAAAGGTTGCTTAAAATTAGAGTCGTTTGATTTTTCAAATATTAATAATGAAATTTCGGCTTATGCTTTTTATCAAAATGAATCACTTAAAAAGATTGAAATTTTGGGTAATGTTATAAAAGTAGGAGATAGATGTTTTGAGGGATGTAAAAAAGTTGAATATTTATATGTTTCTAAAGATGTGAAAACTTTAGGAAGTTATTGCTTTAATTTTGGATATGTACTTGGACTTTTTAGAAGAAGATTGAGTTTCTTTGAATTTAATTATTCTACGGATATTGGTTTAGAAGGATTAAATGCAAGTTCAACCTTTGTTACTTATTGGAATATTAAAAAAATTATTCAAATTAATCAGATGAAAGTTGTCTTGTTCAATGATACATTCGATGCAATTATATGTGATGTTGCTTGCGAAGATTCTGAAATTACAGTGAGTGCCTTCACAATTAATGATGAGGGCAATGTTTATAATGTTTCTGAACTTGGAAGGAATTCAATTTTTAATACTGCTGCTATGAAAATTACTTTACGTAATTTGAATGCTAATAGTTATCCTATTAATGGTGCATCTAATTTGAAGTATTTAATTTTGGATAATATATTGACGATTAAAAGTGGAATAATTGATGGCATTAATGAAGAATTGTACATATATTGTAGTTATGAAACAGCGCCAGAAGATTGGTATGTTAAGTGGTATGGGTCAGTTAATCCAAATAACATTGTCTGGGGTTCAGTGAATCCTCCAATCTCTTAGTCTTTTATAATTAAAAATAAATAATAGTAATTAAACAATATTAAACAGTGAATTTCATATTCATTTTAGTATATTGATTTAATTTATAATAAAATAATGCAGGTAAAATATAATTAACTATTTTTAGATAAATCTAAAATACGTTAAAACCTGCATTTTTTATTAAAAACCTTACAGAACTCCAATATTTTTATTAAAAGGCAAACTTTATGAAAAGAAAAATTGTGCCATTTATTATGTTTACTGTTATTGATATAATCTTATTAAATTAATATATTATTAAGGAAAAACGAGACATTTTTGTAAAAGTGCCTCGTTTTTATTTATTCGGATTAATGTTAACTTATAAGTAGCAATCTTCAAATAAGAGAAATGCTTAATTTACTGTTGATATTACACGCATTTAATGTTTATAATATGTATGAAAATTGTGGAGATATTGTTTATGGCAAAGGTAAATACAAACATTTCAATCGATAGTAATTTAAAAAAAGAAGCAATTCAGTTATTTTCTGAATTTGGATTAGATTTATCAAGTGCAATAACTCTTTTTTTACAACAATCTGTAAGAGAACAAAGAATACCTTTTGAGATTAAAAAATTAACTCGTAATGAAGAAACACTTAAGTCATTCCTCGAATTTGAAGATATGAAGAAAGACAAAGAAAAATATAAGAGATATTCTTCCTTGTCTGAAATTTTGGAGGAATTAGATAGTGCTGACGATAGTGAGAAGTAACAGATTTTTAAAAGACTTAAAGATTTGAAAAAGAGAAGATAGGCTCCAAATTAAAAAGGGAGTCTTTTATTGAATTTAAGAGAGTTTTTGCCTATTTATAATTTGATATATCAGTTAATTCTCATATTTTTTAAAAATTAAATAATCAAGTACTTGCAAATTTTTCACCAGCATTTATACTTAAAGCGAGATTGATAGAGGCGCAATTAGAAAAGTAACTAGTTGAAGAGACATCTAATGATGCTAGTGAAAGGCGAAGTTGCCGAAACACCTTAAAGGTATTTAAGGGAGTTGGGCTATAAGAGAAAATCTTATAGACTCCTACAATTATGTAGAGGAGCTATCGGTGAAATCTAAATTGCCTTTTTGCGGGAGATTGCATCGATATAAAGTGCAATCTCTTTCTTTTTTTGGAGGTAATTTATGAAAAGAAATGGTTTTTTAGGTGTTTTTGGTGTTTTATCACTATCGTTACTTGCTTCATGTTCAAATACTGGGACTAATAATGAAAATAAATTAGTTATTGGTATGGAATGTGCATATCAACCATTTAATTGGACAATTAATTCTAGTAATGAATTTTCATTACCAATATTTGGAACAAATCAATATGCAGATGGATATGATATTCAAATTGCTAGATATTTATCAAAAGAATTAAATAAAGAAGTAGTTATTAAAAAAATAGAATGGGATTCATTAATTCTTAGTTTAGTAAATAATGAAATTAATGCAGTTTTAGCTGGAATGAGTGTAACTCAAGAAAGATTAAAAACAATTGATTTTACAGATCCTTATTTAAGTAGTGATTTAGCTTTTTTAATTAAAACTGAAAATTTACCTGAAGGGAATTCAAAAGAAAATCCTGCAAGTTATGAAGAATTAAAAACTTTATTCTCTAATCAAAATTTAGTTTGCCAAGCTAATGTTGTAGGAGACGATTTAATTGATACTTATTTTGCTAGCATTGAAGAATTAAATGTTCATCATAATCAACCATTAGCAACTTATCCTTTAGCAGCTCTTGATGTTAAAAGTGGAGCAGCTTTTGCAATGCCTGCTGAACTTCCAGTTATCGAAGCTATGACAAATTTAGGTGGACTTTCAGTACTTTATTGTGATTATGAAAGCTTTTTAAGTGAAGATGATATTATTGGTTTATCAGTAAATATTGGAATTAAAAAAGGAAATGAAACTTTAAAAAATGAGCTTAATGGAGCTTTAGCAAAATTAAGTGAAGAAGAAAGAGGAAGATTAATGGGCGAAGCTTCAGTTAGAAGTGCTCAAAATGCATAAATATGAACTTTAATAAAATAGGTGAAATATTTACTAATAATGGAGATTTTATTTTAGCTGGAATTATTTCAACTTTAATCCTTTCTATATTTGGAACAGTAGTTGGATTAATTTTAGGTGTATTTTTAGCATATGGCAAAAATATAAAAGTAAAAGAACTAGATAATAAGTTTATTAAGGCTTTAAAAGTAATTTTAAGGGGGTTTTGCAGTATTTATTCAATAGTTTTAAGAGGAACTCCTATGATGGTTCAAGCTCTTATTTTTAAATATGGATGCTTAGCTATTTGTATAAATTTTGAAAATATAATTTTCCCTAAAGAAATAATTAATGTAATAAATGGATGGCTAATTGCAGGTTTAATTGTTATTACATTAAATACTGCAGCTTATATGGGCGAAATTGTTCAATCTGGACTTAATGGAGTTGATAAAGGACAAGTAGAAGGAGCTAGATCTTTAGGAATGAGTGCTAGAAGTGCATCATTAAAAATTATTTTACCTCAAGCTTTAAGAAATGCTTTACCTACTATAGGAAATGAATTTATTGTAAATATTAAAGATTCTAGTGTTTTAAATGTAATTACTGTTACTGAACTTTATTATCGAATGAAAGATATAGCTTCAACAAATTATGCATTTTTAGAATGTTATTTTATATTAGCTTTAATTTATTTAGTCATGACTTTGATTGCTTCATTAGTCTTAAAACTAATAGAAAAGAAATTAGATGGAGAAAAGATATCTTTAAATCCTTTTGGAAGATTAAAAAGGAGCTATGATTTATGAGTGAAGTAGTTTTAAATGTATCTAATCTAGCTAAATATTTTGGAAGGGAAAAGATATTAAAAGACATTTCTTTTAGTGTAAATAGAGGCGATGTAGTCGCTATAATCGGTCCTAGTGGAAGTGGTAAATCTACACTTTTAAGATGCCTTAATTTACTTGAAACTCCAACTAGAGGTACATTAACTTTTGAAGATAAACCATATTTTCAAATTGAAAAATGTAAAGATGATTTTGTTAATTATGAAGAATATAATAAAGCTCTTATTAAACACGATGAATTACTTGTTGAAACTGAAGACAATTTAGCTATTTTTGTTAATAAAAAAATAGAAGGAGATAACTCAAAAGAAAATCTTCAAAATATCAAAAAAGCAAAAAAAGAGTTCAGATCTGCAAGGAAAATGAAAATTTTAAAGGAAAATTTCTTTGATTTAAATGCTTATAACGAGAGTATTAAACAAGCAAATAATTTTGTAATTTCAGATAAAGAACTTAATGTATTAAGATCAAAAATTACAATGGTTTTTCAATCATTTAATATCTTTAACAATATGGATGTTTTAAAGAATTGCGTATTGCCTCAAATTGATGTTTTAAAAAGAGATAAAAAAGAAGCAAGAGAAAAAGCATTTAAGGAATTAAATGCTGTTAATATGGATGACAGAATGAATTATAGACCAAGTCAATTAAGTGGTGGTCAAAAACAACGTGTCGCCATTGCTAGAGCTTTATGTATGGATCCAGAAATCTTACTTTTTGATGAACCTACGAGTGCATTAGATCCTGAAATGGTTAATGATGTTTTAAATGTTATGAAGAAATTAGCTAATGAAGAAAGAACGATGATTATTGTTACTCATGAAATGAATTTTGTTAAAAATGTTGCTAATAAAGTTATCTTTATTGAAAATGGAAATATTGTTGAATTTGGTGAAACAAAAGAAGTTTTCTCTAATCCTAAATCACCTAGAACTAAAGCCTTTATTAAAGGTATAAATTCCTAAAACCCTGCAGAACTCAACTATTTTTTAAAAATTTGCTTCAAAACTCACTTAAAATAAGTCTTAATTTTAATTTTAAAAATTAATTTAAGACTTTTTATTTTGCTTATTTTTAAATTATTAGTGTTTTCTAATTTTATTTATTTTAAAATAAATAAGAAGAATATTTTAAGGAAGTATAATTTATGAAAAAACAAAATGATCATGCAACAAGAAAATTAGAAAGATTGCAACTTTATCTTAAAATTTTATATAAATTACAAAATCAAGGAAGAGTTCTTATTTCAAGCTCACAACTTGCTAAAGAAATTGATTATTCAGAAGAACAAATTAGAAAAGACTTCCAACTTATAGCAACTAAACAAGGAAAACCAGGGGTTGGAAGAAGAATTGATGATATTGTTGCTGATTTAGAAGAATATTTAGGATATAAAAAAGTTAGTAATGCCGTAGTTATTGGTGTTGGTAATTTAGGTGGAGCAATTTTAAGATATGAAGGCTTTGCAAATTATGGATTAAATGTTTTAGCTGGATTTGATATTGATAATTCTAAAATTGGAACAGTTATAAATGATAAACCAATCTTTTCAATTGATAATTTAGAAAAATATATTCCAACTTTAGATGTAAATATTGCAATTTTAACTGTTGGAAAAGAAAATGCATTAGAAATTGCTCAAAGACTTGTTAAAGCAGGAATTCAAGGAATTTTAAATTTTGTACCAATTCATTTGGAAATAGATGAAGGTGTTATAGTTCAAAATATGGACTTAGCTGCATCTTTATCAATACTTGCTCACAAAGTTAAAAATAAATTAAATAATGATTAGGTAATGATAACTATTTTTAGTAAAATATTGTTTTATTAATAGAAGGTACGTTTATGAGAAAATTCGATACAGATGTTCAAGAACTTAAATATAAAGTATTAAAAGAAATCGCAAGAGGTCTTTTTGATGATAATCTATTAGAAAATTATAATGACATCCCAATGCGTATATCTCCAGGGCCAAAAAGCACGATGAGATGTTGCATTTATAAAGAAAGAGCAATTGTTTTAGAAAGAATGAAATTAGCTCTTGGTGGATCAAAAGATAGAAATAACGTAATTGAAGTTGTTAAAATTGCTTGTGATGAATGTCCACTTGGAGGATATGAAGTAACAAGTAGATGTAGAGGATGTATTGCTAGAAGATGTGAAAAAGCATGTTTTAAAAAAGCAATTACATTTAATCCAATCACTAGAGCTGCCTATATTAATAAAGAATTATGTGTTAACTGTGGAATGTGTGCCAAAGCTTGTCAATATAACGCAATCCAAAACTTTTTAAGACCTTGTGAACAAGCTTGTAAAGTTAATGCAATTAGCATGGATGAATTACATTTTGCTGAAATTAATGATGAAAAATGTATTCAATGTGGTGCATGTGTTTATCAATGTCCATTTGGTGCAATTATGGATAAATCTTATATGAAAGAAGCTATTAGTATATTAAAAGATAGTAATTTCTCTAAAAAATATCCAGTTTATGCAATAGTTGCTCCATCAATTGCTGCCCAATTTAAATATGCAACATTAGGACAAGTTGTTACTGCGATTAAAAAATTAGGATTTAGTAATGTTGTTGAAGCTGCTTTAGGTGCAGATATGGTCGCTTATAATGAAGCAAAAGAGCTTGAAGAAAAAGGATTTTTAACTTCTTCATGTTGTCCAACTTTTGTTAATTTTATTAAAAAATATTATCCAACTTTATCAGAATATATTTCTAGTAACTTATCACCAATGGCTACAATTGCTAAATGGGTAAAAGAACATAATCCAGAATGTAAAATTATGTTTGTTGGACCATGTATTTCTAAAAAGAAAGAAATTCAAGAAACAGATGCAGGAAAATATATTGATGTAGTCTTAACTTTTGAAGAATTACAAGCTATGATCGATTCTAGAGATATTGACGCTTCAACATTAAAAGAAAGTCCATTAGATGATGCTTCTTATTATGGAAGAATATTTGCTAGAAGTGGTGGACTTACTGAAGCAGTTAAAGAAGCTTTAAAAGAACAAGGAAGTTCATTTGAAGCTAAACCAATTACTGTTGATGGACTTGAAAATTGTAGATTAGCTCTTATGAAAGCTAAAAATGGCAATGTTGATTTTAATTTTATTGAAGGAATGGGTTGTTTAGGTGGATGCATTGGTGGTCCATGTTGTTTAACTCATGAAGTTAGAGATAAAGTTGTAATTGATAGATATGGTAAAGACGCTAAACCAAAAACTATTAAAGAAGCAATAAAAGAATATAAATAGTTCGTAATAAATTATAAATTTGTTTTTATATTAATATTTCAAAAATTTAAATTTAGAATTATTGTATTTATTTTTATATAAGTAAATTGTGCACTCAAATAAAAATCTAGGTGCAAATTTTGCACTTTTATATTTTTAGTAAGTGCAAAATTAAAACTAATGGAAAAGTTTAGATACTAACTTATTAATTTGCATAGTCAACAATTTGTAATTTGTAAAAACATGGAAACTCTGCTTTGAAGTTAATATTTTTAAAGTGGAGCTTATTTTAAAAAATGCAGGGAAATTTTAAAAATTTTTAGCACTCTCACTTGACGAGTGCTAATTTTGTATTATAATGAAAGTGCTAAAAGCGAAAGGAGGAATGTTTATGCAAATGAATCAAATGCCTGATTATGAAAATGATAAAGATGTCCTTCAAAAATTCGGTCGTGATATTAACGAAGAAGTTAAAAAAGGAAAAATTGATCCAGTAATTGGACGTGATGAAGAGATTCGTAAAATCATCGAAATTTTAGCAAGAAAAACTAAAAATAACGTTATTCTTCTAGGCGAACCTGGTGTTGGTAAAACTGCAATTTTGGAAGGTTTAGCCGAAAGAATTGTTAAAGATGATGTCCCTACTATCTTGAAAAATAAAACTATTTATGAGCTTGATATGGGAGCATTAGTAGCTGGTGCTAAATATAGAGGTGAATTCGAAGAAAGATTAAAAGCAGTTCTTAACAAAATAAAAGAATCTGAAGGAAAAATAATTCTTTTTATCGATGAAATTCATTTAATTGTAGGCGCTGGTAGAACTGATGGAGCGCTTGATGCTTCAAATATGTTAAAACCAATGCTTGCTAGAGGTGAAATTGATTGTATTGGTGCTACGACATTAAAAGAATATAGAGAATATATTGAAAAAGATAGAGCACTTGAAAGAAGATTCCAACCTGTTTTAGTAAATGAACCAAGTGTTGAAGATACTGTAACTATTTTAAGAGGATTAAAAAATAGATTTGAATCTTTCCATGGCGTAAAAATTACTGATAATGCTTTAATTGCTGCAGCAACTTTATCAAATAGATATTTAACAAGTAGATTTTTACCTGATAAAGCTATTGATTTAGTTGATGAAGCATGTGCTTCAATTAAAGTAGATTTAGCTTCAATGCCAAGTGAACTTGATGAACTTGAAAGAAAAATTAGACAACTTGAAATTGAAAAAGTAGCTTTAAGTAAAGAAAGCGATGAAGCAAGTAAAAAACGTTTAGATGATGTAAATAAAGAACTTTCATCACTTAAAGAAAAAGATGATGAAATTAAAGAAAAATGGAAAAAAGAAAAAGAAGAAATCTTAAACGTTAAACAGATTAAAGAACAACTTGAAAAAGCTCGATTTGATCTTGATGTTGCTTTATCTCATTCTGAATATGAAAAAGCTGGCGAACTTCAATATAAAGTTATTCCTAAGCTTGAAAATAAGTTAAAAGAAAACGAAATTTCTTCTGACAAAGAAAAACTTTTAAGTGAAGTAGTTGATGAAGAACAAATCGCTAAAATTATTTCAAAGATGACTAATATTCCTTTAAGTAAAATTGAAAAAGGTGATAGAGAAAAAGTATTAAACCTTAAAGAAACACTTGAAAGAAGAGTAATTGGCCAAGATGATGCTTTAAGTTTAATTAGCGATGCTATTTTAAGACAAAGAGCAGGTATTAAAGATACAAATAGACCAATTGGATCATTCTTGTTCTTAGGCCCTACTGGTGTAGGTAAAACTGAAGTAGCAAAAGCTTTAGCTGAAGCGTTATTTGATAGTGAATCTCATATTATTAGAATTGATATGAGTGAATATATGGAGAAATATTCAACGAGTAGATTAATTGGAGCTCCACCAGGATATGTAGGATACGAAGAAGGTGGTCAATTAACTGAAAAAGTTAGAAGAAATCCATATTCAATCGTATTATTTGATGAAATTGAAAAAGCTCATCCTGAAGTATTTAATTTACTTCTTCAAATGTTAGATGATGGTAGATTAACAGATTCTCAAGGAAGAGTAGTAGATTTCAGAAATACTATTATCATTATGACTAGTAATTTAGGTAGTGAATATTTACTTAATAATGAAAAAGAAAAAGTAGATATGTTACTCCATCAAACATTTAAACCTGAATTCTTAAATAGAATTGATGAAATTGTTTACTTCAATCCATTAAATAAAGAAACTCAAGGAAAAGTAGTTGATAAAATGCTTAATTTACTTAATGAGAGATTAAAAGAAAATTATTATAGCTTTGATTTCTCTGACAAATTAAAAGAATATATTCTTGAAAGTGCTTATTCTCCAATTTATGGAGCTAGACCAATAAAGAGATTTATTCAAAATAAAGTTGAGACAGTTATTGCAAATGAAATCATCTCTCAAAAAGTAGATACTAAACATAAATATCTAGTTGATTATAATGATAAAGAAGTTGTAATTAAACAAATATAAGGTAGGCGTAAAAAACCTACCTTTTTCTTTGAAAACCTTGCAAATCTCAACTATTTTTTAAACAAATGTTATTTTTGTTCGCCTTTTTTAATTAAATTTAAATTGATATGGCAATAGCCATTTACGTTCTTTTTTAAATAATTTTGATGATATTCTTCAGCTTTAAAGAAGTTACACATTTTACTGACTTCAATTTTATATCCTTTTTCTAAATGTTCATCTAAATAGGTTCTAGCATTAATTCCATCAAGTAAATCAACATAATAAATTCCTGTTCTATATTGACTTCCTTCATCTTCACCTTGTTTATTTAATGAATAAGGATCAACAAATCTTAAATAATGATTTAATAAATCTTCTAAAGAAATTAGTGAATCATCATAATCAATTTTGACAGTTTCTGCATGTCCTGTTGTACCTGTTTTAACTTCTTCATATTTAGGAAAAGCAGTTGTACCATTACAATAACCTGCAGTAACTTCTAATACGCCTTTTAATCTTGAATAATATTCTTGGACGCCCCAAAAGCATCCACCAGCTAAATAAATTGTCTTTTTCATAATATAAATATTAGCACACTTGGAATTATTGAAAACTAAAATGATTTAAATAATTAATTTTTAAATCAAATATTTATTTAAACATTAATTCAATTCTTTTCAAAAAAATATTTACATGTTAAATTAAAGTATGAAAAAGGCAAAAAAATTTTTAATAGGTTTAATTTTAAGTTGTAGTTTATGCTCATGTAGTACCAATAAAAGCAAAATGCAATTTGATTTTTATAATACCTTAGACGAATATTTTTGCTATGATGGAAAACATTCATATTTAATAGAAGAAACATTTAGTGAAGGGTTAACAATTCAAGTTTTTGAATACGATTATTATTTAGATATTTTTATTGAAAATGCATATGGTCATCCGAAGTTGCATATAGTCAACAATATTATTAACAACTATGCAGGCTTAATTGCTGTTAATGTTTTTAAATCTGTTCTTTCTGATCAATTTTTATTAGAAATTAAAGATAGAACAACTAAATTTTCATTTTTAAATATTAATACATTAATGATTGTTTTAAATCCATTAAATTATAAACAAACTGGTATTTATGGATTAGAATGTTGTTTTTTCTCACCGTTATATGTAATTCCATTTAATGAAAACTCAATTGATTTTGAATTTATCGAAAATTTTTATCACAAAAATTATTTAGAAAGGATTAATTATTTTAAATTTAAAAACGATATATTGAATTATTCTAACAAAGAAGATTTTATTAAGTTATATGTAGATTATTGCTATAAGCATGGAGCTTATTAAAACGATTAAATTATTTCTTTTATTATCGATGTGTTTAAGTTTGAATAGATCCCTTTATATGGTTAAAACGGAAGTATAATGGTTTCTAATTTCTTTATAATTACAAATGATGATATAGAATTATATGAACAAGGAGTCTTAGTGTTTAATGAAGGCGTTGAAATTTAAAAATATTATAGTTTATTTAAGTTTATTGACTTTTTCATGTTCAAATAAAAATAAATTTGACTTAAATTTTTATAATGGATTGAATGAAATGCTTACCTATGATGGGTATGATAGTTTTTTGACTATTTATTCATTCAAAGACGAGAAACGTATTTCTTATTATTTTGGAACTGAAAATCTTTTATTACGTTTTTCTTTTGTAGATGGAATAAGAAGTGAATATATTAGAAGTCGTAAGATTGAACGTTCAGGTTTTAGTTATGAATTTAGAATTGATCGTTCAATTTTAAATGAAAACTATAAAGATATTGAAAATGGTAATGGCTATTTTAATGCTGAGTTTGATGGTATTTTAATGATTGTACATCCAATTACATATTTAAGCGGATATCATTTTATGGATAATTTATCTTTTTCACCATTATATATTTTGCCTATTTTAAATGATAATTTTTATTTTGAATTAACTGAATCTTATATAGATGAATCATATCTAAAAAAGATTAACTATTATAAATTTAAACAAGATTTAAAGAATTATAATTCTATTCAAGAGTTTTTAAATTTTTATCAAGGATTTTATGAAAAAGATTAAACATTTAATTAATTTATTTTTTGTTTTAACGTTGTGTGGATGTCAAAAGCACGATTTTGTTTTCGACTTAGATCCTAAGTTTGGTATTTT
The DNA here is from genome assembly GCA_017477255.1 of Bacilli bacterium. Lineage (GTDB taxonomy): Bacteria > Bacillota_I > Bacilli_A > RFN20 > CAG-826 > Onthovivens. Next base: position 141,095 of record JAFUXB010000004.1, read on the forward strand.
AGAGAATGATAAAACTGTTTTATTTAATATTAATTTAGTTAAATTTGAGATTAAATCTTATTTAATTGATAGAAACGCAAAAGTTATTAATTTTGATTGTTTAAATAATTTTTCTATTGGATACTTTGATAAAGTTGTTGAAGAGAAAAATAATCGCGTTAATTGTTATCTTATTTATGAAAATAGTTTAATAAATTTTGACAATAGAAAGCACTTTACAAGTAACGAGAAAGAAGTTTTGGATTATTTTTTAAATCTTGATTATTTTTATGTATCTGAATATTTGGGTTTTTTCGGATATAATTATTTTAAATTTTTAGATGATACTAGAATTTTTCCATTCAAAGATAATAAGTTAACATATTTTAGTGTGGATGATCTTATTCAATATGATGATTTGTCAAAAAGAGAAATTTCTGAAAAATTTGATGAATATTTATATGATGGAATGCCTGAACAAGAGTTTTTAGATGCTTTCACCAAGTATATTACTGATGAATATCGTTAAAAATGCCTGTTATTTATAAATTTTATTAATAACAAAATAAAAATTATAATTTTTATTTATACTTTTTGATATAATTTTTTTAACAGGTAATTTTATATTCAATTAACTTTGATTTTGGAGGCTTTATGGAATTTAAATTAGATGGTAATGAACTTAGATTAATTTTCGTAGGAGAAATTAATAGCGCCACAGCAGCTAGTGTTGAAGAAGATGTTAATAAAACATTAGAAGGAAAACAATTTGAGAAATTAATTTTAGATTTTGAAAAAGTTGTTTATGTTTCTAGTGCTGGACTTAGAATAATTTTAAAACTTAAACAAAAATATAAAGATGTTTCTATAATTAATGCCTCTTTAGAAGTTTATGATGTTTTACAAATGACTGGTTTTACTAATTTAATGGAAATTAAAAAAGCATTAGCAGTTGTTGATGTTACAGGATGTGAAATAATTGGAACTGGTTATTATTCAAAAGTTTATAGAATTAATAAAGACACAATTATTAAAGTTTATGAAAGACAAAATGATATTAAAGAAATTGAAAGAGAATTAAATCTTTGTAAACAAGCCTTTATTTTAGGAATTCCAACTGCAATTTCATTCGATATAGTCAAAGTTAATGACAAATTAGGTGTTAGATTTGAAATGTTAGATTCTCATTCTTTAAGAGATTTATTTGTTAATTATCCTGAAAGATTTGATGAATTATGTGCTAAATATGCAAATCTTTTAAAGAAAATTAATACAACAGAATCAACAGATGAAACCTTACCTGATGCTAAAAAGGAATGGTTTAAAAAACTTGAAGCAATTCAACCTTATTTAGATGTTGAAGATTTCTTTAAATGTAGAGAACTTTTAAAAGGAATCCCTTATAGAAAAACATTTATTCATGGTGATTGCCATGTTAAAAATATTATGGTTCAAGGTGATGAATTATTCTTAATTGATATGGACACATTATCAATTGGACATCCAATTTTTGAACTTGCTGCAATTTATGCAACATATTGTGCATTTGAAGAAGATATTCCTGGAAATAACGAAGTTTTCTTAAAAATGAATGGCGAATTAACTAGAAAAATGTACATTCAAATCTTAAAAGATTATTTTGATAACTATAATGAAGATATTTTAAATAAGATCAGAATTGTTTCTTATATTCACATGATGTGGTGGGATTTAACATTTGAACCAGAATCATTAAAGCATTTAGATAAATCAAATAAAAAATTAGCTGAACTTTTAAAACAATATAATGATTTAGATATAGGTGCATAAAATGAAAAAAAGTATTCAAATTGATACTTTAGAAAAAAATGAACATGACGCCAATAAACAGATGGTTAAAGTCTCTGTTTTTTCAGCGATTGTTTTAACAATTATTTATATTTTATATTTAACTAAAGTATTTCCTATTAGAAGTTTACTTTTAGTCAATATTTTCTTTCCATACAATATTGTCATGATGTTATCTACATTAATTTGGCAAAAAACTAAATTTTTTAATAAGCCTGGAATGAAATATTTCCTTCTTTTTATATTTATGACTGTTATTGCTACAGTTAATGTAGCTATGCCAAAACATGCTATGATTGGTTGGGCTGCTTGTATTGTTTTAGCAAATCATTATTATAGTCCTAAAGTTGGTAGAGTTATATTTTTTACTTCACTTATTACAATGCTTATTTGTATATATGCTGGTATGTTTTTTGGTGAATATGATCTTAATTTATTTAATGGAGCAAAGATTGTATATGATGAAGAAGCAGGTAGAAATATATTAGTTGAATTAAATACATTTGAAGAAAGAGTCGCATTTTTAAATGAAAAAGTTCAACAAGGAGATAATAGATATATTAAAGTATTTGTTTATTATTATTTAGCTAGAGCTATCTTTTTAACTGTTGTTTTCTTTATTACTGATGCATTAAATAAAAGAACATTTAAATTATTAAGTGATGAAATTAATTTATCTAATAATCATTCTAGAATTGAAACAGAATTAAGTATTGCTGAAGAAATTCAAAGAAGTGCATTGCCTGATGAATTTACTAATTCAAAAGATGTAACAATATTAGCTGAACTTAAACCAGCTAAAGAAGTTGGTGGTGATTTATATGATTATTTCCAACTTGATGATACACATGTAGCAATTGTAATAGGCGATGTTAGTGGAAAAGGTACACCTGGTGCAATGTTTATGATGAAAACAATCACTTGTATTAAAAATTTTATTAATATAAGTGAATCTCCAAGTGAAATATTAAAGAAAGTAAATAAAGTTTTATGTGAAGGTAATTCTTCACAAATGTTTGTTACTTGTTTCTTAGGTATTTTAGATACTAAAACTGGTGAATTTACTTATTCAAATGCCGGTCATAATCATCCAGTAATTAAAAGAAATAATAAATATGAATTACTTGATTGTTATTCAGGATTTTTACTTGGATGTATTGAAGATGTTCCATTAATGGATCAAAAAATTAAATTAGAAAGTAACGATATCATCTTACTTTATACAGATGGAGTTACTGAAGCTAGAAACGAAAAAGGTGAATTCTTTGGCGAACTAAGACTTTTAAAAGAATTAAATAAGAAAGAATATACTTCTCACGTTTCTATGTTTTATGATTTAAAAGAAGAAGTTAGTAAATTTATTGGTGAAGCTGAACAAGCTGATGATATTACTTTACTTGCTTTAGCTTATAAAGCTGATGAAGCAAATATCAAAGATATTTTAGTTAAATCTAAACCTGAAAATATTGAAGAAATATTTAAAGTTATTAAAGAAGGAACTAAGGAAGATGAACTATCTTCTAAAATTACTAATGAATTAACTATTATTGCAGATGAAATATATTCTAATATTGCTAAATTTGCCTATAATGGCGACATTGGCGATGTTTATTTTAGATATGAATATAATAGAGTAAAAAAAGTTATTACATTAATTTTTATTGATAGGGGCGTTAAATTTAATCAAACTGAAGTTAATAGAGAATCTATTACTGGTGAAGAAAAGAAACTAGAAGAAGGTGGACTTGGAATTTTAATGGTTAAAAATTTAGCATCTTCATTTAGTTATGATAGATTAAATGATAAAAATGTTTTAGTTATCAAATATAATATTAATAAATAGTTAAGATAAGAGGTTTTAATTTCGTATGTATAAGAATCAGAATTTACTAAATATTAAAAGAAGAATATTAATAGTCGATGATGAGTTAATTAATCGAACTATTTTAGCTGAGATGTTAAAAGATACTTATGAGATTTTAACTGCAAGCAATGGTGAGGAAGCTTTAGAAATATTAAATAAAGAAGAATATATCACTATTGTCATACTTGATTTATTAATGCCTAAAGTTGATGGCTTTGAAGTTTTAAAAAGAAAAAAAGCAAATATAAATATTAAAGATATTCCAGTTATTGTTTCTACTTCAGAAAAAGAATTGGAAGTAAAAAGTTTAAAACTTGGAGCTAGTGATTTTATTAAAAAACCATATGATGATGTAGAAGTAATTAAAGCGCGAATTGCTAAATTAATTGATTTATATGAATCTAAAATTGTTGTTAATAAAACTCGTGAAGATGAACTAACTGGTTTATTAAATGCTGAAGCTTTTAATTTATATGGTGAAGGTATTTTACTTAACAGTAAAAAACACGATTTAATCGCTATTAGATTAACTAACTTTATTTTTCTACATGATTATTTAGGCAGCGAAAAATCAAATACTATCTTAAAAAATATAGCTAAAGAATTAGTTAAATTTGCTAATAAAAATAATGGTATTGCCTGTAGAAGTCATGATGATTATTTTTATGTTTTAATTGATCATATTTCAAATTATGAAAATATAGTAGAAGTATTAAATAATGAACTATCTTTACTTCATGAAAGAATTAATTTAAAAGTAAAAATCGGTGTTTATCAAAATGTTGATAAATCTTCAGAAATTAATGTTTTGTGTGATAGAGCAATGAGTGCTGTAGATTCAAATGATGATCAAACTCAAGATATTGGATTTTATGATACAAAAAGTATTGAACAAAATATTTATATTGAAAAATTAATTAGTGATTTTGATAATGCAATTAAAAATGAAGAATTCATTATTTATTATCAACCTAAATTTAATATTGAAGGAGATAAACCAAAACTTGAAGGTGCAGAAGCTTTAGTTAGATGGATTCATCCTGAACTTGGTTTTATTTCTCCAGGGGATTTTATTCCACTTTTTGAAAAGAATGGATTAATTAAAAAATTAGATACTTATGTGCTTCAAAAAGTATGTAAAGATTTAAAGTTTTTTAAAGAGAATTATTCAAAAACCCTGCAGATCTCAGTTAATTTTTCAAGAAATGACTTTTTTGTTTTAGAAATTAAAAAGAAAGTTGATAGCATTTTAGCTAAAAATAATTTAGAACATAAAGACATTCATTTAGAAGTTACTGAAAGCGCTTATACTCGTGATGGAGAACAATTAATAGGAATTTTAAATTCATTTAGAAATGATAATTATTTAATTGAAATGGATGATTTTGGTACTGGATATTCTACATTAAATGCAATTACAGATCTTCCTTTTGATTATTTAAAACTAGATATGATATTTATGAGAAAGTTTGATTCAAATAAGAATTCAAGAAAAGTTATCAAGTTTATAATAAATCTTTCAAAGATTTTAAAAGTAAAAACTGTAGCAGAAGGTGTTGAAACTAAAGAACAATGCGATTTCTTAAAATCATTAGGATGTAACTTAATTCAAGGATATTACTTATCAAAACCACTTAAATATGATGATTTTATATTATTATTAGAAAAGGAGAGTTAATATGACTTTACAGGAATTTTATGTGCTTATTGGCGGAAACTATCAAGAAGCACTTGGTAGATTAATGAATGAACAACTTATTACTAGAATGCTTGTTATGTTTAAGCAAAGCAATAGTTATGGCGATATAGTTAGTGGCTATGAAGAAAAAGATTATAAAAAGGTTTTTGAAGCTTCACATTCACTTAAAGGTGTTGCAGGAAATTTATCATTAACTCCACTTTTTAGTATTTCTAGTGCTATTTGTGAAAAAGTTAGAAATTATGAAAATTTAGAAGAAGTAGATTTAGAAAAAGAAATGGAAGAACTTAATTTTTCTTACGTAAACATTATTTCTAAAATTGATCAATTAGGTTAATTTTTTAAAAATAGCTTAGATTTGCAGTGTTTTTGCTATAATATATGAACTTTTTTCTTAAAAGAGATTGGTTTAATAGAGAAGGTCCATTTAGTTTTACATTAGAACATTTTTTATTTATTGCTTTAACTATTATAGTAGGTTTAGCATTAAGTTTTTTATTAAGAAAGAAAAAAGAATCCACAATTAGAATTACATTAATTTCTATGTGGATTTTTGTTATTGCGATAGATTTAGTTAAATGGATTATTGTTTGGACATGTGTAGCTAAAGGAATGGAAAATTTACCATTTGATACAACAATACTATTGCCATTACATTCTTGTTCAATGTTTATGTATGTGTTTCCTTTAGCTTTCTTTTGTAAAGTTCCAATTATTAAAAAAGCAGCTAATAATTTCTTAGTTACTATTAATATGATTATGGGATTTATTACTTTATTTGTAGGTTTTGGAGGAAAAGGATGTAGTGTATTTTCATTTTTTGGATTACATACATTATTATTTCATACATTAATTTTTATAGTTCCTTTAATAATGTTAATTACAGGTATTTATAAAGTAGAAAAATTAGACTTTTTATATGGTTTAGGGTTGTTTTTGATACTTGCAATATTAGTATTTATTTTTGATCATATTACTGGAATGGATTATATGTATATTTATGATGGACATACATTTGGAGTATTTAAATTCATTTATGAAAATGTTCATCATTTAGTTTGGACTTTAATTAGCGTTAGTGCTTATTTAATTACAGGTGTTGCAACTCATTTTATAGTATATGGAATTACTAAATTAGTCAAAAAGAGTTGAGTTTTACAAGGTTTATCAAAAAATAACACATTATTTGCATATTAAAAGGAGCGATTTAATTCGCTCCTTATTTTGTTAAGCAACAGGTCCAGTACCATTGATAGTGATGGTATTAATTGATATTTTTTCACCATTAGCATTATAAACTGTAACAGTCATTACAAGTGTGTCTTCACTATCTTCAGCTGGAGTTAATGTAACACTAATTGTGTATCCATTAGCAGTGTAGTAGTTTGTATCTGTTTCTTTTGTAAAGTTTAATACAAATGTATTAGTTGAAGTAGAACCATCTTGCATTAAGTAAGTGTAAGTTATTAATACATTGGAATTGGATTTGTCTGGTTGGACTGTAATAATTTCGCTTTCAGTACAAATTTTGCCTGTTCCTTTGTCTGCATTTACTAAATAATATTTAGCTTTATCAGGTGAAACTAAGTTTGCTTCATCGATTGTTTCATTATATTGTTTTACTGATCTAGAACCATCTAAGACACCATCAATATAATTTTCTTCAATTACAGTAATTGTATTACTTTCTAATCGTGTATCTCTATCTATTATGATATTTCTTACTGTTTCGTAAGTAGTACGTTTGTTATATTTAAATTCTGTAATTTCTTCGTTGTTTTCTTTTAAAGATAAATCAGCATCTTTATATCCCGGCTCAGCAAGGCTGCTTGTCGTACTTCGAGTAAGAATTGCTCCAGATGTATCTCTAGAAACTTCTAACTTATCTTTATATCCAGGTTCAATAATAACTGTAAATGAGTCAGAAGCATAAGTTCTTTGGTCGGTTGTGTTTGTGTGAGTACTAATGATAGCAACATCACTAACAACAGCAACACCAATTGGGAAATTATATTCATCTTCGTATCTTAAGAAATATTCAGCAAATACAGTTCTAGCAACATTTTGTGCATTCGCTGCAATATCTAAGTACATTAAGTAAGAGCCATCAGAGCCCTCAACAGATCCTAAGCAGAATTCACCATCATTCATAGGTATTTCAAAATAATAAGCATTATAGTTAAAAGTTGAAGTTGCAATATTATTTTTACGAATTCTTGCTACATCAAAAGCTAATGTATAGCCTGAAGGTAATGTTTCTACATAAGTATTAGTGGAATAAGGGCTTGTATCACTATCATCAAGCCAAGCTTTATCACCAGCTTGATTTATTATTTTATAAGGTTTTGTATAGAAAGTAGAATTGCCGTCTTTTAATTGATATACATATGAATAATTTTCATTACCTGATGTATGCTTGTATACTTTATCAATCTCTAAAATCCTATTAATCTTTTTAGGTTCAGAATCTAATCTTTCTATTTTATATAAAGCAAAGAAACTTGAGTTGTTGTAGCCGGTCCCTTGAGTGCTTACATAGTATGTACCAGCTATAAAATTTATATAACCAAATTCTTTTAATTGGAAGTCAATTGAATTAACAGGTAACTCATAATTATATAAGTCATCTTTATTTAATTTAACATAAGGAGCAGTGATTATATTTTCCTTGGAAATTGACGCATCCATAAAGTGCATACCATAGGCATTTGTACCATCATTGCTTAAAACTTTTTCAAGTGATGCCTTTGCATCTTTATATCTAACGTATGTGTTATTTTCTGGGATAGTTTGTCTTGTAAGAGTGCTGCCACTATAATCAACAGTATAAAGTTGCGTGAATTCTCCAGTAGATCTATCAAAGTTTTTTAAATTGCCACTAATTGGATAATAAGAAACACGAGTATTTCCAACATCTTTATAACTACTAACTGTTCCACTAATTGATGAACCAGAAATAATATACGCAGAATTCTTTTCTAATGGAGTAAAGTCATTAGTATTATTTTTTGTTGCTAAAGGGAAATATGTTGTGTTTTCAGCTTCAAAAGTCATTTTGGCTACTGTTTTGTCTAAGACTTCATCTGGGCCTGCTTTACTTATAGTAGTAAATGATGTTTTTTGTATATATGAACTAACATCTTGTATATATTTTGTTACTAATAAATTTGCATTATTTGTATTTGACCTTAAAGTCCAGTTATTATAATAAAAAGATAGATAATAATTTCCATAATAGTCTCTGTAATTATAAAATCTTAAATAATCGCCGTTGCTTTCTATATTCCAGTTCTGACTATTTGTATTTAATCTTAAGTTGCCATTATTTCTGTAAAGGTAGTATCGTTGACCATTTATTATTGTGTAAATTGTAGTTGTACCTGTTAATGAACTTAAATACCAAATAGGGGAATTTGTTGTTGAATTACTTAAATTGTTACCGCTAGTTGATAAGTGGTTATTTGTATTTTGGTATGAAATTGAATAAGTGACTTCATATGTATCTAATATCCAACTTTCAGAAGTTGTATCATATTTTATGTAATAATTTTGAGAATTGTAAGTGCTCCCAATAATTCTATATGTTTTATCATCGTTTATAGTCCAGGAAGTGGCGTATCCTTCGTTGTTTGTAGCAGCTAAATCACCATAATAATTTCTGAGATAATACGTGGAATTGTTGACTTTATAAAAAATTTTTCCAGTAGAATCCATTTCAAAAGTTGTGGCGTTAGATTCATTTGTCGTTTTGTCAATTGTTGTTCCATTACATTGAATATAGTATGTACCATTGAATATAACAAACTGCTTATGATCAGCTAATTCATAATAATTACCTGTTTCATAGTAACCACCAGCAAGATAAGTATAACGAGAGTCGTAGGTGTCATCACGTAATGCAAAATTATAGTGACCAGCAGTATCGTTAGTATTATAAATGGCTGAATAATAATTAGATGCATAAGCTGTTGCAGTATAATTAGTGTCTTTAACGCCAGAATGATAATCGTAAGTTCTCCAGTAGTCGTATCTAGCATTAGTGGCGTAATTATCTTTAATGTTATTTAATCTAGTATGAAGTGATTTCATATCAATTGAACCACCATAACCGTTTTCATCGCCATCTTCTTGAACAACAAATTCTTGGGTTTGAGCTCTATTAACTTTATAAGCACTTTGACTTACTTTAGTTACTTTAGTTTTATAAGGATCAGTAGCATAACCAACAATACTATAATCTGAAACATTTGAAGTTAAGTTAGTGCTATCTAAAGCAGTAGTTGCAGTTTCAGATGTTAAATTTAACTTACCATTATTAACTGCAACACTAGCAAGTTCACCATTAACATAACCTGCAGCTAAACCAACTAAAGTATCAGTTGCTTTTGATTTAACTTCAAAGTTATCAAGTCCAACATTTTTAACTTGGTTAGTTTTTGAATCATATGTGTAATTTGAAGAATCACCAATTGAACCAACTACACCAAAAAAACCAACAATTTTGACTTGATTATCTTTAAAATTATCAGTTGTAACAGTGTAAGGGTGTTTTTGTCCTTCGCCAGTAAAATCTGAATAATCATTAGTTGTTTTAAAATTAGTAACTTTATAACCTTGACCATCAAAGTTTCCAATAAATGGATATTCACTTGTTCCAATTGGAGGAATATACATTCCATCCATATTAATATCATTTAAAAGTCTGAAATAAACAGTGTTTTGTTCACTTTTTATATTTCCTTCACTATCTTTTGAAAGAAAATATCCTAAATATTGAAGCCATGCTAAGTTATATAAATGTCTTTTTCTTGTAATAGTATAAGGATAATCTTTAGTTCCGTTTCCACTATGGAAATAAGCACCTTCTGAAACACCAGTAACATTTTCAGTTTCAATTTTTACTGTTTCATCAAACCAAGATAAAGAAGAAGTGACTGAAATAGCAACTCCTAATACTAAAGTTGTAGCAGCAATAATTTTTCTTAAAGTTCTACTTTTCATTTAGACCACCATATTCCAATCACATTTAAATTTAATAATATCTTCATCAAGTCTTTCATCACCTAAGTTGATATTATAGATATATTCTAAAGCTTCTGAGTAATAATCAAAAATAACTGCAATATATTTAACAGTTTCACCTGCGTTAGCTACATAAAAATCTTTTGTATCATCAAAATCTTGATTATAAGTCATAGTTCCATCTGTACTAGTAGTCATTGTAAAAAATGAACCAGTAGTAGTTAGACTTGATTTTGAAATATCATATGAAGAATCACTTGTAATTGCGTCTAAAGCATCTTCATCTGCATAAGCAGTTGAATAATATTTAACAATTGAACTTAATGGATTATCATCAGTTGTTACATCAAAATCATATCCAACATTTTTTCCAATAAATTCTGGTTCAAGAGGATCAGTATCTTTTAATCCATATCTTTTTTTAAATGAAGTAACATCTGCATCATAAGTATCACTACCTTCAACAGGTTTAGTAATTGATGCATTAATTTTATAAGATGATCCTTCTTCAATTGTATAAGAATCATTTAATTCAATAAGCATTAAAACAGGATCACTTTGATGATTTGGGTTATAGCTACCCATAAGTAAAGCGTTATCCATATTAACTGGATCTAGATCTCTTGGATTCCAACTTCTAATTGTAACTGAAGCTTCAGCTTCTTTATTAAAAGAAACAGTAGTTGCAGTTGATTGTGGTTCAAAATCACCAGTTCCTTCAACATGTCTATGTAAACTTAATTTATAAAATTTACCACTAATAGAATCAATTGCCATTGAATTACCACTAGTGTCTTGTGCTCTAACACTTGTAAACCAAGCAAATACGCCACTAAAACAAGCAAGTAAAGTGAAAATAACAACAGAAGTTGCTGCAACTAATTTTAATGGTTTGCTATTTTTAATTGCCATATTCACCCTTTAAATAAAAAATACCAGTTTACCGTATCTACTTTCTTGACGGCAACTGGCTACCTCTATAAGGCCCTATAGCTTTGCGTCCCCATATTGCTATGAGTTTGCTTTTCACTGCTATTAATATAATATATTAATATTATTCGTGCAAGTATTTATTTTAAAAAATGATAAAAAAATATGATGTAAAAGTGTCTAGTGCTACTAGACAGTTTTGCAAAATAGCGAAAAAGTGTCTAGTATAAATAAGATGAAATTAGGAGTTTTTAGAAAACGCTGATTTAATCAATTAAATAGTATGATTGTTTATTTTTTTAATATAAAATTAAATTATGATTTATAAAAGAACACTTATTTTAATGATTTCTTTTTTGTTACTAAGTTGTAGCAGAAGTTATGAACAAGAAAATAATAATTATTTCTTTAATTTTTTTAATGTAGAAAATAAAACAGAAGAAAAATATGCACTTAATTCATCATTTTTGCATGATGCATATATTGAAGATACTGAATTAAAAAATTATTTGATCTTAATTGGAAATGGAAATGGTGGGGAATATCGATATTTTTTTGCTAACTTAAATGAAAATAAATGCTTTTGTATATCTTTTAACTGGAATTTTAATAAGTTTTTTTCAAATTATTTGACTTGTTATTTTACGTGTAAAAAATTTGAACGAAATGAATCAATTGATCTTATTTACAAAATTAGAAATGATGTTGTAAATTCAAGTGAATATAGAATTATAAATTTTTATTATGATGAAGAAATAGTAGCAAGTTTGATGGTTAAAAAACCTACAATGAATAAAAATAAACTAATTAGTTTCTGCCAAAATCAATTTAGTTATAGGGAGTAAACATGACTAAAAAAAGATTAATAAGTTTAATAGTTTTAATTACATTCTTAATCTTATTTTTATTAGGAACTTTTTTAGATTTTGAAATAAGTAAATCGTTATTTTTAGTAAAAAGAGCGCCAATCTGGATGGTTTTTAATGTAATTTTAAGCTTTTTTGCTTTTGGAATTGTTAGTGTTTTAGGTGGAATATTAATTAAATTTGGAGTGTCTTTTTATAACAAAACATCTCATAGAATATTAGTTATTTTATTAGGGATATTAGTTAGTTTTGCTGGTGTATTTTCATTATTTTTCCTTTTATTAAGTAAAGAAGGATGGTTTAATTTTTTAGCTAAACCTTTAGCAATTATTATTGTATTGTTATTTGCATTTTTATTTGTTTTTTATGGTTTTAGATTTGCTTATAAATATATAAAAGAAGAAGACATTAATAGAATCATATTTACAGGTTTATCGATTGTAATTTCATTAATTATTTCATTTTTACTTTTATATTTAGTATCAAATAGAGTTAATTATTTAATTTCTTATACTAGAGAAATTGAATATATTCCTTGGTATAAAACATGTGAAAATAAATTAGAATTAATGGAATTAAAGCATATTAGTGATAGTGATTTTTCTAATTTTCCTGATTTTCTTTCTATTTATTCTCCTATTTTAATAATTGGATCTATTAGTTTTGTTGTAGAAAACGAGAAAAAAATCAAAAACATAATCTTAATAGTTTTTATTGGTTTAACTGTAGCTATTAATATTTTAACTAGATTATCCGATGGACTAGCTTATTTAAGTGATATTTCACTTTCTTTTTTGATTTTTATTATTCCTTATTTTGTGAGTTTATTTATTAGATGTAAGCTATAAAATAATATAATGATTAATGAGTAGTACATGAGCTTTAAATTAAGTGATGAATATGAATAAATTTGTTAGTTGGATTGATTATGAATTTAAAAGTTATTATCTAGACTCAAGCAAAAGGGATTTAAGAATCATAAAAGATAAGAACATTAATTTAAAAAAAGCTAATTTTATCTGTGAATATTTAAAATTTTTACGAAAGAGATATTTTTTCCCATTAAGATGTTATATTCATCTTACAGCAGGTAGCAAATATAAATCAGCAAATAATAAATATTGCTATGGAATTTTCTTTCCAGGTGATGAAAAAAAGAAAACATTTCCTTCTATTTATTTGCCAATAGGAAGTGAGGACACATTTTATAATAATTTAGACGATATATTTCAATTGACTAAGCTGCTAACTTATTATTATCAATGGTATTTTTTACAAGATACAAAAAGATCAAATCGAAGTTTAGAGATAGAAGCAACAAAAATGGCATCTTTCTTAGTTGATGAATATAAAGTATATCTAAATAATATTTAAATCGAATTTTAATATGAAAACATATGAATTAATATAAATAGTTGATCAATTAAGTAACTTTAAGGAGAAAAATATGGCGTATGAAATGATAATGAATGCTTTTAATTATTTAGTTACTGAATATCATTGTTCAGTAACTTATGAAAAAAATGGAGGCGAATATTTTTATTTTCAAAATGAACGCTTTTTGCTGAAGGTTTATGTATGGCTAGAATTTAATGATTTAGAAATAAACTTGTTTTATGATGGAAAAAATATTCGTATTGAACCTTATTGGGAAGACCCTAAATTAACTGCTAAAAGAAGGAAAATAAGTCTTTTCTTCTACAAATTTGAACAGAGATATTGGGATTTAATTGGAGAAATAGTTAAATCTAAAATAAAAAAGACAATAGAGTAGAAGTTATATAAAATTTATTGTTTTTTATGGAAAATAATAAAGAGGAGGTTTTAATGAAATATATAGAGTATACTAAAATGGGTAAAAATATGGTTCGTGCGAATTTTGATGAGTGGATTTTTAAATCGCAAGAACATGAAAAAAATTTTTTAGTGGCTGTTTTACTACAGGTTTTAAAAGTTATAAGGTTTGATGGTACTATAATAGAAAGTCCTAATTACATTAAAGGAATTGAAGAGATTAAAAAACTTGAATTAAAATACGAAGAGATTATTAAAAAAGGATACTTTAAAAAGGAATATACATATTTAAAAATAATATTTGAACCTAAGGTTTTAAGGGAGTTTTTAGATATAATTTTTCAATATGACATTACATTTGTAGGCGAAGCATTTCTAAGTGAAGACACCAAAATTACAATAGTTTTACATGATAATGATGAATGTTACTTTACTTTAGATAAAAATTTAATGAAAATTGAAGATTACAAAAATAAGTTTTTAAATGAAATTAAAAAGAGCAATAATTCAATCTAATATTGATGGGTTTTAATGTTGTAGAAAGCTACTTTAAATAAATGTTGTCTTAAGAGTTTAAAGTTAGTTTTTAAATTTTAATTACCAAAAAAAATTCTTATATCATTTCATTTACAAATTATATTATTTTGTTGAATAATATAACTAATAAGAAAAAAGGAGGTATTTCTTATGCAAGGATGGGTTATTGCTCTTATTATTGTAGGTTGTGTTATTGTTTTTCTTTTTGTTATTTTGTTTTTAACAAGTTATGTTAAAGCAGGACCTGATGAAGCTATTATGATTTCAGGTATGGGTAAAAAGAAAATTTTAATTGGAAAGGCTGGATTTAGAATTCCATTCTTCCAAAGACAAGATAAATTATCTCTTAAAGTCTTCCAAGTTGATATTAAAACTGACGAACCAATCCCAACTACTGAATTTATCAATATTAATGTTGATGGTGTTGCTAACTTAAAAATTTCTAGTGATCCACAATTATTACATAGAGCTTTTGAAAGTTTACTTGGTATTTCAAATGCTGATCTTCAAGCCCAAGTTCAACAAATTTTACAAGGTAACATGAGAGAAATTATTGGTACAGCCAATATTAAAACTCTTGTTCAAAACCGTAAAGGAATTGCTGAAAAAGTGATGGAAAACGTTGTTCCTGATATGGCTAAACTTGGTATTGAAGTTGTTAACTTTAATATTCAAAACTTCTCTGATTCAAATAGTGTTATCTATAACTTAGGTATTGATAATGTCTCACAAATTCAAAAAGATGCATCAATTGCTAAAGCTAATGCTGAAAGAGATATCGCAATCGCTAAAGCTGAAGCTGATAAGGAAGCAAATGATGCACGTGTTAATAGTGCTTTAGAAATAGCTGCACAAAATAACGCATTAGAATTAAAGAAAGCTGAACTTAAAAGAAATGAAGATATAGCTAAAGCTGATGCTGATGTTGCTTATGAAATTCAAAGACAAAAACAACAATTAGTACTTAATAATAATGAAGTTGAAGCAGAAATTGCTAAAAAGACTAAAGAAATTACATTAAATGAAAAGAGTGCTGAAATTGCTCAAAAGAAATTAGATGCAGAGATCAATAAAAAAGCTGATGCTGAAAAATATAAAGCTGAAAGAGAAGCTGATGCAAGTTTATATTCTGTAGTTAAAAATGCTGAAGCTGAAGCTAGTGAAAGAAAAGCTAAAGCTGATGCTGATTTATATGAAGCAGAAAAACGTGCTGCATCTTTAATTGCTGAAGCAAATGCTAAAAAAGAAGCTGCATTAGCAGAAGCTGAAGGAATTAGAGCTAAAGGTGAAGCCGAAGCTGAAGCAATTAAGAAAAAAGCAGAAGCCATGAAACAATATGGAGAAGCTGCTACATTACAATTAGTTCTTGATTCAAATGTTATTCCTAATACTGTTGAAGCTTATGCTAAACCAACTGCAGAAGCCTTATCAAAAATTGGAAATATTACAATGTATGGTGAAGGAAATACTGCAAAACTTGGTGAAGAAATTACTAAAAATGGAACTCAAATTTTCCAAGGTATAAAAGAAGCAACTGGTATAGATGTTGCTACTCTTCTTGCAGGATATCTTGGTGGAAAAATAGCTCAAAAACAACAAGTAATTGAAGTTAAAGAAAAAGGAAATAAATAGCTAAAACCTTAAAGAAGCCTGCAAAATGAAAGGTACCCCAAATCCTAGACATTAGGAAAGGGGTACTTTTTCTATGAAATATTCATGGGAATTCAAACTTGAATGCGTAAACAAGTATAAAAATGGCGAATATATTGCGACACCTGGAAAAACTAGGAATCAGCGCATAACATTTATGCATCATGTTAAAGGATGGGTAAAAATTTATAATGATTTGGGAACTAACGGTTTAAAACATTCCTCAACCAACAAAAATTGGACGCCTGAAAAACGATTTGAATTAGTGGATAAAGTTCTAGCTGGTCATTCCATTACTTCTGTTGCTAATAATGCCCATATTGGTTC